>JBFGZQ010000006.1:0-207331 GCA_041586735.1 Motiliproteus sp.
GCCGATGACAGAAAGCCTGTCCGGACAAGCCGGACGTCTGCCAAGCGGTGATTTGTTCATGCCAAAAATGGGCGCGTTCTTGGGTGGTCATCACTGGTTCCTCGGTATAGATGAGAGGAGATCAGTGTGTCGTAGTCAGCGACTTGAAAATAGGTGCTGATTTAGTGGCGCTTACCTTCGAAGAGAAACAACGGCAAGTAGCAGTGGCTGCCGTAATGGTGGTTGTAGAAGGCCAGTTGCTACTGGCCGTGGGTGCGGTCTTCGGAGTGCTCCATATCCAGGACGATCACCGAGGGCGGCTTGGCATAACTGGCGATGAAGGTCTCGACGAACGCCTTCGCCAGGCGGTAGATATCCTTGCGCGTGCAGGCGTTCTCCAGGCTGGAAAAGGTAGGACCCGAAGCCAGGTCGTTACCTTCGGTGAGTGGAGCCTGCCCCAGTGGAGGCCGTTCGATCTCAATAGCCGGCGTAATTTGCGGGTTAGGCGCCTTTAAATTGAGGCTTGCGTTTCTCCGCAAACGCCGCGAAGCCCTCTTTTCGATCTTCCGTATCCCGTAACACCCCCCAAAGCAGATGAGAGAAGGCGATGCCATGCTCGGTTGGCATATCCAATCCCATCACAGCAGCCTGTTTGGCAGCCTGCACACTCAGCGGTGCCGCACTGGCAATCTTTTGCGCATACGCGGTGGCTTTTGCCATCAGCTCCGACTGGTCAACGACATCACTCACTAACCCGTAACGGAGCGCTTCATCGGCCTCAATCATTTCACCGGTCAGCAACATCTTCATCGCCACCGCCCTCGGCATCGCTCTTGGCAGCATCTGGGTGCCGTTCAATCCAGCCAGACTAGCCACTTTAACTTCTGTCAGGCCAAACTTAGCATTCGGGCTTGCAATGCGTAGATCACATGCCAGGGCAATCTCAAGTCCACCGCCCACGGCGTATCCGTTAATCGCTGCGATGATCGGCTTCCACATTTTCATTCCCGGGATGATCGGCTGTCCTTCTCTCAAATAGGTCGCTGCCATACACTCGGTTGGAGGCGGTGCGTTTTTCATATCCGTACCGGTACAAAACGACTTCTCTCCAGCCCCAGTCAGAACTGAGACGCGAATATCCGGATTATTACGAACCTCATCCCAAACTTGGTCAAATTCCTTAAGCGCGCTTGGATCCAATGCATTCATGGCCTCGGGGCGATTTAACGTCACGTAGGCTATAGAGTCTCTCACCTCAAATTGAATAGACATAAACAGTTCCCAGTTCAAAAAAAATAATAAATCAGTATCCTACAACCTACGCTGTGACGAACATGTCGTATGGCTTTCCATTACGCAGGACGTTTCTTCCTATCGTAGTTCGATGAATCTCAGAGGCACCTTCGACGATACGCCAAATACGCGCCATCCGCGCCACGTATTCGATTCCCAGTTCGTGAGACAGACCTAATCCTCCATGTAACTGGATCGCCCTGTCCGCGACCCGACTAAGCATCTCCGTGGCGCTGACCTTTACCATGGCTGCTTCGGTTCGCAGATCTTTATACCCCTTGTCATGTTTCCAAGCGTTGTAATAGAGCATCAAGCGCACACTCTCGAGCTCCATCGTGGAATCAGCGATCCAATTCTGTACGGTCTGTCGATTGGCAAGCAACTCTCCGAATGTCTTCCGTGAGTTTGACTGATCGATCATCATCTGAATCAGCCGCTCCGCCATACCGGTACAGTGGGAAGCCAACTCCATACGTCGTACACCAAAGCGATTCTGTAACGGAATGAAAGCCTGGCCCACATCTCCGAGTACAGCATCATCTCCAACCTCCACATCGTCGAGGTAAATAGACCAGGTAGGCATAGCACCAATCACTGGAATTTGGGCTCCTATCGTAAGTCCAGGCGCATATTTGTCGATAAGAAATGCGGTAAAACGATCTTTGGTTGCAGCTTCCGGGTCGGTCACCGCAATAAGGATAAAAAACACATTATCCTTATCACATTTGCTGATAAATATCTTTGAGCCATTAATCACCCATTTTCCGTTTTTACGAACGGCGGTAGTTTTAAGTCCGCTCACGTCAGAGCCCGCACCTGGTTCGGTGACAGCCATCGCAGAATCAAACTCGCCTTTGCAATAGGGATCCAGATATTTCTCGCGCTGTTGACCGACACAACATTCGTGCAAGTAATAAAGATTGGGAGCATCCGGCGGCAGCAGAAAACCATGGTGAGAAAAGCCGCTCAAGGATTTAGACATCTCCTCAACCACCAGCGTCTTGGCAAACATGCCAAGGCCTTGTCCCCCTAGCTCCTCGTCGACTTCAATCCCCCAGAAACCCATTTCATTGGACAGATCCTTAAGTCGCCCCACCTCCTCTTCAGGCAATAGGTCCAGGCCTTCAGTCCACATCCGCGCCTCCCGTTCCAACAGCAGATGATCCAGCGGCATCAGCTCCTTTTCGGTAAATCGTCGCGCCACATCTTTGAGCATCGAATACTCTTCAGAGATTGAAAAGTCCATCGTCTTCCCCTATTTTTATTGGATATTAAGTCCACTACTCAGACAAGCACCTCATCATCGCTCATCTGCGTAATTTCCGTCTCGGTATAGCCAAGCAATTGTGCCAAGATCTCCTTGGTATCCTGACCGATCGATGGTGCTGCCGTACGCATCACCAAAGGCGTCTCGCTCATTTTGATCGGCGCTCGGTTATAAAGGGTGTAGCCCACTTCGGGGTGATCCAGATAAACCCAGAAGCCATCCTCCCTGAGCATCGGATCATCAACAACCTCTCTCGCATCACGCACCATTGCAGCGGCAATCCCCCGTGAGCAGAGCGCCTCGGCAAACCACTCACCCTGTTGCGCCCGCGTAAAGTTCTCGATCGCAGCATTCAGCGAAAGCTCGTTATGCTTGCGAGCCTGGAGTGAGGCATACGCATCAGCTTCGGCCCACGCGGGATTGCCCAAGAGCTCCTTGAATGCCGCCCACTGATCATCGGTAAACACCGATAGTGCGATCCATCGACGATATCCCAATGTACGGTATACTCCGTGCGGTGCCGCACGTTCATCGCCCTGCCCTAATGGCCCAAGCGTCTCGCTATTCGCTGCGTAAGCCATTGCAGCGCTTGGCGTCACGGCAATGGCCGATTCCAGCTGTGACAGGGCCACGGTCTGACCCTTTCCGGTCAACTCACGCTCCAACAAAGCGGCCATAATTCCAAACAGGGTGTGGGTTGGAACAATGACATGATCGGTATAATTGGTGCCAGTACCAAAGGGGGGTTGATTGGGCTCACCTGCCCGGGATGTCAATCCGCAAAGGGCGTTGAGGTTGACGCCAAAGCCCATATAACGACTGTGTGGCCCCTGAAGGCCCTGAAGGCTCATGGTGACGTAGATGGCCCGCGGATTGAGCTTCTGGACGTCTTCCCAGCCCAACCCCCACTTCTCCATCTGCCCGACACGAAAGTTATTGATGACAATATCGCTCTTTGCGATCAGTCGAGCGGCCACTTCACGGGCCTTCGGATGGGTCATATCCAGGGCAATATCCTGCTTGTTGGCATTGCGCGCCGAAAAATAGCCACTTCGATCCAAACCCGAACTTACCCCATCCTTGAAGGGTTCGCCCTTGCGCAAAATGTCCGGTCGCTTGGTGCTCTCGATCTTAATCACCTGAGCGCCCGCCTGGGCCAAAACGCTGGTCGCTATGGGGCCAGCCCCAACCCAAGAAAAATCACACACAATGAGGCCCGACAGGGCGCCTTTACAAACATTCAGCATAAACCACCCCTGCTTTGATCAACTCGTCGACCTGCTGCGAAGACAGCCCCAGTTCGCGCAAAATCTCAACCGTGTGCTGCCCCCGTCTGGGGGCATTACCGGCAAAAGACCATTGCATCTCCCCGAATTCCAAAGGTGTGCCAGGATAAGTGATGTTCGCCCCCAAGGTTTCATTGAACTCCGTATGCCAGAAGTGTCGATGCTTGAGCTGGGGGTTCTCGATCAAATCCTGGCCATAGCTGACTGGCGTGACTGCCACGCCATAACCCTGGCCAACCTGGTACAGGTAGGCCTTATCATGACGTAGCGTATAGGCTTCGAATATTTCACAAAATCGCCGATACCCCTGCTCAGAAACCCGATAGCTGTAGTCGATCCAACAGTCATTATCAAATGCCTCCCAACCCGGCACCTGTTCTTCGCGCATCCAGGTCACGAAGGGAACCCACATGCTCTTATTGGCTCCCATAATGGCTACAAGGGCGATATAACCATCGGCACAGCAATGTAGCGTGGCACTGCCGGCTTCACGCCCGCGACCGCGGCGAACCTTTCCCTCCAGATCCCAAAACTGCGCCGCATTTTCCAGCGCCATCGCCGACGCTTCCAGACAGGAGACATCCACGTACTGCCCCTCGCCGGTGCGCTGCGCATGAAACAACGCCATGGCACTCCCCACCGCAGCGAAGGCGTCGGCCATACGATAGGCTTGGTTATCGGGAGTCCGTACGGATTTTTCTCCGTCGACCCCCGCAAGATTCAGAAACCCACTCATCGCAGCACAGGTGAGATCGGAAGCCGGGAGACCGGACCGCGCGCCATCACTCCCATAAGGGGTTACGGCGGTGTGCACCAACTTCGGATTGATCGAGGCCAATTTTTTGAAACCGATTCCCTGACTTTCCAGATAGCCGGGCTTGGCTCCATCAATCAGCAGATCGGAGGAGGCACAGAGGCAAAGAAAGATATCGCGCCCTGCCGGCTGCTCCAGATCCAACGCCAGCCCGCGTTTACCGGCGTTATAGTAAAGAAAAGGCAGGGAACTATTTTCCTCTTGTCGTCCCTGAAAAAATGGCGGCACCTGGCGGAGCGCGTTTCCTTCGAGCGGCTCGACATGGATCACGTCGGCGCCATACCCAGAAAAAAGCTTACTTGTATAGGGCCCGATCTCACCTGTCAGATCAACGACCTTGAGCGTCCTGAAGTACTCGGAAAACATACTGTTGTGACCATCTCTACAATTATTATTAATTCGGCAATAATAATTGTTGGGTTAATGTCCCGACACAGGGATGTGTCAGCGCGACCACAGGCCGCTGGAGGCAAGACCGGGCGTGTATCGGGCTTGCCGTACGATTAAATAGATAAAGAGGTCTAATTTAATCGTCGGTTTAATATTTAGGGCAACACTTAACCGGCGTAAAGGCTGCGGCCACCGCAAACATAAAGTACTTGACCTGTCATATAGCCGGCCTTGTCATCTGCCAGAAACATGACTGTCGAAGCAATATCGTCCGGCTCTCCCAGCCGACCAGTTGGCATTCGCGAGAGCAGAAACTGCTGATCCTTCTCTGGCAACTCGTCCCACATGGGCGTGCGAATCAGTCCCGGGGCGATACAGTTACAGGTCACTCCCCCTTTACCCAGTTCGAGAGCAAGGGTTCTCGTCATACCGACGACACCGGCCTTGGCCGACGCGTAAGGCGTCTGCCCTGCCCCGCCGAGCCAGGCCCTGGAAGCAATATTGATGATACGGCCGTGTTTTTGCTCTACCATGAGTCCATGCACCGCCTGAGAACAAAGAAAGGTTCCCTTGAGGTTGACTTGCACGGTAATGTCCCAGTCCGCCTCACTCAATTTTCTCAGGGCACCAGCACGCTCCATACCGGCATTATTGACCAGTATATCGATCCGCCCCAACTGACTAGCTACTTGCTGGACCATATCGTCCACGGCCTGCTTGTTGCTGATATCTGCGGCAACTCCGAATACCGAATGGCCCGCGCGTTTGAATTCGTCAACCGTGGTCCCGACCCTGTCCTCATCAAGGTCGTTGATCACGACCTTGGCCCCCTGCTCTGCCATCCGCAGCGCAGTCTGCCGCCCCATACCACTGGCTGACCCAGTGATCAACGCAACCCTATCGACAATGCTCATACGCTCCCCCGTTCAATTACACTGACATCGAGAAGTGCACACTCTTCCCGCCACATACAAAGAAAGTTTGCCCTGTTACATACTTTGTTGACTCGGCCGCAAAAAACGCCACTGCGTGAGCCATGTCCTGAACCTGCCCCAGCCGCTGCGCCGGAATAGTCTTGACCACCTTGGAGCGCGCCTCCTCAGTATCAAAAGCCTCTTCCAGTTCTCCTTTGACCACCATATTTACCATGATGCCGTCGGCTGCCACCTCCAGTGCCAGAGAACGATTCATGCCGAAAAGCGCCGAACGGCACACAGCCATATCGAGATGCCCGGGTAACCCCAGATAGGACATCGTGTTGATATTGACGACTCGCCCTGTGCCACCGCGTTTCATATGAGGGATGACTTCCCTCACGAATCCAAACTGCTCCCCAATAGTCAAATCTAGTGCGATCGCCAGACTGCGCTTATCCAACTCAGCCAGTGTACGCCCGACGCTATCGACGGCATTGTTAACCAGCACATCGATCTTTTCGTGCCTTTCGATAATTTGCGCCACCGCCTCAACAATGGACTCATCTCGCCCAGGCTCATAATTCACCACATGCACGGTAGGGGACAGCTCCCACGCTGCCACCTGCGCGTTTTCAGTCGCACAGCAAGCCACCACATCTGCGTCGGCCGCCAAAAAGTGTCGCGCCATTTCGCGACTTGACGCATCACCGAAACCGGTAATGACCACCACCTTGTCTTTAAACTCGCAATTCATAGCCTCACCCTCCTCAGCAAGTTCCTTCGCGAACCAGCATATGCATGGTGCAGGCAGCGTGTTCGGTACCGGACAGCCCCCCACCGGTAATATGGGTCATCGCCACACGAGGTGCCGGTTCCACCTGATACCCCTCACACTGGCCGCGCATCTGTTTCACGCTCGCCGCAATCTGGGCAACCCCAGAGGCACCTATCGGATGACCGTAAGAAAGCATGCCTCCCCGCGGGCTCACGACACATTGACCACCGTGAGTGGACTCGCCATCACGTAGAAACTTCAATCCATCCCCTTTATTACACAGCCCAAGACATTCGTAGTAGAGCAACTCGGCGATCGTGAACGCATCATGAAGCTCCACGATATTGACCGATTTCGGGCCTATCCCGGATTCCTCGTACAACTGTTCAGCGGTTTGTTCGGTGATATCATCACCGGTGATATCCCGCGGGCGGTTGTGATAAGGGCCTGAGCGAACCACCGACCCGGCAATACGGATAGGGTTACGGATTCCCAGCTTCTTGATCATCTCAGCAGAACAAACCACTACCGCCGCGCCACCGTCGGCAATACCACAACACTGCTGTAACGTCAGAGGATCCGCCACCGGCCTTGAATTGACGACCTCCTCGACACTGATCTCACCCTTGAACCAAGCGTAAGGGTTGTTCGTGGCGTGACGTCGGTTTTTTACTGTGATCATCGCCAAATCCTCTGCCGTCGCGCCGGTTTCGTGCATATACCGTTTGGCACGCATCGCGTACTTTCCGGTCATCACCGCGCCATGAATCGTTTCGATATCGGACATGGCTGTCGCAAAGGCGGTACCTCGCGCCATATGCAGCGAATGATTTTCCGCACCCACCGCGAGGGAGATATCTGTCAGGCCGGTAGAAACATCCTTTATGGCCGAATACACCGACATACCACCGGCCGAGCATGCACTTTCGACATTAATAATCGGAATGTTGCCACACATGCCCAGGTCCTTGAGCACAGTCTGTCCGGTCACCATTCCATTGGTACCATTGCCAACATAGGCACTCTGAATCACGTCTGGGCGATCGATGTTAGAGTTTCTCAGCGCCTCTAGCGCCGCCTGCCGGCCTAAGACATCGAAGTCCACTTGGTGTCGACCAAACCTGGTTTCCCCCACACCGGCAATAAATACATCTCTGTGAAGCTTCATTCAGCACCTCCCGATAGCGACTTAACCTTCTTGAACTTGTAGCTGATGATCGGCTGCCCATCCCGGTTGTCGCGTATCGGTCCGACCACCAGCTCGACCTCTTCATCACAAACGAAGGAGCCCACCTTACCCTCCATCTGAGCGAAGATCCGCAACCCCTCCGGCAGATCGACGTAGCCGAAAGTGTACGGAGTCCGCATTCCCGCCTGACCCGTATAATTGTCGGTAACGCTGTATAGGCGACCTCGCCGGCTCAAGGGCACTATATCGAACCCATCCCCCCAGCAGCGGGGACAAAGACTTAACTTGGGAAAGTCCAATTGACCGCACCCCTGGCAGCGGTACCCTTTCAGAAAGGGTGCCGTACCATCTGCAGGCACCTCCAGCAGATCCGGATGAAAGAACGTGATATCCGCCCCATCCTTTTTCTGATCTTTTATCTCGGACATTAACGCCTCCTAAACCAAGCACAGCTGATGCCATGTCAAAAATTTGCTCATAACTTAGAACGCATTAAAACCTACCGACAACGCGCCAACAATTGGTGCGCTCCCCTTGAGGCTGGGGGCTACTCCCTAGTGAATACCGGATTAATCGCCGGCGAGTTAACACGTCAACCTTGCGGAGACACAAAACCTGTGCATTATTGAGACGGAAGCCCGTCGCGTGACCGGACTGATCTCCCGCGGCCCTCCGTCGTAGCGGTTCGCGAGTGATCCGCCTAATCAGGCAATTATTTAAAGCATGTGGATATAGCTCTCCGGACACACAGTTGCAGGTAAAATCACCTGCCAATAAAGGTGTGTGTGTCATGAGTCAGAAGAAAACTAATTCCTATACAGCGGAGTTTAAAGAGTCTGCGGTCAAGCTGGCGGTGGAGAGCGAGAAACCTGTCACCCAAACTGCCAGAGAGCTGGGCGTCAATGCTAATACGTTGTATACCTGGATCAACAAGTATAACGACAAGCAGGATGCCAGCACCGATAAACGGATGAATGATCAGCATCTGTATGAAGAGCTAAAACAGTTGCGGCGTGAGAATTCTAGACTCAAGGAGGAGCGTGAGCTGCTAAAAAAAAGGCGGCGGCCTTCTTCGCTGTTATTCAGCTACTAGATTTGACCACTTTCAGCGTTGAAAATTAACCATCAGTAAAACGGCTACAGCCCTTGCCAAATGGAACTTTCCTCCTATCTATCCTGGTCAAAACTGGACGCGGAATCTGATCAATTTCCGACGCTGGTTAACAAGCGATAAAAATGGCAATCGAAATTTTGGGCACAGGTTGGGCACATGGGTTTTTCAGACCCCAAAAACGCAAAAAGCCAAATCAAGCAACTGCTTGATTTGGCTTCTGATTACATTGGTAGCGGGGGCCAGATTTGAACTGACGACCTTCGGGTTATGAGCCCGACGAGCTACCATACTGCTCCACCCCGCATCAACATGAGGCGAATCATACAGAGGTGCTGACGCCTTGTCTAGCCTTAGCCTTGTTCAATGTTATGCAGCTGCTTGGCTCGAGCACTTTCGGCACAGGAAATTGACCGTTAGGAAGATTGCTAAAGTCCTGATAAAAAAGGATGGGCACAATTTTGTCACACGGGTATTTCGGAAGAACTAGAACGCAAAAAGCCAAATCAAGCAAGTGCTTGATTTGGCTTCTGATTACATTGGTAGCGGGGGCCAGATTTGAACTGACGACCTTCGGGTTATGAGCCCGACGAGCTACCATACTGCTCCACCCCGCATCAACGTGGGGCAAATAATACGCGACGAACCTCTCTGCGTCTAGCCCTAGATGCCATTATCTCACTCGTTAACCGCTATTATCCGCATTGACGCTGCCGGACAACAGCAATAGGACATATCATTGCGCGATCTCGACTGAAGCCCTATAGGCTCTCCATTCATATCTACAGGCTAGCTCTCTATGCACATCGCGCTAATCACTCTGCCCACCCCTGAAGTCAGCTGCTCAGATTGCGAGGCCTGCTGCTGTCGACTCCCGGTGATGCTGATCAGCGATACCGGCGTACACGAGCGTTATATTGAAACCGATTCCTGGGGCGGCGCGACGATGGCCCGACTCGACGATGGCTGGTGCGCGGCCCTGGATCGTAACAGCATGCGCTGCCGGATCTATCAGAACCGGCCGCTGATCTGCAGAGAGTTTGAGATGGGCGACTCCGAATGTCTCGCCGAACGCGCCGAGTACGCTCAACTCGGTAACTGAGCGTACTCGGCTAAGCGTTGTGAGTTATACCTTGCTATAGAGCTGCGCGCCCTGCTGTTTAAACTCTTCAGCCTTGGCCTGCATCCCGCGATCGACCTCCAGATTAATCGCCGCAATCTGATTGGCATCCAGCTCGCGCACCTCCTGGCTGATCTTCATCGAGCAGAACTTGGGGCCGCACATGGAGCAGAAGTGCGCCACCTTGGCGGAGTCTTTGGGCAGGGTCTCGTCGTGGAAGGCACGCGCGGTGTCGGGATCCAGACCTATATTGAACTGATCCTCCCAGCGGAACTCGAAGCGCGCCTTAGACATGGCGTTATCGCGAATCTGGGCGCCCGGATGACCCTTGGCCAGGTCGGCGGCATGGGCGGCGATCTTATAGGTGATGATCCCCGTTTTGACGTCATCCTTGTTGGGCAACCCCAGATGCTCTTTGGGGGTGACGTAGCAGAGCATGGCACAGCCGTACCAGCCGATCATCGCCGCACCGATCCCCGATGTGATGTGGTCGTAGCCGGGAGCGATATCGGTGGTCAATGGGCCGAGGGTGTAGAAGGGCGCCTCGTGACACTCCTCTAACTGCTTGTCCATGTTCTCCTTGATCATATGCATCGGCACGTGGCCGGGGCCTTCGATCATCACCTGGACATCGTGCTTCCAGGCGATCTTGGTCAGCTCACCCAGGGTTTCGAGTTCACCAAACTGCGCGGCATCGTTGGCATCGGCAATCGAACCGGGCCGCAGGCCATCACCCAGAGAGAAGGCCACGTCGTAGGCTTTGCAGATTTCGCAGATCTCATCGAAATGGGTGTAGAGGAAGTTCTCTTTATGGTGCGCCAAACACCACTTAGCCATGATCGAACCGCCACGGGAGACGATGCCGGTCAGCCGCTTGGCAGTCAGCGGCACATAACGCAGCAGCACCCCGGCGTGGATGGTGAAGTAATCCACCCCCTGCTCGGCCTGTTCGATCAGGGTGTCACGGAACACCTCCCAGGTCAGGTCTTCGGCCACACCGTTAACCTTCTCCAGGGCCTGATAGATCGGCACGGTGCCGATCGGCACATGACTGTTACGGATGATCCATTCGCGGGTCTCGTGAATGTTCTTGCCGGTAGACAGATCCATGATGGTGTCGGAGCCCCAACGGGTGCCCCAGGTCATCTTGGCGACCTCCTCTTCGATCGACGAGCCCAGCGCCGAGTTGCCGATATTACCGTTGATCTTCACCAGGAAGTTACGGCCGATAATCATCGGTTCCAGCTCGGGATGGTTGATGTTGGTGGGGATAATGGCGCGTCCGGCAGCCACCTCGCTGCGCACAAACTCGGGGGTGATCTCTTTGGGGGTGTTGGCGCCGAAGCTCATCCCCGGATGCTGGGCGTACTGCTCGGGGCTATCGAGCGTCTCGGCGAGCTTCATGTTTTCGCGGATGGCGATATATTCCATCTCCGGGGTGATGATCCCCTGACGCGCGTAGTGCAGCTGGGTGACGTTGGCGCCCGCTTTGGCGCGGCGCGGCTTGCGCTGCAGGTTGAAACGCAGCGCGTCGAGTTCATCCAGGGATTCACGCTGCCGGCCAAACTCGGACGACAAGCCCTCCAGCAGCTCGGTATCGCCGCGCTCTTCGATCCAGCCCTGACGCAGCGCTGCCAGCCCCTTACGCACATCGATGCTCACCGCGGGGTCGGTATAGGGACCCGAGGTGTCATAGACTCGCAGCGGCTCGTTCTTCTCGGCGCCGTCCTTATGCCCAAAACTCAGCGGGGTATCGGCCAGGGTGATCTCGCGCATCGGCACTTGAATATCGGCACGACTGCCTTGGATATAGACTTTACGGCTGCCAGGAAAGGGCTGTACCGAGGCCAGATCAACCTGGGCCGTTTCTCGTAGACTGTTATTTTCTTGGGTATTCATGACGACATCTCCCGGCATAATTGCCAGTATCGATCAGGCAGCGCCTGATGAGTAAAATAAAAGATGTCTTGACGGGAAGGAGTCTGGGCAAGGTAACGCAAGCGTGCTGCCCAAAATCTTGTTTCCTACGCCGGTATTAACCGAATCAGGTTCGCGGGTTGGCCATCAGCCTCTCATCCCTGTAGTTAAACTACCGGGAACCCCGACAAGACGACAGTGATTATTAAAGCTGGCCCCCGCAATAGCAAGCACAAGCGCCATTTTTATCGCGCCGACTGACCTGAGATTCATTGCCTAAGCGGGTCAATAAGATCGATCGCCAAAGCTGCACCTACGACATCACTGACCGGCAATCGGCTCTAGCGATCGCCATCCAATGCCAGCAACAACCGCCGTACCGGGGCAAAACTACGGCGATGCAGGGGGGTCACGCCCAATCGATCCAGCGCCTGCAGATGCAATACGGTGGGATAGCCTTTGTGTTGCGCTAGCCCATAGCCGGGGTAGCAACGATCAGCATCAAGCATCTCCCGATCGCGGGTCACCTTCGCCAAAATAGACGCCGCGCTGATCGCGGTTACCCGGGCATCACCCTTGACCACCGCCTCAGCAGGACAGGGCAGCGACGGACAACGGTTGCCGTCGATCAGCGCATACTCGGGCGCCACAGAGAGCCCGGCGATGGCACGCTGCATCGCCAACATAGTGGCGTGCAGAATATTAAGCTGGTCGATCTCGGCGACGCTGGCACGCGCTACAGACCAACTGAGCGCCTGGGCTGTTATCTGCTCAAACAGCTGCTCGCGGCGTTTTTCTGTCAGCCGTTTGGAATCGGCTAACCCTGCGATGGGGTTATCGGGATCCAGAATTACCGCCGCCGTGACCACATCGCCAAACAGCGGTCCGCGCCCTACTTCGTCGACACCGGCGACCAATACGCCTTGATAAGCCTGGAGTACAAACTCATCCATGCACAGTGCTACGACGCTGTTCAAGCAAGTTTAATATGGCTTTGGCGGATTCAGCACTGGCATCTCGGCGTAGCTGCTGATGCAGCTCGGTAAAATGGGGTATTTGGCGCTCGGGGTGATCTAACTGCTCGAACAGCGCCGCTGCCAACGCCTGCGGTGTGGCGTCATCTTGTAACAACTCAGGCACCAGCATCCGCTCCGCCAACAGGTTGGGTAACGACACATAGGCCACGCTGATCATCCGCGACAGAATAAAGAAACTCAGGGCCGAGAGTCGATAGGACACCACCATCGGCGTCTTAAGCAGCATGCACTCTAAGGCAGCGGTACCGGAGGCCAGCAGTACCGCGTCAGCGGCGGTCATCAGCTCACGCGATTGCCCGCGGATCAGCTGCAGTGGAAAGTCCGCAGGCAGGTCCTGCAACAGCCGCTGGAGCTGCTGATAACGCGCCTCGTTGACGGCGGGGATCATAAACTTAAGCGCTGGGCGCTGCTGCAGACATTGCTGGGCGGCGGCGATAAACAGCGGCGCCAAGCGTGCCACCTCCCCCTCTCTACTACCCGGCAACAGCGCGATATAGCGATCCTGAGGATCAAGCCCCAGCTGCTGGCGAGCCTGCTGAACGTCGGGGACCAGAGGCAGCTGATCCGCCAGCGTATGACCGACAAAACGCGCGTCGACACCCGCCTGCTCGTAAAACGCCGCCTCAAAGGGCAGCAAGCAGAGCATCAGATCGGTCGATTTAGCGATCTTGTAAACCCGCTTGCGACGCCAGGCCCAGATAGAGGGGCTGACATAATGCACCGTCGGAATGGAGGCATCCCGCAAGGTTCGCTCCAACGGCAGGTTAAAATCAGGAGCAT
This sequence comes from Motiliproteus sp., assembly GCA_041586735.1. Lineage (GTDB taxonomy): Bacteria > Pseudomonadota > Gammaproteobacteria > Pseudomonadales > Balneatricaceae > Motiliproteus. Next base: position 13,876 of record JBFGZQ010000006.1, read on the forward strand.
CGATACCGATAAACAGATCCGGAGGGTTGGCGAGCCAGTGCTGACGTAGCTGTTTACGGATGCCCAGCAGTTCGCGCAAACGCCCCAGTACCTCGACCAGCCCCATCACCGACAGGCGCTCCATCGCAAAGCGGCTCTGCATGCCTTCGGCCTGCATTAACGGGCCGCCGATCCCCTCAAACGCTATAAGTTCTGAGCTGCGCTGTTGCAGCGCACGCATCAATCCCGCACCGAGGATGTCTCCTGAGGCCTCACCGGCAAGGATGGCGATGCGCATCCGCTAACGGATAATGCCGCGGCTGGAGTCACGCAGCGACTGGGTCAGCAGCGCCACGTCGGGGAACTGCAGCTCCAGCAGTTGCAGCTCGCTGATCGCCTCATCCAGCTTCAAGCCTTGGCGGTAGATGAACTTATAGGCCTGCTTGAGGGCCCGAATGGCTTCCGGACTAAAACCACGGCGCTTCAGCCCCTCGGTGTTGATGCCGTGCGGCTTGGCACTGTTTCCAGCCGCCATCACATAGGCGGGCAGGTCCTGAACCAGCATGGAAGCCGCACCGCACATCGCATGCGCGCCGACATGGCAGAACTGATGCACCCCGGTCTGGCCGCCGATGATCGCATAATCGCCAACCTGAACATGCCCCGCCAAGGCAACGTTGTTGGCAATGATGCAGTTATCACCCACCTGGCAATCGTGCGCCACGTGGACATTGACCATCAGCAGATTATTACTGCCGATCCGGGTAACGCCCTGATCCTGAATCGTGCCCCGATGCAGGGTGCAGCTCTCCCGGATGACGTTGTTGTCACCGATGATCAGCTGGGTCGGTTCGTCACGATATTTTTTATCCTGACAGGCCTCTCCCACGCTGGCGAACTGAAAGATCTGGTTATTTTTACCGATCCGGGTAGGGCCTTTGATCACCACGTGCGAGGCGATCCGGCAGCCGGACTCGATCACCACATCGGCACCGATTAGAGTCCAGGGACCTATCTCTACGCCGTCGGCAATCTGGGCGCTAGGGTCGATAAGGGCGCGGCTATCGATCAAGATCAGACCTTCCTATCGGCACACAGGATGGTCGCCGAACTCACCAGCGCACCCTCAACTGTCGCTTGAACATCAAACTTCCAGATACCACGCTTTTCAGAAACAATGCGCGCTTCTAGCTGGAGCCGATCCCCTGGAACAACCGGGCGCTTAAAGCGCAGCTTGTCCGAGCCGACAAAGTAATAGATCGAGCCATCCTGCGGCGTTTTACCCATGGTTTTAAAGCCGAGGATGCCGGCAGCCTGGGCCATCGCTTCTATGATCAATACGCCAGGCATCACCGGATAATCCGGAAAATGACCCGTAAAAAACGGCTCATTTATCGTCACGTTTTTATACGCGACGATACTCTCCCCTTCGGTTAACTCCGTGACCCGATCCACCAATAAAAACGGGTAGCGGTGGGGTAAATATTGGCGAATCTCATTGATATCCATCATCACGATAAACCTTAGGTGTTGTCCTGATTAACTTGTTTTTCAAGCGCCTTTAGTCGCGCCGCGAACTCATCCAGATGCTGGAAGCGGACAACATTACGCCGCCATTGCTTCAACGGCATGATCCCTGTGCCTGAGGCATAGGCGCCTTTTTCCTTTAAACTGCCGGTCACGCTGGCCATGCCACCGACAAACACATCATCGGCGATCTCGATATGACCGGCGATACCGGCGGCGCCGCCGACGGTACAGCGACGGCCGATGTGAGTACTGCCCGCCACGGCCGAACAGCCGGCGATAGCGGTGTCAGCACCGATGACCACATTGTGAGCGATCATCACCTGGTCATCGAGTTTCACCCCATTGCCGATCAGGGTGTCACCGATGGCACCTCGGTCGATGGTCGTACCCGGGCCGATCTCGACATCATCGCCGGTGATCACCCTGCCGATCTGATAGATCTTCACCCAACGACCTTGCTGATTGGCAAACCCGAAGCCGTCGGCACCGATCACCGCCCCGCTATGGATCAGGTTACGTTTGCCGATCTGAATATCGTGGTACAGGGTGACATTCGCGGCTAGCCGAGAGTCTTCACCGATGATCGAACGGGCACCCACGACGCTATTGGGGCCGATCTCGACCCCGGCCTCAATCACCGCACCCGCTTCGATCACCGCACCCGTGGCTATTTTGGCACTGGGAGCGACCTGGGCACTGGGATCCACACTCGCCCCCGCTGCAATACCCACAGCGGGCGTTGGCCGGCTATCAAACCAGCCAGAGATCTGGGCGTAGGCCAGATAGGGATCCGCCACCACTAGCGCATCCACCGGACAATCCGCGCACTGATCCTCTTTAATCAATACCGCCGCCGCTTGGGTGGTCTTTAGATCCTTGAGGTAGCGCGGGTTCGACAGGAAAGATAGCTGCCCCTGCTGCGCCTTGTCTAGCGCCTGCAACCCGAGGATCCGCCGCTGCGGATCGCCGATCAGGCGTGCGTTTAACTCCGTCGCTATTTGCTCCAGATTATACAAGGTAACGCCCTCTTACAGCTTGTTCAGTTCTTCAACCAGACGCGGCGTCAGATCCAGCGCCGGCTGCACGTAGAACGCGCCTTTTTTATTGAGAATAATATCGAGCTGCTGGGTATCGACGAGGGCTTGCAGAATCACCTCGATCTGCGGCTGTAGCTGCTGCAAGAACTCACGCTCACGCCCTTGAGTCTCCTGCTTGAGCCGATTCCCCAGTCCCTGAAACTGCTGATACTTCTGCTGCACCAGCAGCGTCAACTTCTGGCGCTCGTCATCGCTCATAAAGCTGCCCTCATTCTCCAGCTTGGTTTTGAGGGCGTTGCCTTCTTCAGACAGCTTGCGCAGCTCCGCTTCTTCAGCCACAAACTCCTGCTGCAATTTTTCCCGCAATACCTGTGCCTGTTTGGAGGCCGCCAGAGCCGTCTCCATATCCAATACCGCGATCCGCCCCTCGCCTAGCGCCAGTGCGGGGAGCAGCAAGAAACTGAGCAGTGCAATTTTAAGAGTATTCATGGATATATCCTATTTCCTTGGCGTTAAAATGTACGTCCCAGCGAGAACTGGAAGGTTTCAGTTTGATCGGTGGGTTGTTTTTGGACCGGCATCGACAGCGAAAAAGACATCGGCCCGATAAAGGTCAACCAGGACAAGCCAACGCCAGCCGAGGCGCTCAGGCTATCGACTTTGATATCGACATCACAGGCCGCATTCGAGGTCAGGCAGTGGGTATCGAAGACACTGCCGGCATCGAAGAAAAACAGCGTGCGCATGCTACTCTGCTCCTTGACGAATGGCACGGGGAAAATCAATTCCGCCGAGCCGCTCATCAACACATTACCCCCCAGAGGGTCTAAAATGCTGGTAGAAACAGTCCGAGCATCCTGAGGTCCCAGGGTATTGTTCTTAAAACCCCGTACCGAACTAAAGCCACCGGCATTAAAGTTTTTGAAGAACGGCAGTTTCACCGTATCACCGATGCCATCACCGTACCCCAATGAGGTTTTGAAACTCAACACCCAGCTGTGCGACTTGTTCAGTGGCTGGTAGGTCTGACCGTTGTAGCGGAGCTTATAATAGCCTAAATCGCTGCCCGGGCTCGCCACTTCCAGCGACAGACTCTGCGAATAGCCATCAGTAGCCATAAGCCCTTTGTTCAAATGGTTCGAAGACCAGCTACCGGTGATCGGCAGTTGATTGAAACTGTCGCCCTCCTCATCTACAAACGCCCGGATATCCACCGGCACATCGCTACCTAGGGTCAGGTTAAGGCGCTCGGCACCTACCGACAACTTCAGACGCTGGTACTCGTCGATAGGATAACCGAAGCTGACATTACCGCCGAAGGAGTCGAGGTTATAGTCGGAGAGGTCATCTTCGTCAAAGTTCTGTTTGCGGTAAAACAGGCTAAAACCACGGCTCACGCCATCGATACTGTAGTAGGGGTCATCATAGTTAAAGCTGAACTCTTTGGAGCTGTCGGCTCGGGTCACCGTAAAGGAGACAAACTTTCCCGAACCGAGAAAGTTTTGCTGCGAAATACTGGCGGACAAAATCAATCCCGAACTTTGCGAGATTCCGATACTGGCGGCCAGCTGTCCCGACAACTGCTCCACCACGCTGTATTCCAGATCGATCTGATCGACAGTGCCGAGCACCGTAGAGGTCTCCAGGTTAACCTCACTGAAGTAACCCAGGCGCTCGAGCCGACTCTTGGATCTTTCCATGACCTGGGTCGAAGCCCAGCCTGCTTCCATCTGCCGCATCTCCCGTCGCAGCACCTCATCGGCGGTGGTGGTATTGCCGACAAAGTTGATTCGACGCACATACATGCGGTTACCCGGATCAACATAAAAACGGATATTAACGGTCTTGCTAGACTCGTCTATCTCCGGGACTGGATTGACGTTGGCCAGCAAAAAGCCCTCATCACCGAGCCTGCGGATCAGCTGATCGGAAGAGCGCACCATCAATTTGCGCGAGAACACCGCGCCCTGCTTAATGTCGATCTGGGTGCGCAGCTCATCTTCGGGCACCTCAAGACGCCCAGCCAGGCTGACCGATCCAAAACGGTAGCGCTCGCCCTCGGAAATATTCACGGTGATATAGACGTGCTTACGGTCGGGGGTCAAGGATACCTGGGTGGACTCCACCTTGAAGTTGATATAACCCAGGTCCAAATAGTAGGAGCGCAACCGCTCTAGATCACCACTGAGTTTCTCGCGTGAATAGCGGTCATCGTTACTGAAAAAGTCCCAAAATCCGGGGATTTTATGGGCAAATAGCGCCATCAATTCAGCATCGGCAAACACCTCATTACCGACGATATTGATGTGCTCGATGGTGGCGGATTTACCCTCTTTGATCTTGATATTGAGCCCCAAGCGGTTCTCCGGCAGCTCTTGCAACTCGGTGTCAATCTGTGCGCCATAGCGACCCTGGGCGGAATACATCCGCAACAGTTCCAGACGGATCTTCTCCAACGCCGCGCGTTGAAACACCTCGCCCTCGCTCAACCCTAGCGACTTCAAGCCGTCCATCAACGCCTGGCTGTCGATCTCTTTGTTACCTTCGAGCGTGATCTTGCTGATCGCGGGGCGCTCTTTCAGCTTAACGATCAACAGCGTGCCATCACGCGCCAGCTCGATATCGTCAAAAAAACCGATAGCAAACAGCGCTCTGGACGCCTGCGCCAAACGAAACTCATCCACCTGGTCGCCCTCTTGCAACGGGAACGCACGCAACACTCGACCCAGATCCATCCGTTGCAGACCATCAAAGCGGATATCAGTAATGACGAAGCTATCGGCTACGGCTAATAGAGGAAGACAAAGAACGATAAAAACGCTGGCTAGTATACGTCGCATGCAGGACTACAACTTCCGGATAGTTAGTGTAAAGACTCGCGATTCACAGGCGTGCTAGATCGTTATACAGCGCGATCAACATCAGCGAGAACAACAGTGTCATGCCAATTTTAAGTCCAAAGAGTTGGGTCCGTTCTGACACGGGACGACCTCGAATCGCCTCTACCAAGTAGTAGAGCAGATGGCCGCCATCAAGCACCGGAATAGGCAGAAGATTAAGAATCCCCAAACTGATACTCAAATAGGCTAAGAAATTAAGAAAACTCTCCAGCCCCGACGCCGCCGAATCGCCCGCCACTTTAGCAATGGTGATGGGGCCGCTCAAGTTTTTTACCGAGATCAGTCCGTTAACCATTTTCCAGATCGATTCGAGGGTCAGACTGATCATCTGCTGACTTTTGGCCAGCGCTACCGGAATCGCCTCTAGGGGGGAGTAGCGGACATCCCGGAGCATCGACTCAGGCCAGGAGACCGGTGACACACCCGCACCTATAAAGCCATAGACCTCTCCGGTGTTGGCCAGCTGACGCGCGGGGGTCAACTCCAGCTCCAACCGCTGACCGTTGCGCTCCACCAATAGCTGCAGGGGCTGCAGAGGATGGGCACGCACGGTATTGACCAGCTCCATCCATAGCCCGATGGCGACACCGTCGATAGCCAACACCAGATCATCGACCTCAAGGCCGGCGACCAGCGCCTGGCCGTCCGAGGACAGACTGCCGATACGGGGCGGCAGTGGCGGCCGATAAGGCGTGATCCCCAGGGTAAACAGCGGCCCGTATTGCTCGTCAAACTGCCAGTTCTCAATGGCCACTGCGATCTCGGCGGCACCGCTGCCATTCAGCTCGCGAGACCGCAACCGTAGCTCACCACTATCACCAATACGCGAGGCTAAGCGCAACGACACCTGCTCCCAGCTCTGGGTCGGATAACCATCGACCTCGATCAGTTCGCGGCCTTCGATATCTTGATGCATACCCAGCGGAGAATCGGCACGAATCGCGCCGACGACCGGCACCACCGTGCTGGTACCGGCAATAAACATCAGCCAATAGGCAAACACCGCAAAGGCTAAGTTGACCAGGGGTCCGGCAGAGACGATGGCGATACGCTGCCAGACGGATTTGGTGTTAAAGGCCTGATCCCGCAGCTCTGCAGGTACCTCACCTTCGCGCTCGTCGAGCATCTTGACGTAGCCGCCCAAAGGGATGGCGGCGATCACATATTCGGTGCCCTGGCGATCGTACCAATGGTACAGCCCCTTACCGAAACCGATAGAAAAACGCAGCACCTTGACACCGCAGCGGCGGGCCACCCAAAAGTGACCGTACTCATGGATAGTGACCAGAATACCCAGAGTGACGATCGCGGCAACAATAGTTTGAAGTATATCCATAAGGGGGGTTAGACCACCGCCACATTGGCCAGTTCAAACAGAATCAAACCCAGGGTAAAGATAGGCGCGGCGGCGGTAAGACTATCGATACGATCCATCACCCCGCCATGGCCTGGCAGCAGATTACTGCTGTCTTTTATACCCCGATGACGCTTGAGCATACTCTCCAGCAGATCGCCCAGTACCGAGACTAGCGCGGTGATCAGGCACACCAGCAGCAAGCCCGCCAGCGGCGCCCCATCCAGCGCGATCTGCCAACCAAATAGCAACGCCAGCAGCAGACTGCTGGCCAGCCCGCCATAGAAACCCGCCCAGGTTTTTCCGGGGCTAACCCGTGCGGCGAGTTTCTTATCCCCCCAGGTCTTACCCGCAAAATAGGCACCCACGTCAGCCCCCCAGACCAGCAGCATCAGCAGTAACAACCAGGCATCTCCTGAAGGCTGCGCCTTGAGCTCGACCAAACCACTCCAGGCCGGAACCAGCACAAAAAGCCCCATCAGCGCGCGGGCACTCACCCCTTGCCACTGGCCTCTACTATTCGGAAAGCTGATCACCCAGCCCAGCGCCAAGCACCAGAACAGCGACCCAGCCACCAGTAGCGGCAGGGCGGCTACCGCCAAAGCGTTGATCGCCAGGATGATCGCCAGTACCGCTACCGCATAACCGATGCGCTGGGTAGCGCTTTTAAGGCCTGACAGGTTAGCCCACTCCCAGGCAGCCAGCGTCATCACCGCCGCCATAAACAGCTTGAATTCGAACAGCGGCAACAGAAACGTAGCGGCCAACACCAGAGGCGCCAAGACTAGCGCGGTAATCACTCGTTGTTTAAGCATGCTTCTCCGCCTCGACCTGCTCGCTGGTTTTTCCAAAACGCCGCTGGCGCTGACTGAAATCCGCAAACGCAGCCTCCAACGCGATGAGATCAAAGTCGGGCCAATAATCGGGACTGAAGTAGAACTCGGTGTAGGCAAACTGCCAGAGTAGAAAGTTACTGATGCGGCGCTCACCACCGGTGCGGATACACAGATCAGGCAGGGGCTGACCCGCCAACGACAGCGCATCGGAAAACAGTGCTTCGCTGATCGCATCGGCCTCAAGCTCGCCCTGCTGAACACGCAGCGCCAACGCTTTAGTCGCCTGGAGGATGTCCCAGCGGCCGCCATAGTTGGCAGCAACATTGACCGTCAGACCGGTATTATTGGCGGTCAGCCGCTCCGCTTCAATGATCTTTTCCTGGAGCTTAGCGCTAAAATGGCTTTTATCACCGATCACCATTAGACGGATATTATGCTTATGGAGCTTCTTGACCTTGCTCTTCAACGCCAGCATAAACAGCTCCATCAACCCGGCTACCTCAGTAGGGGGACGGCGCCAATTTTCACTACTGAACGCAAACAGGGTCAGGGATTCGATACCGTAACGGGCACAGCCATCAACCACTGCGCGAACCGCGTCCACGCCCGCTTTATGGCCCGCTAAACTGGGAAGCCGACGCGCCTTGGCCCAACGATTGTTGCCATCCATAATAATGGCAACATGTCGTGGCAAGCTGGCGAAGTGTTTAAGATCAGGCATAGGCGGATGCGACGGAGATCAGATCTCCATCAGGTCCGTTTCTTTGGCCTGCAGATGGGCGTCAACATCGGCGATATACTTATCGGTCAGCTTCTGTACCAGATCTTCACCACGACGCTGATCGTCCTCGGTGATATCTTTGTCCTTGAGTAGATCCTTAATCGTGCTATTAGCATCACGGCGAATATTGCGAATCGCAACCCTGGCATTTTCTGCCTCACTGCGAGCCTGACGGATATACACCTTGCGCGTCTCTTCGGTCAACGCTGGCAGCGGAACGCGGATGGTAGTACCCGCCGAAGAGGGGTTAAGCCCCAGGTCGGACTTCATGATCGCTTTTTCAATCTCTGGAACCATCGGGCTCTCCCAGGGATTGATCATCAGGGTGCGGGCGTCCTCTACGGTAATGTTGGCCACTTGACTCAAAGGCACCAGCGAACCGTAGTATGAAATTTTGATCGAATCCAGAATACTCGGGTGAGCCCGTCCGGTGCGAATCTTTTTAAAATTGTCGATAGCCGACAGCACACTCTTGCTCATGCGCTCTTCAGCATCTTGCTTGATATCGTTAATCACGACGATCTCCTTTCAGCGGTCCGTTATCGAGCAACGTCCCTTCATCTCCGCCGCGCACCACTGCTACCAGCGCGCCAGGCTTGTTCATATTAAATACCCGGATCGGCATGTCATGATCACGCGTCAGACACATCGCTGTCAGGTCCATCACCCCCAGTTGCTTTTCCAACGCCTCATCGAAAGTGAGGTGTTTATATAGCGTCGCCGTGGGATCCTTGACCGGATCGGCAGAGTACACACCGTCCACCTTGGTCGCCTTGAGTACGATATCGCACTCCGCCTCGATGCCCCGCAGACAAGCCGCCGAGTCCGTCGTAAAGAACGGGTTACCGGTACCGGCAGAGAAGATCACCACATCACCGCGACTGAGATAGCGGGTCGCTTTACGACGATCGTAGTCCTCGACCACGCCTACCATCGAGATCGCTGACATCACCCGGGTGGTGATATTGTTACGCTCCAAGGCATCACGCATCGCTAGCGCATTCATCACCGTCGCCAGCATGCCCATATGATCGCCGGTTACCCGATCCATACCGGCTGCACTCAGGGTCGCGCCACGAAACAGATTGCCACCACCGATCACCATCCCGACCTGGACCCCGATACCGACCAACTGACCGATTTCGAGCGCCATACGATCAAGAACGTTGGGATCTATGCCAAAGTTTTCATCACCCATCAACGCTTCGCCGCTAAGCTTTAGCAGGATGCGTTTGTACTGAGCCTTATGCTTGTCATTCACGGAACAGCTCCCCAAGAAAATCAGGTTGGCAGTGTATCAGGGAGCCTCTGACTGAATCCAGCGCGGATCCCTTTAAAAGAGACGCTAGACCCACTCAGAGACTCTCAGTACGCAGATCACCCGAGATGATCTGCGTACTCTTGGGGCAAAACCTTATTTCAGGCCTGCCGCCGCCGCGACTTCAGCAGCGAAGTCGAGCTTGACCACTTCGATACCTTCGCCCACTTCAAAACGGACAAAAGAGACCACTTCAGCACCGGCAGCTTTCACCAGCTGGCCGATAGTCAGCTCAGGGTTCTTAACAAACGCCTGCTCAACCAGAGAGTTTTCAGCCAGGAACTTCTTAATCCGGCCGCCGACCATCTTCTCTGCAATCTCTGCAGGCTTGCTAGCCATATCAGGCTGCGCAAGGATGATCTCTTTCTCTTTGACCAACACCTCTTCAGGCATGTCATCAGCCTTAACCACACGCGGGTTAACAGCGGCCACATGCATGGCAACATCTTTAGCGGTGCTATCATCAGCGCCACTCAGAGCCACCAACACGCCGATGCGGTTGTTACTGTGAACGTAAGCACCGACCATCGCGCCTTCTACCAGCGCAATACGCCGGACACCGATATTTTCACCGATCTTCTGTACCAGCGCTTCACGAGTAGACTCCAGCTCACCCGCCATCAATACAGCAACATCAGTCTGCTTAGTAGCAAGGGCCGCGCTAGCGATGGTATCAGCGAACGCCAAGAAACCGGCATCGCGAGCAGCGAAGTCGGTCTCAGAGTTCACTTCGACCAACACTGCGTAGCTGTTATCCTCTGCAACTTTAACAGTAACAACACCGTCAGCTGCAGTGCGACCCGCCTTTTTAGCGGCCTTCATGCCACTCGACTTACGCAGATTCTCAATCGCCAGCTCGATATCGCCATCAGCTTCAGCCAGCGCTTTTTTACATTCCAGCATGCCAAGAGCAGTACGTTCACGCAGCTCTTTAACCATAGAAGCAGAAATTTTAGCTGCCATGATTGTTCCTCTCTATCACTAAATTCTATATTGAAAAAAGGGGAGCTATGCTCCCCCTTCACGACGCCTAAAAACAGGCCGACTGGATCGACTACTGAGCCGCTTCGACAGTCGCTTCTTCGACAAACTCGCCGACACCCGCACCGCTGCCTTCCAGACAAGCATCGGCAACGGCCTTAACGTAGATCTGAATGGCACGCAAAGCGTCGTCGTTACCTGGAATGACGTAGTCAACGCCATCAGGATTGCTGTTGGTATCAACGATACCGATCACTGGAATACCCAGTTTGTTAGCTTCGTTGATAGCGATACGCTCGTGATCAACGTCAACAACGAACAGCGCATCAGGCAGACCGCCCATATCCTTGATACCACCGATGGAGCGGCTCAGCTTGTCCATCTCACGGGTACGCATCAGCGCTTCTTTCTTGGTCAACTGCGCAAAAGTGCCATCAGCAGCCTGCCCTTCGAGCTCGCGAAAGCGCTTGATAGACTCACGGATGGTCTTGTAGTTGGTCAGCATGCCGCCCAACCAGCGATGATTGACGAAAGGCATACCTGCACGCTCTGCTTCCTGCTGGATAACCTTACCAGCAGCACGCTTAGTACCGACAAACAAGATTTTATTCTTGTTGGAAACCAGACGCTGAACAACAGCAAGGGCTTCATTCAACGCAGGCACGGTGTGCTCAAGGTTGATGATATGAATTTTGTTACGCGCGCCGAAAATGTACTTGCCCATTTTCGGATTCCAGTAACGCGTCTGGTGACCGAAGTGAGCGCCTGCCTTGATCAGCTCACGCATTGAAACTGTAGCCATGGTAATATCCTAAATTTTATCGGGTTAGGCCTCCATACACCCCATCACTCAACCCTCGACCATAGCCGAAAGGCACCCAGAGCAACGTGACGGTATATGTGTGACGTTAGGTATTCTGCCTCACAGGAACAGCCCTGTTTTGACAGCGCGACTTTATACCACAAGCCACTGATAATTTAAAGCCAAATCCCACCACCAGAACGGCCAATCCTCGGCCCTCATAGGCGCAACCAATACCCTAGCGCGTTACTCAGTTTCCTTTAAATCAGGGCGTTTGCGTGTACAATAGTTAGCCTTTATCAGTCCTTGCGGGACTGTCCCTAGCAATAACAGAGACACTAAGACCCCATCATGAGCGTGATTATAAAAACCCCGCAACAGATCGAGAAAATGCGTATTGCCGGCCAACTCGCGGCCGATGTCCTTGATATGATAGCGCCTTATGTCAAACCCGGGATCAGCACCGACGAACTTAACAGCCTGTGTCACGACTATATCGTCAACGTCCAACAGGCGATCCCTGCGCCGCTCGACTACCACGGTTTTCCCAAATCGATCTGCACCTCGGTCAATCAGGTCGTATGCCACGGCATCCCCAACAGCAAGCCACTAAAAAATGGTGATATCGTTAATATCGATATCACCGTGATCAAAGAGGGCTTTCACGGCGACACCAGCAAGATGTTTTACGTGGGCAAGGTTCCGCCCCATCTACAGAGGCTTACAGAGGTCGCTCAGGAGTGCCTCTATATCGGTATCCGCATGGTTAAACCCGGTGTCACCCTGGGAGATATTGGCCACGCGATCCAACAGCACGCCGAGTCGAATCACTACTCGGTGGTCCGCGAATACTGCGGCCACGGTATTGGCGAAACCTTTCACGAAGAACCCCAGGTACTCCACTATGGTCGTGAGGGTTCAGGACTGACACTCAAACCTGGAATGACCTTTACCATCGAGCCGATGATCAATGCCGGAAAACGCCATACCAAACTATCTAAACGCGATGGCTGGACGGTCGAAACCGTCGATAAACGGGCGTCTGCACAGTGGGAACACACTCTGCTAGTCACTGACACCGGCTACGAAATTTTCACTTTACGCCAAGAGGAACAGGGGAAGATCTAACCCCATTAACGATGACCGATCAACTCGCCCACTTTGCGTCTGACCCGAGCCTGTTTGATAGTCAGGCGTTTAGCTTGCAGCTCAGCCAAAGCGCCTCGCGCTTAGCGCCATTCAAAGCCGCCCTCAAACAGGGGCAGCAGACGCTCAACCAACGCTTTCGCGATGGCGCGGATATTCGCACCCTGATCTACGGCCGTGCCTGGATGATGGATCAGCTACTCCGGCATGCCTGGCAGCAGTACCACTGGCCCGAGGACGGCTCCATCAGTCTGGTGGCCGTCGGTGGTTATGGGCGTGGTGAACTGCACCCGCATTCTGATATCGATCTGCTGATCCTATTACAGCAGGACAATGCCGAGCAGTTTCGCGACAGTATCGAGGCCTTCTTAACCTTTTTATGGGATATCTCCCTGGAGGTGGGCAGCAGCGTACGCAGTATCGAGCAGTGCGCCGAACAGGCGGGCAAAGATATCACCATCGCCACCAATCTGATCGAGTCCAGAACCCTGATCGGCAACGACCAGCTCCGCAAGCAGATGTACACCCGGGTAACTGCAGATAACCTCTGGTCGAGCCAACAGTTTTATAAAGCCAAGGTCGATGAGCAGCAAAAGCGCCACTTTCGCACCAACAACACCGAATACAATCTTGAGCCCAATATCAAGGACTCGCCGGGCGGACTGCGAGACCTGCAAACCGTCGGCTGGGTGGCCAAGCGTCACTTCGGCGCAACCTATCTTGACGGCCTGGTCGAGCAGGGCTTTCTGACTGCCAGCGAGCTGGAAGCGCTCAACAAGGGCGAGCTCTACCTGTGGACGGTGCGTTATGCCCTGCACATGCTGACCGATCGCTGTGAAAACCGCCTACTATTCGATCACCAGCGCACCCTGGCGACATTTTTTGGCTACCAAGACATCCCCGGTAAGCTGGCCGTTGAGCAGTTTATGGGCAAGTACTACCGCATCGCCATGTATTTGGCAGAATTTAACGATATGCTGCTGCAGCACTTTGAAGAGGCGCTACTGGAGGACGATAGCCAGCAGCGGGTCACGCCGATCAACAACCGCTTTCAGATTCGCAACAATCACATCGAAGTCACTCACGATCGGGTGTTTTCGCAAACGCCATTTTCGATGATGGAGATGTTCGTACTCCTGGCACAAAATCCCAGCCTGGTCGGTGTGCGCGCCTCCACCATGCGCCTGCTGCGCGAAAGCCGGCAACTTATCGACGCAGAGTTTAGCAACGACATTCGCAACACCACCCTGTTTATGGAGCTAATGCGTAGCCCTGAAGGGGTCGCAACCGAGCTACGGCGGATGACCCGCTATGGCATTCTAGGGCGCTATCTTCCAGAGTTCGGCAAGATTGTCGGGCAGATGCAACACGACCTGTTTCATATCTATACCGTTGATGCCCACACCCTGAAAGTGATCAACAATATGCGCCTGTTTCGCCATGACGATCAGCAGGATAAATTTCCGATCGCCAACCGTATCGTCCGCGAAGTACCCAAGGTGGCGCTGCTCTACATCGCCGGTCTCTACCACGATATCGGTAAAGGCCGCGGTGGCGACCACTCGCAACTCGGTGCCGAGGACGCAGAGCGTTTCTGCGAACGCCACCATCTGGGTAAATGGGACAGCCACCTGGTGTGCTGGCTGGTTCGCAACCATCTGCTAATGTCGATGACGGCGCAGCGCAAGGACATCTCCGATCCAGAGGTGATTTACGACTTTGCCATGCGAGTATGCGACATCACCCATTTAGACTACCTCTATACTCTGACGGTTGCCGACATCTGCGCGACCAACAACACCCTGTGGAATAATTGGCGTGCCTCGCTGATGCGCCAGCTCTATGACGCCACCAAGAAAGTGCTACGCCGTGGACTGGCTAATCCTATCAACAATGAAGACCTTATCGAGCAGGTGCAGAAAGAAGCCCTCGACCTGCTACTCCTCGAAGGGATCAGCGACTACAGCGCCGAGTGCATGTGGGCGACCCTAGGTGAAGATTACTTCCTGCGTGAGGATGCCGCTGATATTGCCTGGCATACCGAGGCGATCCTCAATCACGCAGATCAGGATCAACCCCTGGTGCTGGTCAAAGAAACCAGCAACCGCGTCCACGAGGGCGCGACTAAGATCTTTATCTATGCCCGCGACCACGAAGGCCTCTTTGCAGCCTCTGCTGCGGCCCTGGATCAGCTCAATCTCAGCATCCTCGACGCCGACATCATCACCAACGATGACGGCTTTAGTTACAACACCTTTATCGTGCTGAAACAGGATAATCAACCGATCGGCAACGATGTCGAGTACATTCTCAGGATCAAAAATACTCTAGTGGAAGAGCTGGACGACCCCGCCGACTACTCGGCCATCGTCCAGCGTCGCACCCCACGGCAACTGAAATTGTTTGCGATGCCGTCACACGTGGTGATGAGCACCGATCCAGAGCGCCAGATCACCACCCTGGAGCTGACTACATCAGATCGCCCGGGGCTGCTGGCGCGGGTCGGCAAGGTGTTCCTGGAGTGCCAGATCCACCTCAGCAAGGCCCATATCGTCAACGTCGGCGAACGGGTTGAGGATGTGTTCTTTATCACCGATGCTCGAGGCTTGCCCATCACCGACACCGACCAGGCCAACCATTTGCAAACCCGGATCTGCGAGGAACTCGACCGTCAATTAGAGCAGAGTTTGGCCCGCAACAGCCTTCGGCATTGATATTGGGTCTGCCCACTAACCCCGCTCTATACCCTGCAGCGGCATAGTATTCGTCAATCACCGAGGCTCCAGCGGTAGCCTCGCTAACAGTATCAGCGTCTCTAGGAGCAACAATGAACTCCGATCTGAATAAGCTCCAACCCTACCCCTTTGAGCGCCTCAATACGCTCAAAGCGGGCATCAGCCCTCCAGCGGGTCTAGCGCATATTGCGCTGTCGATCGGCGAACCTAAACACCCCGCGCCGCTATTTGTGCGTAATACGCTGAGTGACAACCTCGATCATCTGTCCGGTTACCCCACCACCAAAGGGATACCCGAGCTGCGCCAGGCCATCGCGTCTTGGGCTCAACGACGCTTTCAGCTGCGCCAGGGACTCGACCCCGAGACCCAGGTGTTGCCCTGCACCGGTACGCGCGAGGCACTGTTTGCCATCACCCAGGCGGTGGTCGACCGGACCCTGCCACAGCCGCTGGTCGTCTGTCCCAACCCTTTTTATCAGATCTATGAGGGGGCGGCCTATCTGGCGGGCGCGGAGCCCTATTTTCTCAACTGCCTGCCAGACCACGGACTGCTGCCCGATTTTGACGCGGTGCCGGCGTCCATCTGGCAGCGCTGCCAACTGCTGTTTATCTGCTCTCCCGGCAACCCCACCGGCGCCGTGATCGGCCTTGAACAACTGCAAACACTGATCGCGCTGGCAGACCGCTATGACTTTGTGATCGCTGCCGATGAGTGCTATTCGGAGATCTACTTCGATGAAAGCCAACCGCCGGTCGGCCTGCTGCAGGCCTGCTCAGCACTCGGTCGCCATGATTACCGACGCTGCCTGGTCTTTCATAGCCTGTCCAAGCGCTCCAACCTGCCGGGGCTACGCTCGGGCTTTGTGGCCGGCGATGCGCAACTCATTAGCCAGTTCCTGCTCTATCGCACCTACCACGGCTGCGCGATGCCCATTTACTCCCAGCTCGCCAGTATCGAAGCCTGGAACGATGAACGCCATGTGCTCGATAACCGTGATAAATACCGGGCTAAATTCGATGCGGTACTGCGGCAGCTGGATGGCGTACTGCGGGTCTCACGCCCCGATGCCGGATTCTATCTGTGGGCCGAAACCCCGATCGACGATGCCGACTTTGCCCGCCAACTCTTTGCCCAACAGCATATTACCCTGCTACCCGGCTCGTTCCTGTCACGGGAATCTGCAGGCGTCAATCCGGGTAAGAACAGAGTCCGTATGGCGCTGGTTGCCGACCTCGATACCTGCATCGAAGCGGCAATCCGTATCAAACAGTTCGTCAACCACCTCGCTGTGAGCAACCGATGATTACCCTATACGGTATCAGCAATTGTGACACGATCAAAAAAGCCAAACGCTGGCTCGATGCCCAGGCGATCGACTACCGGTTTCATGATTACCGCAAGCAGGGGTTAAGCCGTCAACAGCTCGAAGACTGGGCTGACGAACTGGGCTGGGAAGCCCTGCTGAATCGGCGCGGCACCACCTGGCGGCAGCTGCCCGAAGCTCAGAAGCAAGCGCTGGATCGCGACCTGGCGATCAGCCTGATGCTGGAGCAGCCGGCGATGATCAAGCGCCCCCTGCTAGACTTGGGCAGCAGCCGCAAACTCGGTTTTAGCGAAGTCGATTACAGATCCTACTTTTAGCTTGTAGTTGCAGGTTATTATTCACTTACCCATATTTTCAACACCGGAGATCCCCATGAGCGGCAACGCATTTTGTCTCGGCCTCGGCGTAGGCACCCAATCTTCCAAAGGCGAATGGCTGGAGGTGTTCTACGCCAAGCCGGTCTTTGAGCCCTGTAACACCCTGCTCAAGGCCCTGACCCAGGCCAGCGGCTATAAAGGTGGCAACCAGGTGATCGAACTCGACGCCGAGACCCTGAGTCGGGTTGCAGAGGCCTTCGCTTCGGTACATGCAGAGGAGCAACTGGCGATCTGCAACAGCCTCAAAGACTCTACTCAGCCACTGTTATTATGCATTCTGGCCGACGATGACCAGCCGAGCTCCACACCCGAGACCTATCTGAAACTGCAGCTTATTTCACACCGCATGGTCACCCCTCACAGCATCAACCTGACGGGGATGTTTGGTCTGCTACCCAACGTCGCCTGGACCAACCAGGGGGCCATCGCGCTGGAAGAACTCGGTCAACGGCAGCTGGAAGCCCGCTGCCGCGGCGAACTCCTCGATGTCCACTCGGTCGACAAGTTCCCCAAGATGGCGAACTACGTCGTGCCTAGCGGGGTACGCATCGCGGCCACCTCAAGAGTCCGATTAGGCGCTCACCTCGGTGAAGGCACCACCATCATGCACGAGGGATTCGTCAACTTTAATGCCGGCACGCTCGGCACCAGCATGGTCGAAGGACGGATCTCCGCCGGCGTGGTGGTGGGTAAAGGCTCGGATCTGGGCGGCGGTTGCTCCACCATGGGCACCCTGTCAGGCGGCAACAATGTCGTCATCGGCGTCGGCGCAGGCTGCCTGCTGGGTGCCAACGCCGGGCTCGGCATTCCGCTAGGAGACCGCTGCACCATCGAAGCAGGACTGTATGTCACCGCTGGCTCCAAGGTGGTGCTGCTCGATGACCAGAATAACGATGTGGAGGTTATCAAAGCCGGACTGCTGGCCGGCAAGTCTGACCTGCTGTTCCGTCGCAACTCACTCAACGGCCGTATCGAAGTAAAAACCAACAAGTCGGCGATCGAACTGAACCACGAACTCCACGCCAACAACTGATCGGTTGTTGCATCTACCGGCCCCAGCTGTGGGCCGGTACGCATCCTGACGACCTACGCACCCGCTGGGTCAAACGCCCAGAGGCCCAAGTTGCTTTTCGGCTCGTATGAGCGGCCAAAGCCAGTCAGCGGGAGCCATCAGCCTACATCAACTAGGTGCTGGTTCGTAGTCAGAAGCAATGCGTATCAGCCACAGAGGCACTAGCACTACTTATTGAGGGCAATAATCCTGATTTTATGGATATGGCTGAGATTCAATTTAATTGATCATGGCCAAATGAGCTGAATGGTCACCCTTAGTTTTCCATATAACAATGTCGTTAAAAGCCTCATTGTTTAAACAGCACTTTATTGCTCCGCAGGAGGCTCAGAGCCGATACGTGAGGTAATCAGTTCGTAGAACTCAGGTCGCCGGTGGGCGGCAAAATTGAACATGTTTTCCTTGCCTTCATTGCAGAGGTCAAGATCGCAGTCAGCGACGATCAACTCGTCACCAAGGCTCTTTGCTTGGGCAACGATCTCACCTGTTGGAGCAACGATACATGTACCGCCAAAGAGTTGATGGCCGTCTTCAGTGCCGGCTTTAGCAACACCTACCACCCAGGTACTATTCTGGTAGGCGCCGCTCTGCATGCAGAGGCGGCTTTGGAACATCCGAAGGTGCGGGTCTTGCTCGTTTTTCCCATTTATTGAGGGCGTATTGTAGCCGAGCACCACCATCTCAACTCCCTGTAGCCCCATTACACGATAGGTTTCTGGCCAGCGTCTGTCATTACAAATACACATACCAAGAATGCCACCCATGGTGCGCCACACCTTAAACCCGGTGTCTCCTACCTCAAAAAAGCGCTTTTCAAGATGCTGAAAACTCCGCCCTTCCTCAAAATCCGCATGCCCAGGAAGGTGTACTTTTCGGTATTTTCCAACAATTTCGCCACTTTTATCTACAATAATCGCGGTATTGTAGTGGTGCGCTTGACCAGACTCTTCAACCAGCTCCGCATATCCTAAGTGAAATCCGATGCCATATTCTTTTGCGGCATCAAACAGCGGCTGGGTTTCTTTATTGGGCATAGAGGTCTCATACCATTGATCAATCTCGGCCTGATCCTCTATTAAATAGCGGGGAAAGAAAGTGGTTAACGCTAGCTCAGGAAACACAATGAGATCGCAGCGTTTATGATGCGCTTGTTTCATGAGTTCGAGCATGCGCTTAACGGCGGAGCTACGACTTTCCGCTTTCTGAATGGGGCCAAGCTGCGCGGCACCCACGGTGATGACTCTTGACATGATAGGATCCTCTCAACATTGTATTTCTTTGCTTTACAGCGCCTTCCCTCGACTCAGGGAAAGCTATGAATAAAATTATTCTAAGGATCTCTGAATGTAATGTCGCATGCTTATTTGAGCTCATATTAGTACCGGTGGTTATACAATCCTTATGCGGGTGTTAAAACCCCGCTAAATATTCTCTTTTACCGCTGACACCTGCAACTTGACGTCGGCATCAAATACTATAAGCAGTTGTTATTAGTTATTATTTTCTAATAAAGACATGCTTTATACTGTCAGTATCATTAGCGCATGAAATCGGATTACATAGAGCATGGCATGTGTAGAGCAGAGCATACGCTATGGGCTCTATCAGCAAAAATCTTCTTTTTCCTATAACCTTATAGCATAGCCTGAGGTTGTTATAGCATTTGATATTCTGGCTGAAAATTGAAATATTAAAGCGTCAGTTGTGATTAGCCTGTAAGGGAGACTAACGCGACTCAACTTAAAATCTAGGGGGAGTTTCCAGATGTTTTTGTACACAATAAGAACTAATTATTTGGCTGTTTTTATGAGCTCTAAATATAAGCGATGCTCGAAAGCGCTCAGGCAAAAGCGGGGGACTCTTGGCGCAGTCTGTACGATGTTTCTTGCACTAACTGCGGTAAGCGAAAGCGCCATGGCAGCCACTTTTAAGTATGCAGATCATGACCCTCTCGGAGGAATGCGGCCTCAATTCGTTAAAGACGTTTGGTTAAACGAAATCGAGAAGCAAACAGATGGGAAGCTAAAGGTCCAAGATTTTTTCGGAGGTACGCTCTTTAGCTCTAAAGAATCCCTTAAGGGTCTTGGTGATGGGATTGCTGAAATGGGCTTCGTCTATCCGGGACACTATCCGAAGCGCCTTATCGCCCATTCGGTATTTTCGCTGTTTCCAAGAGGTCCTGAGACATTTGAAAAACAGGTTTGGTTATATCGTAAGGCCTATGAGGAAGTGCCTGAGCTGAAGGCGGAGCTGAAAAAAGCTGGCGTCATGCCTCTGATGATCACTGCTGGTTTACCAGGCGCTTTTGCCGGTGTAAACCAGCTAGATAGCATAGATGACATCAAGTCTGACAAGTGGCGTGCTGGCGGTAAATGGCTACTTCGCTATCTGGACAATGCCGGAGCAACTCCTGTTGCAGTGCCTTGGGGGGATGTCTACGTTGCTCTGCAGACTGGTACCATCGATGGGGTCTACACAAACTATGATGGACTGCACGCAACGAAACTCGACGAAGTTGCACCTAATCTATTAATTTCTAAGGAATTATGGTTCTCAACCCCCTTCCTGCACCTGGCTAACATTAGATACTTCAACCGTCTTCCTAAGGACATCCAGGAGGGTATTCTAAAGGCGTCTTTAATTGCCGAGCAGCAGTTTGCCACAACCTGGACGGCTGAGTTTGACAAAGTCAAATCTGAGCAAATGGCATCAGGTTACAAATTGGTAGAATTATCTCAAACAGATCTCGCCAAGTGGGAAAACAAGACCAAGCTGTCCGAGCTACAAAACCAATGGGTAGAAGAGGCAAAAGCAGCAGGCTTGCTCAATGCGGCGGAGGTGATGGCCAAGGTTCGTAAAATACACTCAGAAGCAATGAACTGATTATCTGTATTCGCAGAATTGATCAGCCCCGGCCGTCGGTAAACAAGCTCGGTGGCCGGAATGTGTAATTTTCGATTAAGCAGAGACACCTATGGAAAAGATTGTCAGTAAAATCAACCGAATCCTCTCCGGGTTTACGGGGTGGCTAATGGTGGCAATGATGTTGCTGCTGGTTGCCGACGTTGCTTGGCGAACCGTGGGTAAGCCACTTCAAGGGGTTGCCGAAATCTCGGTCTTCGTAATGATGATCGTCATCTACCTCGGTTTTGCACGTTGCGAAGAGCATTCCGAACACGTCCGCTTGGAGTTTCTGCTGGATATGCTTCCGACTAGTGCTCGCCGCTGGACGAATGCGTTGGCTCAATTACTTGCGGTGCTTGCTGTTGGCTTGCTGCTTTACTCCGTCACCCTCGATGCATGGTCTTCTTTCGAGTTCGGGGATGCGATTGAAGGAACTGTCGAGATGCAAATCTGGCCAACTAAATTCGTGATGGTTTTGGGTCTGCTCTTCTTCTTTTTACAAGCCATCATCAATCTATTTGACCCAAAACACCGCGCAGAAGAAAAAACAGACGATCCAATCGACTTCGAATAAACACATGCGTCAACAATTACATTCAAAATAAAGGAGTCGAGAATGGACTTTATAACCGCCGGAATCATATGTATCGGTCTGCTATTGTTTTTAATGGCGCTGGGGGTGCAGATAGGCTTGTCGTTTTTGCTATCTGGCTTTATTTCATGTTACTTGCTACTTGGCTTCGATAGCTCTGTCTCTCTGCTGGGTCAGGCAGCCTACTTTTCTATCGCCTCACCGACTTGGACTGCGATTCCACTCTTCATCCTAATGGGGGCTTTCGCCTCAAACGGAGGTTTGGCGCGGCTGGCCTATAGCGGTGTGAGCGCTCTAAGTCGAGGAGTTCCCGGATCCATGATGGTAGCGACTTGTTTTAGTTGTGGGGTTTTTGGTGCTGTCTCCGGATCTTCGATCGCTACGACCGCCATATTCGGCAAGATGGCCTTGCCCGAAATGAAGCGCCTTGGCTACGACAAGGCGCTATCAGTTGGCTGTATCGCTTCGGCCGGAACATTCGCGTCGATGATCCCGCCCAGCATGATGATGATTATCTACGCGCTGTTTACTCAACAATCGATCGGAAAACTGTTTGCGGCCGGCATCATACCAGGATTGCTTACTATAGCAGCCTACACCCTTCTGATCGTTTTCTTGGTCAAGCGCAACCCAGCCCTGGCACCATCTACTGAAAGACCTGCGGGAGCGGCAGCAACCAAGTCAATGGGGGCCGCTGTAGCCCCGGTAAGCCGGAGGCGAGAAGCGTTCCAAATGTGGCCAGTGGTCATAATCGCCATAGTCGTCTTAGGTGGGCTGTATTCTGGGATCCTTACGCCGACTGAGTCGGCAGCCGCGGGCGCACTCGTCACACTCGGATTAGCCCTTATGCTGCGAAATTTCACTCAATTTGGCCAGGTTAACGAATCCATGCAGGAAGCCGCCAACGTGACGGCGATGCTGTTCCTTATCAACATTGGCGCCCTTTTTTATAGCAAGGTACTGGCTGTAACGCGCCTGCCCACCGAAATGACGATGCTATTACAACACGCAGATGTGCCGCCCTTCGCCATTTTACTCGGAATTATGGCGATCATGTTCCTGCTAGGGATGATCATGGTCCCTGTAGGGATTTATGCACTCACTTTGCCCATCGTATTACCAATTTTACTCGAATTGGGCTACGACCCCATTTGGTTTGGTGTGATTGCATTAAAATTGACCGAGATAGGCGCCATCACTCCGCCGGTTGGCTTGAATGTATTCGCTATAAAAGGGGCTATTCCCAAGGGCATGAATATCTCCCTCGAGCAGGTCTACAAAGGCTGCATGCCATTCTTGATGGTTGATCTTGTTGTTCTAGCGCTCTTAATCATGTTTCCGCAAATTGCTCTATGGCTGCCAACGCTGATCTCCTAGGGGCTCTCTCAAAGGGCTTATCTCATCAACTGCGTATTCCGAGCCATCGTGACCAGTCATACCGACGCATCGTGACCGGCCATTCCGAGCGAACGTGACCGGCATTTCCGATTGATCGTGACCGTTTTTTAGCCCCCGTCGGAATCGGCGGTCACGATGTCGGAATCAGCGGTCACGACCTCGGAACCGATCGGCAGGGTACTGGAATTCTTCTAACTGATACGGCATATATCTGGCCCATTTGAGGACAGAGTGATGCCGACCAAGAGGATTCCAATGCACAAAATTCGAGACGTATTACGCCTCCATCATGAAGCTGGGCTCAGCCAAAATAGGATCGCCCTAGCTCTGGGGATATCCAAAGGCGCTGTTGCCAAATACCTGAGCCTGACCAGGGCGCAAAAACTGACCTGGCCGCTGCCTGAAAATATGGATGATGGCGCTCTGGAGAGGCTGCTATTTGGAGATATGGTGATTTCTGGTGTATGAGGGGGAAAGATAGAAAGGGTGGCGTATCCTGTTGATTGATCTCGCCAGATCACAATCAACAGTAGAGAGATACGCCATGAGCAAGTTTACCCTGACCGCCCTGACTCAGCCAGAGAGTAATACCATTGATCCCCTTACCGACTTGTTGAGATCAGGGGCGCGCCAGCTGATTTCACAGGCCGTGGAAGCGGAACTACAGGTACTGCTCGACCAGCATGCCAAGACACGTTTGATAGATGGCCGCCAAGCCGTAGTTCGTAACGGTCATTTACCGAAGCGCACCGTACAGACCGGTATCGGTGACGTTGAGATCAAGGTTCCAAAAGTGCGAGATCGTAGCGGGTCCGGCATCCGATTCAACAGCAACCTGCTGCCACCTTATCTTAAGCGAGCGCGCAGTGTTGAAGAGCTGCTGCCCTGGCTGTACCTGAAGGGCATCTCCACCGGTGATTTTCAGGAATCGTTGGCGGCGCTATTGGGCGACCAGGCCAAGGGGTTATCGGCCAATACGATCTCGAGACTCAAGGATAAGTGGCAGAAAGAGTATAACCATTGGCGGATTCGCGATCTGAGTGACAAGCGTTACGTGTACTTTTGGGCAGACGGTGTTCATAGCAATGTACGAATGGATGACAAGCTGTGCCTACTGGTGATCATCGGAGTAACAGAGCATGGCCGCAAGGAATTGGTGGCGGTTGAGGATGGCTTTAGAGAGTCCACGGCCAGCTGGGAAGAGCTCTTGGTGAGCCTGCGTAAACGGGGGCTGACTATCGCGCCTAGACTGGCTATTGGTGACGGTGCGCTAGGCTTCTGGAAGGCGATGGCCAAGATCTATCCCAGCTGTCGCCACCAGCGTTGCTGGGTGCATAAAACCGCGAATGTGCTGAACAAGTTGCCTAAGTCGATGCAGCCCAAGGTCAAGGAGGCGCTGCACGATATCTGGATGGCCGCCACGCGTGATGACGCCTTCACAGCCTTTGATCGCGCTCAGGCTCGATTCAGCGCCAAATACCCCAAAGCCATGGCGTGTCTGGCCAAGGACAGAAAAGAGATGCTGGCGTTCTACGATTTTCCTGCAGAGCACTGGGCGCATATTAGGACGACCAACCCGATTGAATCGACCTTTGCGACAGTCCGGTTACGCACCAAGCGCACCCGTAACTGCGGCTCTCGTGATACGACGTTAGCGATGGTCTACAAGCTGTTGGAATCGGCTCAGAAGAACTGGAAAAGGATCAAGGGATTCAAGCTGCTGACCCTGGTGGTCAACAACGTTGAGTTCAAAGACGGAGAGCAAGTTACGGATCAATCAGACCGGAACGCCGCCTGATTCCATACACCAGATTTGACAATATTTCTGCTATTTGCGGTCGCTGCCAAACCAGTTCGCCAGATTGAACCTGACTTTCCAGCCATTCACCAGGAACTCAAACGCAAGGGCGTTACGTTACAGTTGCTATGGTCTGAATATGCCGCAGATCATGGCGAGAAAGCTTATCGTTACAGCCGCTACTGCGACCTCTATCGTGACTGGTCTGGTCGACAGAAACGCAGCATGCGCCAGATACATCTGGCCGGAGAGAAGTTGTTCATCGACTACTGCGGTCCGACTGCAGAGGTGGTCAACTCGATCACCGGAGAGGTGCGCTCTGCACAGATCTTCGTCGCTGTTATGGGTGCGTCCAGCTACACCTATGCTGAAGCCACCTGGAGCCAATCACTGCCCGACTGGATCGGCTCGCATCAGCGGGCGCTGCGCTTTATCGGTGGGGTTCCGGCCTTGCTTGTTCCTGACAATCTGCGCAGCGCCGTCCGCAAACCCTGCCGTTACGCGCCCGAACCCAACCAGACCTATCAAGAGATGGCTCGCCATTACGGCACCGCGATTCTGCCGGCTAGACCTTATAAACCGCAGGATAAAGCGAAGGCAGAAATAGGTGTCCAGGTGGTAGAGCGTTGGATTTTGGCACGACTTCGCCACCACCGATTTTTCACGTTACAGGAGCTCAATAGCGCCATCGCTACGCTGCTGAAAGATCTAAACCAGCGACCCTTTCAGAAGCTCCCTGGCTCACGCCAGAGCGCGTTCGATGCGCTGGATCATCCAGTCCTCAAGCCTCTGCCAGCGACAACCTATGATTACGCGGAGTGGAAAAAGGCCAAGCCCGGCATCGATTACCACATTGAGGTAGCCAAGCATTACTACAGCGTCCCGCACCGACTGGTGGGACGACGGCTGGATGTACGCATGGGCACCGCGCTGATTGAAGTGTTTGATCAAGGGAGTCGGGTGGCCAGCCATCCTCGCCAGCCCAAGGGCGGCTTCACCACACTGCCAGAGCATATGCCGCCATCGCATCAGCATCACCACCAGTGGAGTCCGGAGCGTTTCCTCAACTGGGGCAAGGATATCGGCCCCTGTACCCGAGAGGTGGTCAAGAGGGTGCTCGATAACCGGGATCATCCGGAGCAGGGTTATCGCGCCTGCCTGGGGCTGCTTAACCTGGCCAAACGCTTTACCCGCCTGCGTTTGGAAAGCGCCTGTGAGCACGCACTGGCGCTGGGTTCTGCTAACTACCGCAGCATCCACTCCATCCTTGAAAACGGCCTTGACCAGCAACCGCGACCAGAACAGAGCCAGGGTGAGCTGCCCCTGCACGCCAACGTTCGCGGCGCTGGCTATTACCACTGACCTATAGGAAACGCACCCATGAGCCAGCAACATACCCTGGAACGCCTGCACAGCTTGCGACTAACCGGCATGGCCGAAGCGCTGAATTATCAACTTACCCAGCCAGAGATAGGCCACCTATCCTTTGAAGAACGGCTAGCACTGCTGGTTGACCACGAACTGTTATACCGAGACAACCGCCGCCTGGTGCGGTTGCTCAAGACGGCAAAGCTGCGCCAGAACGCCTACCTTGAGGAGGTTGATTATCAACACCCACGAGGCATAGATCGCGCCTATCTGACCAGCCTTGGGCACGGCCACTGGATCGAACGGAAACAGAACCTATGCATCACTGGCCCGACCGGTACCGGAAAAACGTGGCTCGCCTGCGCGCTTGGCAACCAAGCCTGTCGTCAAGGACACTCCGTCCGCTACTTGAGACTCCCCCGGTTCTTTGAACAGCTGCGTATTGCCCACGGCGATGGTAGTTACACCCGTCTGATGAATCAGCTGTCGAAGACGGATCTGTTGATCTTGGACGACTGGGGCATCCAGAAATTAAACGCCGCCCAGCGCAATGACTTGATGGAGGTGATCGAAGATCGAAACGGCCTATCGGCCACCTTGATCGCAGGTCAATTACCGGTGGATCACTGGCATGAATTTATCGGCGAGGCGACACTGGCTGATGCCATTCTTGACCGCTTGCTACACAACGCCCATCGCTTACCACTGAAAGGAGGTTCTATGAGAAAAAACCACCAAAAACTTGACCCATCGTGACCGGTTGATTTAAAAAAGCAGCTCCAGTGTCACTGCCATTTCCTAGGCGGTCACGATCGTCGGAACAGCCGGTCACGATCATCGGAATAGCCAATCAACCTGGCGTTTGACTCCGTCAATCCGTTAGGCCTTGGATAAGCGCGGTTTTCAGTAACCGTCCGGTGACACCCTCTTGAGTTAGTTCTCGATTGCGCCAGGACCGTGTCCACTTAATATTTAGTGGGCACTGTCTACAAGCACTTTAAGCGAATGGCTCACAGGCTAAGCGTCGCCGGTATTCAGCAGGATTCAAAGCCCGATGTTTGGCGTCAACTATTAACCCGTATAGAGTCTCTGTCGTATTTCAAGGGTTGGACTGGATGCCAGGGTGCGGGTTTACAGGTTTGCTCAGGTGGCTGACAGGGTCAGTGAGCACCTTATCAGGGTCATAAAAGGCGTCCACTTAAAATAGGCGAACACCCTGAAGCGCCAATAGTCACGCCAATTACCCATAATTTTAGCTGGAATATAGCGTTGAAGGAGGAGGATTTATGTGTTGTTTAATAGGCACCAGCGTTGATACGCACGGCACCTATAGCCTGTATCACCGCAGCTTGTACCGGATTAACGACAGGAATTCCTACGGCCTGCTCAAGTTCACGGCGGTGTTTAGCCAGCCCTGCGCACGCCATGATCAAGACTTCAGCTCTATCAACGTCTCGTAGTTCTTCACCGACGCGTATCATCTTTTTAAGTGTATCAACACCTCCTTCCGCTTCTGCCACGCTCATACCTAGTGCACGATCTCCGGCACAACATCTTTCGAGGCCCTGTTCTCGAAGCTTGCTCAGATGGCGGTGGACGGACGATTCGGAAATGGAGATAACACCAAAACGTCGGCCCAGAGCCAGTGCAGCAAGAGCTGCAGCCCCGCCAATGCCAAACACAGGTCGTGTGTTTATCGATCGACAAAGGGACACGCCAGGGTCACTGTAACAGGCGATGACAAATGCATCCGCTTCATGATCATTCGTCACATAGTCACATAGCAACGGTGCAACTCGGTCGATGTCAGCCTGGCTTTCGATGCCAAAAGGCGCCTGCTCCAGTGTGATACAATCAAGCTCAGGGCCGCCGGCCATCCGTAGCGACTCAAGGGATCTTGACATACTTTCAGTCACTGTCCGGTTTGAGTTGGGATTGATTACACGTATGATCAGGTCGGTTTTCTCATTACTCATAGTAATTCGCCTCATATATTATGGATTGAGTCTATCTCAGGGCGTACGCATAGTTGTCTTATTTCGTTGCTGTTGTAAGGGCATGTTCTGAGGAGATGACCTGAGATATTTCATTCTTGAGCAACCTGGCCTTCACTAGGTTTCAGATCATCTGCACAAAAAAGATCAGGTCTGTTTAACTAGTACCCATCCGGAAATCCAGGGCTTATCCTGATGACAAGGGATTCAACGGCAGCACGGAGCAGCCTCCTCTCCCCTGAAAGAGGGAAGGTTGGCGGCGAAGCCGCTTAAGTGGTGGTGGTAACTACCCTCTCACCCCAGCCCTCTCCCAAAGGGAGGAGGCGCCTATCAGCGCCACCCTCCAGCTTGAGCTGACAAGGCAAGATGCGGAGCAATCGGGTGTTTATGGATGCTAACTAGGCTCGGCCATAGACATCACCAAACACGGACCATGAAGGAGTGCTAAAACACTGCGACCCACACTCGCCGCTCGTTTGAACGCCTTCCGGTGTATCCGCTACGTAAGCGCCCTCCCACGACTTGGAAAACCTCACCACAGATGACAGGTCAAGCGATCATATGATCAAAGTTAATAACTGCCTGGTATAGCATTTCTGTACCGGTGGCTAGCTGATTGGAGTCGCTCCATTCTTCAGGGCAATGACTTCGACCGCCAAGGCAAGGAATGAAAATCATCCCGGCCGGGCCCAGTTTTGTCATACAGGCTGTATCATGCCCAGCCCCGCTGGGCATGAAGCGAAAGGATGTACCACTCTCCCTACATGCTGTTTCGATTGCCTGCTGAACCGAGGCCGTGCAATCAACCGCCGGAGAGAAACTGACAAACTGTGACTTGAACTTAACTCCCAATTCCGAACTCACTTGTTGACCCTGAATCTCGATGTCCTGAACAAACTGCTTGGCCACTTTATCACTACTACTACGCACCTCAAGCGTCATATCGATACGCCCAGGGACAACATTAGAACCATTTGGGGTTACATCCAGCTTTCCTACAGTAGCAACTAGGTACTCTGGTTTGTCTAGCCATTCACGAGCACTATCATTGATGGCGCTAATTAGCTTGGAAGCAGCCACAAGTGCGTCCGCACGAATATCCATTGGAGTGGTACCAGAATGAGCGGGGGTTCCTATGAATTTCATATCAACACGAGTAATTCCTACAATATTAGTCACAATACCTATAGGTAATTTTTCAGCTTCCAGTACCGGTCCTTGCTCGATATGCAGTTCAAAAAAGCCGGCGACATCACCTAGACCCAATAAAGGCTTGTTTAATTTAGACGGTTCTCCACCCACTCGTCGAATTCCATCAGCCAAAGTAGAGCCGTCTGGTGCGGTATATTGCAACATCTCGCTTGACAGATCACCGGTTAATGCTCGGCTCCCCACTCGTGACAATCCATAATCGCTCGGCTCCTCTGCAAGAAAATCAATTACTTCAAGCGGGTGGTTTAATTGAATATTGTTATCTTTTAGGGAATGAGCGACTTCAAGCGCCGCCAATACACCAGCAATACCGTCAAAGCGCCCGCCTTCAGGTACCGTGTCGGTGTGGGATCCCGATGAAATGGGAGGTAAATCTGGATTAAGCCCTGCTCGTCTACCAATCAGGTTACCTCCAGCATCTACCTCGACCTGTAGACCAGCTTCGATAAACTGTTGTTTAAGCCAATCCCGCGCCTGCAGATAAAGTGGTCCGAACGCACGTCGTGTATATGGACGCCCGTCTTCGGTAAATTCGGCAAGTTTCTCAATGTTTCCCCAAAGGCGGTTCATATTGATGTTTAGTGACATTATTACTCCTCAACAAAGCACATTGCGATCATATTTATGTTGCTATCTGTCATTTGACAATCTATTTGGGGCTAACAAAAGTACCATATCCTGGTTCAACCAGAATATCTTTTCCGTCCCATACTTGCTTCCCCCTGACAAAGGTTGCTTGAACTTGGCCGGACATTTCAAAACCATTAAATGGACTCCACTCTGAAGCTCCTTGCTGTTTATTCTCATCAAAAACATAAGACCCTGGCGCAAGCACAGCAAAATCCGCATCACTACCGACTTGGATAGCTCCCTTTTTTGGATAAATACAGAAATGCTTTGCCACATTTTCAGAAAGCAGCTTAGCGACAGTGTTTATAGATAAATCATGTGCTACACAACCTGTGTAGAATGCTGGCAAAAGGGTTTCTAGGCCAGGCATTCCAGATGCATTACTTAGAAAATGGCTTTTAGTCTTACGATCCAAACTCCAAGCCACATGATCTGATGACACGAAATCGACGTGACCATCCGCGATACGCTTCCATAATTTTTCCTTCTCATGTGAAGGTCGAATGGGTGGTCCTTGCTTAATTTTTGCCCCAAGCTGCTCCATATCCTCTTCAGAGAACATTAGGTACTGTATGCAGGTTTCAATTGAAGAATGGTAGTTAAGTGCCTTAAAGGATTCACAAATCTCAAACCCTCTATCTAACGAGCAGTGAACAACATGAGCCCGGCAATTACTTTCCACACCAATCTCATATACTTCGTTAATAGCTAGGGTTTCTGAAATGGGGGGCCGGCTTAGACCATAGCCGGTATAGTGATTATTCCCCGCAGCGTTAACACTTTCGATTTCATGATCCACGACCTCTTGGTTTTCATTATGAACACCACAGGCTAGCCCCGAAGGTGCAACTATACGGAATGCCTTGAGCATGTCATACGGGGGGATTCGTGCAAATCGTGTTGGATCTGTTTCGTATTGCGAGATTTTGAAGCTGCAGGCACCCGCTTCAATCATAGGCTGAATTTCACCCATGCCATTATGCTTAGCAATTGTTGCATAAAGAGCTACGTCTACGTAGGCTTCGCGCTCCACTGTCGCTACTTTTTTCTTAAAAATCTCCGCTGTCGTAACCGGTACGGGCGAATCATAGGGCATATCAACAATAGTAGTTACACCGCCGGCTGCAGCACCTCGAGTGCCAAGACCAATGCCTTCTCTGTTCGGCTGACTGCCTGTATGCACCTGACCGTCAATAACCCCTGGTAAGACCCACTTTCCACGAGCATCGAAGATGCTCTCA
The DNA here is from genome assembly GCA_041586735.1 of Motiliproteus sp. Lineage (GTDB taxonomy): Bacteria > Pseudomonadota > Gammaproteobacteria > Pseudomonadales > Balneatricaceae > Motiliproteus. Next base: position 45,186 of record JBFGZQ010000006.1, read on the forward strand.
GCATCACCTTCAAACCGTTCTCCAATATCTACAATCTTGCCTCCAAGAACACTGACATATCCGTTTTCAATAACCTTGTCTGATGTGACAATATCACCAAAAATCACTAAATCTAATTTATTCATTGGGACTCCATTATTGATTTTCTGTCTTACTTTTATATTATCGCCTGCGACCTGTTTTTAATGTTACTTACTATTCAAATCATCATCACCACTTACCTTTCCATTATCTGATACCCTATGAAACATTATTTAAATTTCAGGCAGATAAATTTAAGAAAAAATTATATACATCCAGTGACTTAGTAATTATTAGCTTCGAATTCATTAATACTCTCATCAGCAAAAAGGCTAACGAAGGCCACCCAGACCGGTACTTCAGGACTCTAAACACAGGTTCAGCAAAAACGTTATCATTGATAAACCTGTGACGGCTGGACGATAGCAGCACTCCCAACTCTTCCCGCTTCGCTTTCATTGCCTGGGCTTTCATCGGTGCGCCATTACCAGAGTACGATACCAGGGACTGCTGCAGGCACTGTTCTCGCAACAAACAATTCTGCAGCAGTTGGACGGCGCTTTCGGCTATATAGGTCGTCAAACATGCACCAATAATAGAATGGGTCACTCAGCGCCGAGGCCAGATAGGTGAGGTGTTTCAACACCAGGCCTGACAAGACCCAGCAGCGCCGCTGTCTCAATCACGGTGGCTAGTTTGGCCTCTTCTGACCATTGCACTGATTTAGCTTTGAAACCGTGCACCGGGTGACCTCCTTTCTGGCTTGTGTTCGCCAATTGCAAAGGGGTTTATCTGAAACGCCTGTAACTCGGGCCAGCTCGCCTAGCCTTTCGCCACTATCTGCTGCAGATAGAGCAAAAAAACGCATTTCAAATACAACTATGGCTTCTGTACGTTTTTTCTGTCTACTGCTGAATACGGAAGCTGCGAACTTATTATGAATATTGTAGAGCTCGTAACCAATAATGTCGTATACTTTATATAACGCTTCATACAACTGATGGTTATACAATGAATTTAAGGCAGCTGGAAATTTTCCGAGCCGTTATGGCCGCAGGGACTACGAGTGCTGCGGCATACGATCTTGGGGTTTCACAGCCCGCCGTAAGCAAAACAATCCGTCATACCGAATCGAATCTAGGCATATCGCTGTTCGAACGCATCAACGGCCGTCTAGTTCCAACGGAAGAAGCGCAAAGGCTTTACCGAGAAATAGAGCCTCTGTTTCTTTCTTTAAAGTCGGTCCAGGATAGAATTTACGACATCCGCGATGCTAAAGTTGGACGAGTGCGCATCGTCGCGACACCCAGCATGGCGAACTCAGTCGTACCTCAAGCCATTGAATCATTTATAAAATCTCGCCCAGGTGTTCAGGTATCACTCGATATCCGACGCTGGGAGGATATTATCGAGCAACTCGAAACCAACATCGCTGAAATAGGGGTGGCAATCACTTTTTCAGAACGCCCCTCCGTAGCCGCCCACCCTGTCCACATTGGAAAAATGGTCTGCATTGTTCCCCAAAAACACCCTCTTGCGGGGATTGATGTCGTCAGGCCGGTCGATCTGAAGAAGCACTCTTTCATAATGATGACTCGTGGAACACCGTTTGGAAACTTAATCGAAAACGCCTTTAAGATGGCAGGGGAAGAGCTTAAGTGGTCCGTAGAGACAAGGTACAGCAATACAGCTTGCGCATTAGTCGAAAGCGGCACAGGCGTAGCCTTGGTTGATGAGTACGTTATTAATGCAGGTAGCTATCAAGGATTAGCGATCAAACCTTTCATACCAAATATTCCGATAACAGCCTACGTCCTGTTCTCTAAAGACAGGCCTCTGTCCAATGTAGCAAAATTGTTCATTCGCTCCCTCGAAGCGAGCTTTCTAGAGTACACATCTGGGAGTGATCACCCGACAAATGTAGCTTTAGATTAAGTAGTTACGCGAACAGATATCGCAACTTAAACAACCGATATTTTTCCCGGTCGCGAATGGCCGTCTCTGCGCTCAGGTTTCGCCTACTCCTCAAGATATAAACGTCAATCCCCGGGCGCTCCCTTCACAAGAAAGGAACAGTTCTCGCTCTAGAAGAGTCGAGCATCACTAAGGCCCGCATGCTGTTAAATCTGCATCACTGTATGATGGGCCCTCACTTACGATCTACATCAATGAATAATCTATGGTTATTAACAGTGTCATTTTTGGTGCTTGATCTTCTAGTTAAGCACTGAAAACTACAAGCACAAAACTATGGACTCTTTGCGAGGATGGAAAGCACTTTCTACTCGATTATGCCAACCCATCGGGGGTTACATAACTCAGCCAGGGCACGTGCTCGTGGCTACCGTAGCAACCACAACTTCATCACCATGATTTACATGATTGCTAGCCCCGCGGGGGCAATACTCAAACCCACATGAAACGTCGAAGAGCCGTATTTGTTGTTTGTTTTTCAGCAAATCTCGGACACCGGGAAGACTAGGGGCTGAATTCATAGCTTATTGCTATTAGATATAAAATTATAGCAAAACGCTATCTAGCATTAGCCTTGGCGAATATCAACCCATCTGCATGACGCCCACATGTCCAAGCCCTCTGCCCAGCCCTTACTTACCCTAACAGGGGCGCTCTAACTGGGTGTACTAACAGGAACGCTTAACCTCTGTGGTCGCCGCTGCGCTGTTGCTGCCGGAACATCAGGTAGCTGGCGATGACCACCGCAATACTGACGACTAACACGATCAGGGTCGCCAGGGCGTTGATCTGCGGGCTGACGCCTAAACGAACGCTGGAGTAGACCACCATCGGCAGGGTGGTGGCGCCGGGGCCGGATACGAAGCTGGCGACCACCAGATCATCCATCGACAGGGTAAAGGCCAGCAGCCAGCCGGCGACCAGTGCCGGTGCCATCAGCGGCAGGGTGATCACCAGAAACACCTTCAGCGGTCGGGCACCCAGATCCAATGCCGCCTCCTCCAATGAACGGTCCATATGTGCCAGGCGGCTGCGCACCACCACGGTGACGTATGCCATGGCGAAGGTGATATGCGCCAGGGTGATCGTCGCCTGACCGCGTCCGGAGGGCCAGCCGATCAGCTTATCCAGCGCCACAAACAGCAGCAACAACGACAGACCGATGATCACCTCGGGCATCACCAGCGGCGCGGTCACCATCACCTCCAGGCTCTGGCGGCCGCGAAAACGCTGAAAGCGGATCAGTGCCAGCGCCGCCAGGGTACCCAGCACCACGGCACCACTGGCACTGATAGCGGCGATCTTGACGCTCAACCAAGCCGCATCCAGTAGTGGGCCGTTGTTCAGCAGCTCGCCGTACCATTTGGTACTGAAGCCACCCCAGACGGTGACCAGCCGACTTTCATTGAACGAGTAGACCATCAGGCTGAGAATCGGGCCGTACAGAAACGCATAGCCAAACGCGAGAATACTCAGTAACAACGGGAAACGACGCGGCTTCATCTGCCCTGCTCCGCTTTACGTTCGAAATGGCGCAACAACACAAAGGGCACGATCAACACCAGCAGCAGCACCGCCGCCAGCGACGAGGCCACCGGCCAATCCTTATTATTGAAAAACTCGATCCACAGCAGCTTGCCGAGCATCAGGGTATCGGGCCCACCGAGCAGATCGGGAATCACGAACTCACCCATCACCGGGATAAACACCAGCATCCCCCCGGCCAGCACCCCCGGCAGCGACAGCGGCAGGGTAATCAACAAAAACTGCCGCCAAGGCGGGCAGCCCAGATCGGCAGCGGCTTCCAACAGCGCCAGATCCAAACGCACCAGGGTGGCGTACAGTGGCAGCACCACAAAGGGCAGGTAGCTGTAGACGATGCCGATATAGACGGCAATCGGGGTGTGCATGATCACCAGTGGCTGGTCGATGACTCCGAGCCACAGCAGAAAATTATTCAGCAGGCCGTTGCCCTTGAGGATGCCAATCCAGGCATACACCCGGATCAGAAACGAGGTCCAGAACGGCAGGATGATCAGCATCAGCAACGGTAACCGCCAATGACTCGGCGCACGGGCGATGGCGTAGGCCATCGGATAGCCCAACAGCAAACAGCACAGCGTAGCCACTGCGGCGATCTCCAGCGAGCTGAATAGCGCATTGCGGTACAGGGGGTCTTCGCCCAGCAGCTGATAGGAACCCAGATTGATAACGATGGTCACCAGTCCGTCTTCAATCTCGCGCAGCAGATCCAGATAGGGCGGTTGCGCCAGCACCGGTTCCGACAGACTGATCTTGAGCACAAACAGGAATGGCAACAGGAAGAACAGCCCCAGCCATAGCCAGGGCACTCCAATAATCAGCGCGCGTCCGCTAGGCAGCAGAGATGGCCAGCGACGGCTCATGCGAGCAGCACCCCACAGCTGTTGGCCTGCCAGCCTAAGATCACCTCGTCATTCCAGGTCAGTGGCTGCTCGATCAGTGCCTGGGCATTGGCCTGGGTAAACTGCACCCGCTTACCGCTGGGAAGCTCGACATGATAGATCGACATATCGCCAAGATAGGCGATCTCACGGATCTGGCCCCGAAACTGATTAGGCTGACCGGCCTCCAGCACGCTAAGAACCTGTATTTTTTCCGGCCTTAGCGCGACCGTGACCGGCATGCCAACGACTAAAGGATGGCTATGATGCACCCACAACGCACCCTGCAGGGCATCGCTGTGCACCAACAGCTGATCATCGACCTGATCGACCACATGGCCCTCGAACAGGTTGACCAGACCGATAAAGTCGGCGGCATAGCGGGTGGCGGGGAATTCATACAGATGGCGCGGCGGATCCACCTGCTCGATCCGCCCCTTATTCATCAGCGCGATACGCGACGACATGGTCATCGCCTCCTGCTGATCATGGGTGACGATGATAAAGGTGGTGTCCAAACGTTCCTGAATGTTCACCAGTTCAAACTGGGTCTGCTCGCGCAGCTTCTTGTCGAGCGCCCCGAGCGGCTCATCCAACAGCAGAATCTTAGGGTGTTTGGCCAACGCCCGTGCCAATGCCACTCGCTGCCGCTGGCCGCCAGAGAGCTGGTGCGGTCGGCGAGTCGCCAGCGCTTCGATCTGCACCAGCGCCAGCATCTCCGCCACCCGCTCGGTACGCTCAGCTTTGGGCATCCGCTGCTGTTTCAGACCGAAGGCGATATTGTCGGCCACACTCATATGCGGAAACAGCGCGTAGGACTGGAACATCATATTGACCGGACGCAGGTAAGGCGGGAGGTCGGTCACATCCACACCATCGATGTAGACGCGACCACTGCTCGGGGTTTCAAACCCCGCCAGAATCCGCAGCAGGGTGGTCTTACCGCAACCGGACGCGCCCAGCAGCGAAAAAAACTCGCCCTGATGAATCTGCAGGCTGATAGCATCCAGGGCACAAAAGTCACCAAAGCGCTTACTGACATTGTCGATGCGAACCAATGGCTCCCTTTCGGGAGTCTGCCGTGATGGCTGGGGTTTAAACGACTGCAGTTTAAACGGCCGGGGCTTAAACGGGCGTGATGTTGTCATCGTCAGAGAGGCTCATCGATAAAAAAAAGATGCCCCTGGGTGGGGCATCGGTCGGGTCACCTGACAGTATAAGGCTACTGTCCGGTTTTAACCCGGGTCCAGGCCCTGTTCATAGCGCGGGTCTGCTTGTCGGTCGGGGTGTTCAGCACCCGCAGCTTGGCACGGGTTTCGGCTGGGGGATAGATACCGGCATCGTTACGGATCTCTTCATCAACCAGCTCGGTCGCCACCGCATTGGCATTGGCGTAGGCCACATAGTTGCTGATCTCGGCGATCACCTCGGGCTGCAGCAGATAATCGATGAATTGATGCGCCGCAGAGGGGTTCGGGGCATCGGCCGGAATCGCCATCACATCGGTCCAGACCACCGCGCCTTCCGAAGGCACCGCATAGGCGATCTCCACGCCATTATCCGCCTCCAATGCCCGGTCGCGGGCCTGCAGAATATCGCCCGAGTAACCCTGCGCGACACAGGTATCGCCGTTGGCCAGATCATTGATGTACTGTGAGCTGTGGAAATAACGCAGCTGTGGCCGCACCTGACTCACCACCGCCGCCGCTTCGGCGACTGCCGTATTGCTGAAATCATCGGTCGGCTGACCTAGATAGGCCCGCGCAGCCACCAGCACCTCGGTCGCATCATCCATCAGGGTGACGCCACAGCCTGCCAGCTGAGCGACGATCTGAGGGTCGAACACCAGTCGCCAGCTGTCCAGCGGCATCTCCTCACCCAGAATAGCCTTCACCTTGGCGACGTTATAGCCGATGCCGGTGGTGCCCCACATATAGGGCACTAAGTACTGATTACCCGGATCGATATCGGCCAGCGAGTTCAGTATCGCCGTATCCAGATTCTGATAGTGAGTCAGTGTGTTCCTGTCGAGTGGCTGGTAGATACCGGCACGGATGTGGCGGTCGGCAAAAGGGCGGGCCGTTGGAAATATCAGATCATAACCACTGCTGCCCGCCAGTAGCTTGGCTTCAAGCACCTCATTGGAGTCGTAGACGTCATAGACCACCTTGATGCCGCTCTGAGCTTCGAAGCGAGCCACCGTCTCCTCGGCAATATAGTCCGACCAATTGTAGACATGCAGCACCTCGGCCGAGGCTTGTGCGGCGCCCACCAGCAGCAGTGCCGCGGCGATCCTGTTCAATCTAAAATAGTCTGATCTCATCGAACTTATCTCCCACCCGACTATGAATGTGCAGCCAGGCCCGTGCATGACTGCATGCGCAACTGAGCCACCGCTGCCGACGCAGATTAAAACCCAGAATATGACTAAAAACGTAGCAAAAAAAAAGAGCTAGCGTCAGGAGTTTGCTGAAGAGCCGCTAAAAAAGCCAACCCTCGGCCCAGGATAGCCTGCCTGACTCCATAATTGAAAAAATATACAGAATACAGTCATATAAACGCAAAAAAATTCATTTTACCTGGATGAAAAATTCGACTATTTAGTGTTTTCTTTTTATCGATTTTTCGGAGACTGAACAAGGTGTCAAATACAGAACATTTTGACGATGATATGGATTTCTCCATGGATGACGGTGATAGCGATGATATTCGTGATTATGGAAAAAAGAGTGGCAGAATAGACGTCCGACGCGGCATAGATGATTATTTCGAAAGCAAGCGTCAACGCGATGATGACAACTTTCTCTTCGATGAATAGTCCGCTCGGCTTGCACTAAGCCAGCCGCCAGTCAGGCCCCTCCCGCGGCCCTCTTTGAACAGCGGTAGGGGCTAAGGCTGGATAGCTACAGGTTCTTGGCCAGCGCCAAGCGCCACACCAGCGGTGGCTTAGGCACTGGAAAGGGACGCATGGGTAGGCGGCTATAACCGAGTACGCCGTCGCCCTCCTCACGGCACACCTGCTCCAGCTCCAGCACGGTAGCGCCGTAACGCTGGGCTAATTGCAACTGCGATTTAGGGTCCAGCTTCAAGCCATAGAAACGGTGGATCGCCGCGACCAGCGCCACCGATGCGCTACGCATATCCTTGTCGATCTCCTTGACCAGCGCCTCACCCCAACCGATCTTGGTGGTGCTGCTTAGATCCCGCTCAAACACCCCCATATTCAGAGTGTTAGAGTTATAGATCGCGCGCTGTACCTCCGGACGGCGGATCTGTAACGCCTCATCAAGCGCCAACGCCACTCGGATAGCCAGTTGTTTGGTCGCCCGCACCCGCTTAGCCGGCTCCTCGGTGGCATCCGGCTGTAGTCGAAACGGCCCCCATAGCGCCTGCACCACTTTTAACTTGCCCTTGTCAGACAGCCAAATACTGTCCTCGGTAATCTGCAACCCATGCCCCTCGCGGGTAGCGGAAAAACACACATCGCTACCCTGATAATACCCCAAGCGCTTTTTCCAGCGGCTGACGACTTTCAAGAAGTCATGGTATTCGCGCTCGGTGCGCCTATAGGCCATATAAGCCTGGCTATACAGGGCTAGCGCCTGCTGCAAGATCGGAACTAAGGCGTGCCGGTCAGGGGTATTCGCCTTCACCTGCGCCACCAGATTTTCGATATGCTGGGTGCAAAACTCCAGCAACTCACGCCCCGTCAGCCCCGCCGGGCTGATCTGGGCATTATCATCGACGTTATCCCCGAGATAACTCGCCAGTGCCAGCAGGCGGCTATAGGCACGCGCGCGAACGATACGGAAGCGCAACCGACGCCCCTCAAGCGCCTCGGTCTCCTTGGCGAAGGTAGCGCCGCCGGCAAAACTAAAGGCCAACATCGGAATCTGCCGTCCACACAGCAGTTCAAATAGCAGGGTGTAGATATCCTCAGCATCATCCAGGGTCATCAACACCTCATCTTCGTCATCGATAGCGGCAAAGATACGCTCGATAAAATAGCGCCCCCGCACGACGCCTGCACGGGCATCGTAACCCGCGCCAAAGAAACGCGCTTCGAGACTGTTGGCCAAGGCCGCAGAATGCTGACGCAGCGAGGCCACCAGCTCATCCAACTCTGCGCGATGTTGCTGCAAGATATCCCGACCCCGACTCGGCATGCCCGCGCGGTGAAACAGCTCGATCTCTGACACCGCCTCGGCCAGCCCGTGCGAACCGCCCACACTACGAATCGCAGAGGCCGACCACAGCGGCCCAAGATCGACATCCTGCAACAGGATGCGCGCCGCTTCCAGCTTGCGCTGCTCGAAATCTAAAGACTCAAGCCTCAGGTCACGCAGCCCCAGGATCAGATCGGGAACCGTCCCCATCACCCGCACCAATTGCTCGGTCACCTGCTCCTCACGCCGCTCCCTGCTGAGCCGGTTAAACAGGTGCGCTGCTAAGCCGATCACCCCGGCGATGATGGTATAGCCGATAAAGAAGATCAGGGTTTCCTTGGGTAGCGCCTTGCCATGTCCTAGGTAGTAACCGCCGATCGACGCGATCAGGGTCACCGGGCCTGCAGTCCAGGCCAGCTCGACAACCCGGTGCGAGGTCGACTTACTGGTCGCGACCTGTGACAAGCGGTTCAGCCGACTCGCGCCGCGGTCCTCGATTAACAGTTGTCGATCCAAACGAGATTTACGTTCAAACAGCGGCATAACGACTGAGGCTTCCTAGAGAGATCCGGATGAATGGCAACAAACTGCGAGTCTGCCACTAAAGTCTGACGCCGAGCAAGCTTAAACGGGGCTCAGCGCGACAGGGCGCATCCCCCTCAGAGCATCGGCGAGCGTAGATTAAGCAGCTCTCTCAGTGGTGCCGGGGCTTGCTGCGTAGTATTTTTGCCCTGATTGGTTTAGCGTTGCAGCGGATGCAGCTTATAAATAACAGCCTTGGAGGTAAGACCCCGTATGGAGGAGATCAGCAGCTATTCCCAGCGCTGCAGACTACAGGCCTGTCACCAGTGTGATCTGCTGGTTGATCTGAGCCACTTCACCAGCCGAGGCCGCGCAGACTGTCCGCGCTGTGGTGCGACACTGGCGCATCATAAGCAGGACAGTATCAATCGCACCCTGGCACTCAGCCTGACCGGGCTGCTGCTGTACTTTCCGGCAGTTCTGCTACCGGTAATGAGTTTTAAACTGCTGGGACAGACCCAGGCCAACACCCTGGTCAACGCGGTGCTCAAGCTGGCCCAGGACGGTTATCTGTGGATGGCGTTTATGGTCGCGCTGTGCAGCCTGATCGTGCCGTTCTACATCCTATTAATGCTCTTTAGTGGCTGCTTGTTAACACGGCTGCGTGCTTTGCCGAACCTGCAGATCCTGTTGCTCAAAAGCCACTACCATCTGAAACACTGGGGGATGCTGGATGTGTATATGCTTGGGGTGCTGGTGGCGATCGTAAAGATGAAAGACCTGGGGGAGTTACAGATGGGCCTGGGGCTGTATGCATTTGTCGCCCTGCTACTGCTGATGTTACTGGCCCAATCGCAGTTTGACAGCCGTGAATGCTGGGAACGACTGGACGATCAGCACCGATGAAAACCGGACTCGATACCGGTCTGGTTCTCTGTTGCTGCTGTCGTAAGCTGCAGCAATTATCCCCGCATAGCGCCGCCACCCGGCTGTACTGTTGCCGCTGTGGTGCGCCTCTACACAGCCGCATCCCTAACAGTATCCTGCGAACCTGGGTCTTCACCCTGCTGGGGCTGGTGATGATGATCCCCGCCAATATCTATCCGGTCATGACCGTGGTCTATCTGGGCAACGGCAAACCCGATACCATACTATCCGGCGTCATCCATCTGGCCCAAGCAGGCATGCTGCCGATCGCTATTCTGGTGTTTATCGCCAGCATAGCGGTGCCGCTGATTAAGCTACTGGGTATTATGCTGCTGCTATTTTCTATTCAAGGACACTGGCATTTGAGTCAGCGCCAATGCACCCTGCTATACCGCATCATCCAGTTTATCGGGCGCTGGTCGATGCTGGACCTGTTTATTATTTCGATACTGGTCACCCTGGTCGATCTAGGCGCCATCACCACCATCAACGCCGGCTCCGGTGCCAGTGCGTTCGCCGGCGTGGTGGTGCTGACGCTGTTTGCCGCGCTCAGCTTTGACCCACGACTAATTTGGGACCGGGAGGCCCCTCGCAATGACTGATGATCAACAGCTCCCGAGCGCGCTGGTAAGCCCTCATGAACGCTTATCGATGATCTGGCTACTGCCGGTGCTGGCGATCATTCTCGGTGGCTGGCTGTATTATAAAAGCCAGACCGAAGCGGACATCCAGGTCCTGATTCACTTTCCAGACGGCCAGGGCCTCGTGGCCGGTAAGACAGAGGTGCGCTATCAGGGCATCGCCATCGGGATAATTAACAAATTCAAACTCGACAGCGATCTGAACGGCGTCACCGCCAGCGTCTCCTTCGACCCCAATGCAGGGAAGCTGTTGCGGAGCGGCACCCAGTTCTGGCTGGTTAAACCCCAGGTCTCACTGCAGGGGATCTCTGGGCTCGACACCCTGCTGTCCGGCAATTACATCAGTCTGCGGCTGGGCGAGGGCGAGCCCCGCTACCAATTTAAAGCACTGAAGGAGCCGCCGCTGCTGGGCAACGAGGATCGCGGCCTCAATATTCGCCTGCGCGCAGCCACGCTGGGGTCGATCCAACACGGCTCACCCGTGCACTACAAACAACTCACGGTCGGTGATATCCAGGGTTACGAACTGGCCGAAGATGGCCAGGGAGTCCTGATAAACATCAATATCCATGAACAGTATGCGGCGCTGGTGCGCAGCAACTCGCGCTTCTGGAACAGCAGTGGTTTGCGCCTCCAGGGCAGTCTGGCAGGTATCAGCCTGAACACCGACTCGCTGACCGCACTGCTGTTCGGTGGCATCAGCTTTGACACGCCGGTTGACGCGCGGGTTGGCACCGCCTCTAGCGCGATTAACGATACGGTCTTCGAGCTCCATGAGGATTATGAGGCCGCCAATACCGGCGTGATCCTCAGGGTTGGATTCGCCACCGCCGAGGGCCTAGAAGCGAGCGTCACCCCCATCATGTTTAAAGGTTTAAAAATAGGCACGCTGATCAGCCTGGAGCTGGACCCGTCGCAACAGCGCATCATCGGCACGCTCAGACTCGCCCCCGAAGTCGAGTCGAGACTCAACGAAAACACGCGTTTTTGGCTGTTAAAACCGCGGCTATCCGCGGCGGGCATCAGCGGCCTGGAAAACCTGATCAAGGGCAATCAGATCCAGATCGATTTTCGTCCAGGAGAGCAGGATCCGCGTTATGAGTTTACCGCCCTGCCCGCGCCTCCCCCCCTGGGGCTAGGAGATGCCGGGCTGAACCTGCGGCTCAACGCCGAGTCACTCGGATCGTTGCAACAGGGGTCAGCGGTTTATTTCCGTAAGCTACAGATCGGTGACATCCAGGATTACGCGCTCAGTGACGATGGCCAACGGGTGCAGCTTGCTGTCAATATCCGCCCCCAGTACGCCTCACTTATTAAGCGCAACAGCCGCTTCTGGAACAACAGCGGCATCCGCTTCCAGGGGGGCTTGTCGGGCTTCTCGGTGCAATCGGACACCCTGAGCTCACTGCTGATCGGCGGCATCAACGTCGATCTGGGGCACGCAGAAAAGCCGGGCCCTGCGGCCAAAGAGGGTGATCAATTCACCCTCTACGACGACGTTCAAGCGGCGCAGGTCGGCGAGCTGATCCGGGTTAAATTTCAGTCTGCAGCAGGACTGCAAGCGGGCGTCACCCCGGTACAGATACGCGGATTGAAGGTCGGCATGGTCACCGATCTGGAGATCGCACCGACACTCGATAGCGTGGTCGCGGTGATCAAGCTATCGCCGCTGGCTAAAAATACCCTCAACCAAAAAACCCGCTTTTGGATGGTCAAACCACTACTCGGACCCGAGGGCATCAGCGGTCTGGAAACCCTGCTAAGCGGTAACTATATCGAGATGGATATCGCTAAAGGCAAGGGCCAGCCACGCCAGTTTAGCGCCCTCGACCAGCCTCCGCCTCTGGACACCTCCGTGCCAGGGTTACACCTCAAGCTGCTGACCCAGAACGCCAAAGGGCTGGCGCGTGGCACACCGATCTATTACCGCCAGATCCAGGTCGGATCGATCCAGTCGGTGGCGATTATTGATCAGGGGCAACAGCTGGCGGTGAGCATCCATATCGAACAGGGTTATGCCCGCCTGGTTAACCGCGATAGCCGGTTTTGGAACAGCAGCGGTTTCTCGGCACAATCGAGCCTCAACGGCATCAAGATTGAGACCGCCCCCCTCAAGGCACTGCTGCTGGGCGGCATCAGCTTCGACAATCCTGAGCATAGCAACGCGCCACTGGTCGCCAATGGTGCACAATTCCCTCTGCATTCAAACCGTAACGCCGCACTGGAACGGGGTATTGAGATTCAGATCGGCTTTGCCAGTGCTGACAATTTAGCCGTCGATGCGGCGCTGCGTTTTCAGGGAATTGATATCGGCCGGGTCACCGCCATCACTCTGGAGCCCGATAGCCACCGGGTACGGGTCAGCGTCCTGGTGCAGAACCCTTATCAAGCCCTCATCCGCGAGGGTAGCGAATTCTGGGTGATTAAACCCCGCCTCGGGCTGGCGGGCGCCGAGCACCTGCAAACCCTGATCAGCGGCAGCTACATTCAGCTCAAACCCGGATCAGGCGCCGCGCAAACCCAGTTCATCGGCCTGGAGCGCGAACCCTTTCTGACCGCCGCCGGCAGCGGCTCCAGCTTTATCCTCGAGAGCCCGACCCTGGGATCGCTACAAAAGGGCTCCCCGGTCTACTTCCGCCAGCTGCCTATCGGCAAGGTGGTAGGCTTTGGTCTAGCCGCGGATGCCAGCCAGGTAGAGATCCATCTCAGCATCGATACTGACTATGCCGCGCTGGTCCGCGAAGACAGTCATTTCTGGAGTATCAGTGGCATCAAGGTAGATTTTAATCTGCTGGGCGGCACCAAGATCCATACCGAATCACTGGAGAGCATCCTGGCCGGCGGCATCGCCCTCGCCACCCCGGACACCACGCCGCTGACACCCGCAGCACGGCAAAATCACCGTTTCAGGCTGCACAAACAGCCTCACGCCGAGTGGCTGCAGTGGAGCCCCAAGATCCCGATCCGCAACCACTGACAGCCTGCCGACTGTCTAGTGCTGCTGCTGTTGCTGCGCATTCCAGAGCGCGGCATAGGCACCGTTGCGCGCCAGCAGCTCTGCATGACTGCCCTGCTCGATCAATTTTCCGGCATCCAGCACCAAGATCTTATCGGCGTCGATAATGGTCGACAGCCGGTGGGCGATCACCAGGCTGGTATGATCGCGAGCCAGCTGCTTAATAGCCCCTAGTATCGCCTGCTCGGAGTGCGAGTCCAGCGACGAGGTGGCTTCGTCAAACACCAGAATAGGCGCGCCCTTGAGAATCGTCCGGGCGATCGCGACCCGCTGCTTTTCGCCACCCGAGAGCTTCAAGCCGCGCTCACCCACCTGAGTATGCTCGCCATCGGGCAGCTGGGCGATAAAGTCCTGTAGATGCGCCATCCGAATCGCCTCATAGACCTGTTCATCGCGGGCCGCAGGCTGACCATAACGGACATTCTCAAACAGGGTATCGTTAAACAGCACCGTATCCTGGGGGACGATGCCGATCAGTTGGCGTAGCGACGCCAGGCTGCATCGACGAATATCCTGGCCATCGATCAACACCCGGCCTGCGCTGCAGTCGTAAAAACGAAATAACAGCTTCACCAGCGTCGATTTACCCGCCCCACTGGCGCCGACCACCGCCACGGTCTGTCCTGGTTCGATCGTGAAACTCAGCCCACGAATAATCTCGCGATCCGGACGATAACCGAACGCCACCGCCTCAAAGCGCACCGCCCCCCGCTCAAGCACTAACGCGCCGGCAGACTCCACTTCGGCCACCGCCGGCTTGACCCGCAGCAGACTGAACATATGCTCGATATTGGCCATCGAGCCTTTGATCTCGCGATACACAAACCCCAGGAAGTTGAGCGGCATAAACAGCTGCATCATAAAGGCGTTGATCAACACAAAATCGCCGAGGCTCATCGCCTGAGCCCTCACCTGCTCCGCCGCCAGCCACATCATCCCGGTCATCGAGGTGGCGATAATCAGCGCCTGACCGCCATTAAGGGCAAACAACGACAAGCGATTCTTACGGCGGGCCAGCTCCCAGTTGCCCAGCTCGGTATCGTAACGCTCGGCCTCAAAACGCTCATTACCAAAATATTTAACGGTCTCAAAATTGATCAGGCTGTCGACGGCGCGACTGTTACTGGCAGAATCGGCCAGATTGGCCTGGCGCACATATTTTGTCCGCCATTCGGTAGCGACGATCGAATAGGCCACATACAGGGCGATCGACAGCAGCGGGATCAGAGCAAAACTCGGCCCATAATTGACGAACAACAGCCCGACCACCATCAAGATTTCGACAAAGGTCGGGCCGATATTAAAGACGAAAAAGCGCAGCAGAAAACCGATACCGGTGGTGCCACGCTCGATATCTCGCGACAGACCGCCGGTGCGTCGATTGAGATGAAAATCCAGATCCAGGCTGTGCAGATGCTCGAACACCTGCAGCCCTATCCGGCGCATCGCCCGCTCGGTCACCCTGCCAAACACCGTATCGCGCAGCTCACCAAACAGCACATTGGCAAAGCGTGCCAGACCGTAAGCCAGCACCAGTCCCAACGGCGCCAGCAGCACCCCCTGGCCGGTACTCCGATCCAACGCATCGACGATGTGCTTGAGGATAAAGGGCCCCACCACACTGGCGCCCTTGGCCAGTAATAAACACAGAAAAGCGATGCCGATACGGCGCTTATGATCCTGCAGATAGGGCAGAATGACCTTCAATAGCTGCCAGTTGATCCTGCCGCTATCGTGTTCAGAGAGGGTGTTGTGGCGCATCGGAAAAATGACCCCTAGATAAAAATCCGAGTATAACAGTAGGGTAAGTAAAAAGGTGTTGGCCGTTAGTGGGCCTGCGCTGCGCGCTATCAAGGTCGGAAATCCTCAGACCTTAGCATCCTTGTTGCCACACCAGCGCCGATTCAGGGTCAGATTGTGCTTTAATAGGCCCTATGCACCCTAGACATTAGCCTTTGCGGAGCCGTTAACCGACCATGAAATCAGTACCGGAAAAGCTCACCCAAAAGCACCCAGCACTCACCCACTCGGATGGACTGCGTGTCATGTCGCATGTACAGCGCCAGTCAGGTGAGTGGTTTGTGAATACCCTGATGATCGAAAACTGCGAGGTGCCGTTCAAATACCGACGCAAGAAGCGCTATAAAAATCTCGAAGGCCAGCAGGTCAACCTCACCTACTATCCCGGGTCCGAATCCGTCGCCGGATTGGAGATCGAGATCATGACCATTGTCCGGATCAAGAGGTCCTGACTGAGCGGGGAAACAGGGATTCAGGCATAGCGGTGTTTTATACAAAGACAAAATGTAGAAAAAGACAATTTTCAGACAAAGAAAAGCCGATCAGCACAGCTCTAAAACCAAGGGTTCAAGAACGTGCTGACCGGCTCGCGGCTCCCGTTATTATTGTTATTGAGGAGCGGTGTTGCAGGATGCCGTTGTTATTTTTATTGAGGCGATCCAAGCAAAGTATCGAACGTTTATTGTTATTATTTTTTTTGTTCTTATTGCCCAAGATATTGCAGGCAGCGTGCCAACAAACAAAAGTCGTTGTTTCTATTTATATTTATTTATTATCAGCCTATATCCTTCGATACGCGGGCCGGCAAGTGCTACCTATCCGCACACCGCGGGTAACACTTTATGGGTAGCATCGTAACATCTGCAGATATCCGCCCATAGCCGCTGATTCGTTCTCCGTTCGACTAAGGTGGCGGGTACTTCGCCAGCACCGCAGCCACCGTGGCTTGGATAAATGCGGCATGCGCTGACGGGCTAGCAAACCGCATCAAGCGTCGCTCGGCCATGCCCCGCCACAGCAGGCGGTTATCGCCAGGATCGCGTAGGTCGATCACCAGCCTGCTCTGGTCGTACTCTTGCGATCGCGCGCCAAGCAGTCCCAGCCCCAGACCACCCGAGTGCCGTGAAAAGCTGCCTTCGAGCCCCATAAAAGCATCGATATCGACCAGTTTCTCTATGCCAAGCTGATAGCTGATCAGCACATCGGCCTCCGTGCGCTGCTCCACTCTGAGAATGCCGCGGCTCTGTAACTGCTGCTCAACCGCCTGCGCGACCCGCGCCGTCACCAGCTCGCTGGTATAGACCGACGCCGGCTGCGGCTCGACTTGTGGGGCAAGCCAGTAATATCGCCCAATGTGGCTAAAATCGTAGCCGGGTTGGTAATCCACACTGACCGGAATGACCGAACAACCGGCCAACGCCAGCAGCCAGGCCCAAAGCAGCACTGCACCCCATTTCATACCGACCTCCCGTGGTGTTTCTCCCCGCCAGCTATCCGCCAACCCGTCTGGTTAAAACCCGACCCTGCCGTCTGCCTGTTCATTATAGGTAATCAATAAAACATTGGCATCCGGCCGCAGACAACGGTAGCGTGCAGCACTACTGCATTTAAGGACCTTAGCATGCGCTTTATTCACAGCTCCGATTGGCATATCGGCCGCCAGTTTCACAATGTCTCGCTACTGGAGGATCAGCAACAGGTGCTGAATCAGCTGCTGGGCTATATCGCCAGCGAGTCGGTCGATGCCCTGGTGATTGCGGGCGATATCTACGATCGTTCGGTGCCGCCAGCGGCCGCGGTAGAGCTATTGGACCGGGTTCTGAACCAGGTCTGCTCGGAGATGGGGGTGCCGGTCATACTGATCCCCGGCAACCATGACGGCGCCGAGCGGCTGCGGTTCGGCGCGCGGCAACTGCAACGCGCCGGGCTGCATATTATTGGTGATTTTGAGCAGATGCTGCAGCCGGTGGTGCTGCACGATCAGGCCTCAGGCACCCCGGTACATTTTTTTGGCATCCCCTACAACGATCCGGCCCAGGTACGCGATCACTTTGATACCCAGGTCGCTAACCACGACGAGGCGCATGCGTTTCTGATTGCTCAGATCAACGCCGCCAGCAGCGCCGCGGTTCCTCGAGTGCTGATCAGCCACTGTTTTATCGATGGCGCACTGGAGTCCGACTCCGAGCGGCCGCTGTCGATCGGCGGTGCCGACCGGGTGAACTACCAAGCCTTGGTGGAGTTCGATTATGTGGCGCTAGGCCACCTGCACAGCCCGCAGTTCAAAGGCCGGGAGCATATCCGCTACTGCGGCTCGATCCTCAAATACAGCTTCTCGGAGCAGCGCCAAGCCAAGGGCGTGACCCTGGTCGAGCTGGACAGCAACGGTCTCACCGCCACCCGCCAGCTACCGCTGACACCGCTGCGCGATATGCGCATCCTCGAAGGCGAGCTGCAGACCCTGCTGCAACAGAGCAGTGTCGATCCGCACGCTGAGGATTACCTGCTGGTACGGCTGACCGACCGCCACGCCATTCTCGACCCTATGGGTAAGCTGCGCGCGGTCTACCCCAACGTGCTGCATCTGGAAAAACCGGGGATGCTGGAGACCGGCGAGCAGCCGCTGCATCGCGAGCAACTCAAACGCGGCGAGCTGCAGATGTTCCGCGATTTTTTTATCCAGGTCTCCGGTCAGCCCCTGAGTGACGCACAGGATAATGCGCTGATCGAGACCCTTAACCAGTTGCAGCGCGGTACTGCCGATCGCGAGGAGCCTCAGTCATGAAACCACTCAAGCTAGCGCTGCAGGCCTTCGGCCCCTTCGCTACCCGCGAGCTGATCGACTTCAAGCTGCTGGGTGCCCATCCGCTGTTTTTGATCAACGGGCCGACCGGCGCAGGCAAGAGCTCTATCCTGGATGCGATCTGTTTTGCGCTCTATGGCCACACCACCGGCGCCGAACGCGATCCGGCGCAGATGCGCTGCGATTACGCCCAGGCCGAGCTGCTGACCGAAGTGACTCTGGATTTCAACCTGGGCGCTAAAAGCTACCGGATTCGCCGCGCCCCCACCCAAGAGCGCCCCAAAGCGCGCGGCGAGGGTAGCACCCTGCAGCAAGCCGAGGCGCAACTCTGGTGGCTGGATGGCACGCCCAGCGGCAAGCTGCTGGTAGCCAAAAAAGTCAACGAGGCGACCGCGCAGATCGAGATCCTGATCGGTCTTAATATCGAGCAATTTCGCCAGGTGATGGTGCTGCCGCAGGGCAAATTCCGTGAACTGCTGATGGCCGACTCCAAAGAGCGTGAGAAGATTTTTGGCCAGCTGTTCCAGACCCAGATCTACAAACGCATCGAGGAGCGGCTTAAATCACAGGCGGCCGGCATCCGTCAGGCGGTGGAGCAGCATCAGAACCAGATCAAGGGATTGCTGCAGAGTGCCGAGCTCAACAGCGAAGCCGAGATCGATAGCGGCATCGACCAGCTGGAGCCGCTGCTACAGGCCGCCGCGCAGCAAAAACAGAGCGCCCTGGCTGCCAGAGAGGCGGCCAGTCGCGCCCAGCATGATGCGACCGCCCTGCTAGCGCGCTTCGATAGCCGCACCCATAAGCAGCAGGAGCTGCACGCCCAACAGGTCTCAGCACCGGCCATCGAGGCGCTGCAGCAGCAACTCGAGCGCGCCGCCAGCGCCCAGCAACTCGAGCCCTGTTATCAGCAACGGCAACAGCACAGCCAGCAACTGCAGGCGCTAAGCACGCAACGCGAGCAGAGCACGACCGCGTTGCGCGAGGCTCAGCAGCGCTTGGCTGAGGCCCAGGCCCAACTCCAAACGGCCACTAGCTCCCAGGCCGAGGTCGAGCCACTGCAGCGGCAACAGCTACAGCTGCAGCAATACCGGCAGCGAATCAGCCAGCTGCTGTTGGCCCAAGCCGAGGCCAGCCGCTGTCAGCAGCTCGCCGACGCCAGCAAGACCCAGCTGCAGAGCCAACAACAGGCGCTGCAGCAGCAGCTCGAGCAGCAGCTTATTCAAGAAAACCAACTTAGCGAGTTGCAACAGGCACTGGAGGCGCTGGCGCCGACCCAGATCGCCGGCAATACCCGGCAGCACCAGCTCGAGCAGCGTCAAGAGCTGGAGAGCCTGCGCCAGCGCTACAAGACCCTGAACCTCAAACAACAAACCCTCCAGCAACAGCATACGACTCAGCAGGCCGCAAGCGAGCAGGCCCGCATCGATAGCCGTCAGCTCGAGCTACGCTGGCATAGCGGTCAGGCCGCACTGCTGGCGCGCGAGCTGCAACAGGGCCAGCCCTGCCCGGTGTGCGGCAGCCCAGAGCACCCGGCGATCGCCAGCGGCGCGCCCGAGATCGAAGCGGTCAGCAACGCGCAGCTCGACGCGGTGCGCGCCCTGGAAAGCCAAGCCCTGGAACAGCTGCACGCCGCTAAACAGCGGCTGGATGCCGGCGCCCGTGATCTGGCCGATAATCTCGCCGCGGGGCAGAAGCTGGCTGATGCGATCGGTGAGCTGGCCAGCCAGCCGCTACAGGCACTACAGGCCGAGGTCAACCAGCTGCAGCAAGCGCTGGCGACTCTGGCGAGCCAGCAGCAACAGAAAAACACCCTTCAGCAGCGTCTCGAGACCCTCAAAGCACGGCTCACCGGGCTACAAGAGACGCTAGTGGCCGCGCAACCCCAGGTCGATCAGGATCAGCATCAAGCCCTCGCAGCCCGACTGCGGGCCACCGACCTGCAAGAGCAACTTCCCGAAGCCTATCGCGATGCTCACGCCCTGGAGCACGCCTTAGACGAGGTTGGCGTCAAGCTCAAACAGCTAGCGCTGGCGCTGGACAACGCCCAAACAGCCATGAGTCACTGCCGCTCAGAGGTCGATCAGTACCAGGCCCGCCTCGAGACCTTGAGCCAGCAACAGCAGCAGTGCCAGGCGCTGTCGGTGAGTGCAGAACAGGCCTGGCAGGCGGCGCTGACCGCCAGCCCCTTTGCCAGCGTCGAGGAGTTCCAGCAGGCGCGCCTCGATGAGGCTCAGCAACAGCAACGCCAGGCCGAGATCGCCCGCTATCACTCCGTGCTGCACAACCTGCTCGGTGCTTTGGCACTGCTGGACCAAGAACTGGCCGGCCAGACCCCGCCCGATCTGCCAGCCCTCGCCGCCGCGCTCCAGAAACAGTGCCAGGTCTTCGATCAGCAGGAGGAGCGCTGGCGGCAGCTCGATACACGCCACAGCCAGCTCAGAGCCGTGCAAACTAAACTCCGCCTCGCGCACCACAAAAACGCCGCACTCGAAGCCCAGTACGCGATCTTCGGCACCCTCAGTGACGTGGCCAACGGCCAGACCGGCGATAAGATCAGTCTGCAGCGTTTCGTGCTCAGCGTGCTGCTCGACGATGTGTTGATTCAAGCCTCGCAGCGCCTGAGCCGGATGAGCAAGGGCCGCTACCAGCTGGTGCGCAAAGCCGATCGCGCCAAGGGCAATAAAGCCTCGGGGCTGGAACTGGAGGTCGAAGATGGTTACAGCGGCAGTACCCGCGCCGTGGCAACGCTGTCGGGTGGCGAGTCCTTTATGGCAGCGCTGGCTTTGGCGCTGGGGCTGTCGGATGTGGTGCAGGCCTATGCTGGGGGGATCAAACTCGACACCCTGTTTATCGACGAAGGCTTTGGTAGCCTCGATCCCGAATCGCTGGATCTGGCGATCCGCACCCTGGTCGATCTGCAAGCCAGCGGCCGTACCATCGGCATCATTTCCCACGTCACCGAGCTGAAAGAGCAGCTGGCGCTGCGCCTGGACGTGATCAGCGGCCGTCAGGGCAGCCAGGTACGCACGATCTGTGGCTAACGATGACAATGAAGCGACGCATCTTCATAATAAGATCATTCGCGCTATCGCGGCATGATCAACAATAATCGAACATTTTTTGCAAAGGCTAGCATCCCATGACCACAGAGAAGCTGGGCGTTCATGCCCGTGATGAAGATCTCTTAACCCCGGGCGACCGGCGGGATCCTGATTATAAAGACCGCCCCGAACCTTCAGGGGCGCCGGTGAGCGGATTGCGGCTGCTGGGACTGTTGGGGGGGCCGATCGTGGCGGGATTGATCCTGATGTCTTCCGCCCCCGAGGGGATGGCGCTGCCCGCCTGGCACCTGGTCGCGATGGCCTGCTGGATGGTGATCTGGTGGTTGACCGAGGCGATCCCGATCCCGGCCACCGCGCTGCTGCCGATCGTGGTGATGCCACTGCTCGAGATCGATAACATCAAGCCGGTAGCGGCCAATTATGGCCACCCGTTAATCTTCCTGTTTCTCGGCGGCTTTCTACTGGCCGCGGCGATGCAGCATGTCGGCTTACACCGACGCATCGCCCTGCAGATCGTCAGTCGGGTCGGCACCTCGCCTTCGCGGATTATCCTGGGATTCATGCTCGCTACCGCTTTTTTGTCGATGTGGATCTCCAACACCGCCACCACGATCATGATGTTCGCCGTGGGTCTGTCGGTAATAGACTTCGTCGCCAAGCAAACCGCTGATGACAAGATGGTGCGTAATTTCGGCGTCGCACTGATGTTGTCGATCGCCTACAGCGCCTCGATCGGTGGCGTGGGCACCCTGATCGGCACGCCGCCTAACGCCCTACTCGCCAGCTTTCTGCAAAACACCTATAACATTGAGATCAGCTTCTTCAACTGGATGCTACTAGGCGTACCCGTGGTCGCCATCATGCTGCCGATCACCTGGCTGCTGTTGACGCGTCTGTTGTTCCCCTCACACCAGATCGCGATTGAGGATCCGGGTGTCGTGGTACAACGTGAATTGGCAGCCCTGGGGGTGATGTCGCGCGGTGAAAAACTGGTTGCCATGGTATTCCTCGGTGCGGCGCTGGGGTGGATCTTCCGCACGTTTTTGGTGGATCTGACCGGACTACCGCTCGATGACACCATCATCGCGCTGCTAGCGGCACTGATATTGTTCGCGGTACCGATCTCGCGCTCAAAAGGCGAGTTCGCCTTGGATTGGGAGGCCGCACGCAACGTGCCCTGGGGCGTGCTACTGCTGTTCGGCGGTGGACTGGCGCTGGCTGGCGGTTTCAAAGGTACCGGGCTAGCAGAGTGGATCGGCAACGCGGTCGCCGGCGTCGAGGTCAGTACCCTGGTGCTGATACTGCTGGTCACGGTGGCGATCGTCTATCTGACCGAGATCACCTCCAACACCGCCTCCACTGCCACCTTCCTGCCGATACTGGCCGCGGTAGCCGTGGGTCTGGGATTGGATCCTATCATCCTCTGTGTACCGGTGGCGCTGGGCGCGTCGATGGCGTTTATGATGCCGGTCGCCACCCCGCCCAATGCGATCGTGTTCTCCTACGAGCGGATGCAGCTACGCGATATGGTACGCGCCGGATTCCTGCTGAATTTGGTAGCGATCGCCGTGGCCTTCGGCCTGTTCACCCTGCTCGCGAATCTGGTCTTCGGCGTTAACATCTGACCTGCAGGTCAGCAGCGGCTAAGGCTAGCCGCTGCTGACAGCAACCCAAGCCTGCTGTTTTAATCAGGCGCCCGCACAGATCCAAACCAGTGGTTCAGTTGCTGGATAAACGCCCTGTTGACCGCCTGCTCACTGGAACAGAGACAAGCACACATGCAGAAGATGGTTGACAGCCGAAAGCCCCGCTGGCATCGGTGGATGCGTGAATAACTGTGATGTTGATGGACCGAAGGATAGTAGGTGGCATCGACCCAATAGGTCGGCTCTTGGGTGCCTAGATGATGATGGCCATCGGTCCAGGCCACCAGAATCCCATGTTCGCCCCTGACGGTAAAACTCGATTTCCTGGCGGAGGGCTGGCTCGCCATCAACTTTGCAAGGTCCATAAAATATCCCTCTTAATCATCCTTCACTATGGCTACTGCGTGACTCTATGCGTCCTTCAAGATATAGCACTGCATTATTTATACCGCCATATCTTTTAACAACCAACACAGAAACTTAGTCCACCAAGCCCCTGAAGCATGCGCGGTAACTGTAAATATTATCGACAGCTGCAGCCTGCCCCGCCTCACTGCTTGATTCGATAGCCGGTGCGGAAGATCCAGTTAACACCTGCTAGACAGAGCAGCAGGAACACTAAGGTCATCCCGAGGCTGACCCCTACATTGACATCGGCGATACCATAGAAGGCCCAGCGAAAGCCGCTGATCAAGTACACCACCGGATTGAACAGCGTCAGCGTCTGCCAGGGTTCGGGAAGCATATTAATGGAATAAAAGGCACCGCCGAGGAAGGTTAACGGGGTGATCACCATCAGCGGAATGATCTGCAGCTTCTGGAAGTCATCGGCCCAGATACCGATAATAAAACCAAACAGGCTGAAGGTGATGGCGGTCAACAGCAAAAACGCCAACATCCATAGCGGATGCAGGATCGAATAGTCGACGAACAGTCGTGCCGTAGCGAGGATCAGCAGCCCGATCAGGATCGATTTAGTAGCCGCCGCGCCGACATAACCGATCACGATCTCCAAGCCAGACACCGGCGCCGACAACACCTCGTAGATGGTGCCGGAAAACTTGGGAAAGAAGATCCCGAACGAGGCGTTGGAGATGCTCTCGCTCAACAGCGATAGCATCACCAGTCCGGGAATAATAAAGGCGCCGTAGCTGATGCCGTCGATATCACCCATGCGTGAGCCGATCGCGGTACCGAAGACGATAAAGTACAGCGAGGTCGACAGGATCGGCGAGGCCAGACTCTGCATCAGGGTGCGCCAGGCACGGGCCATTTCGAACAGATAGATCGCCCGGATTCCGTACCAATTCATCCACGCCCCCTCACCAGATTGACAAAAATATCCTCCAGCGAACTCTCGCTGGAGTGCAGATCTTTCACGTCTAGCCCCTGCTCGCTGAGACTGCGCAACAGCTCGGCGATACCGGTCTGCTGCTGCTGGGTATCGTAGGTGTAGATCAGCGTCGCATCGTCATCCCCCTGTTCGAGCTGATAACCAGCCAAGGCCGGCGGCAACTCAGGCAGCGGGGTTTGTAACTGCACACGCAACTGCTTCTTGCCCAACTTGGCCATCAGCGCCGCTTTCTCCTCCACCAGAATCAACTCACCCTTGTTGATCACCCCGATACGATCGGCCATCTCCTCGGCCTCCTCGATATAATGGGTGGTCAGGATGATCGTCACCCCCTGGCTGCGCAACTCGCGCACCATCACCCACATATCCCGACGCAACTCGACATCGACGCCGGCGGTCGGCTCATCCAGAAACAGAATCTGCGGCTGGTGCGACAGCGCCTTGGCGATCATCACCCGGCGTTTCATCCCCCCGGACAAGGCCATGATCCGCGAATCTTTCTTATCCCACAGTGACAACTGGCGCAGCAGCTGTTCGATATAGGCAGGGTTAGCTGGTTTGCCGAACAGCCCCCGGCTAAAGCTGACCGTGCTCCAAACACTCTCGAAGGCATCGGTACAGAGTTCCTGAGGCACCAGCCCGATCTGACTGCGCGCCGCACGGTAGTCACTGACAATATCATGACCGTTAGCCAGCACCTGACCGCGACTGGGGTTAACGATGCCGCAGATGATGCTGATCAGCGTGGTTTTACCCGCACCATTGGGCCCCAGCAGGGCAAAGATTTCGCCGCGGCGGATCTCCAGATCGATGCTATTCAGCGCGCTGAAGTTAGTGCCGTAGGTCTTACCCAGCCCTTTGACGGAGATGATGGCTGACACGTTGGCTCCTGGCACCTCGAGGGTGCAAATGGATGGCGTAGAGCGACGCTCAATCGAGCGTACCGCGATGACGCTGGCTAGTGCACACGAAAATGCCTTAGTATGGCGTCGCTAGCTGTAGCTATAAAAAAACTCAGACTATACCGATCAACCCGCTTTGGGAACGCTAAATGGATTACCAGTTCAGCCACGACTTTATCGGCGACCCGGTCGCACGCTGTTCCATGGGCCACGAAGCACTGGGCAGCTGGTTAACGGCAGAGATTGGCAGCAACAGCATCCTGATCAGCACATTACAGAGCGCTATTGAGCAACTGCAGCGGCGCCAGGCCTGGGAATACCACCTCGAAGGCGCCGAATACAGGCTCGAGCTCAGCCGCGAACAGGCGATCGTCAGAGCGCACGCGCTGTTTGCCGATAGCGATGACTTAACCGATGAGCTGGACTATTACGATGCCGAGTCACTGGCGCACTGCGGTCTGGAGGATTTTGCCACCCTGCTGCGCGCCTGGTGTCAGTTTATCGGCCTAGCGCAATAGCCCTAGTAATAGCCTGGCGACCAAGCCGCATCAAGCGGCTGTTAAGGAAGACGTTCTTGGGGCTGTCGACGGGGGGTTAATAGGGGCGATGCTAAAGCTGTTTTTGCCCGAGCTTTTGACCTGGTACATGGCGCTATCGGCCGCGTCCAGCGCTTGGTCCTGGTTGCTGCAGCCATTGGGCAACAGGGTCGCGCCGATACTGGTCCCCATCTGGCACTGCTGGCCCGAGATCTCAAAGGGCTGCCTAAAGGCGTCGAGAACACGCCTGGCCAGCTCCTCAACATCCTGTTGCTTGATCGGGCCCGGTATCAGAATGGCGAATTCATCTCCACCTAGACGGGCCACGGTGTCATAGGTGCGTACAGACTGGAGCAGCCGCTGAGCGACCTGCTTGAGCGCTTCGTCGCCCGCTTCATGCCCCAGCTCGTCATTGATCGGCTTGAAATTGTCGAGGTCCATATACAGCAGCGCCGAGTTGAAATGGTTGCGCTGGCTGTGGTGCAGCTCCTTATCGAGCAGTCGGGCAAACAGCGCCCGGTTGGCCAGCCCGGTGAGGAAGTCTGAATGGGCCAGTTTTTGCAGCTTGTGATCCGCTTCAATCTGCTGCCTGAATGCGTAACTGAACAGTGCCGTCGCTAGGGCAGCCAGCAGTGCAAACAGCAACCACATGCCCTGCAGCAGAAAGCCCAGTTTCTTAAGGTCAGATTCCAGAGCCGACTTGCCGATAAAGCCGACCAGCCACCATTGGGGAGGTTGCAGGGTTGGGTCTTTAACTATCGCTTGCTTCAGCAGCGGATGATCCAGGGGGGAGGCGTTTCTATAGGTATAGAGGCCCTCGGCGGTCTTGACGCTGCCTTGAGATTGCATCTGCATCTGTTGCCATACCTCGGGCTGACTGGCGGCGAAACTGGGCTGCCGAACCTGCTCAGACGGGAGATTCTCGCCGCGGGCCGCACTGGCACCGTAGAGCCAGAAACCTTCAGCCTGCAGCAGTGCTAGCTGGCCCAGCGCCGGCTGAGCCAGTGAATCCAGCATCTGTTGAGCGGCCAGACTGACGATGATCAGACCTCGCCGGATGCCGCGGTGATCGAAGACCGGGGTTGCCAGGCGAATATTGGGGGTCTGCGCTAGCGGGTCCGGACCCTGCTGGCTGTGTACATTTAATTCAGAGATATAGATTTCGCCCTGGGACGCCTGCATGGCCTTAGCGATGTCGTCGCGGCGCTGCTGTGCTGACGCGACAGCGCTGCTGCTGGGCGACTGCTGTTGCTGCCGATCCAGATGAATCCGCTCCACCCCCTGACTGTCAATAAAGCTCAGTGTTTCGAATGCAGGCATGACCTCCAGAACGGTGCGGTAGTCAGCTCGCAGCCCTTTTTCTGTATGATCGCGTAGCCAGTGATCGGCCTGGCTGAGCCTCTCGGAGTATTCCTGCAGGTCGGCTTGACGAGCCAGCAGGCTGATGCTGATAGCGGCCTTGTGAATATCGCCAAGAAACCCCCGGCGAACGGACTCCAGGCGCATGACCTCTTCATGACTCTTATTATCCAGCAGTTGCTGTTGCTGCTGATCAAAGAGGGTGAGAAAGATGATGCTGATAAAGCTCATCAGCGCCAGGTAAGTGTAGGCTGAGCTCCAGAACAGCGACACTGGAAGGCTTGCTGCTGGAAGGGTCGTCGTGTGCCGAGTGCTGGGCAGATAGATCTTCCAGTAGATGATGGAACCACTGACGATCGACAGCGCCAGAGCATTGATTATCGCGATCAGCCAGGGGGACTGTTCGGCTGGCAACAGCGCCAGGGCCGCCATCAGCAGTATTTCGATGCTGAAAACCACCACTCCTACCCCTAACTGGGTACCCGGACTGAGGACCCCGAAATGGGCCTGGTCCTGGTGACGGCCGATGAAATAGGAGAACAGGATAACGGCGACCAGCGCCAGCGTGGCGGCATCAAATATTGCCGGTAGCCAGATCCCGATGCCGTCGAGAGCAAGCTCTTCGATCATCAGCATGACTGCCAGCTCGGCCAAGGCAATAGCGGCAACGAAGGCGAAGAATTCCGTTTTTTCGTTACCCGCAGTTGGGGTGTTTGACATCTTGGTACTCAGGTTTCGGCGTTGCGTATCAGGGCGCAGGGCACGATGTTAATGGCGTTATCAGGGGCGCTAACAGATCCGGCACCCTGCTAAACAGGTGACGCAGGAGGACGGACCTTAGCACGAAAAGGGGTGCTTGCCATTGATGCAAAACAACATTGGAGCAGTGACTACTATTGGTTGCAGAAGGGCCAGTGGTCCTGGGTAGAATCTGGACGATCCCGACTTAAACGCGTTCGGTGGCGAGTCTCACCCGTATTGACCCATCACCGGCCGACCGCTGGGCAGTACGGGTGATCAACTACCCAGATAGGCCAGCGTTGCCGTCACCATCGCCCCGATTCCCGCCTTGAGCGTGGCGTTATGACCCGGTGCATAGTAAGGGGAATGTGGCATATCCAGATGCTTCATCTTGGCGGCGACGCCCTGCCCCGGGGTATCGGTCCAGCGCTGCTGGCTGACCGCACCCAAGAACCAGTAGACATAGGGAATGTCCTCGCCGCTGAACCCCCCGGCGGCTGCATTGCCGAAGTAGGGAAAGTCTTCGCTGCCGGTGAGTCGGGGCATGTCGAACAGTCCGGATTCACCGAAGTAGTCGGCATGGGCCCGGCGTACACGATCGACGCTTGACGAATCATTGTTCAGCGTGATGGTTTCCGTCAATACTCGGAACTCGGGCTCCTTTGGCGAACGGCCCGCTTCGCACTCGGCGCGGATAATGCGCTGGATAGCCCCCAGGACTTGAGTATGCAGTTCGTCGTCGAAGCTACGCACGTTGATTTCGAGTTCTGCAGAGTGTGGAATGATATTGCCCTGGGTTCCCGCATGCAGCTTACCCACGGTGATGACAACACTCTGGTCCGGCGGGACTTCACGGGAGACGATCGTCTGCAGACGGGTGACAATATGGGCTGCGATGACCACGGGGTCTACCGTTTGCGCGGGCATGGAACCATGCCCGCCATTGCCATGAACGGTGACCCCAAGGGTGGTGGCAGCGGCCATCGCCTGACCGTGAATATGCCCGACGGTGCCAGCCAGCGCCGGCATATTGTGCTGACCAAACACGATATCCGGACGAGCAAAGCGCTCGTAGAGACCATCATTCAGCATCGCCTGTGCGCCCCCGAAGATCTCTTCCGCGGGTTGGCAGACGACTAGGAGCGTTCCACTCCAATGCGGCTTAAGCATGGCCAGCACGCTAGCAGCCCCTACCAGGCAGCTGCTATGGAGATCGTGTCCGCAGGCATGCATGACCGGCACGCGCTCGCCATCGGCTGTTTCGGCGGTTTCACGACTGGCATAGTCGAGGCCGGTTTGCTCTTTAATGGGCAAGGCATCCATATCGCCGCGCAGCATGACTGTCGGTCCCACACCATTACGCAATAGGGCGACGACGCCAGTTTGGCCAACTTCGCGTGTCACGTCAAACCCTAGGGTTTCCAAGGTGTCGGCCAGCTTGCGGCTGGTGTTGTACTCCCGAAACGGGAGCTCGGGGTTTTGATGCAGGTCGCAATAAAGACTGTGGATTCCGTCGTAGACCTGCTCGATTTGGCTGTCGATAGCTGTTTTCAGACTGGTGATACAATTGCGTGTCGACATAAAAATATCCATCCTATGATGCTTGGTGTCCGCTCAGGCGCTGGCGCTGCGGGTCTGAGTCGTGTTGGCCATCAGTGTTTGGCAGAGGAATACCACCATCGTGTTGGCGACCAGGCCCCAGACCCCCGCGTGCCAGCCAAAGGGTGAATCGATCAGGAAATCGAAGATCAAGAACACTACGCTACCGACGACAGCGCCAATGGACACGCTGGTAAGCCTCAGTCGCGGCAAGAACAGGGCGCCCATCACCATGGGGAACAGCTGTACCAGCAGGCCGTAGGCCCCGAGTAACATCAGCACCAATGAGGAGGGGTTGACCAGGGCTATTAAATAAGCCACCAGCGAGATGCCTACGACGCTCCAGCGGGTCGCCGAAACGGCTGCTTGGTCACTAGCGTTGCGCATGACGGTGACGCAGAACACATCACGAACCAGTACCGTGGCTGCGGTATGCGCCAGGTTGGCACCGGTGGACATCGCTGCCGCCAGTGCGCCGGAAAGCATCAGTCCGATGACCCAGGGCGAGAAGTCCGCGACCTCCATCACCAGCTTCAACAGTACGGTATCGGAACGCTCCAGGGGCGTGTCGGCGAAGGACAAAATACCGGCGAAGCCGATGAATAGCAGAGGTACCAGCAGGTAAGCATAAAGGGGATAGAGCACACTGACACGGCGCAGGCTTCGACCGCTGTCGGCAGAATAGAACTTCATAAACAGGTGGGGCCACATGGCGCCACCGAAAGCACTGATCAAAATGGCGGTGCTGAAGGCGCCCCAACCCATCCCAGTGGCACCGGGCATAGTCAGATACTCGGGCATCTGGATCTGGATCTGGGTGAACATTTCACTCACGCCGCCATACAGCCGGTCGGGGACCGCTAATCCCAGGAACCAGGCGATACCAACCATCATGATGCCCTGTATCAGGTTGGTCCAGCCGATACCGCTCAAACCACTGCAAAACACATAGGCGGCAACGACCAGGAAAGCCAGCAGGGAGCCTAGCCAGAAGGGGACCAGGCCGTCGGTGGCTGCCTGAAACAGCAGGCCGGCACCGGCAATCTGGATAGTCAGATAGGGGATCATCGAGACGACACCAATGATGCCGGCGAACAGCCCCAGCGGCTTGCTGCGGTAATGATCTGCGAGCAGATCACCCTGGGTTAGATAACCCTTTTTCCGACCCAGCTGGGCGACCCGTGGTCCCATGGACCAGATGATAATGGGTACCAGTGACAGATAAGCAAGAATATAAAAGGCCGGGGAACCATGTTTGTAGGCCCAACCGGGGGCGCCCAGAAAGGCGAAAGCGGAAAAGATCTCGGCTCCCAGTATAAAGAACAGCACCACGACACCGACGTGACGCCCACCCGCAACATAACCCTCGAGGCTTGAGCTCTCCTGCGAGCGCGCCCGTAACCCGACCCACAACACCATGGCCAGATAGACCAACGTGATCCCGGTAACAATCATGGAGTTAGACATCGCGACCACCTCCATGACGTACTGTATACGCGATGGCTGTACCGATAAACAGCACCATAATCCAGAGGATGTACCAGAACATCAGAAAGGGCAGACCCAAGACGGTGGGCTCTATACGGTTGGCAATCAGGGCCCCGGGCCAGATCATCGCGAGGGTGCATATCGCGAAGTGCAAACCAACCAGAACGTGATAGGTTTTACTCATCGGTTTACTCCATGCTCGGCGGGCCGAACGGTTATTGTTATTAGCCATACGGGGAGTGTGAGATACTTATAGGTATACTAAAAATATTATTTCTAGATGGCAGCGATATAATTATAGTATCTCTTAGGCAATAGGTAGGTGGATGGATTTC
Organism: Motiliproteus sp.; assembly: GCA_041586735.1. Classification (GTDB taxonomy): domain Bacteria; phylum Pseudomonadota; class Gammaproteobacteria; order Pseudomonadales; family Balneatricaceae; genus Motiliproteus. Next base: position 76,501 of record JBFGZQ010000006.1, read on the forward strand.
AGGCAGCTAAAGTATTTCATAGCGGTGGTGGAAGAGGGCTCGGTGTCGGGGGCAAGCCGCCGAATTCACGTCGCACAACCGGCGCTGACACGTCAGATCCGGTTGCTTGAAGAATCGCTGGAGACACGTCTATTTGCCCGTCATGCACGCGGCATGCAGCTCACCCTGACTGGCAAGGCGCTGTATAAGGAAGCCCAAGAGCTCCTCAATCGTCGCGATCAGATCAAAGCGCAGCTGTCCGCGCTGGGCCGGGGAGTGACGGGCAAATTGAGCCTGGGTGTCACGGTAACCCACCTATGGGTACCACTGGTAGCGCAACTGCTCAGCCAATATCGTAACCATTATCCAAGTGTGGCTTTCGAGATCTTCCCGATGCTTTCCGGGCCGCAGCACGAGCGATTGATAGAGGGTAAACTCGATGCCGGTATTCTATATCTAGGCGAAGCGGCGCAGCCGGGACTGTCGACCCGTCTGTTACATCGTGACCAGCTGATTCTAGCGGTGCCCGCGACCTCGTCTTGGGCCAAGTTGCCGCCAAGGAGCCTGAGCGAGCTTGAAAGTGCAGATTTTATCTGGGGATTTCGTAGTGCCTCTCCAGGGTATCATGACTATGTGCGGGCTCACTTCCAACAACAGCATTTCAACCCACGGATCGTACAATACGGTGCGGATAATATAGCCATCCTCAGCATGGTGGCTGCAGGTCTTGGCATCACCATCGTTCCGGCGGTCAGCAGTTGGCATTCGATGCCGGGTATTCACTTTATAAGGCTTGACCAACTTGATAGCTGCGATATGCCGCTGTGGTTCGCCTGGCGAAAGGACAACGATTCCCCGGCCCTGCAGAACATGGTCAAGCTGATTGACTCACAGGCCCAGGCCTCTGCCCCAAGGGCATCGCCTGGTCTGGATACTGAGGCATAAATGGACAGCCAGGAAGATAACAATGAGCGGCTTGTATCAACGAATAAACAGTGGCTTATAGCCCAACCGCTTCAGTCTTCGATGCAGCCGTTTCGACCTCTTCCGCTGCTTCAACTGGACGCAGAGCAACCGCCGTCGCGTCCAGCCCATAAGCTTCTTCAAATCTCACTGACACTGGCACTGGCACTGGCACTGGCACTGGCACTGGCACTGGCACTGGCACTGGCACTGGCACTGGCACTGGCACTGGCACTGGCACTGGCACTGGCACTGGCACTGGCACTGGCACTGGCACTGGGCTATCTTGAATTTGCCTGCTTCGCAGGGCAAACAAAAAACGCCACGGGGATACAATCCCGGTGGCGTTCTGCTATTAACTTGCGGGCAAATAGTTAGTCGGGTTTGAGCATGCCGGTCTCGGCGGCATAAGCGAGATTCTTTTCCTCCTCCGGTGCATGCTCTACGCTGCGCGATATGGTTGCTACAGCTACCGCCGCAATGATCCCCGGTATCGCGAAGGCCATAAAGTTCTGCTCTAGCGGCAGATTCATCGCCAATAGGCTACCGCCGAGCATTGGCCCTACGATCGCACCGATACGACCGATTCCAGAGGACCAACCGATACCGGTGGAGCGAATCGCCAGTGGGTAAAATTGCGCTGCATAGGCGTAAAGCAGAATCTGTGAACCAATCGTTGTCGCACCGGCCACCATTAGCAGCCCGTAGAGCACGGCGATGTCATGTTTATAGCCAAGCAAGCTGATTGAGGCTACCGCGAAGAGAAAGAACACGATCAACACCCGTTTGAGATGGAGACGGTCGGCGACAAATCCACCGCCAATGGCACCCAGGATGGCACCAATATTCAGCACCAATAGGAACATCAGACTGGAGTTGAAACCATAACCGGCCTGCACCATCAATTTGGGCAACCAAGAAGCGATGGCATAAACCATCAGCAGGCACATGAAAAAGGCCGTCCAGAACATCAGGGTGCTGAGGGTGCGCCGATCCTGGAACAACTGCACTAACGGCACACTGGTATTTTTAGCCCCGGTTTCTAACTGGTATTGATCAGCCGATTGCGGTGTGAAGCCTGGTTCGATACGAGCGAGAATGCTACCGGTCTCGGCGGTGCGTTTTTGGCGCAGCAGAAAGCCCGGCGATTCTGGCAATGCGCGGATGATGAGCGGCAAAATCAGCAGCGGAATGCCCGCAATGAAAAACACGGATGACCAGCCGAAGGTAGGAATCAGCCAGATACCAAGACCTGCAGACATCATGCCTCCGATCGAGTAGCCGCTAAACATAATGGCCACCATAGTGCTGCGTAGCTTTTTCGGCGCGTATTCGGTCATTAAGGCGACGACATTCGGCATGACTCCGCCGATACCTATACCGGCCAAGAAGCGGCAGATGCCGAACTGGGTCGGCGTCGAGGCGAAACCGTTGATAAACGTCATACCGCTAAATAATACGACACAGATGGCGATCATCCGTTTGCGGCCGAAGCGGTCCGAGAGCGGGCCAAAGAGCAGTGCGCCGAACATCATACCGAAGAGTGCGTAGCTTCCGAGCACGCCCGCTTCGACCGGAGAGAGTCCCCACTGATCCATTAGTCGTGGTAGCACCACGCCGTAGATCACCAGGTCATAGCCGTCAAAGATGATGATCAGCGCGCACCAGAACAATAGCTTCCAGTGAAACGGGTTGAATTGAGCATTGTCGATCAGGTTGTTTACGTTGACATTTCTCATGTCGCAGGCCTCCTTGGACGCTAGGGTATTGCTCGCAGGCAGTAGTGCCTCGCGGGTAATTCCGTGCGCCGTTGATTGTTGTTAGGTCGAAGATCTCTGGTTATGTTTTAAGGTGCAGCTTTACTACTGAGCTCGCCATTCGGGCAGTTGCTTGACCTGATCGCCGCACATGGCATCATGCGGGCTGTCCGCCTGTTGCTATCAGCGCAGTGAACGGGCAAGTATTCCGGATGGTTTTAAAAAAGAGGGCAACCGCTGTCGGCAGCGCCCCTTACCCTCGGTTCTTAGGCGACGCTCTGGTCTTGCAGCAGCGCTCGTTTTTTTAGCTCAAAACGTTTGATCTTGCCGGTGGGGGTTTTGGGTAATTCGTCTACAAACTCGATCCAGCGTGGGTATTTGTAATGCGCGAGATGCTCTTTAACATAGGCTTTGATCTCCGCTTCCAGCGTCACCGAAGGATGGGCACTACCATTCAGAACGATATAGGCCTTGGGTTTGATCAGGTTTTCGCTATCGACGGCCGGTACAACGGCGCACTCCAGAATGTGGGGATGAGAGATCAGGCAGGATTCCACTTCCACGGGTGAGACCCAGATCCCCCCGATCTTGAGCATATCGTCGCCGCGGCCGGCATAATAAAAGAATCCCTCCTCATCGATATAGAACTTATCTCCGGTGTTATTCCACTCACCCAGCATGGTTTGCTTGGTTTTGTCATGCTGATTCCAGTAATAGGCTGCGGCACTGTCGCCTTTGACCAGTAGTGTACCGACTTCGCCAACCGGCAGGTCCTGCATAGACTCGTCGACAATACGGGCTTCGTAGCCCGGCACCAGTTTGCCAGTGGCACCGGGGCGGCTCTGTCCGGGACGGTTGGAGATAAAGATGTGGGCCATTTCGGTGGAGCCAATACCATCGATGATCTCAAAGCCGAAACGTTGCTGCCAACGTCTGAAAATATCCGCGGGTAAGGCTTCTCCGGCGGAGACCCCCATACGCACGCCGGGCATGGTCCCATCTGCCTCGAGCATCTGGGCATAGAGGGTCGGAACGCCATAAAAAATAGTGGGCCGATGGCGCTGGACCAGCGCATAAACCGCTTCTGGTGTGGGGCGGCCGGGTAGATAGATGACCGTGGCACCGACACTGAAGGGGAAGTAGAGGCTGTTGCCAAGACCGTAGGCAAAGAAAAGTTTGGCGGCTGAGAAACAGATGTCATTTTCCTGGATTCCCAGCACCTGGCGGCCGAAACTGTCGGTGGCGCAGACCATGTCGTGTTGCAGGTGCACCGTGCCCTTGGGTTTTCCGGTGGTACCCGAACTGTAAAGCCAGAAACAAGCGTCATCGGGGGTGGTGGGGGCTACCTCCAGGGTAGAAGAGAATTCCGCAGTGGCCTCACGCAGACTGAGCTCTGCGGCTCCGGCGTCCCCATTGGCGACCACGATATGTTCTAGAAAATGCAGCTGATCACGAATGTCATCAATATTGTCCTTGAGTGCCGCATCAACCACTAACACTCGAGCACGGCTATCATTGAGAAAGTACAGATAGTCTTTAGGTCGCATCAGAGTATTGAGACAGACCGGCACGGCTCCTATCTTTATCGCTCCAAAAAAGGCCTGAGGGTAGACGTCGGTGTCGAGCAGCAGTAGTGCAACCCGCTCCTCCATACGCACATCCAACTGCTTGAGCAAGTGACCGAAACGGTTCATCTCAGCCTGAACATTGGCGTACGTTAACTGCCGATCTTCACAGATGACCGCGACTTTATCTCCTCTCCCTTCACGTACGTTGCGATCTACAAAATAGTCCGCTGCGTTGAATAGCTCATTGTTGAGTGCATCGCGATGCATAGTATCCTCCTCTTATAAGCAGGAGATGGGCTTACTGAGCGCATCTCCTTCCTTTTATTTTTTATGATTCTGCCCAGAGAACAGCAAATAGCGTGCCAAATAATTACGCAGCACTCAACACAACACTAAGACATTGAAAAACAGTGCTATTTATATAGAACTTAAGCAATACCTCTGCTCGTCAAGACGATTTCGCTTTCAGATCCGGTGTAAGTTTTATTAGCTCGTGTAAAAATCAAAATATGGGTTGTTATCAATTTTGACGTTGATTGACACCTAGCAGCGGGGGCGAGGGCTGAGCGCGGATATCTGTGCCTCGGGCACGCCTACCCCTTCCGCCCAGTAGAGCGTCACATTTTTCGAGAGCAGGCGTCAGCCTGCAGAGTCGTCTGTTGAGAGGGTGTTACGCTACGCCGTTTGCACTAGGCACTTTGAGTTAGGCACTTTGCGTTAGGTACAAGGGGCGGGAGAGCATCTAAAAAGGCAGCGGCTCGAGCTGATGACACAATATTGTCACAAGCCAGAAACAACAAAGGCCTGCGTTTAGTCGCAAGCCTTTGAAATAGATGGTGCCCGGAGACGGAATCGAACCGCCGACACGAGGATTTTCAATCCTCTGCTCTACCGACTGAGCTATCCGGGCAACGCAAGAGGCGCGTATTTAAGCCTGTTTAAGCCAAGCTGTCAAGCGCACTCCGGAGGATTACTATCGACTTTAACGGTCCGTCATAGGCTCTGTTATACTGAACCTCTTTTGAGCTATCGGGGAGACACAGCGACGTGATTAGTAGCTTTGAGGGGGCCTTTAAGCGCCATCAGCAAGCCTTTGAACGAGTTCCGGCACTCGCTCCTGAGGTGATCAAACTCGCCGAGTCGATGATCGCGTGCTTGCGCGGTGGCGGCAAGATCCTGTGGATGGGCAACGGCGGCAGCGCGGCCGATGCCCAGCACCTGGCGGCCGAACTAATGGTGCGCTACAAGGCCGAGCGCGGCCCGCTGGCATCGATCGCATTAACTACCGATACCTCACTGATCACCGCCCATAGCAACGACTACCACTTCGATACCCTGTTCTCACGCCAGATCGAAGGTCTGGCTCGCGTGGGTGATCTGGTGATCGGCATCAGTACCTCGGGTAATAGCGGCAATATCATCAACGCCATAGAGCAGGCTCGGCGGATGGGGATCACCTCAGCCGCGCTGCTGGGACGCGACGGCGGCAAGCTGGCGCAACTGGCCGACATCGCGGTGATTGTGGCCGATGACGAGACCGCTCGAATCCAGGAGGCGCACATCTTTATCGGCCACTGGCTGTGCGAAGTGATCGATCAGACCCTGGCGCCTAGCGCTAACTGATTGGCGCCCCCCCTTTTAACGACCTACAGTGACGACAAGCAGACCCAGCCTATGCAACTTTATATACCCGATTTTTCCACCGCGCGCGTGCTGATTGTTGGTGATCTGATGCTAGACCGTTACTGGCACGGTCAGACCGAGCGGATCTCACCAGAAGCGCCGGTACCTGTGGTGCATATCAACAAACACGAGGGCCGTCCAGGTGGTGCCGGTAACGTCGCGCTGAACATCGTGGCGCTGGGCGGTAACGCCACCCTGCTCTCTCTGGTCGGTAACGATGAGGCTGCGGTGACGCTGCGTAACGAGCTACAAGCCGCCAGGGTGCGTTGCGAGTTTGAGACCGTCGAGGGTTCGGATACGATCACCAAGTTGCGGGTGATGAGCCGCAATCAGCAACTGATCCGGCTTGATTTTGAAGACGGTTTCAAGAACTACGACCATGCTCCGCTGCTGAGTCGCTTCGAGCAGTGCCTGCCCGACTGCGACGTAGTGGTGTTCTCCGATTACGGCAAGGGTTGCCTGGACGAGATCCGGACGATGATCGCCCGTGCTAGGACAGCGGGCAAGCAGATTCTGGTCGACCCTAAGGGTACCGATTTCAGCCGTTATGCCGGCGCCACCCTGATCACCCCCAACGAGTCCGAATTTGCCGCCGTTGCCGGACGTTGGAAGGATGATACCGAGCTGGTCGAACGGATTCGCGCACTGCGGATCAGCTGTGAGTTGGACGCCCTGCTGGTCACTCGCAGCGAGCGCGGCATGGCGCTGGTGCAGGCCGACCAGGAGCTGCATATCCCCACGGTGGCGCAGGAGGTGTTCGATGTCACCGGCGCCGGCGATACCGTGATCGGCACCCTGGCGGTCGCGCTAGCCGCCGGCGAGTCGATCGAGGATGCCACCCGGCTGGCCAACCTGGCCGCGGGTATCGTGGTGGCCAAGCTGGGCACTGCCACGCTCAGCGCCGAGGAGCTTAACCGGGCGGTACTGGGCGAGGCTGTAGAGGAGACCGGCATCGTCACCCTGCATGCGCTGAAGCGTCAGATTCAGGCCGCCCACGCGCGCGGCGAAAAGGTGGTGATGACCAACGGCTGTTTCGATATCCTCCACGCCGGTCATGTGCAGTATCTGCAACAGGCACGCTCGCTGGGTGATAAGCTGATCGTGGCGATCAACAGCGACGATTCAGTATCCCGGCTGAAAGGCCCGCAGCGGCCGATCAATCAGCTCGAGCAGCGCATGGCGGTAATGTCAGGGCTGGCGAGCGTCGACTGGGTGGTGCCCTTCGGCAAAGACTCGGTCGATGACACCCCGGCCGAGTTGATCAAAGAGCTACTCCCCGACATTCTGGTCAAGGGCGGTGACTATATGGCCGAAGATGTCGCAGGTGGCGAAGCGGTCATCAATAACGGCGGCGAGGTGATCATCCTCGGATTTTTGGATGGCTGCTCGACCACCAATATCGTCCGCAGGATCCGCACCACCGAGGAGAACATAGGCTCATGATTAGCGTTACCGGTAATGCTCTGATCAACAACGGCAGCGAAGTGCTTATCCTCAGATTTCAGGATGGCTGCTCGACCGCCACCTCCGCAAACATCGTCCGCAGGATCCGCACCACCGAGGAGAACATCGGCTCATGATTATCGTTACGGGTGGTGCCGGGATCAACAACGGCAGCAAAGTGCTCATTCTCAAACACACCACCGAGGAGAAAATCGGCTCATGATTATCGTTACGGGTGGTGCCGGCATGATCGGCAGCAATATCGTCAAAGGACTCAACGCGCGGGGGATCACCGATATCCTGGTGGTGGATGATCTGAGCGATGGGCATAAGTTCTGGAACCTGCAGGATTGTCAGATTGCCGATTACCTCGACAAAGATGACTTTTTGGCCCGGATCAACAACGGCGAACTGTTTCATTCGATCAAGGCGGTGTTCCACGAAGGTGCCTGCTCCAGCACCACCGAGTGGAACGGCAAATACATGATGGAGAACAACTACGCCTACTCAAAAACGCTGCTGCACTACTGTATGGATCGGCAACTGCCGTTCCTGTACGCCTCCTCGGCGGCGACCTACGGCAAGGGTGAGATCTTTAAAGAGCAGCTCGACTGCGAAGGGCCGATCAACGTCTACGGCTATTCGAAATGGCAGTTCGATCAGTATGTACGCCAGATCCTGCCACGCCATACCGAGTCTCAGGTGGTGGGCTTCCGCTACTTCAACGTCTACGGCCCGCGCGAGCAGCACAAGGGCAGTATGGCCAGCGTGGCCTTCCATAACAACGGCCAGATCGCGCGCGGTGAGAATCCCAAACTGTTCGGCGCCTACGACGGTTATGCCGAAGGCGGTCAGATGCGCGACTTCATCTACGTCGGCGATGTGGTCAAGGCTAATCTGTGGTTTATGGATCACCCCGAGCACTCCGGGATATTCAACCTGGGCACCGGCCGCAGCCAATCGTTTCGGGATGTCGCCGAAGCGGTGATCAAATTCCACGGCCAGGGTCAGATCGAATATATCGACTTCCCCGAACACCTCAAAGGCGCCTACCAGAGCTTCACCCAGGCCGATATCAGTAAGCTGCGTGCGGTCGGCTATCAGGAACCGTTCAAGACCGTCGAGCAAGGCGTGGCCGAGTATATGCAGTGGCTGCATCGTGGTTAGTTTTAAAACCAATAATAAGGATAAGATCGGCTCTAAACATTTGCTACCCGCGAGCAGCCTCCGATGAAACGTTACCTTTTTTATATTAGCCAGAACTACAGCTACGCCATGCTCCGGCCTTTGCAACAGCTCATTCGCCAGCGCGGTGATGACGCAGTCTGGTTTTTAGAAGGTGACGAAGTCAACTCCAGCTATCTACGCGATGATGAGATACGTCTCGCCAGTATTGATGCTATCCGGCAATACCAGCCTGATGCTGTATTGGTACCTGGCAATATGGTTCCGAGCTTTATTCCTGGATTAAAAGTCGCTCTATTTCACGGTTTTGATGTTTCGAAGCACGACAATGACCACTATACAATTCGCGACTGTTTCGACTTATACTGCACGCAAGGTCCGGCGACGACAATACCCTTCAAGGAGCTGGAACAAAAGCACGGCTTTTTCAGCGTCGTTGAAACAGGCTGGGCTGCAATCGATCCACTATTCACCCCCTTAGCGCGCACGACTGAAAACAAGAGGCCAACGATATTACTGTGCTCGACCTTTAGTCGGCGTTATTCCTGTGCCAGCCATCTGTACGATACCATCCGAGAACTACGCAAAAATCCACAATGGCAATGGCTGGTGCAGTTTCATCCCAAGATGGACCCCGCTATCGTGGAGCAGTACAAGAACCTAGAAAATGAAAATCTAACTTTTATTGAAACCGACACTATCACGCCCCTGCTGCAACAAGCAGATCTTATGCTATGCGATACCTCTTCGGTAATGCCCATGTTCTTGCTGTTGAACAAGCCTGTCGTGGCTTTTAACAACATCAATCCTGGACCGCATCTTATTAATATTGAGCAACCTAAGGATCTGGAGAACGCGATCCTTCAAGGATTATCCCGCCCGCAAACGCTAATGGCAAAGATTAGAGAATTCAACCTGCAGCTACACCCCTATAGTGACGGGCTTTCATCGCAACGGGTCCTAGATGCCATTGACTATACATTAGAAAGAAAGAACTATATTAAAAATAAGAAACCGCTGAACCTCATTAGAAACCTAAAAGCAAGAAGAAAATTAAACTATTGGAAATTATGATTTTTCATAAATTAGCCACCCGTTCATAAACCAATGAGGAAACGATGAATATTCTTGCTTTTATAGTTCCAGGCGGCTCTAAAAACAACATCCGCCCTGAAGTAGAAACATTATTACATCTAGCGAAACTAGGCCATAAACTAACAGTACTTTATAAAGAAGATGCTCATTACTATGACGACTTTATAAAAGCTGGCGCAAAAATAATACATCAACAACCGAAAAGAAAAATATGCATAGAAAGCATCAAGGCAATAAGAAGAGAGCTGAAATCTAAAGATTACGATATCGTATATGCCGCAAACTCAAAAACAATCCCTAACGCGGCATTCGCCTGCATCGGTTTTCCTGTGAAGATGATTAACTATAGAGGAACAACCGGGGGCCTCTACCGTCATGATCCGACAGCATATTTAACCCATCTTCATCCGCGTGTAGATGGAATCATTTGTGTATCAGAAGCCGTCAAAGAAGACATCCAAAAACAGGTTTGGAAAAACAAGAAGAATGTCGTTCGCATCTACAAAGGACATGACTTAGCTTGGTATACCAAACCACCTGCAGACTTATCGGAATTTGGTATTAAAAAAGATGACTTTGTATTGATATGTGCCGTTAATGCACGCCCTAGCAAAGGCATACCGGTGATGATCGATGCTGCAGATCAGCTGGCAGACATCCCCAATCTACACCTATTACTGGTTGGCAAAAACATGGAGCAGTACACTGATCTAATTAGCCAAAACCGGATGCGAGCACGTATTCATGTCACTGGATATCGTTACGATGCCCCTGAACTGATCGTCGCCAGCGATCTGTTGATACAACCATCCATTAGCGGTGAAGGGCTTCCTCGAGCAGTCATGGAAGCAATGGGGTACGGCATCCCTGCGGTCATTACGACAACAGGCGGCGGCAAAGAGGTCGTACAAAATGGAGTCAATGGGATGATAGTTCCAGTCAATGACCCCGAAGCGATCGCGAACGCTGTACGTGAGCTATATCAGCAGCCAGAAAAAATGATGGCGATGTCGCTTGAGTGCAAGCAAGCAATCGCCCATCGCTACTCGATTACCCAGACCGCAAAACAGTTTGAGATTTTTTTTGAGCGGATGATTAATAGCCGGCGGTAAAGAGTTTGAAACTACTTCTCTGATACCGAATGCTGCACACTCTAGCTTGATAAGAAGGCCTTCAGTGGAGACAACAGCCTGCTCCATCTCCTTGCGTCGAGACGGCTGCACCACTTTTTTTGAAGTGCAACATGAGTGACCTGGCTAGATCAAATGAGTCGATTTAACGGCGCATACAGTTAATAAAACACGGTATCATGAAAAGCCTGGCTAGCATTGCTTGAATAGTTCTGCATACTGATACGCGATGGTTTCGCTGTTGAAACGATCCGGCAGTGAGTGTCGGTAAGGTTCTGGCCGTAGCAGCGCATCAGCCAAGCATCGGGCCAGCCCATCCGGCTGTGTCATCGGCACCAGACTGGCCGAATCTGATGGGAGTATTTCGCGAATCCCTCCAGGGCAGTCGGTTGCGACTATAGGGGTGCCGAGGCAAGCGGCTTCCAGTATAACCGTGGGCAATCCTTCATAGTCAGAACTCAACGCCAGCACCTTGGCTTGTCGGATATATGGGTAGGGATTGGGAATAAATCCAGCCAGCACAACCCGTTCTTGTAGATGCAGCTCTTTGATCTGTGACTGTATAGCATTTTGCAATTTACCATCACCAATGAGCATCAACTGTGCTTTTGTATCGAGACTAGCAAACGCCCGCAACAGGCGATCATGGCGCTTTTCTCGGTTAAAGCGCCCGACATGGATAATATAATCGCCTTCAGATGGAAGCAGGGTTTCGGCCATGCTCAGCGCCTGTATATCAGCCTCCGGTACGGGGTTATAGATGACATGCTGCTCGGTTTTACGGTGAAAAGATTGTTGGAAGCTATTACGCGCTCCCTCGGACACGAAAATCATCGGATGACGGCCGTAAACGCGATTGATATTGTGGCGAATAATCAAGCGCCGCAGCCATCTCTTGCCTGCCAGCAATGATTCCGAATAGGCGCTGTGGATCACGTGGTAAACCCGTAAGCGGCTTTCCGACATGATCTTGTCGGCGTGATGCATGTTGGAAAGTACAGGAAGATCATGGCCAATGTTGTCTTCGATGTACTGATCGACCCGCGCTGCCAAGCGCTTGCGGTAGGTCAATCGCTGCAGTCCTGCTTTGGATACCGACCCCGCTCCTGGAACCACATGAATTCGCACATCGCCGTCTACCTGATGCTCGATTCGGTTTTCTAGGAGTACTATGTGACACTCGTATCCCTGATGTTCTTCCAAGGCACGATACAGATTGAGGACAAATTTCTCGGCGCCACCGCCGCTAAGCTGCGGCAATAAAAAAACCAGTGCTTTCATTAGTTTCTCTGTTATTAGTCACTCTGCGCGTAGCAGTCCGTCAATACGCTGGATCAGCCGCTCCGGCTGCTGTTGCCACAGGATAAACAGCTGGTCCATTGCCTCTGCCTCCGCGTCTTTGACTAGACACAAACGCTTGCAGAACTGCTCGAAGCCAAGACCCGCCGATGAATAGATGGATAGTATGTCAACCCGATGTTGTGTGCCAAAAAGCATCAGTTCCAGCGGTATATTACCAGAGATAACCGTCGACGCTGGGAACGCTTGCTGATAACGCTGGGCCCGCTCACGGGGGTGCACTTTGATAGCAATACAACGTCCAGCTTCAGCTGCTAGCGCGATTATCTGACGATAGATGGCAAGGTCGGCATCACTTTGGGTCAAGTTTCCTTCACTGATCGGCTGGGTAGCCAATAACAGGTCATACTGACTATTGATCGATTGCGTCGGAACCCTAAAAAAAAGTAGGCAGACCTCTCTGCCTTGCTCAGAGTTGTGAAAATCGATCGCGGCTATCTTGTTCCTCAATCCACAGGGTGATTTTTCAGGGTGCAACAACAAAATCTGACCGCAACGGACATCATCACCGATATAGCGCATGCCATGGCGGCGGCCAAGTAGACGCCCTAGCTGTTCGTGCCAGCGCAGGGGGTAGCCGCGATAGTTAGCCAGCCCATCCTCAATAACCACGTAATCACCGAAGGCCAAACGTAGCAACCGAGCGACCCGATTACGGTCGTTAAACAAAAACAAACGTTGTGCCTGCTGAAAACCCGGCGAGTGCTGTCCGGTCAGCTGTTGAAGGATCTTGGCGCGCAACATGGCGCGATACCCAGTGGGAGGAGTAATTTTGCAAGCGGCGAGTAGCCGGATTACGCGACCAGCAAGACTGGCATCGAGCTGTTTACGGATAGCCTTGCGTTCAATACAGCACAGCTGAATGTGAGCAGGCAGGACGTCGCAATCAAAATCAGCAAGTTTGAGATCCTGCTGATCAGTGATTAGCAGAATTAGGCTCTGTGTGCGCTCCGATTTACATGCACGCATGACGGCAAACATCAAATTGCGAATGGTTGAACAGAGATATATATCCATGTTTATGCCTGTGCATTCGCTCACATTTAATCGTCTGAGGAAAAGACAGGTGAGGGAGCACCCGATTTATGGGCTTCAATCCAGCGGTCGCTAAATCGCAACGCCTCTCCAATCACTTTGTCCATGTCCAAGTAACGGTATGTTGCTAGGCGCCCCACGAATGAGATGTTCTGCTCCTGGCGCGCCAGTGCTTGGTAGCGACTCAGGATCGCCTTGTCGCTGGCTTGGCTGATGGGGTAGTAGGGGATGTCGTCCTTCTCGGCAAATTTACTGTACTCCTTGAAGACCACTGTCTTGTCGTGCGATTCCCAAGGGGTGAAATGTTTGTGTTCGGCAATACGGGTGAACGGTACTTCAGCATCGGTATAGTTGATAACAGCATTGCCTTGGTAGTCGTCCGCGTGTACTTCGCGCTCGAAGTACACCGTGCGGTAGCCCAACTCGCCTTCGCTGAATCCGTAAAGGGCATCGATAGGGCCGGTGTAAAAGACGTGGTTGAATTGATCTTTTTCGCTGTAACTGAATTTGTGATTGAGCTTGAGAGTGATCCGGTGGTTATCGATCAGGCGCTGGATAATTGCAGTATAGCCTTCTCTGGGAATCGCCTGGTAGGTGGAGTTGTAGTAATTGTCGTCGTAGTTGAAACGAATAGGCAGGCGTTTAAGAATCGATGCCGGAAGATCCTTCGGATCGATGCCCCACTGCTTTAGGGTGTAGCCCTTGAAAAATGCCTCGTACAAATCGTGACCGACAAACTTCAGTGCTTGTTCTTCAAAATTCTCCGGCTCATCGATCGACTGATCCGCAACCGACTGAATAAATGCCAACGCTTCATTCGGGCGCAGGTTTTTACCGAAAAACTGATTGATGGTCATCAGATTGATCGGTAACGAGAAGACGCCACGCGGTGTGACTGCTTTGACCCGGTTGGTGAAAGGCATAAACTCCGCGAACTGAGTTATAAATTCCCATACCTGCTGATCATCGGTATGGAAAATATGCGGCCCGTAGTGATGCACCATGACGCTGGTATCCCCATCCCGTGTGGTGTGGCAGTTACCGCCGATATGATCGCGTTCATCGAACATTGTGATATGGCAGTCAATTTGAGCAGCAAGCTGGTTGGCCAGAACTGCACCGGAAAATCCTGCCCCAACAATAGCTATCTTCACAATTTATTCCCCTTTAGTTTCCAGCGTCGTTGCGATGTTGTGCACCGCTGCTAAATAATTGCGCGCGAAACTGGTCTCGCTATGCAGCTCCCGGTGGCACCGAGCCGCCTCCAGCCCCAGTGCTTTCCTCTCTTCTATTGACAGGTTGATCAGGCCCTGAATGACTAGGCCCATGGCGCTTGCTTGCGTATCGCACAACAGCACCGCGCGAGTTTCTGTCGCGATATCCTTATTTCCGCCGGTTGCGGTGGCGACAATGGGCAAGCCGGCGGCAAGTGCTTCGATCAGCACTAAGTCGTAATAGGTCTGCCGATTAGGCAGAATAAATCCGTCCGAGGCTCGCAGCAATGCCTGTACGTCGCTAATCTGGCCCAGAGCATGCCAGCGCGGATGGCTGGGTGCTGCCAGGTGGCCACTGCCGGCACAAACCATATGGACCTGAGGGTTGGCCTCCAAAACAGGCAGCAACGCATCCACCAGTAAGTCATAGCCTTTGACTTCGTTGTGGCGGCCAACAAAGCACAACTGAATTGCATCCGCTGGGGCCAGTCGGCGTGATTTTATTGCCGCCTGCTCCGGCTCTGTCGGTGGCGAGATTCCGGTGGGAACGAATCGGATCAGTTTGTTAGCGGCCAACGATTGGAAGCCAGGCAGGTTGTTCAGGTAGGGCTCCATTGCGTGTCTCGAGGGAAAGATCCAAGCGTCGACATCGCGAAACGCTTGCAACTCTTTCTCCAGCAACAGGCGCTCAAAGTGGTTGCAGTAGCGTTTTGAAAACCCCTTGACCCGGTAACGATTAAGCGCCTCTCGAGAGGAAGCTTCCGGGCTGTGGGAGGTGAGAATTAACTTGCCTTGCCACCAGCCCTGCTTGCGAGCTTCTAGGATCTTCAATGCATCAAATGCGGAATGGGCGTGAACCAGCGAATGCCCATGAAGAACTTCGGCTATCTGCTCATCGGTCGTGATAAACCGATGCAGATTAAGTCTGCGTGGTGTCTTGAGCAATAGGTAGAGCTCAGACTGCAGCCAATGGGCTAGTTTTTTGGCGTTATTCATTCCTTTTCTGGGCTTGTTTTCACGTCGTTTCGACAGCCCATCGCCAGAGGCGGGTTCGATCAGGCTTAATCTCAGATCAGGTGGAATCTCGTCTATGCGCAGTTTTTTGATACCTGCATAAAGGTGCCATAGGTAGCCTCGCGGCCCCCCCGCGTTAACCTTGAGCCCGTTTTTTTGGAAAAAAATTAATAATTTTTGCATATCGTAACCTAGTAATTCTAAATCAGCATCGCTGACAAATGAGTGTCAGATTAAAAAACAGGAGAGGCTCTGTATTCTATACTGATTCGTTTTAGTACAGATTCTATTCGAGCGAATACCAATCGTGCCGTTCCTAGCCTATGTATTAACGCCTCGATATTATTTGTAGTGTGTAGCCTGGCAGAGTATTGCAGATTCCCGATGGTCAGTACGGCGCTCCTGGAGCCCCCTTAAAACGCTTATGCGCCCACAGGTACTGCTCCGGAACCTTCGCAATCTGCTGCTCTATCAGCCGATGATAACGCTCGGTATCGGCTACTGGATCGTCCGAGGGGAAATTATCCAGCGGCGCTAGAATCTCGATCTGGTAGCCATCGCCCACCCGCGCGACATTAAAGAGTAATACCTTCGCCCTACCGGTACGGGCCAGCGCCGAAATCACCGTCGCGGTCGGCGCAGGCTGACCACAAAAACACACCAGCGCACTATTCTTGCGCCGATAGTTCTGATCGGCGGCAAACCAGATGGTCTGGCCCTTGCGCAACTGCTGCACCATGCGTTTGATATTGTCCTTGGGAATTGCCTCGTCGGCGTGCGCGCCCCGAGCGCCAGCGGTGAGGTACTCCAACAGCGGATTATTCATGCGTCGATACACCAAGGCAAAACGGGCGTGAAACAGCAGCAGCCGGCTGCTGATTTCAAGGTCGGTAAAATGGGCGCACAATAGGATCACGCCCTGTCCTTGCTGCTGAGCTGCTTGCAGGTGCTCCAGTCCGTCGATCTGGTGCAGCAGCGGGCGGAGCTGACGTTCGCTACCCCACCAGCAGAGCGCCGTTTCGAAGAGGGCGATGCCCAGCGACTCAAGATGCAGCTTGACCAGCTGCTCCTGCTGCAGAGCGGGCATCTGAGCAAAGCAGTGTTGAATATTTTTGCGCACCACGCTGACACGGCGGGCAGCCAAGCGGTACAGCAACCGTCCGACCGCCCGTCCCAAGGTTAACTGCACTCTAAACGGCAGTAAAATCAGCAGCCGTAGCAACCCCAGAGTGATCCACAACGGCCAAAACCGCGGACCGATTAGATCCCGAAGTCGAGGGTTTTTAATCCGCATCAATGCATCTCCCGATACAGCTGGCGGTAAATGCCATTGTGATCCAACAGCTCTTGATGAGACCCCATCTCTTGCACCTCCCCCCGGTCCATCACCAGAATTCGATCGGCATGCTCTATGGTGGAAAGTCGATGGGCGATAATGATGGTGGTGCGTCCCTGACAGAGGGTTTCCAGCGCCGCTTGCACCTGGCGCTCCGACTCATTATCCAGCGCCGAGGTCGCTTCATCGAGAATCAGCAGCGGCGCGTCTTTATAGAAGGCCCGGGCTAACGCCAAGCGCTGCCGCTGGCCGCCGGACAGCAACCCACCCTGCTCGCCGACCTCGGCCAAAATACCGCCATCGAGCTTGCTGACGAACTCCTCAGCATGAGCATGGATCAACGCCTGTTTCACCCGCTCCAGATCGATGCCGTTGGGGTCGCCAAAGGCCACGTTGGCGGCCACGCTGTCGTTGAACAGAAATACATCCTGATCAACATAAGCGATCTGATCGCGCAGGCTAGCCAAACTCAGTGTTTGAACATCGACGCCGTCAAATAGGATCTGTCCTGCGCTCGGTTCATAAAAGCGGGTCAGCAGCTGGGTCAGGGTTGATTTACCGCTCCCCGAGCTACCCACCAACGCCAGCGTCTCGCCAGGCTGCACCTCCACACTCAGGTGTTTGATCACCAGCTCCTGGTCGCCCAGGTAGCGAAAGCACAGATCATCAATCTTAATATGGCCCTTGAACGGCTGCGCAAATACGGCACCCGTGTCGGGCTCGGGAGGATGATCGAGCAATGTGAACAGCGTTTCTGCGGCCGCCATGCCACGCTGAAACGGCTCATTAACACCGGTTAACGAGCGCATCGGCGAAAACAGCATCCCCATCGCGGTAAAGAAGGCGATAAACTGGCCCGGGCTCATGGCTGAGGACCCCTCAAGGGTAGCGGCGAAATAGATCACCCCCGCCAGCGACAGGGCAATCACAAACTGCACCACCGGCGAGTTAGCCGCACCGATCATCGTCAGCTTGAAGGTATTTTGGCGCAGGTGATTCACCACTCGATAGAATTTATCCTCCTCCTGGCGTTCGGCCAAAAACAGCTTCACCAGCCGATGGCCCTTGAGACTCTCCTCCAGCCGGTGGGTCAGATGGCCCATGTTTTCCTGCATCAAGCGACTGGATTTACGCATCCGCTTGCTGACCACCTTGATGATGATCGCGATCACCGGACCGGCAATGAGCACCAGCAGGGTCAGCTTCCCATTCAGATAAAACAGATAACCCAGCAGTCCGACAATCACCAGCGAATCGCGGACCACCACCAGCCATACCTTACTAGCGGTCGCGGAGAGCTGTTCGACATCGTAGGTAATTTTCGACAGCAGCTGTCCGCTGGTATGGGCATCCATATAGGACTGCGGCAGACGCTGGACATGGTTGAATAGATCGATCCGCAGCTGCATCACCACCCGGGTGGCCACCGACGAGATCCCGAGGGTGGCCACAATCCGACCCAGTCCGCGGATAAAGAACAGACCAACGAAGGTCAGGGGCACCATGATGATGGCGTTGGGATCTTTGTCGATAAAAGTACCGTCGATCAGCGGCTGCATCATCGCCGCGACCGCAGGTTCGGTCGCGGCAACCACCGCCATCGCCGCAATCGCCAGCGCAAATTGGCTCCAATGCGGCTTTATATAGACAAACAGACGACTAAGAAGCTCTTTGTTAGATCGCAACGACATATCCCGATTAGTGTGAATGAGCACCCGTATATTTATCGGCGGATCTTAGCACAACACCGCCCGCAACTCGCAGCCCTGGATGATGTAGCAGCGCAGGTCACACTGATAAGCCGATCACCCCAGCGCAACAGCGCGCTTGAATAGCCGCCGAATCAACACCAGCACGCAGCTGCTGCTTGGCGATGCAGGCCTGCGCCCGGCGCTGCGCCGGATCGGCGAGCAGTGCCTGCAAGCCCTCGGTCAGCTGTGCCGGGGTGCCGACCTGGAGCAGTGCCTGCGCGGCGACAAACTCCTGGCAGATCGCTTCAAAATTACGCATATCCGGTCCCACGACTACAGCACAGCCACAGGCGGCAGGCTCGAGAATATTGTGGCCGCCGACATCGACAAAACTGCCCGCCACCCAGCACAGGTCGACGGCCGCATAAAAGTTTAAGAGTTCGCCGAGGGTATCGGCGAGGTACAGCTGGGTATCGGACGCTACCGACTGATCGGTCGCCAGACTGCGACGCTGAAAGTTCAGGCCGGATTGCTGACATAGTTCAGCCAGCTGTTCAAAGCGCTGCGGATGGCGCGGCACGATCACCAGTAACAGATCAGGATAGGACTGTAACAA
The DNA here is from genome assembly GCA_041586735.1 of Motiliproteus sp. Taxonomy (GTDB): domain Bacteria; phylum Pseudomonadota; class Gammaproteobacteria; order Pseudomonadales; family Balneatricaceae; genus Motiliproteus. The sequence continues at coordinate 95,569 of JBFGZQ010000006.1, forward strand.
TACGCGATGGCACTCTAGCGCGATCGCCTCCTCGCCCTCGTGGGTGCTGGCAGCTAGCCACACCAGGCGCCGCGGCCCCAACTGCTGCCGCAGTGCCGCCCCTCGGGTCTCGATATCGGCCGGTAGCGCCTGGCTGTACTTGAGGTTGCCGCTGATCTGGACCCGCTCCGCTGCCACCCCCAGCTGCCGAAAGCGCGCGGCGATCGACTCGCTCTGAGCCAAAATACAGTCGGCCCGCTGTAGGGTAGCGCGCCACAGCCGAGGTAGAAATTTTAGATATTTGCGCAATGAGGATTCGGATAGCCGGGCGTTAGCCAGCACCACTGGCACGCCTTGGCGCTGACATTCGGCCCACAGATTCGGCCAGATCTCCACCTCCATCACCAGCAACAGTCGCGGGGCGAGCTGCTGCAGTGCCCGCTGTACAGTACCCTGCAGATCCAAGGGGGCGTACAGATGTCGATCACCCGGGCGCAGAAACGCCTGAATCGCCTCACCGCCGGTGCGGGTGGTGGTGGTCACCAACCAGGGGCCTTGGTAGCCCTGCTGCCGCAGCGCCTCGATCAGGATGCCCGCTGCCTTGGCCTCGCCAAAGGAGGCGGCATGCAGCCAGATCGGCCGTTCGGGCAGCGGTCCAGTATAACGCCCGAGCCGCTCCTGCCAGCGCGCCGGATCCTGCTTGCGCGCCATCAACAGCAGCGCCGGGGCCAGCAGCCGTAGCAGCCACTGATAGCGCCGCAACGGCTCAATCACCCGCCTTGGACCCCGAGCAGCTAGCCCCCAGCAGCCGGTCCAGCATGGCAATGACCTCATTGACCTGGATGGCGTCCATCACCTCCGGGGTGCGCACCCGCTTGCCCCAGCTGATCGCCGCCACATCACTACCGAAGTTTTTTTGCACCTGCTGCGGGTAGGCGTTCACCACCCACTCTCGGCTCAGATAGGGACCGGTACGATCCGGATTGGAGCTGGCATACAGCCCCAGCGCCGGGGTGCCGGTGGCGGTCGCCATATGCATAGGTCCAGAGTCGGGCCCCATCACCAACCGCGCGCCTTCGATCAACGCCAGCAGTTGCTTGAGCGAGGTCTTGGCGATCAGATTCAACGGCGGATGCTGACACAGATCGCCCAGTTGCCGCGCATACTGATGCTCCAGTTCGGTGTTACCACCACTGAGCACCGTGCGCACCCCATACTGGCGCCAAGCATGATCGATCACCTGGGCGTAACCTGCTACCGACCAGTTGCGAAAATTACGAATCCGCTGGCTGGAGCAGGGACTGATCACCAGATACGCGCCCGCACCGACCAGCGCTCGAGCGGCGGCACGGTCCTGGTCGGGGATCGGCATCCGCCACTCCAGCTGATCCGCCTCGGCACCGCAGGCACGGACGAAATCCATAAAGCCATCGAGAACATGCTTACGCGGGTTGGCGGCGATCTGCCGATCAGTAAACCAACGCTGATTATCCTTGGCGCGCTCGTTATCAAAGCCCAGCCGCACTTGCGCCCTGATCGCCAGCGATACCAAGCTCGAGCGCAATGCGGCCTGCATATGCAACAGCAGGTCAAAGCGCCGATCTTTAAGCTGGCGACGCAGTGCCAGAATTCCCCGCAACCCGGTTTTTTTGTCGTAACTCAGCAGTTCGACGCCATCAAGCCCCTCAAGCAGGCGCTGTTCGGTCTTGCCTACCACCCAGGTTATGCGACAATCGGGCCACTGGCGTTGCAAGGCTCGAACGGCAGGCACCGCGTTACAGACATCACCCAAGGCTGAGAGTCGTAGAATGCAGATCGACTCGGGCACACGCCCCAGCAGCGGAGAGATGGCCAGCGCATGAGCATCTGAAGTACCGGTAAGGTTCACGAATGAATTTCCAAATAATTGAGCAGGGCCACTCCACCCTATTGGTGGCGCCAGAATTAGTCGATCATCTTACCCCATCTTGGTTTGATCTCAACTGGTGGCGCAGCCAAGGGGTGGCGATCGACTCAGCGCCCGGCCGCGGCGAGAGCTACTTTTTACACTACCGCGAACTGGCGCTGAACCTGGTCTGGCGCCACTACAAACGCGGCGGGCTGGTCGCTAACATCAGCGAAGACCGCTATCTGTGGACCGGCCTGCAGCAGACCCGTGCCTACCAGGAGTTCGTGCTGACCGCCGAACTGCGCGATCGCGGCCTGCCGGTGCCCCGCCCGCTCGCAGCGCAGGTGATTCGCGAAGGCCTGGGGTATCGCGCCGACTTGGTCACCGAGCGCCTGCCCGAGGTCAAGTCGATGGCCGATCGGCTGCTGTCCAGCCTGGATGAGTTCCCCTGGTTCGAGGTGGGTAACACCATCGCCCGCTTTCATCGCCAGGGACTCGATCACGTCGACCTGAATATTCGTAACATCCTGATCAACAACAACGACCGCGTCTATCTGATCGATTTTGATCGCTGCCGACTGCGGCCACCACAGCAGCAGTGGCAGCAGGGCAACCTCGATCGGCTGCAACGATCACTGCAAAAACTATTTTCAGATCAGCAATATGACTCGCACTGGCAGCACTTGCTGGCCGGTTACCGGCAGGACTGATCCGCAGCAGATCAACGCCAAAGAAACGTTCAACTAGCTTTTTAAATCGGCCACTTAAACCTGCGACAGCGCCACAGGGCAATTCCCTTTTCAGGCGCGGGTGTCTACAATCTCTACACTTTTGTTAGCAGCCTAAGCCTGACTAACAGGTCACTCCTGAACCTGGCTGCGATAACTATAATGACTCTGTCGGACCGGTTTTTCTGACTTTTTCCTGAGGTAACATCATGTCTGCGTTTGGTACGGTATTCATGCCTGAAATGGCGATCTCCTGGTTTGACGGTTCACGCTGGAGCGCTATGGAGATGGTGCCGAGCAACAGTATTCAGCTCCATCCGGGCGCGCATGTGCTGCACTACTCCAGCACCTGCTTTGAAGGGATGAAAGCCTTCCGCCACGCCGATGGTTCGACCCAGATCTTCCGACTGGACAGCGGCCTGAAGCGCTTTGCCCAAAGCAGCCGCTTACTGGCGCTGCCGCAGATCGACCCCGCCGCTACCGCTAAAATGATTACCGACAGCGTAGCCCATTTTGCCGCCGAGGTACCCGCGCCTCCCGGTTCGATGTATATCCGCCCGACCCATATCGGCACCGAGCCTGCGATCGGCAAGGCCGCGGCCCCGTCGATGACCTCCTGTCAGTACATCCTGCTATCGCCGGTGGGCGATTATTTTGCCGGTGGCGACGCCTGTCTGCGACTCTTGGTGGAGGACCAGGGGATGCGTTGTGCACCCCATAACGGTATGACCAAGAGCGGCGGCAACTACGCCAGCGCGTTGCGGCCGATTATGCAGGCTCGTGCCGAGTTCAACGCCGACCAGGTGCTGTTCTGCCCCGGTGGTGATGTCCAGGAGACCGGTGCCGCCAACTTCTTGCTGATCGACGGTGACGAGATCATCACCAAGGCGCTGGATGAAAGCTTCCTCCACGGCGTTACTCGCGATTCAATCTTAACGATCGCCCGCGATCAGGGGATGAAGGTCTCTGAGCGTCAACTAAGTGTCGAAGAGCTGCTGGAACGCGCCACCAAGCCCGGTTGCGAAGCGGCGCTCTCAGGCACCGCGGCGGTGTTAACGCCAGTCGGCACCCTGATCTATCAGGGTAAAGATATCAAGGTCGGCAACGGCGGCGTAGGCCAGACCACCGTCAAACTACGCCGGGCCCTGAACGATATTCAATGGGGCAATGCCGAAGATCGTCACGGTTGGTTAACCCGCGTCTAATAAGCTTGCAGCCCAACCCCTAACAAGCCCCGCCAGCTATGGCGGGGCTTGTTGCTATTCAGATCCAGCGATGCCGAGCATCGTCTGCAAACAGCCTCGATAGCCGCTCAAAGAGTGCATAAAGATAGCGGTGCTTGCAGGCCAGCGCTGATACGGCTCGTGCCTCACCAGCGCCGACATCAACCGACCCGCGTCTCAGCGAACCGCCATGTTCGGTTTAAACAGTTTGACATACTCGCCGTATCCCTGTGCCTCCAGCTCTTCTACGGGGATAAAGCGCAGCGCTGCGGAGTTGATGCAGTGGCGTAAGCCGGTGGGAGCCGGACCATCATCAAAGATATGCCCCAGGTGCGAATCGCCGATGTTACTGCGCACTTCGGTACGGACGCCAAACCAGCTGCGATCGTCGCGAGTGCTGATCACACCCTCGGCAATCGGCCGGGTGAAGCTGGGCCAGCCGGTACCGGATTTGAACTTATCGATCGAGGAGTACAGCGGTTCGCCGGTAACGATATCGACATAGATACCGGCACGTTGGTTATCCCAGTACTCGTTATCAAAAGCCCGTTCGGTGCCCTCCTCTTGAGTCACCTGGTATTGGAGCGGGGTGAGCCGGCTGCGAATCTCATCGATTGAAGGCTTGCTGTAGGTCGCCACCTTGATGGGCTTAGTCATCGCGGCGTCAGCAGCAGAGCCTTGATACAGGGAATAATCCAGCTTTAGGTCTTTACCCCAGGCACGCTCAACAAACTGAATCCGCCCCGAGCCGTTGGTATAGTAGGTGTAGCGCAGAGGATTGATTTTGTAATAGTCCTGATGGTAATCCTCAGCGGGATAAAAGCGTTTGAATGCGGTGATCTCCACGGCGATCGGCTTATCGAAACGCCCCGAGGCGGCCAGCGCTGCCCGCGACTGTTCGGCTAGGACGCGCTCAGTGTCGCTGCTGTAAAAAATACCGGGACGGTACTGGCTACCCCGGTCATAGAAGGAACCGCCGCCATCGGTCGGATCGAAGATCCGCCAAAACGACTCCAGCAGCCCCTGATAGCTGATCTGCTGCGGGTCGTAATAGACCTGCACCGCTTCGGTATGACCGGTACGCCCGCTGGAGACCTGTTTGTAAGTAGGGTTAAGTTCATCGCCTCCGGTATAGCCGGAGATCGCCGCTTGCACGCCGGGGACTTTTTCGAAGGCGGATTCTACGCACCAGAAGCAGCCACCGGCAAAGGTCGCCACCGAGAGCACTTTGTCGGACATCGGCGGCAGCGTGGTTTCGGCACGGCTCAGGGTATGCACCCCCAGCATCAGCGTGGCCATAGCCACTAGAATGAGTTTATTCATGTGAGACTCCGTTGTGCTGAGCACTTATCGATTGCTCAGACCCGTTATCGATAGGAGCACCCCGCTCCTGCTTGTTAAGACCCACAGCAGCCCGATACGTTACAACAGAATTTCAGGATGATCCTAGCCTACAGCGAGAGCCGCTGTTCAATCTGACGCAACAGCCGCTGCGGCTGTTGATAATCGAGCGCCAACAGGCTGCGCTGAGCACCCTGCTCCAAAATCAAACTGGGGAATCCCCGGGCACCCAGATCGCGGCACAGGGCGATCTCTTGCTGTAAGGTCTGCTGGGTCATCTCAGCGGCGAGATCGTGCTTGAAGCTCTCCCCATCGAGCCCCAGCTCCACGGCCAACGCTAGCAAGGTGCTGTCGTCCGACGGATTACGGGCATTGAGGTAGTAAGCCGTCTGGATCGCCAGGGTCATCGCCGCGTCAGCCTGCTGCTGCCGCGCCGCTATCACCGCGCGACAGGCGGGATAGGTTGAACGCCGCGGTTGGCACTGCTGCCAGAATGCAAAATTGAACTCGGTACCCGGCACCCGAGCCTGTATCTGCCGCCAGGTGCTCTGTAAAAATTGCTGCATCTCGGCGGCCATCGGCTCACTGCTATCGGCGGCCAAGCCGCCCACCAGCCGTACCACCCGGATCGACGCCGGCAGTTCACTGAGGAGCTGCTGCCAGCAGGGGTTAAACGCCCAGCACCAGCTGCACATCGGGTCATGAGCGTAATAGAGCGTTGCCTGAGACGGGTTGGCTGGCTCAGTTTTTGACATGCAGGCTCCTCCTTAACGGCGTCGGGTTAAAACCCGACCTACAGTGGATAAACCTGCACGCCCGCCAACAGGGTATAGTTCACCTGTCCACTGAGGGGTTGCCCCCAATAGGGGCTGTTCTGGCCCCGCGAGCGATTGCTGGCAGCATCCAGGGTCCAGCGCTGCTGCGGATCAAAAATACAGATATCCGCCAGTGCCCCGACCCCTAGCTGCCCCAGCTCACTGCCCAGGATGCGTGCCGGGGCACTGCTGAGCATAGCGATCAATTGCGGCAAGCTCAGCAACTGCTGTTCCACCAGTTTTAGACCTAGAGGCAGCAGGGTCTGCAAGCCGGTCATCCCCGGTTCGGTGGCGCTGAAAGGCGCCGCTTTGGCGGCCGCCTCGTGCGGCTGATGATCGGAGCTTAGCGCGCTGATGCCGCCGCGCACCAACGCCGCCTGCAGCCCTGCTCGATCACCGGCTGAACGCAACGGCGGCGACAGGTGAAAACGGCTGTCGAAGCCCTCTAAAAAGGAATCGTCGAGCAGCAGCTGATGCACCGCGACATCGCTACTGACCTGCTGACCACGCGCCTGCGCCTGTTCGATCATCTCGAGGGAGCGCTCGCACGACAGCTGGCCAAAATGCAGCCGTGCCCCAGCCTGCTCGGCCAGCAGCAGATAGCGCGACACCTCGAGAGTCTCTGCGACCCTGGGGATCCCCTCCAATCCAAGGCGCATCGCTGTCGCCCCATCATGGGCACAACCCGCGCCCAGGATCGGCTCGTTGGGGCGGACAAAGACCAGCAGATCGTGGGTGGCGGCGTATTCCAGGCAGCGCAGCAGGGTCTGGGTGTTGGGCACCCCGAAACCGGCGTTACTGAAGCCCACGCAACCGACCTCTTGCAGCGACACCATGTTACTGAGCTGCTCGCCCTCGAGACCTTGGGTCAATGCCCCTAGGGGCAGCACCCGCACATTAGCGGCGACCGCTGCTCGGTCCTGAATCAAGCGTGCGATCGCAGGGGTGTCCAGAACCGGCTGGGTCACCGGTGAGCAACACAGGCTGGTGATCCCGCCCGCAGCGGCGGCAGCCCCTTCGCTGGCAATCGTACCTTTGTGGGTCTGTCCCGGCTCGCGCAGCGCGGCTTGCAGGTCGATAAACCCGGGGCACACCACCTGACCGCTGGCGTCGATCTGCTGTTGCACCTCAAAGCCCTCAGGCGGCGTGCCCACGGCCACCACGCGTCCGTGCTGTAGATAGAGGTCACACTGTCCGTCGATGTTGTTGGCCGGATCGATCAACCGACCGCCTTGAATATGAATGTTCATCGTTACTCTGCCTAGCTTGTCAATTAGGAGGCTGGGGCTTACTCAGCTCAGGGTTATATTCAGTTCAGGGTTATATAGCGCAACGCTATTCGGCGCTCAGCTGTTGACCACTCATGGCCATCGACATCACCGCCATCCGGGTGGCGATACCATAGCCGACCTGTTTGAGGATCAGCGACTGGGCACCATCAGCGACCTCGGATTCGATCTCGACGCCGCGGTTGATCGGCCCGGGGTGCATCACGATCGCACCGGGATTGGCCACCGCCAGACGCTCGCGGGTCAGCCCAAAGAGCTTGTAAAACTCGCCCTGTGACGGCAGAAAGGCGCTCTTCATTCTTTCGAGCTGTAAACGCAGCATGATCACCACATCCACATCCTTGAGCCCCAGGTTCAGATCGCTGTAGACCTTGACGCCCAGGCTGTCGACATCGGTGGGCAGCAGGGTCTTGGGCGCAATCACCCGCACCTCGGCGGCACCCAGGGTCTGCAGCGCATGGATCTGCGAGCGCGCCACCCGCGAGTGCAGCACATCGCCGACAATGGCCACTCTGAGCGCGCCAAACTCGCCTTGGTGGCGCCGAATCGTCAGCATATCCAGCATCGCCTGGGTGGGATGAGCGTGGCGGCCATCACCGGCATTGATGATGGCGACATGGGGGGTGACATGCTCGGCGATAAAATGCGCCGCGCCGCTATGCGGATGGCGCACCACAAACATATCGCTCTGCATCGCTTCGAGATTCCACAGGGTGTCGCGCAGGGTCTCGCCCTTGGTGGTTGCCGAGGTGGCGATATCGAGATTCAAGACGTCCGCCGATAAGCGTTTGGCGGCCAGTTCGAAGGTACTGCGGGTGCGGGTGCTGTTCTCAAAAAACAGATTCACCACGGTCTTGCCGCGTAGCAGCGGCACCTTCTTGACCGATTGCGCCCCCATATCGACGAACGAGTCGGCAGTATTGAGAATATCGGTCAATAGCTCAAGACTGAGCCCCTCGGTAGTCAAAAAATGACGCAGCTGTCCCTGTGCGTTCAGTTGCAGCTGGAGGCTGTCACGGTTTGGAGTCATCTCAACAGTCCAAGTCGGTTAAAAGGTTTTCTCTATAAGCAGAGGCGGTAAGGGATCGCTGTAAGAAATGGTTTTGAGTGCATGGCTGAGCATCGATCGCTGCGGGCGCATCAAGCCAGAGCCAGCCATCAGCGCCGCAGCACGTGTAGCGTCAGGGGTTCAGGCCCCGACAGTTTGATCTGCTGGCCGGCATCCAGGCGCAGTGTTTTACCGACTATATCGGCGCGAATGGGTAACTCGCGCGCCTGCAGGTCCACCAAGGTCATCAGCAACACCGAGGCTGGGCGGCCATAATCGAACAACTCGTTCAACGCCGCGCGTACGGTCCGACCACTCATCAGCACATCATCGATCAGCACGATATCCCGATCCTCGGTCACCACCGGCAGTGCCGAGGGCTGTACCTTGGGATTGAGACCGATACGGGTGAAGTCGTCGCGATAAAAGCTGATATCCAGGATCCCGATCGGATCCTCCAATTCCAATAACTGACGGACCCGCTCGGCCAGCCAGACGCCGCCGCTGCGGATACCCACCAGCATCGGCTTATCGATACCGCGCTCTGTCAGCTGCTGCTTCAGTTCGGCGGTCATGCTCTGCAACAACTGTTCTACGTCGATATGCTCTGGCATTCGTCAGATCCTACTGTGGAGTTAATTTATCCAGACTGGAGCGATGCACCGGTTCACGAAACCAGCTCTCCAGAATCAATTGGGCGGCGATGCCATCCATCGAATGTTTTTTAAAATTGGCCTCACCTCCCGCCGCCAGATGGTAGCCTTTAGCTTCGTGGCTGGTCAGGCGTTCGTCCATCAGATAACTGGGGCGAGCGAATTGGGCATGCAGGCGATTGGCGAATTTGCGGGTTCGGTAGGACATCTCGCATAGGCTGCCATCCATATTCAGCGGCAGTCCCACCACAAAAGCCTCGGGTTGCCACTCTTGAACCAGCGCCTCTATACGCTGCCAATCCGGCACCCCCTCTTTCGCGGAGATCGGCTTCAGCGCCGTGGCGGTACCAATGATAGCCTCGCCCACAGCCACCCCGAAACGGGTCGTACCAAAATCGAATGCCAGAATCAAAGCCAGTGCTCACTATCAGGAGGGATCGAGGTACCGAACCACCGCCGTGGCAGACTGCTAGCCACGCTGCTCAAGCATGGCCGCTGTGAGTGCTGAGCAGGTCGAGATTAACACCCAGAGTGTTGGCAGCAGCACCAAGACGTAACTGCGGTTCGGTGGCGAACAGTATATCCAAATCGGCCGGACAACTTAACCAGCTATTAGCCATAATTTCCTGCTCCAGCTGCCCTGCACCCCAGCCCGCATAACCCAGGGTAATCAGATACTGCTCGGGCCCTCGGTCTTCGGCGATCGCCAACAAAATATCGGTCGAGGTGGTCAGGTGTAGCTGCTCATTAATGGCATAATTGGAGACCCAGGCGTCCGCTACTGGGGTATGGAGGATAAACCCTCGTTCAACCTGAACTGGGCCACCGGCATAGACTGGGTGCTCGCCGTTATGCAGCGGATCGATCTTTATATCCAGGTTATCCAAAATCTGCGCCAACGTCAGCCCGAGCGGACGGTTAACGACCAGCCCCATCGCCCCATCCTCGTTATGCTCGCAAATATAGGTTAGGGTCTGCTCAAAACTACTGCCACGCAGCTGTGGCATCGAGATGAGGAAGTGGTGACAGAGATTGATGCTAGCTCGGGGTGTATTCATAACCCCAGTATCAGCCTAGTACCGCTAAGACTCAAGTATCGAATCAACTCGTGGCCGCTCTGCCGTGCCATAACCGCTAGCACGACAGGGCCGAACACGGCTCGCAGCATTAGCTATTAACCCCCAGCTGGCTGCGTTCGAACTTCCAAGTACGGATGATTTCAACCCGATCGGCACGCTTACGCAGCTCCGGAGGAAAAGGCGCATAGGGTGCCGCTAGACGCACAATCCGCTTGGCAGCATCATCGAGCAGCTTATGGCCCGATGACTTGAGAATACCCACCCGTTCTAGGCTGCCATCGGGACGCAATACCACCAGTAGCCGCAGATTACCATAGAGCTCATGCCGGCGAGCCTGCTCGGGATAGTTGATATTACCGATCCGCTCGACCTTACGCCGCCAGCTATCCAGGTACTGGGCGTCGTACGAAGCCCGGGTGGAGGCGGAGGTCAGCCGGCGCACTCGGGGCGCACTGGCTTGTTCTTGACGCAGGCTGTCCAGTTTCGCCTCCAGACTGGCGATCTCCAAACTCCGCGCCAGCAACGACGAACTCAGCCCCGTGGCGGTGGCCACGGCCGCCGCGGCCTGCTCTGGTGTACGATTACGCACCAGCCACTGGCTGTCGGCAACGCTGCTGAGCCGTTCGGGTTGCTCGGTAGCCCGCTGCTTAGCGTCCGCATCCTCCGGCTGTTCGACCTGTTCGGGCTGCGGCGGTCGGATCATCTGCAGCTGACTGGGGGTAATACCGGGCGCCACCGGGGTCGCTTCATTATTTTGGAACGGCGCCACCTCGCGAGTGCTGGGCAAGGCCTTGTGCTGCTGCTCACCACTGCCAAGCTGATTATTCTGGGCAATAAAGTCCGCTTTTTCAGGGGCCTTATCGCTGGAAAACTGTGCCAGAGTGACCTCTAGCGTGGTCGCCATAGGCGCCGGCTGTTCGGCATCGAATCCCAACCCCAGAATCAACAGCGCATGCACCGCTAGCGCCACAAACAGGGTAAAGCCAAAGCGGTCCATCGCGCTGACCTGGCTGTGGACGGCTAGCGGCTGGGTAGCCATCGGCATGAGTAGCGGTGAGGGGCTGGACTGCGCCTGATTGATGCTCACTCGCCAGCTCTCAGGCGCTAAACCGTGCGCCGATCACATCCAGCAACTGCCCGGCAATATCGAGGCCAAACTGGTCGTTGAGTTCACGAATGCAGGTCGGGCTGGTGACATTGATCTCGGTAAGGTAATCGCCGATCACATCCAGGCCCACGAACAGCAAGCCCTTCTCCTGGATGATCGGTTTGACCTGGGCACAGATCCAGCGATCACGCTCGGTCAGCGGACGGCCGACGCCCTTGCCGCCGGCGGCCAGATTACCGCGGGTCTCCCCCTGCGAGGGGATACGTGCCAGGGCGTAATCCAGCGGCTCGCCGTCGATCAGCAAAATACGCTTGTCGCCACCCTCAACAATCTCGGGGATATAGCGCTGCGCCATGATCTGTTCGCTGCCATGCCCGGTCAGAGTTTCCAGAATCACACTCAGATTGGGATCATCGGCCTTGACCCTGAAGATCGACGCGCCACCCATGCCGTCCAGCGGCTTAAAAATGACATCCTGGTGTTTGCCATGGAAGGCTTTTAACAGCTGAGGGTCGCGACTGACCAGCAACGGCGGGCAGCATTGCGGAAACCGCGTCGCAAACAGCTTTTCATTGCAGTCGCGCAGGCTCTGAGGCCGGTTGACCACCATCACCCCTTCGCGCTCGGCCTGCTCCAGCAGGTAGGTACTGTAGAGAAACTCATTATCGAATGGCGGATCTTTGCGCATCAGGATCACATCCAACTCGGCTAACGGCAGCTGTTGGTAGGCGTCGCGCTCAAACCAATCATTAGGATCGCGCTTAACCCGCAACGGCGCCATGCGCCCCATCGACACCCCGTCTTGCAAGTACAATCCGGACTGCTCCAGATAGAACAGCTCCCAGCCCCGGTCCTGCGCCGCCCACAGCATCGCCAGGGTGCTGTCCTTTTTGTAGTTGATCGCTTCAATCGGGTCCATGACCACGCCGAGTTTAAGACTCATTCAACAACTCCTTGGGAGTAAAGATACAGATGCCGCCATAGTAGCAGAGCTGAGCAGAAAAACTGCACAGCACTGCATACAGGCACTCAGGCCAGATCACCCCACAGATATTGCAATACCGACAGCGCCGCCACCGGTGCGGTTTCGGTACGCAGCACCCTAGGCCCCAGCTGCAAGGGGTCAAATCCGGCAGCACGGGCCTGGGCGATCTCCTGATCGCTCAACCCCCCTTCCGGCCCAATCAACAACGCCACCGACGCCGGGGGCTGGCGCTGCGCTAACGGGGTAGCGGCGTCTGGATGCAACACCAGCTTCAGGGTGCTGTCGCAACCGGCCAGCCACTGCGCCAATGGCTGCGGTGCCAGGATCTCAGGCACCCGGCTGCGGCCGCACTGCTCACAGGCACTGATCGCCACCTGCTGCCAGTGCTGTTGGCGCTTGTCCTGACGTTCGCTGCTCAGCTTGACCTCGCAGCGTTCGCTGAACAGCGGCACGATCCGGGTCACCCCCAGCTCGGTGGCCTTCTGCACCGCATAATCCATCCGCTCGCCCCGCGACATCACCTGCCCCAGTTCGATCGGCAATCCCGACTCGCGGCTAGATTCGCTGGCGGGTCCCACCCGCACGCTGACCGAACGTTTGCTGAGCTCTAACAGCTCGGCCCGATGTTCATTGCCGGCACCGTCAAACAGCAACAGCGCAGCGCCCGGACGCATCCGCAGCGCCCGCCCCAGATGCTGGGCCGCGCTGTCGTTAAGCGCCAGCTCGGCGCCTTCGATCAACGGCTGGGGTTCATAAACGCGAGGTAGACGCACGACGATACGCCTGAACTACAGCCCGGCAGCCTGGCGCAACGCCTCGGCTTTGTCGGTCCGCTCCCAGGTAAACTCCGGCAGTTCGCGACCAAAGTGGCCGTACGCCGCCGTGGCACGGTAGATCGGCCGTCTCAGATCCAGCATCTCGATCAGGCCGCGCGGACGCAGATCAAAGTGCTCGCGGATCAGCGGTACAATCTTGCTGTCATCGAGTTTGCCGGTACCAAAGGTGTTGACGCTGATAGAGGTGGGCTCGGCGACACCGATGGCGTAGGAGATCTGAATCTCGCAGCGATCCGCCAGACCCGCGGCCACGATATTTTTAGCCACATAGCGACCGGCATAGGCCGCCGAGCGATCCACCTTGGAGGGATCCTTGCCCGAGAATGCACCGCCACCGTGGTGGGCCATGCCACCGTAGGTATCGACAATGATCTTGCGGCCGGTCAGCCCACAGTCACCCATAGGTCCACCGATGATAAACTGCCCGGTGGGGTTGATATGGTATTGGGTATTCTTATGCAGCCACTCGGCGGGCAGCACGTGCTGGACAATCTCTTCCATCACCGCTTCGCGGATATCAGCCTGGGCGATACCGGGCGCGTGCTGGGTAGAGAGCACCACCGCATCGATGGCCACCGGCTTGCCGTTTTCATAGCGCAGGGTCACCTGCGACTTGGCATCGGGGCGCAACCAGGTGAGGATTCCGGTTTTACGCAGCTGCGCCTGGCGCTCCATCAGCCGATGGGCGTAATAGAGCGGTGCGGGCATCAGCACGTCGGTTTCGTTACTGGCATAACCGAACATCAGCCCCTGGTCTCCGGCACCCAGATCCTTGTCATTGGCCTCATCGACACCCACGGCGATATCCACCGATTGCTTACCGATGGCATTGATCACCGCGCAGGAGGCGCCATCAAACCCGACATCCGAGCTGGTGTAGCCGATATCCAGGATCACATTACGGACGATATCTTCCAGATCGACATAGGTAGAGGTACGTACTTCACCGGCGACGATCGCCATACCGGTCTTGACCATCGTCTCGACCGCAACGCGGGAGTGGGGGTCGTCAGCGAGGATGGCATCCAGGATCGCATCGGAGATCTGGTCTGCCATCTTATCGGGGTGGCCTTCGGAGACCGATTCGGAGGTAAATACGGAATAGTTGCTCATGATTTTTCCTTAATAATTGAATGCATTATGAGCGACTTATGAGTTTCCGCTCAAAACACAGTGACTTAATTACCAAGCTGGGAAGCAGTGCAGAAAGCGAGGCATGAAAGATAACTCTCAACCGTTCGAGTCCAGAATGGGGTCGCTATGATAACGACATTTGTCGCGTCCCGCACGGCTGTATCGCCCTAGGTTGCATTGATGGGTACCCAAGAGCCGCGGATAGCGGTGAATTTAAGGGCCAAATATTCATTTTATTGGCATTGCTATTTGCGACTACCGGTTGCCGCTACCGGTCGAGTGCGAGAGAATAGCGCCCTATTTTAAAACCCTACCCCGCCCCAGCCAGGAGTTTTCCTCATGCTATCCCGCAGAGACCTAGCCAATGCAATCCGTGCCCTGAGCATGGATGCAGTCCAGCAAGCCAAATCCGGTCACCCCGGTGCGCCCATGGGCATGGCAGATATCGCCGAAGTGCTCTGGAATGACTACCTGCAGCACAACCCGGCCAATCCGCAGTGGATCAACCGCGACCGCTTCGTGCTCTCCAACGGCCACGGCTCGATGCTGCTGTACTCCTTGCTGCACCTTTCGGGTTACGACCTCAGTATCGAAGACCTGAAAAACTTCCGTCAGCTGCACAGCAAGACCGCCGGCCATCCGGAATACGGTTACGCACCGGGGATTGAAACCACCACCGGCCCGCTGGGACAGGGTATCGCCAACGCCGTGGGCATGGCGCTGGCCGAGAAAACGCTGGCCGGGCAGTTCAACCGCGACGGCCACGAGATCGTCGACCACTACACCTATACCTTCCTCGGTGACGGTTGCATGATGGAGGGGATCTCTCACGAGGTCTGCTCACTGGCGGGCACCCTGGGACTGGGCAAGCTGATCGCCTTCTACGACGACAACGGCATCTCTATCGATGGCGAAGTCGAGGGCTGGTTCACCGACGATACCGTCAAGCGCTTCGAAGCTTACGGCTGGCAGGTGATCCCGGCGATCGACGGCCACGACGCCGATGCGATCCATGCCGCTATCGAAGCGGCGCGCGGCAACAGCAGCCAACCCACGCTGATCTGCTGCAAGACGGTGATCGGTTTTGGCTCGCCCAACAAGCAGGGCAAAGAGGACTGCCACGGCGCGCCCCTGGGTGATGACGAGATCGCCCTGACCCGTAAAGCGCTGGGCTGGAGCCATGCGCCGTTCGTGATCCCCGAAGAGATCGCCAGCGAATGGAATGCCTGCGAGCACGGCAATGTAATCGAAAACAGCTGGAACGAGCAGTTTGCCGAGTACGCCGAGGCCTACCCAGAACTAGCCGCTGAATTCCTGCGCCGTATCAGTGGCGACCTGCCCGAAAACTTTGCCGCCCAGTCGCAGGCTTACATCGAAGCGCTGCAAGCCAAGGGCGAAACCATCGCCAGCCGCAAAGCCTCACAAAATGCCCTCAATGCCTATGGCCCGCTGCTACCCGAATTGCTCGGCGGCTCTGCCGACCTGGCCGGTTCCAACCTGACCCTGTGGAGTGGCTGCAAGGTCATCAACCAAGAGGATGCCAGCGGCAACTATATGAACTACGGCGTGCGTGAGTTTGGCATGTCGGCGATCATGAACGGTGTCGCGCTGCACGGGGGCTTTATCCCCTACGGCGCCACCTTCCTGATCTTTATGGAGTACGCCCGTAACGCGATACGGATGGCGGCGCTGATGGGCCAGCGCTCGATCTTTGTCTACACCCATGACTCCATCGGTCTGGGCGAAGACGGCCCCACCCACCAGCCGATCGAGCAGCTTGCCAACCTGCGCAGCACTCCCAACCTGAATCTGTGGCGGCCCTGCGATACGGTCGAATCCGCCGTGGCCTGGAAAGCAGCGCTGGAGCGGGTCGATGGCCCCTCGGCACTGGTGTTCTCGCGTCAGAACCTGCCGCATCAACAGCGTGATGCCGAACGCCTGAACAACATCCAACGCGGCGGTTACATCCTGGCGGACTCTCAGGGTCAGCCCGATGCGATCCTGATCGCCACCGGCTCGGAAGTCGGCTTGGCGATGGAGGCCGCCGAGGCCCTGAGCGTCCAGGGACGTAATATCCGCGTGGTATCGATGCCCTGTACCGAAGCGTTCGAAGCGCAGTCCAATGAGTACCGTGAGTCGGTACTCCCGGCAGCGATCACTGCCAGGGTAGCCATTGAAGCTGCACACGCAGACTTCTGGTACAAATACGTCGGCCTGAATGGCCGTATTGTCGGCATGACCAGCTTCGGCGAATCGGCTCCCGCCAGCGAGCTGTTCAAGTTGTTTGGTTTTACCGTCGACAACGTCGTCGCCAAGGTCAACGAACTGCTCTAAACAGGCTTGTCTAGCAAGGTACAGAGCGCGGCTCCGCTACCGAGCCGCATCCAGGGCAGCGTCACCCCGACCTGCCCTGGCTGTTGCTCCGGATAGCCTTGCTACGGAACCCTTAGCCCCTAAGTTCTGCCGTATCTGTTACTATCAACCCTTTGAGATCCGCCTTCTAGGCCAGAAATTTTGAACCCTTACCCTTGAGACCGCGCCTTTGAAGACTTTCAACATCGCCATCAACGGTTATGGCCGTATCGGCCAATGCGTGCTCCGAGCACTCTACGCCAGCCACCCACACGGCAAGACCGCACGACCGTTTCGGGTCGTGGCGATCAACGAACTCACCGATCTCGAGACCCTCACCTATCTGACCCGCTACGATACCACCCACGGTCGTTTCCCGCTGCCGGTGGAGCACGATGACCAACATCTGCTGATCGATGGCGATCAGATTTTAGCGCTCAATCAAGCCGATCCCCGCCTGCTGCCCTGGCGCGAGCTGGAGATCGATCTGGTATTGGAGTGTTCCGGCTCGTTCTGCGATCGCGCTACCGCCGAGATTCATCTGCAGGCGGGTGCCAAACGGCTGCTGTTCTCACAACCGGCAGCCGCCGATATCGATGCCACCATCGTCTACGGCTTCAATCACCAACAGCTGCAACCCGAGCACCGCATCGCCTCCAGCGCCTCCTGTACCACCAACTGTGTGGTGCCGGTACTGGACCTGCTGCATCGCCAGTTCGGCATCGAACAGGGGCTGACCACCACCATCCATTCGGCGATGAATGATCAGCCGGTGATCGATAGCAACCACCGTACCGACCTGCGTCTGAGCCGCAGCGCCCTGCAATCGATCATTCCGATCAACACCGGACTGGCGCGCGGTATCGATCGCCTGCTGCCAGAGCTGGCAGGGCGCTTCCAGTGCAACCACCTACGGGTGCCAACCACCAACGTCTCGTTAATGGATCTGTCACTGCAGCTGAGCACCCCAACCACCCCTGCGGCGGTCAATACCTTATTAGCCAACGCCACCGCCCAGGGCCCCTTAGTGGGGCTGCTTGGCTATACGGATGAACCCCACGCCTCGATCGATTTCAATACCGATCCGCGCTCCGGCATCGTCGATGGCACCCAAACACGCGTCAGTGGCGACCGTCTGCTGAAACTGATGTGCTGGTTCGATAACGAGTGGGGATTCGCCAACCGGATGTTGGATGTCGCCCAGGCCTGGCTGCAGCCCGGTTCCGAACCCGCCCGAGCTAATCAATTTTTTAACCTTTAACGCTGACAGGATAGTTTCATGAGTGTACTGAAAATGACCGAGTTGGACCTGAACGGTAAGCGCGTGCTGATCCGTGAAGATCTTAACGTCCCCGTCAAAGAGGGCAACGTCTCCAGCGATGCGCGGATTTGTGCCGCCCTGCCCAGCATCGAACTCGCCCTGAGCAAAGGCGCCAAGGTGATGCTGATGTCGCACCTGGGCCGCCCCACCGAAGGCGACCATGACCCCAGCTTCTCGCTGGCACCGGTCGCCCAGCACCTGTCCAAACTGCTGGGACGCCCGGTACCGCTGATCCGTGACTGGATCGATGGTTTTGACAGCGATAGCGATCTGGTGCTGCTGGAGAACGTACGTTTTAACCACGGCGAGAAGCGTAACGACGACAGCCTGGCACAACATATGGCAGCCCTCTGCGACGTGTTCGTGATGGATGCCTTCGGCACCGCCCACCGCGCTCAAGCCTCGACCCACGGGGTCGCCAAGTTTGCGCCTATCGCTTGCGCCGGCCCCTTACTGGTCAACGAACTGGACGCACTGGCCCGCGCGCTGGATAAACCCGAACGGCCGCTGGCGGCGATAGTCGGTGGCTCCAAAGTGTCCACCAAACTGACCGTGCTCGAGACGCTGTCCGACAAGGTAGATCAATTGATCGTCGGTGGCGGTATTGCCAACACCTTCCTCGCCGCCGCCGGCTTTCCCATCGGCAAATCGCTGTTCGAGGCCGATCTGCTCGATCAGGCCCGCGCGCTGATGGCCAAGACCTCGATTCCGCTGCCGACCGATGTGGTGGTCGCCACCGAATTTTCAGAATCTGCGACCGCGACCATCAAGCGGGTCGAGGATGTCGGTCCAGACGACATGATTCTCGATATCGGCCCGCAGAGCGCGCTCAACCTGGCGACGCTGATAGCCAAAGCCCGCACCGTGATCTGGAACGGTCCACTGGGGGTGTTCGAATTCGATCAGTTTGGCGAAGGCACCAAGGCGCTATCCCTGGCGATCGCCAACAGCGACTGCTTCTCCATCGCCGGCGGTGGCGACACCCTGGCGGCGGTGGATAAATACAGGATCACCGAGCAGATCTCCTACATCTCTACCGGTGGCGGTGCCTTCCTGGAGTTTGTCGAAGGCAAAGTCCTGCCCGCCGTGGCTATTCTAGAGGAGCGGGCACGCGGCTAGCGCCCCCTCCGACAGCTATCCAAACAGCTATCCAAACAGTAATCCAAGCAGAAATCCAAACAGAACAACGATCCGGCTGGCGCGCAGCGCCAGTCATCAGCAAATAGAGAGGCACAAATGGCTCTGATCAGTATGCGACAGCTGCTCGACCACGCAGCAGAAAACGGCTATGGCATTCCCGCGTTCAACGTCAACAATCTTGAGCAGATGCGCGCCATCATGGAAGCGGCCGATAACACCGACAGCCCGGTGATCGTGCAGGCCTCTGCGGGGGCGCGCAAATATGCCGGCTCCAACTTCCTCAAGCACATGATTCTGGCGGCGATCGAAGAGTTCCCCCACATCCCGGTCTGTATGCACCAGGATCACGGCACCTCCCCGGCGATCTGCCAACGCTCGATCCAGCTCGGCTTCTCCTCGGTGATGATGGACGGCTCGTTGCTGGCCGATGGCAAGACTCCCAGCAGCTACGAATACAACGTCGACGTCACCCGGCGCACCGTCGAGATGGCGCACGCTTGCGGGGTCTCCGTTGAAGGCGAGCTCGGTTGCCTGGGATCGCTGGAAACCGGCCAGGCGGGTGAAGAGGATGGTGTGGGCGCCGAAGGTATACTCTCCCACGACCAGATGCTGACCGACCCCGATGAAGCGGCTGACTTTGTCACCCAGACCGGCTGTGATGCGCTGGCTATCGCTTGCGGCACCAGCCACGGCGCCTACAAGTTTACCCGGCCACCTACCGGCGATGTGCTCTCTATCGATACTATTCGCAAGATCCATCAGCGCCTGCCCAACACCCATCTGGTGATGCACGGCTCCTCCTCGGTACCCCAAGAGTGGCTGGCGGTGATCAACCAGTTTGGTGGCGCGATTCCGGAAACCTACGGCGTGCCAGTCGAGCAGATCGTCGAAGGGATCAAGCACGGGGTCCGCAAGGTCAATATCGACACCGACCTGCGTCTGGCCTCCACCGGCGCGGTACGGCGTTTTATGGCCGAGAACCCCGCCGAGTTCGATCCGCGCAAATTCCTGGCCGTAACCATCACCGCGATGCGCGATATCGCCATCGCCCGCTACCAGTCGTTCAACACTGCAGGTCAGGCTAGCAATATCCGCGCCCTGTCACTCGAGGCGATGACCGAGCGCTACCTGTCTGGCGCGCTGGATCCGAAGGTTAACTAAGCGATGCTCCGCTGTCGGGTTGAAACCCGACCTACACTGTAGGTCGGAATTGATTCCGACAGCCGGAGGCTAAGCCGCTGACCGATGTCATTTAATCCCTGCTCGCTGATCGCTCACCTGCCGCCGTTCGATCCTTTTAGAGGTTCAGATTTCGGCGGCTACCCGGACTTCTGCCGCTTCTATCAGCTGTCATTTGCGGAGTTAAGCGCCTCTCAGCATCTGGGCCAGCTGCCGATAGACGGCCAGCAGATCGCGGTGCACCTGTTCCGCCATCCTCAGCCACAGGGCAGCTCTCGAGGCACTCCTCATGGCACCCTAATTATCGTCCACGGCTACCTGGACCATCACGGCCTGTATCAGCACCTGATCCGCTATGGTCTGCAACGCGGTCTTAATGTGCTCTGTTTCGATCTGCCCGGCCACGGGCTGTCATCCGGCATCCGCGCTTCCATCGATAGTTTCGAGCGCTACCAAACCGTGCTGCAAACCCTGCTTGGTCAACTCGCTGACTGGCAGTTGGCTCGGCCACTGCACCTGCTGGGACAGAGTACCGGTGGGGCGATCATCAACCAGTATCTACTCCAGCAGCGTCCCCAGATCGACGGCCAGATAGTACTGCTAGCGCCGCTGGTACGACCCGCTCGCTGGCACTGGGTCAGCCTGGCCCATACACTGCTCAGCCCCTGGAAAGCCGCGGTGCCGCGTGATTTCAGCCCCAACAGTACCGATCCGGCCTTTAACGCCTTTCTACCCAGCGATCCGCTACAATCCCGAGTCATCTGCAGCGCCTGGGTCGGCGCACTGAAGCGCTGGCTACCCCAGTTTCAGACCCTGGCCCCCGCCGATTACCGACCGCTGCTGATTCAAGGCCAACAGGACAACAGCGTGGATTGGCACTACAACTTAAGGTTACTGGCGCAGAAGTTTCCGCGACATCCGTTACTGTTGATCCCGGCAGCCCGGCATCAGCTGGCCAACGAGTCGGCAGCGATCCGCAGCCAATACCTCGACTGGCTCGATCAACAGGGATTCGCCCAGCGTCCTCAACCTCAATCCAGTATCCCAACCACCACCTAGGGGTCATGTTAATGAAGCAACTACTGATCATCGCTCACGCCCCCTCAGACAACACCCGCCGGCTCACGGAGGCCGTACTGGCTGGTGCCAACCACCCCGATATCGACATCGAGGTGATCTATAAAGCACCGCTGGATGCGGTCGCGGCCGATGTGCTGGGCGCCGATGCGATCCTGCTGGGGACCACCACCAATTTTGGCTATATGTCAGGGGCGCTGAAGGACTTTTTCGATCGCATCTATTATCCCTGCCTGGAGCAGACCCAAGGGCTAGCCTACGCGCTGTTTATCCGCGCGGGCAACGATGGCAGCGGTGCCCAAACCAGCGTCGAGCGGATCGTTACCGGGCTGCGCTGGAAGGCCGTACAACCGCCTCTAGTGATGACCGGCGAGTTTGACGAGCGCTTTATCGCCCAGTGCCAAGAGCTGGGGATGACCCTGGCCGCAGGGCTGGAAGCGGGCGTCTATTAGCAGCGACAACCCTTGATCCCATAACGCTAGGGCTTTATTGGACGATGCCCATCATAGCGGATCAACGCCGCATTCGAGAGCTAGAAAAACAGCTAAAGCGTGTAGAAATGGAGAAAGATATTCTAAAAAATGGTATAGCTCTCTTGATGTCAGACGAACTGAAAAATACTCGATCGTTCGCAAGTTACAAGAGAGCTTTCCCATTGCCACTCTGTACAAAGTCTTGGATATTCAACGTAGTAGCTATAAGTACTGGCCAAGATAGTTGATGCCAGACAAATAACAGACGTATTAATTTTCAACGATACCAGATACGTCGATGATATATCGCTGCCTAACATTCTCATGCACTGAATCCATGCAAACCAGTGTACAACACGGACTCCAGCGAGGGTGAAGATCACACCGGTTCTCCTTGCCCAGACTGGGGTTTGTATAAAAACTACCTATGTTATAACGCTGATCTTTTTGCGTATCGTACAGGATCAAGAATCGCTCATTGGTCACGCTATCAGGGTAGGTATCGGTAAGCATCCATCTACCGTCAGTGGAGTAGGTCATGTGTCCATTTTCTGTCAAGCACTCTTTACCAACAGCAACAACTTCACTACCGCAATCAGCATAAAGATGGTAATGGATACTGCCATTATGGGGCCCCCACACGATGACAGAATGGTCATCTTTCCAGGCAGGGTGAGAGATCTGATACTCCGACTTTTCATAGTCAAAGGTGCCCACTGAATCAGGGTCAAAACCATCCATGAGCTGAGGGATAGGATGATCAGTACACTCTAGCAGACGCAATTCGCTACCATCCGGGTTCATGGTAAAAAGCCGGTGCAGGAAGCAAGTTTCATCTTCAACGCGTTCAGTCCAACGATGGATAAACAACAATCTAGAGGAGGCTGGATTGATCTCTAAATGCGTTACCCAATGGATGGCCTTATCCATAGAGGGTAATGGCTGAAGTTCAGTCAGCTGCTTTAAACTTAAAATCAGCTTTGATTCGCCCGTTGCGATATCCATATAGTGGATGCCATCGTTTACAGGCGCATTTTCCAGAGCAGGCTCTGATTCCGTTGCACTATAGCCAATGGTCCGATGGGTAACCTGGAATCGTGAATAGTCGACACAAAGAGCGTACTTACTATTGGGGGCAACGACATAAACAGGCAAAGGTAAGGTGCGTTCTTGACCGGTCTCTACGTTGTAGACCTTAGAGCAAAAATCCGGATAGATCGTACCTTCTCCAATGGAGCGGGCATTGTAAATGACTTGACGATCTTGCTCGCCTTCGAGCCATTGCAGTTGACAGCCCATCTGCCAGTTCCAGGTGGTAGTCGTCCCAATACAGTGATACTTATCATTGTCTTGCAGATCAAAGAAGCCGACCTCGGAGGACTCTTTTCCGGTCAGATCTGCAGTCATCATCGATACTTGATTGGAGAGGAAGTAGCGACCGGTCCGGTCCCATACATTCTTATTGTAGTAACCAAAGAAGTGGTGTTTTTCACCACTTCCTACTCGGCGTATCGGACAAAATTTATTAATTATCTGAGTATTAGACATACGATTGGTTTTCTTAATAGTTAATGGGGAGAGGTGGAGCTTATTAGGCTCCTTTGTAACGCACTCACAGCGAGGCAAGTACGGCGGGCCTATTTAGTGAATGTGATCGTGGTTTGGGAGACAGGGATAAAATCGGAATCTGTAACAACCAGGGAATATTCGCCTTCATCGATAAGTTTCTTTTCGATAAAACGGCCATAAGACCAGGTTGTACTCCAGTTTCCCTTATCGTCTGCGTGCGCTGCAGGATTCAGTGCATAGCCGATATCACTTTCAACACCGTCTTTTGTGGTGAAGAGCAAAGTAACATCGCTGTTGGGAGAAAAACCGCTTCCACTCAGTTCAATTGAACCATTTTTATCGAGTACTGCCGATCCAGCCGATGTGATACTAGCGTTTTTTACGGAGTTCATGGAACACCCACCCAGTACCAAACTTAAAGAAAGCGCAATAACGGAAAACATTTTCATGGTATATCCTCTGTTTTTATTTGTAGTTAACTATCCAGAAACTTAGAGCTTTTTCGATGTTGCTGAATGCCTTGATAAAGGGCGTAGACAGACAACAGTAAAATCACCAACGAGATGGGCCGAGTTACGAGTTGTGTAGCGAATGTCAGTAGATCGCCATGCACCAACGCTAAAGATCGAGCTAGCTCACCCTCAGCCAAAGTACCGAGTACCAGGCCTAGCACCATCGGAGCACGGGGAACACTAAAGAACTGGAGCACAACACCAACTGCGCCAATAAAGAGCATGATGCCGACATCATCTAATGAACCCCGAATTGAGTAAGAACCAATGGTTGCGAGTGCAAGAATGGCAGGGGCCAAAATAGTAGGCGGTATCTGAATCACACGTACACAGTACTTCGCAACAAGCAGCCCAATAGGAACAAACAATAAGTTTGCGGCAAATAGGCTTAGAATGAAGCCATACGCAATGTCCGCATTGGAGGTGAACAGCTCTACCCCCGGACGAAGTCCGTGGATCATAAGCCCACCGAGCAAAACAGCTGTTACCGGATTCCCGGGAATACCAAGCGTCATCAACGGAATCAGGGTTCCCCCAGTAACCGCATTATTCGCTGTTTCACAAGCAACAACCCCTTCCGGAGAACCCTTGCCAAATTTTTCCGGTTCCTTGGAAGCTCGCTTGGCCGCATCGTAGGCCATGAAGCCGCCAACGCTACAACCAACACCAGGGATGATGCCGACGATGACACCTATGATGCTGGAGCGTAGTAAGTTAACTTTTTGAGTTAACACTTCTGGGAAAAATTTAAACGGGTTAATACCGTCCTCTTTGGAGATCAATCGTTCGCCGCTGTTACGGCGAGCGATCATATCGACAACTTCAGGAATGGAATACAACCCAATCAGGGCCACTACCAGCGGAATGCCGTCATACAGGGATGGCGAGTCAAAAGTAAAACGCATTGATCCGGTTAAGGGATGATTACCCACCGTACTAAGCAACAGCCCCATTGCCCCAGCCATCAAACCTTTTTCCATAGCGCCTGCTGATAAAGATGCGATAACCGTAATACCAAAAACAGCTAGCAGAAAAAACTCTGGGGAACCAAATAGTAATGAGAACTCCGCCAGCGGTGGAGCGATAAACAGTAATGCCACGACACTGAATAAACCGCCAATACAGGAACCAAAAGTAGCTAGCGCCAGGGCTCTGGTTGATTGCCCTTGCTTACTCATGGGATGGCCATCAAGTAACGTCGCAACGGCTGCAGACGTTCCTGGGATATTTAGTAGTATCGCACTGATGGAACCACTGTATGTGGATGCTAAGTAGATCCCGCCTAACATTCCCATCCCTATTTGAGGGGGCATGGAGAAAGTCACCGGTATCAACAACGCAACCCCCATCGTACTGCTAAGACCAGGTAAAACACCGATGATCACACCGCCTAGCACACCAGCAGTGATAGCTAACAGCATGCCGATATCAAGCAACGATGAAAAACCGATTAAAATATTTTCGAACATGACTGTATCCTGATCTATAAAAAACTATTAAAAGAACAGACTTTCTGGCCGAGCCACAGCTAGAAAATTAAAGAAAACAACGTACAGCAGCAAGGTCAGACCAACAGCTGTTGCCGTCATCCAGACAACATTCCGGTATCCCAGCACAAAGATAAAACCGATTAGAAATAACACAGTTGAAATCTCGTAGTTCACCAGCTTGATCGCGCCTAAATAACCCAAGACTCCACCAAAAACGAGAGCTGCCGCTTTTAGCTGATCAACCTGCCCCCCTGATGAGGTGCCTGAGTCTTCTTGGTGTGACGTCGGTGCCCTGCGAACATTGGTCCGAACCAACAGCAGCAGAGCCATCACCCCAAGAAAGGCGGCAAGAACACGTGGAAAATAAGAGGACTCCGAGGGATAACCGAATGCAACAAAGCCAACTAAAGACGCAATAAAGACGACCCCTATCGAGAACAAATTATCTTTTTGTATCTTGCCCATAACCATTTTTTCCTCTAGATCGATAGTAGTGCCATGCTTACTTCAGCAACGAAATGTAGTCTTTTACAGACTCTTCAGCCGTCCTGAGGTAGGCACCGAACTCCTCGGCAGTCATGTATTTGAGAGGCAGTCCCATTTTGTCGGCATGAGCTATGAATTTCGGATCACTCATGACGTTAGCAAACGCATCCTCAATGACTTTCTTGCGATCTTCAGGCATCCCTTTTGGCACAGCTACGCCACGCATAGCGGCACCAATTCCTGGCACATCGACTCCGGAAGCTTCTTTAATTGTGGGTACGTCTGGAAGATAGGGGTAGCGCTGATCAGCAAAGACAACCAAAGCACGCAGACGACCATCCTTTATATGATTAGTGGCTGAGCTCGCAGAAGGAACAACAGCAGCGACCTGATCACCCAACGCTGCAGTAATAGCTGGCCCTGAACCATTGAACGGAACGAAGTTTACATCGACACCTAGCTTATCCTCGGCAACGACCACTTGAAGCTGGTTGTTTGATTGAGGACCATCACCACCGACATTTACTTGCCCTGGGCTGTTTTTTACTGCAGCCAAGAAGTCGGCAAAATTCTGATACGGGCTATCCGCTTTTACAGCCAGCACAACCGGATCTAGTTGAATATTAGCGATAGGCTCAAAATCCGACATCTCATAAGGGACATTGTCTCTTAGCATCTTGACCATAAAGATGGAGGGGATGTTGATGAATCCAATCTTGTAGCCATCATTTTTGGCTTTAGCTAGGTTGGTAAATCCAATCTGGCCACCAGCACCAGGCTTGTTTTGAATAATCAACCGCTGCCCCAAATGCGGCTCAGCATACTTGGCCAGCACACGCGCAGCAGTATCAGTACCTCCTCCAGGCGAATACGCCACGATCATGGCAACTGGTTTCTTCGGGAAGTCATTCGCAGCCTCAACTTTAAAGGCCATGACGGTCGTTGCCGCAAGCGTTGCAGATAGCGCGATCACTGAAAATGAGAATTTTCCAAACATGGTAGTTAAACCTCTTGTTTATTTTTATATGTAGCCGATCCAGCATAGATGACTACTATCTGTGCAAACGAGCCCTAGCATTAACCAGAGCACAACAAGGACAAACTGTTAACAATAGAGCCATCGATTGAGGAAAGTTTGAAGGAGGGGTCAGCTCTTTTCAGCCCACCTTGCATCGATGTGCATAAATGTATACAACTAGATACATTGTGTCAACACACATGCTTAGAGGGCCTCGTCTTCGCATAGCGGCTATAACTAAGATAATTAAATCCATATAACATATTGATTTTAATTTAATAATATCAGGAGTGCTTAAAACACACATATCCTTGCTCGCTGAACATGTATTTTTCTATAAAAACACATGCTACATTGATTAGCATATACGGCACCAGGAACAGAACGGATAAGATTGGTGACCATTAAGTACACCGTTCTCAAGCTACAAGCAGTACGGTATATTGGACACCGAAGCTGGAAACATTCGGTTACCCGTATTGAAAATCGAGCAAAGACAACAGGCAGTTCAGATGACCGTGAAGAAGAAAAGCAGTGACGAGCCTCGCAACGCCACCCCCTCTCTTGGTGAGTATGTATACCAAGAACTACTACGGGCAATCAGGGAGGGGAAATACCACCCTGGGGAGCGCATTCGGGAGTCTGTTGTTACAAAAGAGCTACAGGTTAGCCGCACACCTGTGCGTGAGGCATTGCGTCGACTACAGTCGGAGGGCCGACTGAATTTTGAACCGCAGCGTGGCGCTGTAGTTGCGGAACTGGATAGCCAGGAGGTTGCCGAACTCTATGCGCTACGCCAGCAACTGGAAGGAGTGGCTGCCCGCTTTGCTGCACAGCATGCCTCAGAAAGTGAAGTGGCAGCGATGGAATTCATTCTGGGTAAATGCTTGGAAGCAAAAGACAATCCACGTGAACACAACCAGCTAAACTGGGAGCTGCATCATACAATTTACCGAAGTGCCCACAACCGCTTCTTGATGAAGGCTTTTGCCGCTATCTCAGATTCAATGGCACTACTTCGTGGTGTTAAATACATACCTGAAGGGCGACCTCAGATGCTCCATGAGGAGCATAGCCGTATCATTGAAGAGATAAAGAATCGCAACCCCGATGCCGCTGATCAAGCAGCCCAAGCTCATATCCGAAATGCTTTTCAGACCCACCTAGAAAGCGCATTTCAGCAGCGTTCAAACCTAGCCAAAGTCGACACGTAAGCTAAAAACAGCTGCCCATGTCGGTTAGACTGACGCACGGTGACTTTAACCCCCCGGCGGGCATAGCCGGTGGACAGCGCACTGATCGTCACCCCCTTGCGTAGGCATTAGCTAGCCCGACGCGCCCTCTAACACCCGATCCCAGATCGCCGCCACGGCCGCACGCAGCTCGCGCAGCTGCTGGTCGCTGATCACATTAGACAGCTCCTGCAACGACAGTTTGTGCCCCAGCGAGCGGTAGGTTTTATAGGTTTCGCGTAGCAACTCGGCATCCTCTGCAGGCAATAACCCTGCCTGTTCGGCAGCATCGAGAATACGGATGTTATCGGTAAAATGGATCAGCTCCGGGGTTTCTGCCGCTCCCTGCAGGGCAAGGTACTGCACCAGAAACTCGATATCGACGATGCCACCCCGATCCTGCTTGAGATTAAAGACCGCGTCCTCCTCGTTAGTGCTGTTCTTGCTGCCCAGATGCTCGCGCATCTTCAGGCGCATCTCCCGCACCTCGGTGCGCAGCTTATCCGGGTCACGGTGTTGCCCCAGCACCTGCTGGCGAACCTGTTCAAAGTCACCCTGCAACGCACGACTACCGCTGATCACCCGTGCTCGGACCAACGCTTGATGCTCCCAGGTCCAGGCATCTTTAAGCTGGTAATCGCGGAACGCCTTTAACGAGCTGACCAACAAACCGGCATTACCCGAGGGCCGCAGGCGCATATCCACCTCGTACAGCTGACCCGAGGTGGTGGCGGTATTGAGCAGCGCGATGATCCGCTGACCCAGGCGGGTAAAGAACACCGAATTATCGATCGGTTTTTTGCCCAGCGCCGGATCACCATCGGTACTCAGATTCGCGCTGTCACCATGGATAAACACCAGATCCAGATCTGAGCCATAGCTCAGCTCTATACCGCCGACCTTGCCGTAACCCACCACAATAAAGTCTTGGTCGCAGGGCACGCCGGGTGCTTGCTGCGGCGCTCCATGTTTTTCAGTCATCAGCTTCCAGGCGATATCCAGCGCACCCTCAAGCACCACTTCGGCGATGTAGGTTAAGTAATCGCTCACTTTCATTAGCGGCAAGGCTCCGCTGATCTCGGCAGCCGCAACGCGCAACACATGGGCGTTCTTGAAGTAGCGCAGCGCTTCCATCAGCTGCTCGACATCCTCTTCGGGGATTCGCAGCAACTGCTGACGCAGCTCCTGTTGCAACGCCTGTTTGTTGGGCGGCGCATACAAACTGGTCACATCGATCAGCTCGTCGAGCAGGATCGGCTGCTTCGCCAGCTGCGCGGCAAACCAGCCGCTCGAGCTGCACAGCTTGACCAACTGCGCCAACGCGCCAGGATTTTCGACCAGCAGTACCAGATAGGCACTGCGCCGCAGCACCGCTTTAATCAGTTGCAGGCTGCGCTCCAGCGTTCGGGTCGGGGTCTGCTGCTCCGCGATGGCTTGCAGCAGCTTCGGCATCACCCGATCGAGTCGCTCGCGGGCGATCTGCTGCAGCGTTTTCACCGTCCGACTCTGATGCAGATTATCCAGCAGTCGCAGCGCCTCTTCAGGGCGCTCAAATCCGGCACGCTGCAGCTGCTGCAGCGCCTGTTCCGGCTCCAGCTCAGCCTGCCATAACAGCCGCCAGCCACTCTGTTGATCGTCGGGGTCTGCATCGGTCACGGCCGGTGCGATGACGTCGGCGAAATGAACCCCGACGCGGTCCCGGTGCTGCTGCAGCTGAACGATAAACTCCGACCAGCTCGCAAATCCCATGCTGAAGGCGATCCGCAACTGCTCCAAGGGCTCCTCCGGCAGCTCCTGGGTCTGCTTATCGGCGACCGCCTGGATCGCGTGTTCGGTATTGCGTAGAAAACGGTAGGCCTGATATAACTCATCGGCCGCCTGCTGGGGCATGCCAACGGTTTCGGGCAACAGGCCCAACACCCAACGCAACTCCCGCTGTTGCAGGCGGCTATCACGACCACCGCGGATCAGTTGAAAAGCCTGGGCAATAAACTCGATTTCGCGAATCCCCCCCGCTCCCAACTTAACATTGCCCTGCATGTTTTTACGCCGCACCTCGCGGTTGATCATCGCCTTCATCTCACGCAACGAATCAAAAGCGCTGTAATCAAGGTACTTACGGTAGACAAACGGCCGCAGATCCTGCATCAGTAACGCTCCGGCCTGCTTGTCACCCGCCACCACCCGCGCCTTAATCATCGCGTAGCGTTCCCAGTCACGTCCCTGATCCTGATAATACTCCTCGATGGCCGCAAAACTGGGCACCAGAATGCCGCTCTGGCCGTAAGGCCGCAGGCGCATATCGACCCGAAACACAAAGCCGTCGACGGTCTGCGAATCCAGCGCTTGAATCAGCTTCTGTCCCAGCTTGTTAAAAAAGGTCGAATTGTCCAGACAACGACTGCCACCCTGGGTTTCGCCCAACTCGGGGAAGGCAAAAATCAGGTCGATATCGGAGGACAGGTTGAGCTCGCCAGCACCGAGCTTCCCCATCCCCAGCACCACCAACTGCTGCGGCTCGGCAGGTCGACCCTTCGTAGCTCGGGAATGGGGCACACCCCATTTGCCACTGGCATCGCGGTATAGCCAGGCCAATGCTTGATCGATACAAGCATCAGCCAAGCGACTCAGATCCGTGGTGGTCTGCTCCATCTCGGCCAGCCGGTTCAGGTCGCGCCAGATAATCCGTACCATCTCGCGATGGCGAAAGCGGCGCAGCAGCTGGTGGAGCTGCTGTTCCGACTGGACCCCTTGCAGCAGATAATAAAGCTGCTCCACATAGTGCCCAGGGCCGTATTCTGATGCTAGGTCATCCAGCAGTTCCGGCAGCAGTGCCGGTGCCGCGATACACTGCTCGGCAACATAGCCACTGCCGCTCCAGCAGCGCCCCAACTGTTGCCAGAAGGCATCCGGCTGGGCCGCCAACTGTGCCAGCTGCTCGACGCTGGCGGCCGTTTGGTAGCGCTGCCAGTAGTGCTGCAGCTCGGCGTGCAGCGCCTGCGGAAGGTGATCGAGTTGCAGCCCCGGCATAAGAACTCCTTTCTGGGTAGTTGATTGGATGTTAATTGGCAGTTACTCGGCGCATCCGGATTCGATGCAACAGCGCGCTGTATAGCCATATTAATACGGGCACTGTAAGCAGTGCTATTACGGCTGTGCTATTGCGGCGGTGGTCAGGCGTGCTGCAGAAACAGCCACTGGCTGATCCTCAGCAGACACAAGCCTAGCTGTCGATCCTCCAGCCACCGCTGAATCGCACGCTGATGATCGGATTCTGCCAACAGCCGCCTCAACGCCTGGTGCTGCTCGGCCAAGCCCTCTAGCAGAGCGACCGGCACCGACTCGGCCATTGCCAGCTGCTGCCGCAGCCCTTCGAAGGCAGCCGGCGCGGCGCCCAACTGCTCGACATCGGCAATAAAGGTATAACTTTCCAACAGTGCCTGGATCCGCTCCAACCACTGCTGGGCGGCAGGCAGATCAAAATGCGGGGTCCGCACGGGCGATGGCGGCAGTCGCCGCGCCCGCTCGGGACTCAGCAATCTATAACCCTTCTGCGCTTTACTGATACGACTGATACGCAATGGCAGCTCGGCAGCCAGTTCCAGCGCTAATCCAAACAGGGCCGCGGTGGGCCCGGATTTTAACTCCAGTTCGATCTCACTGATCGGATCACGCTGCTGATCGGTGCTGACCCAACCGTGATCCAAGACCAGTTCGATACGGGCCAGCTGCCCCGCAAACGGGTAGCGCAGCAGCCAGCAGGTTCGCTGAAAATCGGTATGGAACACCACGTCCAGAGCCTCGGGCCGGACGCCATCAGGCAATGCCTGCGGCGGCAACAGGGTCAGATCCAGTGCCATGCTCGGTACCGGCCACTCCCACTCCTGACGCTGATGCAGCCCCCCCAAGGTCGAACCTCGAGTTTTCAGGGTCTGGATATACTGCTCACCCTGACGCCGTACCCTCAACGCCACCCCATGCTGGCTGAGCTGTTGCTCGGGGGTATCAAAGTAACCATTTTGCAGCGTCTGCTGCTGGCCCGCCGCTGATGCATATTTCTGTAACAGCTCCAGCGCGGCAAAACGCCGCTGCTGCTGCTGAGGGAGGCTTAGCTTAAGTTCGATTTCCTGTGCCATATCAAGGCCTGCTGTTGAGGATCAGGGTTACTTGGCGTCGAAATGCAGTTATTTGTGACATATTTATGACAAATCCATGAATTTATCACCGATATATATTTTCCGAAAACTATAAAACGCCGACCTTCATACGTATACTGCGGCAAATTTTGTAGCCAAAGAAAGGTGATTGCCAATGGTGGCCAACAGCTCCTTTATGAATATGTTTGCTCAGTCTCCGGTCAAGCCGTTGCAGCAGCATATCGAAAAAGCGCATGAGTGCGCGATTCAGCTTATCCCGTTTTTTAGAGCGGTAGTAGCACAGGACTGGCAGGAAGCCGAAAAAATTCAGCGCCAAATCAGCAAACTGGAACACGACGCCGATGAGCTCAAGCGCCATCTACGCCAGCATCTGCCCAAGAGCATCTTTATGCCCGTCGCCCGGACCACGCTGCTCGACCTGCTGCGGATGCAGGATCGAATCGCCAACAAGGCCAAGGATATCGCCGGCATCATGCTCGGTCGACAGATGCAGATTCCCGCATCGATGGCCGAGCTGATGCTGGAGTTCGTGCAATCATCGCTGCAGGTGACCAGCCAGGCCGTTGATACCCTCAATGAGCTGGATGAGCTGGTCGCTACCGGTTTCCGTGGCCGTGAAGCGGAAGTGGTGGAGAAGATGATCTCCCGTTTGGACCAGCTGGAGAGCGACTCTGACAACCGTGAAAAGCAGCTACGGTTGGTGCTGTTCAAACAGGAGAAGGAGCTTCCTCCGATCGACGTCATGTTCCTGTACCAGGTGATCGATTGGATCGGTGAGCTTGCCGACCGGGCCCAGCAGGTCGGTAGCCGCTTCCAACTGTTGCTGTCGCGTTAGTCAGAAATCGAGGATCGTTCATGGAAATTATTGCTCAATACGGTGATGTGCTCATCATCCTGGCCTGTGTGGTCGGCTTTTTTATGGCCTGGGGCGTGGGTGCCAACGACGTCGCCAATGCGATGGGGACCTCGGTCGGCTCTAAGGCGCTAACCATCAAGCAGGCGATCATCATCGCCATCATCTTTGAATTTGCCGGTGCCTATTTGGCGGGTGGCGAAGTCACCGCCACCATCCGCAAGGGCATTATCGACCCCACTCTGCTGACCGACACGCCTGAACTGCTGGTCTTTGGGATGATCGCATCGCTACTGGCTGCCGGGGTCTGGCTGCTGATCGCCACCTCCTACGGCTGGC
Source organism: Motiliproteus sp. (assembly GCA_041586735.1). GTDB lineage: Bacteria > Pseudomonadota > Gammaproteobacteria > Pseudomonadales > Balneatricaceae > Motiliproteus. The sequence continues at coordinate 128,873 of JBFGZQ010000006.1, forward strand.
CGGTCTCGACCACCCACTCGATCGTCGGTGCGGTGGTCGGTTTCGCCGCGGTCGGTATCTCTGTCGATGCAGTAGCTTGGGGCAAAGTGGGGAGCATTGTCGCCAGCTGGATAGTATCGCCCATGCTGGCGGGGACGATCGCCTACTTCCTGTTCCGTAGCGTGCAGAAGTTGATACTCGACACCGAAAACCCCTTCGATAACGCCAAGAAATATATCCCGTTCTATATATTCCTGGTGGGCTTCATCATTTTCATGGTGACCTTTACCAAAGGCCTGAAACATGTGGGCTTGAAACTCAGCTTTGGCGAAAGTGCGCTGCTGGCCGTGGCTGCCGGTATCCTGCTGGCGCTGCTCGGCAGCTGGATGGAGCGCCGAGTTAAGTACGATAAGAAAGAGAACGAAGATTACCACTTCACCAGTGTCGAACGGGTGTTCGGTATCCTGATGATGTTTACCGCCTGCGCCATGGCCTTTGCGCATGGCTCCAACGATGTGGCCAACGCCGTCGGCCCACTGGCAGCCGTTGTCAGTATCGTCAGCTCTGGCGGCGCCCTGGCGCAAAAATCGGCAATGCCATCGTGGATACTGTTACTCGGTGGCGGCGGTATCGTACTGGGCCTGGTGATGTACGGCCACAAGGTGATCGCGACTGTCGGTAACAACATCACCGAACTCACCCCTAGCCGTGGTTTCGCCGCCACCCTCGCAGCCGCCAGCACCGTGGTTATCGCCTCGGGTACCGGCCTGCCGATCTCCACCACCCATACGCTGGTCGGTGCGGTACTGGGTGTGGGCTTGGCTCGAGGACTCTCGGCCCTGAACCTGCAGGTGGTCGGCACTATCTTCATGTCATGGATCGTGACCCTGCCTGCCGGCGCAGGTCTGTCGATCATAATCTTCTTTATGCTCAAGGGGATCTTTCTATAGTTGGTTTGATCTAACCAGGTTTGATCGCAGTCGGCTAGATCGATCTCCAGACAGACAACGGCGGAGGCTCAGCGAGTCCTCGCCGTTTTCGGTTGTGGCTAGGAGCCTGTCGGCTTTACGGCCGCAATGAAATCCGTGCTCGCTGGCGTTATTTTTCGCCTGCGGTTGGCTTTTTTGGCATAAATAGCGGCACAATAGCGCGAACCCTCCCGTGGAGTACCCGCTATGATCGCGCCGCCCTCGTTACTCTGTATGCTTCAGGAACTGATTGCTACGCCCTCGGTCAGCTCAACGCTGAGCCACTGGGATCAGAGCAATAGAGCGGTAATCGACAAGCTAGAGGGCTGGCTCAGCGGCATGGGGTTCAGCACCGAAGTCATGGATATCGAGGGCTACCCCGGCAAGGCCAATCTCATCGCAACGCTGGGCAGCGGTTCGGCAGGGCTGGTGCTGTCAGGCCATACCGATACCGTCCCTTACGATGCGGGGCGCTGGACCCAGGACCCGTTCAGGCTCATCGAGCGGGATCAACGGCTCTACGGTCTGGGCAGTTGCGATATGAAGGGCTTCTTTGCTTTGGCGATCGAAGCGGCGCGCAGCGTGGCCGAGCAGCCGTCGAAGCTACGCCAACCGCTGATCATCCTCGCCACCGCCGACGAAGAGACCAGCATGAGCGGTGCACGCGCACTGGCCCAGTCAGGACGGCCCCAAGCGCGACGTGCGGTGATTGGCGAGCCGACCAGCCTACGCCCAGTGTATCTGCACAAAGGGATGATGATGGAACGGGTACGGCTCACCGGGCGCTCGGGACATTCGTCAAATCCCAGCCTCGGTAACAGCGCCCTAGAGGCGATGCAAGGCATAATGACCGAGCTGCTGAGCTTTCGCGCCGAACTGCAACGCCAGCATCAAAACCACGCCTTCGAGGTCGCGGTGCCGACTCTGAACCTGGGCTGCATCCACGGCGGCGACAACCCCAATCGGATCTGCGGTAGCTGCGAGTTGGATTTCGATATCCGCCCGCTACCGGGGATGGCGCTGATCCCGCTACGCGAGCAGCTCAATAGCCGCCTCAGCACGGTTGCCGAACGCTACGGCGTGCATATCGAAACCCAGGCGCTGTTTCCAGGGATCCCCGCGTTCGAAAATCAGCAGGATTCGGCCCTGGTGCAATTAGCCGAACAACTCAGCGGCCAGCGCGCCGAAACCGTGGCCTTCGGCACCGAAGCGCCCTTTTTGCAACAATTGGGTATGGATACTATTGTGATGGGACCCGGATCGATCGACCAGGCCCATCAGCCCGATGAGTTTTTGGCCATCAACCAGATCAAGCCGACGCTGGCCCTACTCCAAACATTAATCCAAGACAGCTGCCTGTAAGCTAGCTCTTACCTTATTGTATAAAGGGCCGAATAAACAGCCGCATAAATAGCCGAAATCGTAGCCAAGGAACCTAACGCGTGAGCCCAGCCAAACCAGCCGCAGCAAGCCTCAATCACGTCGATTTTTTTCGGCATTGTTCTCCCTATATCAACGCCCAGCGGGGTAAGACCCTGGTATTGATGCTTGACGGCGAAGCCTTAGCGGAAGCGAGTTTCAATAACATTGCCAACGATCTGGCGCTACTCAACAGCCTAGGACTACGCTTGGTGCTGGTGCACGGCGGTCGGCCGCAGATCGAGGCGCGCTTGGCACAAAATGGCATCGTAACCCGTCAGCACAGTGACCTGCGTATTACCGACGCCACGACCCTTGGCTACGTCAAGGAGGTGATCGGCGGTCTGCGTACCGATATCGAAGCACGCTTGTCGATGGGGCTGCCCAACTCGCCGATGCATGGCGCCAAGTTGCGGGTCTGCGGTGGCAATTTTATCGCCGCTAAACCACTGGGAGTGGTTGAAGGGGTGGATTATCAACATACCGGTGAAGTGCGGCGGATTGATGGTAAGGCGATCAGCCGACTGCTCGATCAAGGCGCGATCGTACTGCTCTCCAATCTGGGCTACTCACCGACCGGTGAGATCTTCAACCTGGCACTCGAAGATGTGGCCGCGCAGACCGCGATCAGCCTAAAAGCCGACAAACTGATCTGCTTTGGCGAGGATAACGGCATCATTCACAATAATGGCGAGCGCTGCTCAGAACTGCTCACCCGGGCCGCTGAGCGTCTGCTGCAGCAGTATTGGGATGCCATGGTCGATCCGCAGCAACCTCACACCCCGCTATCCAGGCAACTCACCGCCATCACCACCGCCTGTCGCGGCGGGGTCGAACGCGGTCATCTGATCAGCTACCGCCAAGATGGCGCGCTGCTCACGGAGCTGTTCACCCGTGAAGGGGCCGGCACTATGATTGCTCAGGAGAGCTACGAACAGATTCGCCAGGCAGGTATTGATGATGTTGGCGGCATCCTCGAACTGATTCGGCCGCTGGAGCAGTCTGGCATTCTGGTACGCCGGTCACGTGAGCGGCTGGAGACCGAGATCGATCGCTTTGTGCTAGTCGAACGTGATGGCGCGGCTATCGGCTGTGCCGCACTGTACCCCTACGAAGACGGCTCGGCAGAACTGGCCTGCGTCGCCGTGCATCAGGATTATCACGGTGGCCACCGCGGTGAGCACATGCTGCAGCAGATCGAACAGCAAGCCCGTGAACAGGGGATATCTCGGCTGTTTGTGCTGACCACCCGTACCGCGCACTGGTTCCAGGAGCAGGGGTTTGTCGAGGTGGGACGCGAGCGCCTGCCCGAGAGCAAACAGGCGCTGTATAACCTGCAGCGTAATTCTAAGGTGTTTGAGAAAAACCTATAACGCTTGCAACAAGGGTTGTAGCTGTCGCTCGAAACGGCGCCAGCGCCCCACCGAAGAACCGTGCAACGGCTGCCTGACTTGCCAGACACTCGCGGTGCGCACGGGTGTTTGGCGCTGTTGAAAATCGATGTTTTCGGGGCTCCAGGACAGGCCGCAATAGCTGAACAGTTTAGCTCCGGCCCGTTGCGGGTTTTGCACCAACTCCTCATAGTCAAATTCAAGTATCGGCAGCGGTAACACCGCCTGCCAGTGCGCCATCAGGCGTTGATACTGCCGATAGGCACTGCCCAGATGGCCGAGGTCGTAGCTGAAATTCTGACCACTGTTAAAGTTAGTGGTGAAGCAGGACAGGCAGCTATCGCGGGGATCGCGGCGACAATGGATGATCCGAGCACCGGGGATCAGGCAAGCGATCAGCCCCAGGCGCAGGTAATTGCTGGGCAGTTTATCGGTAAACAAGCGCTGGGCTTCGGTCAGGGGAGCGACCCAGTCCCAGTAGCGAGCGCTCAGTGGCTGTAGTTGGCTACTGTCAACAAGGTCCATGCACTCAGGAAAACGCCCCGCCGTGAGCTGCTCCACTGACTGGGCCAGGCGGCGCAACTCATCGCGCTCGCCACCGGCGCTGACTCGTGGGTGCGTAGCCAGGATCTGCTCCACCAGGGTGGTACCGGAACGGGGCATCCCCACAATGAACAGCGGGCCGGACGGGGAGATCTCTGTGGCGGCCCTGGCCGCAAAAAACTCCGCGCTGAAGGTCGACATCAGCTGCTCAGTATAGGCGCTAAACTGCTGCGGATCGAAGCGGCGCTCCTTGGACACCGCCTGGTTGCCTGCGGCAAAATGAGCAAAGGCGCGCTCATAATGGCCGGCTTGCTCTTGCCAGTGGCCGAGGACAAACTCCAGCCGAGCGCGCTCTTGCGGTTTGAATTCGCGACGCTTAACCCGACGTGCCAGCTGCTCCAGCTCCACGTCGCTGAGCGCCCCCATCGCTTGAAGCCCTTCCCAGGCGGCGATACAGGTGGAATCTTCGACTAGAGCCGCCCGGTAAGCTATCTCGGAGGCTGAGGCATTACCGCGCAACTCATGACAGACGCCGATCCGCGCCAGCAGTGCGCTGCCAGGCGTGCCTCGGTGCTGTGCCGCTGCACGGGTATAGAGCGCCAGCGCAGCATCGATCTGCTCGAGCTCTTCCAGCAGCTTGCCATGCTGGAGAACGATTTGCAGCTGCTCCTGGGTATCGATCGGCAGAGATTGCAGTGTCGCTAACGCTCCGTGGCGATCCCAGACCTTAGCCTGGAGTTGCGCCAACAGTCGGGTGAGCGCCACCCTCGTGTCGGTCTCGGGTCGTGCGGGGGTCAGCCAACGCTGTAGCATTGCAATCGCGATGGCGGTCTTACCCTTATCGGCCAATAGCTTGGCAAGATTTTCGAGCGCATTGCCATTGTCAGCATCCCGTTGCAGAGCTTGCCGATAGGCCGCCTCGGCAGCGGCGCTGCGGCCTAGGGCGAGCAAGGCATTGCCGAGATTGTTGCACAGCGACGCATCATCGGGATCGAGCTTGATCGCCTGCTGGTAAGCAGCAACGGCAGCGACTGTTTGCCCGGTCGAGAACAGCACCTCGGCCAGCCCCACCCACGCATTGAGGCTAGCGGGTTCCAATGCCAGCGCCCGTTGGTAAGCGCGGATGGCCGCCGCGCTCTTATCTTGGGCGCGACAGACCTCACCAAGATTGGTATGAAACAGGGGTTGCCTGGCTGCGCTGGCGATGGCACGTCGTATCAGCCGTTCGCCGCCACGGCTGTCACCCCGTTGATGGCGTAGCAGCCCCAGCAGGTGGAGCGCGTCGGCCTGATGGGGGTGAGCGGTCAGAAGCTGTTGGTAGTGCTGTTCGGCAGCCTCCAAGTGACCCGCCTGATGGAGCTGCAGAGCGCTCTGCAGCCACTGCTCAGGGGAGCCTTGGAGCTTATGCTTGGCCAGGGTTCGAGCCGTGGAGGGGTGTTTACCGCGTTGCATGGTCTCTCCGTTGCGCGCTGTGATTCGTGGGTGATGTCCATACCCGCGGACGGAACCCTAACCACGTTGCGGACAGGCATTGACAGCCGTGCACGGCAGCGCCGAGTACCGGACGTGCACGAGGGTAATACAAAAAAGCCCTGACGGGGGAAAAATCGCCAGGGCTCTTAAGTGCTTGGATCGAAGTTTACTTAAGCTTACTTAGATTTACTTAAAAAGCGTACTGCCCGCTCACCTGGATGCGGGTCGCATCACCGTCATCGCCGTTGAACTCCTCTCGTTCAGCCCACTGCAGCTCAACACCGAAGGTAACGGCCTTGACCGGCTTATAGCGCAGGTTGGCATGTACCGACGTGAACTTCTCAGCAGCACCCTTACCGATTGCCACTGTGTCATCATCAAGCTTGGCGTAGCCGATGACGAGCGCAGCGTTGGTCTTATCGGTCAAGGCCTGATCGACATAGGCCATCAGCGCCAGCTCGCCAACGGTTTTCACCTGACCGCTAGCATTAACAAAAGCGTTTTTGAATCCGCCGCCGCCGCCCTGCCACAGGTAGCGGTTGGCACCGTCGAAGTAGCCGACGTTACCACCGACGGTCGTCCCGGTGTTGAACTTGTTGGACGCCGCCAACATCACCGCATAGCCGGTGGTGCTGTCATCGTTGATGCCATCGTCTACCTCCAGGAAGTTAACCACCCCTGAGGCCGAGTAGTTCAGGTTACCGAGCTTGCCGACATACCTGGCAGTGATGTCAGGCAGGGGATCTTTGTTGTCGGTAGAACCAACCAGCTGCGCTTCAGGGTTCTCCAGCGCGACAGACAAGGCACCGCTGCCGGTCTTCAGGGTATAGCGCAGCTGCGCCTGACGGTTAAAGACATAGCCGGAGGGGCCGGCAAAATCCAATGTTGGCGGCAGGGCGACCAGCGGCATAAAGTTGGACCAGGTCTGGCCGACACCGATACCGTTCCACTCCGCCCAAACGTGACGCAGGCGGAAGCCATGGGAGTTGGAAACCGCTTCATTACCACCGGCACCGAAGAAGTCACCTTCAATCAGGGTCGTCACGTTACCCCCTTGTTCGGCAGGGGTACTGGTCGCGATACGCAGTCGGGACTGTCTGGCGTGTGCTTTGAAGTGCCCTTCTACTTCGTTGTTCTCTTTAGCCCCAGTATTGATGTTGCGTGATCCAAGGGTTTCACCCAAATTCTCACTGGCGTCATAAATCATGTCGCCTTTGATATAGCCCGAGATGCTGACCTTGGTGGGGCCGGCGTCAAAACTAAAGGCTGTCGCGTGGCCGGCCACAGCCAGTGCGAGAGCGGAAACGGTACCGACGGTGGTACTACGAATTAAATTCTTCGCCATTAAATATCCCTCCTGGGGAACCTACTGCATCAATTATTGTTATTGGTATATCTAAAAACCTACTATTCAAGAAAACCACCACTGCAAAATGTTGATTTTAATGAACTGGTTTGTAGAAAACGGAGTATTTCGAGGCACTCCTCACTATAAAGGTATTTTTTATCTACCCTTAGGCGCCCTATAATAGCACTATAATACATATTTACAATACACCTTAGGGCGCCTGCTGTCGGGTTGCAACTCGACCCAGATCATCAGAAACAGGGCAGTATCAGGGTAAAACACGCACCACCTAGAGGGCTATCCGCCAGCATCAGCCGACCGCCATAACTGGATAGGATATCGCGGACCACCGACAGCCCTATGCCTTGGCCGGGCACCAGGCTGTCGGCTCGGGTGCCGCGCTCGAGAATGCGTTGGCGCAGTTGCGGCGCAACGCCCGCGCCATCATCCTCGACGCTGATCTGCAGCTGCGCCAGTCGTTGCTGAATCACCACCCGGACCCGGCCGTTACCGTATTTAAAGCCGTTGTCGATCAAGTTGCCCAGCATCTCCATCAGATCGCGCTCGTCCCCAGCAAAGCTCAGCGCCGGCCCTGTCACCTCAAAATGGCGATAGCTCTGCGGGTAGACCTTAGCCATCACCTGACCGATCCGCTCGGCGACCTGTTGCACCGAGATTCGCTGCAGCAAGGTATGCGCTGATACCGACCCCGCCCGCCCGAGCTGATGACTGATAATCTGATCCATCCGCTCGACCTGCTCTCTCAGCTGTTGTTGCTGGTGCTGCTGTTCTTGCCACAACAGCTGCGCCTCAGGCGACTGGGGTTCGCTAGCAGCGGCCACCTCGGCGGCTTGATTACGCAACACCGCCAACGGGGTTTTCAAGCTGTGCGCCAGGTCTGCCAAGGTGTTACGGTAGCGTTGGCGGCGCGCACGTTCAGTGTCGAGCAACAGGTTGAGATTACGGGTCAGGGGTAACACTTCGAGTGGGAAACGGCCTTCGAGATGCTGCTTACGCCCGGTTTCGATCGCTTTGATATCGCCTGCCAAGCTCTGCAACGGCCGTAGCCCCCAGCGCATCAACAACGCCTGCGCGGCTAGCAGCCCCAGCCCCAACAGCAGCAACCCACCCCAGAGCGGCGTACGGTAGCCCTGCACGCCAGCGTTAAAACGCTCGGGGCGCGCCAGGGTGGTAAACACAAATTCGCTGACCTGGCCGCTCTCAATCTCCCAGAGCACCCGGTAGCTGTAAAAAAACAACCCCTGTTCGGTCATCCCGAACAGCGAACTACCGATCTCGGGCTGTTCGACAGGCGCTTCGATCGTAACGCCCAGGCTGGACTCGGAGCGCCACAACAGCCGGCCCTGGGCATTGCTGACCAGACCGAACAGCCCCGAACCCAGTTGGCTAAACCGCGGCTCCTGCAGGCTTGGCGGCATCCATAACACCCCGCCCCCCGCTTCGGCGGCGGCTAGCAGCACGTAGGTCTGCAACTCCAGACGTTCGCGCTCGGTCTGCTCCAGGCTGAGCCGGTTGGCCTGATCCAAAATCAGCGCAGTGATGCCGATAATCAACGGCAACAACAGCCAGGAGGCCAAGCCCAGACGGGCATTAAGCGAATAGGGAACACGCGCACTCAGCCGACGCCAGAACAGCATCTAAGAGTTACTGGAGGCTGACGCCTCAGACTCCAGTACGAAGCGATAGCCGCGACCGCGCTCGGTGGCGATGGGTTTGAGGCGACCCTGGGGGTCGAGTTTCTTGCGCAATCGGGTGATAAATACCTCGATGACGTTACTATCGCGATCAAAATCCTGATCGTACAGGTGTTCGGTCAACTCGGTCTTGGAGACCACTCTGCCCGCCTGATAGATCAGATATTCGAGCGTGGCATACTCGTAGGCGGTCAACTCGACCGGTTGCCCCTCCAGCAGTACCTGCTTGGCGGCGGTATCGATCTGTAATGGACCAAACTCAAACTGCGGGCTAGCCTGACCCGCGGAACGCCGCAATAACGCATTTATCCGTGCTAACAGCTCCTCCATATGAAAAGGCTTGGTCAGATAATCATCACCACCGGCTTCGAGCCCTTCGACCTTGTCCTGCCAGTCACTGCGGGCGGTCAAAATCAGGATCGGCAGGCGCTGGCCCAGCTTGCGGAGCGCGCGAATCAGCTCCAGACCACCGAGTCCAGGCAACCCCAGATCGATAATAGCCAGGTCATACTGCCAGGCTTGTGCTAGATACAGCCCCTCCTCGCCATTCGGGGCCAGATCGGCGGCATAGCGGCGTGACTTGAGCACGTCGCCGAGCTGCTGGCGCAGGGTTTGCTCATCTTCAACCACCAGTATGCGCATCGGTTACTCCTCTGGTCTGGCGGTGGCAAACGGACGCTGAGAACCATCCTGGGCGTTGATCAACATCAATCTCACCCTGCCAGAGGGCTGCAGCAATTTGACTCGGTAGACCTGGCCGTCGCCGGCCACCGGTTGCAGATCGAGAATCTTACCCTGGTAATGGCGGGCGATGTGTTGTGCCACCTGCTCCCGGTCCATGACGGCCGGGGGCGCTGCACAGAGCGCCCCCGAGATCAGCAGCGCAGCGATAACACTGAGCAGTCGAGAAGACGGCCTGGGACGCTGCAGGAGCGGTGATCCTAATGCCGATAATAAGGGCGCTGGCTGCTTCACTCTTTCCCTGCCTCCCAGCCGGGATCAGAACACCGGCCGTACTTGTACGTGAACACGAATCTTATCACCCGGATCATAGTTCATGCGGGTGTGGTATGTCTCGCCCTGGTAGCGGTAGGTCACGTTGTAGGCGCTGATCGTTTGCTGCCACTGAGTCTCGTATTCGGTAGTGCAGCGCTGCTCATTACGATACTCCACGGGCGCATACTGATCCCGACTCCGGGCGCCGATATCGCCGCCGATCGCCGCGCCCAACAAGCCACCGGCGAGGGTTTTGATATTCTTATTGTCCCGGTGATGGCCACGACCGATGCTATTGCCGATCGCCGCGCCGACAATGCCGCCAACAATGGCCGCCGTATTGGAGCGATAGTTGTCGTTGGAACCTTGGTAACGCACCTGCTCAGTCCAACACTGCCGGTGAGGAATCCGCTGCGCCACCGACTGCATAATCGGCTCGACCGCGACCACCTTGGCGAAGGTTTGCCGGGAGTGGCCTTTACTACCCAGATTGCGATCGCCACGGTCGTAGCGATGGGATGAATCGGCCCACGCCGAGCCCAAGCCAAGACCGGCAACGGCTAATCCGCTAATCATAAATCGGGTGATCTTGATGGCGTTCATCTGCGTATCCCTTTGGCGGTGATCTTGTACCTAGGGTAGTCGGGTAGAACTGAATGCCAACTGAACCGGAGGTAAAGAGCGGCTAAAGAGGGGCGCGTGCATAGAACTGTACAGACTTACAGCGCGCAGAAAACCAACAGCCCGCACGCGGCGGGCTGTTGGGATAGCGCTTAGGCGTCTAACTCAGCTCTTGCATTTGGTGCACGTACTCAGGCCTAGCAACTTATAGCCGGGGCACCAGCCGATCAATGCAGTCAACAGCGGTACCACACCGATCCAGCCCCAAGGCGTTTGCGGGCCGACAAAAACCAACGCCAACAGCACGATGCCGGCAATAATACGCAGGGCTCTATCTATTGAACCTAGGTTCTTTTTCATGACAGTGTTCCTATATCAGGCTGAGGGTGGTTGCTCACCCAAACAGCGGGTGGATAGGTGCACTGTAGAACATCCTCCTGCCGATCACCGTGACATGATCACACAACCGTTAAATAGCTTGTATGCGGTCTGAGTTAGCCGCCAGATAGCACAGTTGCTGTATTACCACGTAGAGGGGCAGCAACGCTGTGCTCCCAGACCTCATCCGGGTAACCGATGGCGCATTACTGCACGGGACGGGCCTGGTCATAATGAATTAGATTATAAAATACCGCACGGGCATCCGTACTGTTACGATAACCGTGGGGCTGGTCTGCAGCAAAACGTACACCCGATCCAGGCGTTAGCGTTATCCATTGATCATCGAGCAGCAGCTCCATCTTGCCTCTCAACACCACCACATGCTCGGTGACGCCCTGCTCATGCGGGTCGGATAAGCGCTCGTAACCTGGCAACAGGGTCAACTCCAACATCTCGAATCCCAAACGCCGCTCATAGGGAAACAGTGGCGCCACCAGCATAGCGTCACTCGTTGGCTGTTGACGTAGTAGCGAGGTCGAGCGAACAACAGCGTCTTCCATGTCGACAGTTGGAGGGTTAAGGAATGTCGATATCTGGGTATGAAAGCCCCCTGCTATTTTCCACAAGGTGGCGATGGTTGGACTGGATTCTCCACGTTCGATCTGCCCTAGCATCGCCTTACTGACACCGGTTTCCTTGGCAGTACGCTCCAAGCTCCAACCCTGTTCTTGGCGCAGCGCTTTGAGTGCCTTAGATAGGTGTTGATCAAGTGCTTGCATCGGATGCCATCGTCTTAATAGTTTGAATAAAGCTCTTTGCCATTGTGCGTTATAGCGCACAAGTGCTATCGTCGTCCATATCGTGCGCTATAACGCACGGACAACAACCGGTAACGGGCATCATTTCGCGTACCACGACAACGGCAAAAAATAGCAGCACAGGTGGCATCTTGTCAGACGTTAATCCCCCTTTACACGAACTGAATCCGCACAATGTATGGACAGGATTTAAACAGCTGGTTCCGCTGTCGCTTTTCGTTGTGGTCTTCGGGGTCGCCTTTGGGCTGGCGGCTACGCAGACAGGGCTGGATAACCCGTCGATTATAGCCATGAGTGCACTGGTCTTTGCCGGTGCATCGCAGTTTGCGTCTCTGGAGTTATGGGGGGCTCAGGTAGCACTGCTCCCTTTGGTGATTACCGTATTTGCCATCAATGCTCGACACCTGTTAATGGGGGCCACCCTATACCCCTGGTTGCGTCATCTACCCCCCGCAAAACGCTATGGGGTGATGCTGCTGGTCTCGGACGCCAACTGGGCTATGTCCATGCAGGCGTTTAGTCGCGGAGAGCCGGGTATGGGGCTGTTATTTGGCGGTGGCCTGGCGATCTGGTCATTCTGGATACTAGGCACCTGGCTGGGGCTTTATTTTGGCAGCGCCATTCAGGATCCGATGAGCCTGGGCCTGGATATGGTGATGAGCTGTTTTCTATTGGCGATGGTGGCCGGTGGAGACAAAAGTTTACGGCTGTTAATCATCTGGATCGTCGCCGCTGTTGCAGCGCTACTGGCCTACTGGTATCTGCCTGCCAACAGCCATGTAGTGGTTGGCGCCTTGGCGGGGGGGATTTTGGGTGCGCTATGGATGGAGAATAAACGATGAGTATAGAAACGCCAGGCCTGGGCGCACTGATCATTATTTTGATCATGGCGGCCGTGACGCTAGCGACCCGTTGGGGTGGCGTTTGGGTGATGTCGTTTGTACCCATTAGTTATCGGGTGCAGCAGTTTATCAGTGCCATGTCCGGCTCGGTGCTAGTCGCGCTTCTTACACCACTCGCCCTTAATGGTGACAATGGCGCACGCCTGGGTTTATTAGCCACCGCGATCACCATGCTCTTGCTGAAAAAACCGTTACCCGCGATCGCAGCAGGTATCGTCGTGACGGCCCTGTTTCGGCAACTCTGATAATCAGAGCGCTAGACTAGATAGGGCGGTGGGAGGGCGTATCAGGACTGAAACTCGACCCGTGCTCGCAGTCCGTCGAGATCATCGATGCGACCCAGCGCAGGAAAAGCCTGCTGTAAAAGCGGATGCAAGGCGCTCATGGCTTGCTCTGGGGTGGCTGTGGATGACGACGCTGGCGCACCAACAGCATCACGTAACGAATGTTGTAGGCAAAGCCGATCACCAGCGTCAAGGCTGCGGTAATAAAAAACAACAAGCCGATGCCTGAGGAGCCCAGCGAGCGGCTGGCCCACAGGCTGAGTACGCTGATCAACGCCAGAGGTATGCCGATCCGCATCATCAGTTTTAAGTAGCTGTCGGCGGTAATCTCGGAGTTATCCGCCTCTAGACTCTCAGCCGCCGGCGCGGTGGCAAGATCTGCAGGGGGCTTTTTATCGGGGTTAGCTTTGTTGCGGGCCATAAAAGAGTACTCAATAACGGCGAAATTATCATCTAAGCCACTATCCTACGTGCCACACCAGAGCGCAGCAAGACGGTTGCGACCAGAGCCACTGCGCGCAACCACTGATGCTGTCGCCAGGCTAACGCAGGAATAGTCTCGCTACGCCTTAACAGGCTTGAGCCCCCTTGCTAGAATAGCCCTCTTTACCTCAGCCGTTATCAAGGGAGCAGCCATGCCTGTCTACCGTTCTAAGACCTCCACTCACGGTCGTAATATGGCCGGCGCCCGTGCTCTGTGGCGCGCCACCGGGATGAAGGACGATGATTTCAGCAAGCCGATCATCGCCATTGCCAACTCCTTTACCCAGTTTGTTCCCGGCCACGTGCATCTTAAAGATATGGGCCAACTGGTGGCCCGCGAGATCGAAAAAGCCGGCGGGGTGGCGAAAGAGTTCAACACCATCGCTATCGATGACGGTATCGCCATGGGCCACGACGGCATGCTCTACTCGCTGCCCTCCCGCGACCTGATCGCCGATTCGGTCGAATACATGGTCAACGCCCACTGCGCCGATGCCCTGGTGTGCATATCCAACTGCGACAAGATCACCCCCGGGATGCTGATGGCGGCGATGCGTCTCAATATCCCGGTGGTGTTCGTATCCGGTGGGCCGATGGAAGCGGGAAAAACCAAACTGGTCGAACACAGTCTGGATCTGGTCGATGCCATGGTGCTGGCCGCCGACGATAGCGCATCCGATGAGCTGGTAAACGAGGTCGAGCGCTCCGCCTGCCCTACCTGCGGCTCCTGCTCGGGGATGTTTACCGCCAACTCGATGAACTGTCTGACCGAAGCGCTAGGCCTGTCGCTGCCGGGCAACGGCACGGTAGTCGCCACCCACGCGGACCGCGAAGAGCTGTTCCTGGAAGCCGGACGGATCATCGTCGAGATCACCAAGCGCCATTACGAGCAGGATGATTTCAGCGTGCTGCCGCGCTCCATCGCCAGCAAGGCCGCGTTCGAAAACGCCATGACCCTGGATATCGCCATGGGCGGCTCCACCAATACCATCCTCCACCTGCTGGCACTAGCGCAGGAAGCCGAGGTCGATTTCAACATGGCGGATATGGACCGGCTATCGCGCAAGGTCCCCTACCTGTGCAAGGTGGCACCCAACGATCAAAAATACCATGTCGAAGATGTGCATCGCGCCGGTGGCATCATGGCAATTCTCGGCGAGCTCGATCGGGGTGGGCTGTTAGACACTAGCGTCTCGACGATTCACACCCCAACGATGGCCGATGCGATAGCGAAGTGGGACATCCGCGTCTGTAACGATGATGCGGTGAAAAAGTTCTTCCGCGCCGGACCCGGCGGCGTACCGACCCAGACCGCCTTCTCTCAGGCAGCGCGCTGGGGCTCGCTGGATGCCGATCGCACCAACGGCTGCATCCGCTCGATCGAACACGCCTTTAGCAAAGAGGGTGGTTTGGCGGTACTGACCGGCAACATCGCTCTGGACGGCTGTGTGGTCAAGACCTCCGGCGTCGACGAGAGCATCTGGGTGTTTGAAGGCAACGCCTACATCTGTGAAAGCCAGGATCAGGCGGTCGCCGATGTGCTCGCCGGCAAGGTTAAAGCGGGCGATGTGGTGGTGATTCGTTATGAGGGTCCACGGGGTGGCCCGGGGATGCAGGAGATGCTCTACCCCACCAGCTACCTGAAATCCAAAGGGCTGGGTAAGGACTGCGCACTGCTAACCGACGGCCGTTTCTCTGGTGGCACCTCGGGCCTGTCGATCGGCCATGTGTCCCCCGAAGCCGCGTCGGGTGGCGCCATCGGCCTGGTAGAACAGGGCGACCGGATCCGCATCGACATCCCCAATCGCAGCATCGACGTATTGCTCAGCGATGCCGAGCTGGCCAGTCGGCGTGCCGCCATGGACGCCAAAGGCAAAGACGCCTGGAAGCCCGCCATGGAGCGTCCTCGCAAGATCTCCGCCGCGCTTAAGGTCTACGCCAAGATGGCCACCAGCGCCGACAAGGGCGCGGTACGCGATCTGAGTCTGCTCGACGACTAAGCCACCTCTGGCATAGCCTCTGAGAACCGCCCCAGCGGCGGTTCTCTCCACTTTCTAGCAGCAGCAGTGATACTGCTTGCTGGCTACAGCGAACACCCATATATCATGAGCGTAGACAACACCCCTGATCCGCAGAACCCCGCTGATATCGATACCGGCACAGATACGGGCACTGAAACACAGAACAACAGCAGCGCAGACAAGCGTCTGCGCTCCATCCGTACCTTCGTGGTCCGCGCCGGACGCATGACCCCCGGGCAGAAAAACGCCCTAGAGCAGCAGTGGCCGGCGATGGGTCTCAACCTCGCCGACGGGATGATCGATTACAGCCAGGTGTTTGGCCGTAGCGCCCCCACGGTGCTGGAGATCGGCTTCGGCATGGGCGATTCGCTGCTGGCGATGGCCGAAGCCGCCCCAGACACCAACTATATAGGTATCGAAGTCCATCACCCCGGCGTCGGCCGGCTGCTCAGCAACGCGGCCAATGCCGAACTCACAAACCTCAAGGTCTACCACGAAGACGCGTTGCTGGTGCTCAAGGACTGCATCCCCGATGCCTCTCTCGACAGCATCCAGCTGTTCTTCCCCGATCCCTGGCACAAGAAGAAGCACAACAAGCGTCGTATGGTACAGCCCGAGATCGCCCAGACCTTCCGCCACAAACTCAAAATCGGCGGCTGCTTCCATATGGCCACCGACTGGCAACCCTACGCCGAGCATATGCTGGAGGTGATGAACGCCGCCGCCGGCTACCGCAACGCCGCCGGCGAAAACCAGTACTCCCCCCAACCCAAAACCCGCCCCGACACCAAGTTTCAGCGCCGCGGCGAAAAACTTGGCCACGGGGTCTGGGATCTGGTGTTTGAGCGGATCAGCTAAGCAGTGCCCATGTTAACCACTGACAACGTGCGTCTGCATAACAGAGGCATTACCCATCAACCCTCTATAGCAGGCGGATACAGCCCGCGTTTGTAGGCGATGCTACCCCAGAGGGCATGGGCCAGCGCTTCTTTAATCAACTCAGGGTTGTCGGCGCTGGGCTGCAAGCTGTAGGTCGAGCGATCCAGCTTGAAGGTTGCTGGACGCTTATCCGGTTGCAATACCACCCAGCACCCTTGATTACGCTCGTACTGGATGATGGCATCGCCCCCTCCTTCTTCACAACATTATCATTCTATTCAACCGATTATCCATTCTAGAAAATTGCATTCCCTGATATGATTCAGTCTAAATCAGGGAAGGTTTCAATTAAGGCCGCAAGTGGAAGCGCATCTTTATTTGATGATCAACACCCTTCTTTTCATAACCACAATACTGGGTGGAGCATCATATGAATAAATTATTTTTCCCAATTCCAATTTTCATCTTCTCACTGAGCGCTTGTGCCCCTATCGATCCCATCGATCCCATAAAAAACTTCACCAATGAAAACGTCAGATCTACCCCACATGGTGCAACAATCCATTGGGGTAGTAGTAATTCCAACTTACAGAGAACAAATGAAAAGACGCCATTTTTTAAAAGACACTCATCAGCCACAATTGGACCTAAGTGCTATCGTGTAACAATGGAAGGTTATACTGATTCTGAAACCATATGCCATCCTGAACAGTCAATCGTAAGAAATGTGTATTTTAAATTAAGTAAAATTCCAGTTGTCATTGAAGATAACACCGTCTCCATATCAGGTGCTGCTAGCGCACTAAGAAAGATAACAACGACAGAAACGCATGAACTTAACCCTCGGCTTTCGCCTGATAAAAGATGGCTCTTGATGCAGGTTCACGAATCTGGCAACAAAGCTTCATACAAATCAGTTCTTCAAAAAATCAATGTAGATAATTCTAGTCGCGTCATCCTAACTCAGAAAAACAATGACTCTAGAAATGGTGATTGGCTACCTGATAGCTCAGCTATTGTTTTTAATTCAGACAAGCTTGGTAATTTAACTATTGTACAATCACTGGGAGTAACCGGTGGATCTGCGGTGAAGTTTATTACACCGCCTTCATTTTCTCCCGCTATGCATCCTGATGTTTCACCTGATGGCAGACAAATAGCATTTTCCCTCTATCAGTCGGAAGACAAAAACCAGGTTTGTGTAGTAAACATTGACGGTTCAAACTTAAGAGTTTACGGAGATGGCTATAATCCTAAATGGTCTTCAAATGGAAAAGAAATATTATTTACACGGAAGGTAGGAAAATACTCAAGAATATATACTATGGATAGTGCAACAGGTGATAACCTAGTCGAGCTTTCTTCCACTGAATCAAATGATAAAGGGGCAGTCTGGTCACAAGATTCTAAAAAAATAGCATTTATTTCAAATCGCATAAACAATAGAGATCATTTATTTCTGATGGATAAAAATGGACAAAATATAGTCCAATTAACTGATGGTAATTTTGATGTAAACTCTATTGATTGGGGCATGGATAACTATATTTACTTTTCTTCCAACGCAGGTGGAAACCTTGATATCTGGCGCTTACGATCAAATCTCTAACCTGAATCAGACATAGGTGGCAGCGCTATATTAGCTGCCCGTAGGCTATGGTGAGCTTGCGAATCGTACCAACCAACAGCACCAGGAATAGACCTAGAGGCACTTCCAGAGCCGCACTGATACGGTTCGTGCTCACCACAGCCTACGTGCTAGACCGCCAACAGGCGGTCATCGAGTCAGTGATTAGCCTGCCAGCCGGCAGGCTATGATTAGCGGAATGATTCAACCAGCGCCGGAATGCCCGGCAACATCCCCACCGAAGCCATCACCACCCCCAGGACGATGAAGGTGATCGCTGGGATGATCCAGCGGTCCATATGTGCCAGGGTGCTACCACGCTCCTTATCCCCGATCAGCCCCAGATTATCCAGCAGCATGGTCAGCGACCAGCCAAATACCGGGTTAACGAAAGCCGAGGCAAACATCACGATACCGGCAGACTGCGAAGTCTTGGAGTCTCGAGTCATCTGCATACCGGCTTCCAGCAGCGGTAGGAACACCCCTACCAGCAGCGCGACCCGCAGTACCGGTGGCCATACCGCTAGATCCATCGGATAGCCCCAGAGTGCCGCGATCACACAGAGCACCCCGGTCAACACCGCACCCGCCGGAATCGGACGTTTGGCAATCGCCGCGGGGATCATATAGGTACCCCATGAAGATGCCAGGTTGCCCCCTCCCAGGGTGCTGCCGACGATCTGCCGAACAGAGGCCACGGCCATCGTATCATCGACGTTCATCAACACCTTGTGGGCTTTATCCGGGTAGTTCAGCTCTTGGAATACTCGGTGGCCGAGGAAATCCGGTGACCACATCGCCACCGCCAGCACCGCAAAAGGGGTCACCGCAATAAAGTGATGCAGCTCAGGCCAGCCCATATTCCAGCCTGTGGACTCACCCCACCAGTAGCTAGGACTCAGATGCGGGATCCCCGGCTCGGTGACGAACTCAAATGGCGCGCCCAGCACTAGCGCAATCACCAGCGCCAGGCCTGATCCCAGCGGGATCGATAACCAGCGCATCTGGATCCGCGCCAGGAAGGCATACATCAGCACGGTACAGAGGATAACGGCAAAGGCGATATAACCCATGCCTAGGCCATCCGCCCACTTGAACAGCGCACCGACCTGGCTGATCATGCCGACGGCACCGAGGTAGATCAGCAACCCACCCCGAACCCCTTCACCGGTCAGGGTCATCAGCTTGCTGCCGCCCTTGGTCACGCTGAGAATAAGCCCGAACACCCCCACCATCACCCCGAGTGCCAGGGGATGGCCTCCCGAGGCCACGATCAGTGGAATCATCGGGATCATCGGTCCGTGGGTGCCCGCCAGGTTGGCATTGGGATTGAGCATGCCGGAGAACAGGATGACGAACAGGATCGCGGCGATCAGCATCTCAAAGCGGACGTTTTCGATCACAAACTCGGGTGTTAACCCCAGAGGCACCGCAAAGGCGGCCACCACAGCCGCTACCATCACGATCTTGCCAATCGTGGCGGCGATGGCCGGTACCAGATCTTCATACTCGAAGTGGTAATCGCGGAAAGGCAGATTGATACCCCAGCGCTTCGGCGACATGATGGTTAACTCATGCTCTAGGTAGTGCGCACGACTTTCAAAGGATTTGCTGGGGCGGCGTTGCGATTTGTAGCTCGCATTCGTTTTATTATGGCTCATAAGGCAATATCGCTCTGTGGTGAGAAGCTCGAGTCATCGGTATCGGTAAAAGCAACCGAGGCAGCCGAACCTAGATTTCTGCGTCGCAGCATACAGAATCAGATTTCTGCCCTCCATCCGACCTAGGTCGTTGCGACCTAAGTAGTGTCGACCTAAGTAGTGCTGGCCTAAGTAGTGCTGGCCTAAGTCGGCACTCCAACACGCGCTGGCGGTTGACATTGCTCCAGGCGAAAAAAAACCGGAGCCAAGGCTCCGGTTGTTGGTGTTGCGTACCCGCTAGGGGTTAAAACATAGAGGCTAAAACAGCACCCGACAGCGAATCGTACCCTGCACCTGCTTGAGCTGCTTGACCGCCAGTTTGCTGTGCTCGGCATCGATATCCATGACCACATAACCGACCTTGTCGTTGGTCTGCAGATACTGGCCGCTGATGTTGATATTGTGGTCAGAGAACACCTGGTTGATCGCGGTCAGTACGCCTGGGACGTTATTATGGATGTGCAGCAGGCGATGCTTGCCGGGGTGGGCCGGTAACGCCACTTCGGGGAAGTTAACCGAGGTGATGGTCGAGCCATTATCGGAGTATTTGACCAGTTTCTCCGCCACTTCAAAGCCGATATTTTGTTGCGCTTCCAGGGTGCTACCGCCCACATGCGGGGTCAGAATCACATTGTCAAATTCGCGCAGTGGGGAGATGAACTCCTCCTTGTTGGACTTGGGCTCAACCGGGAACACATCGATCGCCGCACCCAGCAATTTGCCGCTACCTAGGGTGTCACAGAGGGCGTCGATATCGATCACCGTACCGCGTGCGGCATTGATCAGAATACTGCCCTGCTTCATCTGTGCCAGTTGCTCGGCGCCGATCATATTCTTGGTCGAGCCATTTTCAGGCACATGCAGGCTGACGATGTCGCTCTGCTCCAGCAGCGCTGCCAGGGAGCTGACCTGGAAGGCGTTACCCAGCGGCAATTTGGTAACCACATCGTAGAAGCACACCTCCATGCCCAAGGATTCTGCCATCACGCTGAGCTGTGAACCGATGCTGCCGTAGCCGATGATCCCCAGCCGCTTGCCACGAATCTCGTAGGAGTTGGCCGCCGACTTGCTCCAGACACCCCGGTGGGCTTTAGCATTTTTCTCCGCTACGCCACGCAACAGGATGATCGCCTCGGCCAGCACCAGCTCGGCCACGCTGCGGGTGTTGGAGAACGGGGCGTTGAACACGGTAATCCCCAGTTCGATCGCCGCCTGCAGATCGACCTGGTTGGTACCGATACAAAAACAACCGACCGCCAGTAACTTTTCTGCGGCTTGAAGCACGCGAGCATTGAGTTTGGTCGCGGAACGAATCCCGACAAAATGGGCATCCTTGATCCGCTCGATCAGCTCCTCTTCGGGCAGTGCCTTCTCGAGGTAATCGATGTTGGTGTAGCCGGACGCCGTCAGCGTATCAACGGCGGACTGATGCACCCCTTCCAACAATAGGATCTTAATTTTGCTTTTAAGCAGGGATTTGCTCTTGTTCATGGAGACAGCAACCTCGATCTGATCTGTGGTATCAACCCAAAATGGGCGGCAATCATAGCATAAGGTTACTGTGCTTCCGCGCCGTAGCCGGCCGAAACCGGGTGAAATATGCCCACCTCAGTATGAATCTCACTCATTCACTGCACGAACTCATCCTCGTGCAGCCAGGCGGCGTGCTTAGGGGCTTTCTTGGTCTTTGACCATTCATCCAGCATCAGTGGTGCCACCCGCTTCAGTTCGGCCATCTGCTCGGCGGTACCGGTCAGACAGGTCAGCTCCAACCGGTGGCCGTTTGGATCGAAGAAGTAGATCGACTTGATGATACCGTGGTTAGTCGGTCCGAGTACTTCGAGCCCTTTGCCTTCTAGTTCAGCCTTGGCACTCAGCAACGCGGCCTCGCTTTCAACCTGAAAAGCGATATGCTGGGTCCACTCCGGGGTATTGGGATCACGGCTCATCTCGGGTGAGTTGGGCAGCTCAAAGAACGCCAGAATATTACCCTGCCCCGCATCCAGGAACAGATGCATGTAGGGATCTGGCGCTTTAGTGGACGGCACTTTATCCTCGGCAATCGCCACTAAAAACTCCATATTGAGCATCTTCTGGTAGAACTCCACGGTCTCTTTGGCATCTTTGCAGCGATACGCAACATGGTGGATTTGTTGTAATTTAATCATCATGATCACCTGTTTTTACTGTTGTTGTGGTTGTGGTGGTTGTTGCTTTAGATAATTGTTAAAACGGTCGTTATAAGCGCGTTGCCGCAGCCTGCGCAGTCACCGAGCGAACAACCCGAACTCTGAAAACAGCGTAGGCGCTCAGGGCAAGCCCTAGAACCACCAGCGCCATAGGCAAGGCGGCATTTAATGGCCGGTTGCGCACTGGTTTCAGAATGATGTCACTGGGCATCTCCTTGGGCTTCGGGCGCGGCACGCTGAAACGCGTCCAGCTCGGCACAGGCAGCATCAATACGCACTATATTCGGATACGGGGTCATATCGACCTTAAAGCGGCGGGCGTTATAGACCTGCGGTACCAGACAGGCATCTGCCAACCCTGGGGCTTGCCCGTGGCAGAACTTGCCGGTATCCGGACTCGCAGCCAGCAGAGTTTCCAGTGCCGCAAACCCCTGCGCCAACCAGTGGCAGTACCAGGTGCGGCTCTGGTCAACATCAACCGTCAGGGTTGCAGACAGGTATTTCAGCACCCGCAGGTTATTGAGCGGATGGATCTCGCAGGCAACCAGCTGCGCCAGCGCACGCACCCGGGCACGGCCTAGGGCATCCTCCGGTAACAGCGCCATGCCGCTAACCGCGCTTTCATCGAGGTATTCGAGGATCGCCAACGACTGGGTCAGCACTCGCCCATCATCGAGCTCCAGAGCGGGAACAAGTCCCTGTGGGTTGATAGCACTGTACTCGGTCTTGAACTGCTCTCCGCCCTCTTTGACCAGATGGACATAAATCGACTGATAGTCGATCTGTTTGAGATTCAAACCGATCCGCACCCTATAGGCCGCCGATGATCGCCAGTAGCTATACAGTTTCATGCTCGGCTCCTTGCATTCATTGCTTCTATCATTTTTTGACTCTGTCGTGTAGCGGCGCGTTCATGCATCACCACCGCGGTTAATCGACTCGGCCTGCTGGCGAACCTTGGCCATCAGCGCCTTCAGGCTGTCTTGCTCCTCGTGGCTTAAGCCACCCAGTAACTGCTGCTCCCGCGCCCGCACTCGGAGAACCAGGTCGGCAAACACCTGCTGCCCGGCATCGGTCAGATGCAGATGGACGCGACGTCGATCTGCATCATCCACCAAGCGCTGCAAAAATCCCCGTTTCAGCAACCCCTGAATAGCCCGACTCACCTGCACCTTGTCGATACTCGAACGCCGCACCACATCGCTGGCTGACAGCGGCTGGTGATTGCCCAGCACCGCCATGGTGCGCCACTCCGATACGCTCAGGCCGTAGCGGCTGCTGTAGATATCGGTCACGGACTGACTCACCGCCAGATAGAAACGCCGTACCTGATAGGGAAAAAACTCCTCCAGAGTGAAGACGCTATCCTGGGGTTCGGTGCGGGTCTGCGTCATGTTCTGCTGCTTCCTATCTGTAGGGCTGGGTTAGTGGACTGAGCTAATCAACCAAGTTAATAAACCGTGCTATTCGCCGCCAAGCAGCATTTTGTATTCCATATCCGACTTCAAAATATGATTAACCAACCAGCCACGCAGATAGACATTGACACTATCAGCCAGTAGCGGTGCCGACAGGCCACCGACACTGAACGACTGGCGTACCGCCCGCAGCCACTGTTCAAACACTCGATGCTGGGCTTTATGGGCCTCAAACTCCGCATAACTGGCCTGACGCAAGAGTTGCTCTTCAAACCGAAAATGCTCTTTAGTGTAGTGATCCAGCTCATCAAACACATAGGCGATCATGCCACCGGAGCAGTCGGTATGGATGTCACCTGTAGCGCCTGACGCGGCAAAGGTTTCATATGAAACCATTTAATTTCATATGAAACCTTTACGCAACTATGAAAATAGCGGTATTGGGTTTTTTTACGAATTATGTAATTACTCAAAAATCTGGCTATTATTGCGCTCAATAGTTTGGGACTGGCACGCCAGCTGGCGATGACAAATGGCCACCCATAACAACAAATTACGTATTGCATAATTTTCTGACATCGAACAACGCTAGCGATTCAGACTCAGAGAGCGCCCGCCCGTGAACGGCCAAGCACTCGGGCCCAGCCCATGAGGCAGGGATTACAGGGGCGCTGGCATATAGCCCAGCTGCGTGGAGATCTGACCCGCAGTTTGCCGAAGTAACTGGGCATTACGGCCGTCCCACTCGGCATCGAAGCGGGATTTAAAACCAAACAATGCCAGCGACAGCACCAGCTCACCCCGGTAATCGAATACCGGCGCCGCCAACGATGACACTCCTTCGATACTATGACCCAGCACCCTGCCGAGCCCGTGCTGGCGGGTCTCTTCGATAATAGCGGCGATCTCTTCCCAGCTACCGGGCGCCAGCTTGTGCGGCTGCTCCTTGAATCCAGCCAGCTCCTGCTCAACCAGCGGCCGAATCAGTTCACGCGGAAGATGCGCCAGAAACACCCGACCCGATGCCGACATAAGAGTAGAAAAGTTGGTCCCCGGGCGGATCCCTACCGAGATCGGTCGACGCGACTGAAACCAGCGTATCACCGTGGTGCCCGCCGTGCCCCA
Source organism: Motiliproteus sp. (assembly GCA_041586735.1). Taxonomy (GTDB): domain Bacteria; phylum Pseudomonadota; class Gammaproteobacteria; order Pseudomonadales; family Balneatricaceae; genus Motiliproteus. The sequence continues at coordinate 153,153 of JBFGZQ010000006.1, forward strand.
GACGCTCAGAATCACCCCCTCTTCGGTCCGATCCCGCAGCGCCTCGAGGATATCGCTGGCCACCGCGGTGGGATCCAGCCGCGATAAAAACAGGGTCGAAAACTCCAGCCCATAAGGCCCCAGGTCATAGCGGCCATGGGCGGTGCGCGCAACGAACCCGGTATTGACCAAACTGGTGAGATAGCGATGCGCCTTGGCGGGGTGCATCGTCACCGCGGCGCTCAGTTCATTTAGCGACGCATGCCCCCCCATCGCCGCCAACGCCTTGAGTAACCCCATCCCCACCTCTACTGACTGTACTCCTCCCTTACTGCCCTCGGTCATCGATGGCTCTCCTTATTGCTACTAATTAGATTTATGTTTCTATTATTTACTTTCGGCGCCAATATCAATTACGTAATACGTAAATAATCGCAACCTGATAACCGTAATCTTTGCATGACTAAAAAACTAGTGTTTGAATGACATATATCAACAAGCCGCCGATTACGGATAGCGTAATTCAGATCGGCACCCATTAATACGTTTAGCTCTACAATTCGTTAAATTAGGAGTCACCATGAGTAATCAATTTGCTTCGGCCGCAGACCTGGAACAGAAGAAGGTCACCTTCAGTCAACTGTCAGAGCACTGCTGGGCCTACACCGCCGAAGGTGATCCCAACACCGGCATCATCATCGGTGACGACGCGGTGATGATCATCGATGCCACGGCCACCCCTGTCGCGGCTCAGGAACTGGTGCGCCAGATCCGCACGGTCACCGACAAGCCGATCAAGTACGTCACCCTGACGCACTACCACGCGGTACGGGTACTAGGCGCGTCAGGCTACAAGCAGCACGGTCTGGAGCAGATTATCGCCAGCCAAGATACCCTGGACCTGATCAAGGAGCGCGGCCAGCAAGATATGGACTCCGAAATCGGCCGCTTCCCGCGGCTGTTTCAAGCGGTGGAAAGCGTCCCGGGGCTGACCTGGCCGACACTGGTATTCCAAAAACAGCTGACCCTGATGATGGGGGGCCTGGAGGTGAAGATCATGCAGTTGGGCCGCGGCCACACCAAGGGCGATACCGTAGTCTGGGTTCCCAGCGAGGAGATATTGTTCTCGGGTGATCTAGTGGAGTGTGACGCTGCCTGCTACACCGGCGATGCCTACCTGACCGACTGGCCACAAACGTTGACCAATCTGACCGCCCTGAACGCCAAAAAACTAGTCCCCGGTCGTGGCCCGGCACTGGAAACTCCCGAGCAGGTCGCCGAAGGCTTGGCCTATACCCGCGCCTTCGTCAGCACTCTGTTCCAAAGTGCCCAGAAAGCGGTTGCTCAGAACATGAATCTGCGAGACTGCATGGCGTTGACCCGTGAAGCTATGGACCCGCAATTTGGCCAGGTATTTATCTACGAGCACTGCCTGCCCTTTGATGTGACCCGCGCCCACGATGAAGCATCGGGTATCCGTGATCCACGTATCTGGACCGCCGAGCGTGACCAGGAGATGTGGCACGGTCTGCAACAACAGCCCCAGGCATAACAGTCAAAGCTAGAGGAAAAGCAACCGGGGCTAAGAGTTAGGGGTTAGGGATCAGCAGCTATGCAGCGCCCCTGACCCTGAACCGCATCGAACAGCCAGGCCTTCTATCACGGTTCTAGCATCAAGACCCTAGCATCAAGGTTCTATCATCACGGCCCTATCAGCACGGCCCTCAAAAAAAGATAACAACGAGGTCATCCATGTCTACAACCTACCAAAATCCGGTCTACGACTACATTCGGTCTGCAGACCAGCAATCGGACCAGCCGGCTCACCACCCTTTAGTCATCGTGGGTGCCGGTCCCGTCGGACTGGCGGCGGGCCTGGACGCCAGTGTACAGGGCATTCCGGCGGTCATCGTCGACGATAACAACACCGTCAGCGTCGGCTCCCGTGCCGTCTGCTACTCCAAGCGGACACTGGAGATCCTTGACCGCCTAGGCTGTGGCAAACGCATGCTGGACAAAGGCGTGATCTGGCAAGAGGGCAAGGTGTTCTTTAAGGATGAACTGGTCACCCGCTTCAACCTGTTACCCGAAGAGGGCCATGAGCAGCCTGCCTTTATCAATCTGCAGCAGTACTATCTCGAAGAGTACATGGTCGATCGTACCCGCGAGATGGATGGCATCGATATCCGCTGGAAGAACCGGGTAGTAGGCGTTGATAACGATGCCAATACTCAGATCGTGACCCTGACCATCGACACCCCTGACGGCCCTTATAAGATCACTACCGACTGGCTGATCGTGGCCGATGGTGCCAACAGCTCAGTCCGCAGCATGCTGGGACTGGCCATGGAGGGCAAGACCTTCGAGGATCGCTTCCTGATCGCCGATATCGTCATGAAGGCCGACTTTCCATCCGAGCGCTGGTTTTCGTTTGACCCCTCCTACCACCCAGGTCAATCCACCCTGCTGCACAGTCAGCCCGATAATGTTTGGCGTCTCGACTTCCAGCTAGGCTGGGACAAAGATCCAGAGGAGGAGAAAAAACCTGAAAATATCATTCCCCGGGTCAAGGCGATGATGGGCGAAGACGTAGAATTCGAGCTCGAATGGGCCAGCGTCTATACCTTTATGTGCCGACGCATGGCGCACTTCCGCCAAGGTCGGGTGCTGTTCGCCGGTGACGCCGCACACCAGGTCTCACCCTTTGGTGCCCGCGGTGCCAACTCCGGCGTCCAGGACACCGACAACCTGCTGTGGAAACTCAAACTGGTGATGGACGGCAAAGCCCCAGACGCCCTGATCGATAGCTACTGCGCCGAGCGTGAGTATGCCGCCGATGAAAACCTGCTCAACTCGACCCGCTCGACCGATTTTATCTCGCCGAAATCAAAAACCTCGCTGCGCTTTCGCAACGCCACTCTGGAACTATCCAGGGATTATCATTTCGCCCAGAAACTGGTCAACTCCGGTCGTCTGTCCGATGCCGCCTTCCTGAGCGAATCGCCGCTCAACAGTGCCGACGAGGAGTCGTTTGCAGGCAAGATGGTGCCGGGTGCGCTGATGGACGACGCGCCGATCCAAGGTGATCACGATGAGCGCTGGGCATTGAAGGTCTTCGCCAACCGCTTCCAGCTGCTGTACTTCGTCGACAACGCCAGCACTCTGAGCCAGACGACCGCCAACCAGCTGCTGGCACTGAATCAAGGTGAGATTGCGATCCAGCCGGTGGTGGTCGCCACCTCGGGCACCGCCCCGCAGGGCATCAGAACGGTGCTGGATAGTAAAGGCCTGCTGGGCAGACGTTACGATGCTCGCAACGGTACCTGCTATCTGAGCCGCCCGGATCAGCATATCGCAGGCCGCTGGCGCGAACTGGATAACAATAAGATCACCCAGGCCCTCAACACGGCTACCTGTAACGGCTAACGGAGAATCTCATGTCCCCTACTTCATCCTTAAATACCGAATCAAATTTTCGTCGTACCGGGCAGCAGGAGTTTCGTGCTTATCGTGCCGGTGATGATTTCTACGAAGCGCTGATCGACGCCCATCTCGGGCTGACCGATGAGCAGAGCGAACAGCTCAACGCCAAACTCATCCTGCTGCTGGCCAACCATATCGGCGACCTCGAGGTGTTGGCTGACGCACTCGATGCGGCCCGTAAGGGCGTATAAAACCAAGGACCGGGGGGCTTGGCTCCCCTGACCTGGCTTTGTTGTTATTAACCTGATGTTATTAACCTGCTGTTATTAACCTTATGTCATTAGCCTTATGTCGTTAGCCTTGTATAGTTAGCGTTACCGAGTAAGCCCGACTATACAGAGCGCTCTATTTTAGTTTTCTATCAAAGGATAGCGCACCATGCCCACGTTAAACTCCACTCATAACCCAGAACTGCAAAGCTGGGTGACCTCGGCCAACCTGCCAGGCTGTGACTTTCCGATCCAGAACCTGCCCTTCACCATCTTTCGCCGTCAGCATAGCAACGAGCCCTTTCGGGGTGGTGTCGCCATCGGCGATCAAATTCTGGACCTGGCGGCGCTTGATGCCAGCGGCGTGATGACTGGGGATGCAGCCCAAGCCATCGCCGCCTGCTGCGATGACGCTCTCAACCGCTTTATGGCGTTGGGCGCGCGCTATTGGTCGGCGCTGCGTTTGGCGCTGTCCGACGCTCTTAGCCAAGGTTCTGCGCTTGAGACCCGCCTGAGCGCTTGCCTACTAGCTCAATCAGACGCCGAATATCAATTACCAGCTCGGATCGGGGACTACACCGACTTCTACACCTCGGTGCACCACGCCACCCGTGTCGGCCAGTTATTTCGCCCCGACAATCCATTACTACCCAACTACAAGTGGGTTCCCATCGGCTACCACGGCCGCAGCTCATCGATCGAGGTCTCTGGCCAGACCTTCCACCGCCCTTGCGGTCAGACCAAGGCTCCCGATGCCGCCGAACCCAGCCTAGGGCCCTGTAAACGGCTGGATTATGAACTCGAAATCGGTATTTATATCGGTGCCGGTAACGCACTGGGCGATCCCATCGCCCTTGATAACAGCGACGACCACGTGTTTGGGCTTTGCCTGTTCAATGATTGGTCTGCACGCGATATCCAGGCCTGGGAGTACCAACCGCTGGGGCCGTTCCTGTCCAAAAACTTCGCCTCCACCGTCTCCCCCTGGATTATCACCCTAGAGGCACTCGCGCCTTACCGGCTCGAATGGCATCGTGATGCCTCTGATCCGCAACCGCTGGACTATCTGGAGTCGGCCCAAAATCGACAGTCTGGTGCCTTTGATATTCAGCTAGAAGTGTTGCTGCAGACCGAACAGATGCGTCAAGCCGGTCAGACTGCTCACCGGTTATCAGAGTCCAACTTCAGCGACTCCTATTGGACCGTAGCGCAGATGGTCGCACACCACACCGTCAACGGCTGCAACCTGCGCCCCGGTGATTTTTTTGGCAGCGGAACCCAGTCCGGAGCCGATGACGCGCAATCGGGATCCCTGCTCGAATTAAGCCAAGGCGGCAAGCAGTCGGTACCGCTGCCCAACGGCGAGTCACGCACCTTTCTGGAAGATGGCGATGCCATCATCATGCGCGGTTACTGTCAAAAACAGGGCTACGCACGCATCGGTTTTGGCGAGGTGAGCAGTCTGATTCTTCCCGCCAAAGCGCGGTAATACTCAGCGTCCAGGCCCTGCCCTGCCATCTGCACGGCAGGACAGGACAGGACCTGAAGCGTTACCAATAAAATTCATATCGTTTTGAAAGCCATTCGCTAATAATTAGCCGTTGTTAATCCCAAGCCGCCACGACGACCCTGGCAGACTCCAACAAGCCCCCCAGCACAGACAGATTACGATGATTAAAGCAGGAACCGCGGTCTACTACCGAGCCACCCTGGCGCTCTGCCTGGGTTCCTTTATCGTGTTCGCCAATCTGTATATTACCCAGCCACTGTTTCCACTGCTGCGCGAGTTGTTCGAGCTCAGCGCTCTGCAGGCGACCTGGTCGCTATCGCTGGCGATGCTAACCTTGGGGATATCGCTGCTGGTCTATGGACCGTTATCGGATTCGCTAGGACGCCGGCGGATTATGCTGTTGACGCTGGCCGGTGCCAGCATCCTGACCCTGTTGATACCGCTGGTCGACAGTTATGCTGGGCTGCTCGGATTACGGATGCTCCAGGGGCTGCTGCTAGGCGGGGTACCGGCGATTGCCATCGCCTATATGGGCGATGAATTTGAACGCCCCGCGCTGTTGCTGGCGGTCGGGCTGTATATCAGCGCCAACAGCCTGGGCGGTATCAGCGGGCGGTTGATCGGTGGCGGTATGACCGATCTCGCCGGCTGGCAGTCGGCCTTTTACCTGCTGGGCGGCTTAAGCCTGCTGGGGGTGGTGGTGTTTGCCAAGCTGCTGCCGCCGTCGCGGCAGTTCCAGCCCCGACCGCTGCGGCTCGGTACCATGCTCAGCGACCTGGGTGGCCATCTGAAGAATCCGTTACTGGTGCTCGCGTATCTGATTGGCGGGCTTAATTTCTTTATCTTCTCCAACCAATACAGCTATGTCACCTATGTGCTCAGTGACGCGCCCTTCCACCTGGCCCCGACCTGGCTGGGGCTGCTGTTTCTGACCTATTTGAGCGGCACCCTCAGCTCGGCGGTCTCGGGCAAGCTCAGCCTGCGGATCTCGCCACCGCTGTGCATGCTGGGCGGTATTGTGATTTTGATGCTCGGCACCCTGGTGACCCTAAACCAGAGTCTGACCGGGATCATTGGCGGCTTGCTGATCAACAGTTTTGGCTTCTTTATCTGTCATTCGATCTGCAGCGCCTGGGTCAACCGCCAGGCCGACGGGGCTCGGGCCAGCGCCTCCTCGCTGTACCTGCTGTTTTATTATCTGGGTGCCAGCGCCGGTGGCCTCTATCTGGATCCGTTCTGGCAAGCGGCGCGCTGGCCGGGGGTGGTACTGGGATCGCTGTTGGTGCTGCTGATCACCGCGGCACTGGCTATCAGGCTGTATTACCGACAACGGACTCCTGCGCCAGCCACTGCCACGCCTGCGCAAGCTGATTAAGTTCAAAATACTGGACCTCGCCATGACTGAAGGGGGTGGCCAGTTTGGCCATCCAGCGCTCCCACTGCTGATCACCAATCACCGCCACCCGCTCAACCCGGGCGTTGATCTCCACACCAAACACCCACTCATCCCAGGCGGCCTGCAACTCCCAGCCGCGAAATCCTTCCAGCAGAAACAGCAGCCGAATCGATGCGTGCTGTGCTAACAGCTCACGCACCTGGGGAATCAGAAAATTCTTGTAGTCATTGTCGGTCAGCACGCCGCTGGCCATAAAGCCCAATCGATTGGCATCGCTCTGTTGTAACGTCATCAGCATGGCACTGTCCCCAAAAGTTCTCTGCAAAAACAGGTCTTAGGAATACCGGTCAAAAAACCCTCTACCGCCTCAGTCTAGTCGCTGCGGTTCGGTTGAGAACCGCTAGCCCGCGGATTCAATTCAGCCGTTGGCTTTGGCCAACTCCTTCAAGCGCTTCACCACCTCAAAATTCAGCGAACGCTGGGTAAAGCTGCCATCGGGCTTGCGCACCCCAGGCTTGCGGCCGGTCAACAGTTCTAACGCCTGATCGACGCTGGAGACGCTGTAGACATGAAACATACCTTCGGCCACCGCCTGCACCACCGCTTGTTTGAGCATCAGATTACGCTGGTTGGCCTGGGGGATGATCACCCCCTGTTCACCGGTCAGGCCGTTGACACTGCAAACATCGAAGAATCCTTCGATCTTCTCGTTAACGCCGCCGATCGCCTGCACCTCGCCGTATTGATTGATCGACCCGGTCAGCGCAAAACTCTGCTTGATCGGGGTGTGGGTGAGCGCCGAGATCAGCGTACAGATCTCCGCCAGCGAGGCACTATCGCCGTCGACATAGCCGTACGACTGCTCCAGAGCGATATTGGCCGACAGCGCCAGCACAAAATCCTGGGCGTACTTATGGCCGAGGTAACCCGACAGGATCATCACCCCTTTGGAGTGGATCGGCTGTCCGAGGGTGACCTCTTTTTCGATATCGACGATGCCCTTATCGCCCGGATGGACGGTCACGGTAATCCGCGCCGGGGTGCCAAAGCTGACCTCGCCAACCTCCAGTACCGTCAGACCGTTACACTTACCCACAGCAGTACCCTGGGTATCGATAAGGATCACTCGGTTGATGATCTCTTCACGCATCCGCGAGCTGAGTCGATCGGTACGCCGCTCCTTGGCATCCAGCGCCAGTTGGATATGCTGCACCTGGATCAGGTCATCGCCGACCTTCTGGCGTTTGTAGTCCGCCTCACAGATCAGATCCTTCATCTCACCGATCTGCGCCGACAGCTGGCCCTGGTCTTCCGCCATCCGCGAGCTGTGTTCGACCAACCGCGCCACCGCGGGACGGCTCAGGTGCGCGCAACCCTCCTGCTGTGACAGGGTGCGGATCAGCCGAGCATAGTTGCGGATAAAGGCATCGGTACGCGGCACATCGTCATCAAAGTCCACCACCACCCGAAACAGGGTGGAGAAGTCTGGATCCATCTGCTGCAGCAGGTAATACAGCTCACGATCACCGATGATCACTACCTTGACCCTGAGGTCGATCGGTTCCGGATCGAGGGTGATATTGTTCATCCCTGATAACTCGGCAAAGGGATTTTCGATCTTCAGCTTGGATGACCGCAGTGCCCGTTTGATTGCCGACCACACCAGCGGCTGCTCAAACAGTTTCTCCGCCTCCAGCAACAGATAGCCGCCGTTGGCCTGGTGCAGCGCGCCGCCCCGAATCAGCTGGTAGTTAGTCACCATCGCTCCCATTTCAGTGCTGTACTCGATCCGTCCAAACAGGTTGTCGTAGCTGGGGTGAGATTCGAAGACCACCGGCAGGCCTTTGGTCTTTTGATGGTCGACGATCATATTGACGCCGAACTGCTGCTCTAGCTCCGCTAATCGAGTTGCCGTGGTGCGCTCATCAACCACCTTGTCATCACCGGCCAACTCGGCAGCCTGCCGCACCAATTCGAGCTCCATCTGGTTGAGGTAGCCAACCACCCGCGGCTGGGAGGCATACTTCTCTTTCAGCGGCGTGAACACCGGCGTCATCGCCGCACGAGCGGTCAGGTGCTCGAGCTTTTTCTGTTTTTCGTTGGCTTCACGACGCCATTGCGGCAGGCTGGTCAGCGACTCATTAAGATACTCCTCCAGCTCATCAATATCGGCGTTGATCTGATTACGCTGAGCCTCCTCCAGCAGTGAAAACGCCGCCTCATCCATCGCTTGGCCATCCAGTACTGGGGTAAAACCTACGCTGCCAGCATCGCGGTACAGGGCAATGCTCTTAGTGCGGGCCCGATTTTCAACCCGCTCCAGCGCCTGATCGTAGAGTTTGCTGAAGTCGCGTTCGATACGGCTTTTAGCACGCTGGTAGGAGGGGTTTTCAAACGCGGTGGGGATCTCAGAGGCCAGCGCTTCGAGCATATTCTGAATATCACTCTTGAACACCGCACCCTTGCCCGGGGCAAAATAGAACGCCTGGGGGTGGCGCAGATCCGAGAGATTATTGAGGTAACACCAATCCTGCGGTTTCTTGGCCTTTTTAGCCTGCCGCTTCAGGGTATCCATCACAAAGGAGAAGCGGCCACTCTGCGAATGGCCCATCACGAACAGGTTATAGTCCGGACGGTTCATACCGATACCGAACTCCATCGCCTCGACCGCCCGCTCCTGACCGTAAACGCCGTTAAAATTCTCCAACGTTTCGGTGGTCTTGAACGGTAGCAACTCCGGATTACAGGTGCGATACAGCTGATCGACATCAAGCCGGGTAGCAGAATCCATTTTTATCTCCACAGACAGGTCTAATGCTCACATAGATAACAAGCGCCGACCGGAGAGGCAAGGAAAGCTGTGAATAATTTCGTGCGCTCCCTGCGCAAGGGGCTTATTCGCAGCTTCCCAAGATAAATGACTAACTCTGTTGCAGTTTATTGCGCACCTCGGCGATGACCGCGCCCGTCTGCGGGCGCACGCCGCGCCAAATGCTAAAGGATTCCGCCGCCTGCTCGACCAGCATCCCCAGGCCATCGAGGATGTTGGCCGCTCCCTGTTGCTGCGCCCAGCGCATAAAAGGGGTCGGCTCGGCAGCGTACATCAGATCGTAGCACCAGCCCTCGGCAGCCAATACCCCTGCGGGCAGCGGCGGTAGGCCACCCTGCAGGCTGGCTGAGGTGCCGTTGATGATCAGATCAAACGGGCCTTCAAGCGCCTCGAATCCACAGCCGCTGATCGGCCCCAACTCGGCAAACAGCTGCGCCAATAGCTGCGCCTTCTCGGGGGTGCGATTGGCGACCACCAGCTGTTGCGGCGCCTGCTGCAACAGCGGCTCCAACACGCCACGCACCGCGCCACCTGCTCCGAGCACCAGCACTCGCAGGCCTTTGATGCGACCCTGATGGTTGTCGAGAATATCACCCACCAGGCCCACGCCATCGGTGGTATCGCCGCACAACTGACCGGTTTCATCCCGATACAGGGTATTCACGGCACCCGCCAGCCGCGCCCGCGGGGTCAGACTAGCGACCAGAGCCCAGGCCTGCTCTTTAAAGGGTACGGTGACATTCAATCCGCCACCGCCCTGGGCAAAGAAGCTCGACACCGCCTGGCTAAAGCCATCCAGAGGCGCTTCGAGGGTGCTGTAGGCCAGATCCTGCCCACACTGCTCGGCAAACAGCCGATGAATCGCCGGCGACTTGCTGTGGTTGATCGGGTTGCCGATAACGGCGTATTGATCGGTCATCGTTTATGCCTCGGCAAGCCAGTCACGGGGTTGTAGAAAATAATCGGTCAGCCGCGCTTCCGCGCTACCGGGTTGCGCCTGGTAGTTATACTCCCAGCGCACCTCGGGCGGCAGCGACATCAGAATCGATTCGGTCCGGCCACCCGATTGCAGTCCAAATAGGGTGCCGCGATCAAACACCAGGTTGAACTCCACATAGCGGCCACGACGGTAACGCTGAAACCGTTTTTCGGCCTCCCCATAGGGGGTATCTTTACGGCGTTCAACCAGCGGCACGTAGAGATCCTGATAGCCCTCGCCGATCGCTTGGACGAACGCAAAGCTCTGCTCAAAATCCGGCTGGTTCAGATCATCAAAGAATAGCCCGCCAATACCGCGCTGCTCATCGCGATGTTTGAGATAGAAATAGCGGTCGCACCAGTCTTTGTATTTTGGATACAGCGCGGCGCCAAAGCGGTCACAGATCGCTTTCGACCCCTGATGCCAATCATGGCAATCCTGCTCATACCCATAGCAGGGGGTCAGGTCGAAACCACCGCCAAACCACCAGATCGGCTCCTCGCCCTCTTTCTCGGCGATAAAAAAACGCACATTGGCATGCGATGTCGGTACATAGGGGTTGTGCGGATGCATCACCAGCGATACCCCGACCGCCTGGTAACTGCGACCGGCCAGCTCGGGGCGATGCGCGGTGGCAGAACCGGGCATATTGTCTCCCCGGACATGGGAGAAGTTGACCCCGCCTTTTTCGAATATTGCACCTTCGGTCATCACCCTGGAGCGTCCACCGCCGCCACTGGGTTTGTCCCAGTTATCTTGCTCAAAGGTCGCCTGACCATCGAGCGCTTCCAGCGCGCTGCAGATACGATCCTGCAGCTGCTGCATGAACGCCACCACGGGTTGAATATCCACTGCAGCCATCGAGGCGCTCCTATCGTTGTGTTGCCTAGGGGATGGTAACGGGTGCCGGACTAAACCTTAACGACAGCCTTAACGCAGAATCGCACCGCTGCACAGATCACGAATCGTCGACGGCTGGTCCTGGCCACCCAGGGTACCCGGCAGCAGGTAATCCAGCTCATGGCCGAACGCCGCGCGGACCTCGGTTGCGCTGCGTGCGGCGAGATCGCCGGCGAGATTGGCCGAGGTGGACACCAGTGGCCCACCGAAAGCACGAGACAACGCCACCACCTGTGGGTGAGCGCTTACTCTCACGGCAATGCTAGCGTACTGGCCCTTGATCCAAAACGGGATACTGTTGTCGAGATCCGGGATCAGCCAGGTGGTGGGCCCCGGCCAACTCAACTGCAGCTCCGCACGCTGCGCCCGACTCAGCGGCCGCAACAACGGCCGCAGCTGATCCATGCCAGCCGCCACCAGGATAAGCCCCTTCTCCAACGGCCGCTGTTTGAGCAGCAACAAGCGCTCAACCGCATCGGCCTGGAAGGGATCACAACCCAACCCCCAGACCGCTTCGGTAGGATAAGCCATGACCCCCCCATGACGCAGGGTGGCGACAGCCCGTTTGATCTGCCAGTGATTAAGCATCGTTACGACTTAACGCTCAGCCGTTAGCCAGACGCTCTTGTAGCGCACGGTCTTTGGCCAACACCTCTTCGGTATTGGCACGCCGCTCGGCGATCAGCCGCTGGGCCAGGTCAGAATCTGCGGTCGCCATGATCTGGGCGGCTAGATAGGCGGCGTTTTTCGCGCCAGCCTTACCGATCGCCACCGTGGCCACCGGAATGCCACCCGGCATCTGCACGGTCGACAGTAGCGCGTCTAGACCATCCAGAGACGAGTTGATCGGTACGCCGATAACCGGCTTCAGAGTATTGGCAGCCACCGCACCGGCCAGGTGGGCGGCCATGCCCGCGGCACAGATAAAGGCCACGCAACCACGTTGATCGGCGTCGACCACATAATCATGAGTGGCCACCGGGGTACGGTGCGCCGAAGAGATCTTCATCTCGAAGGGCACCTGCAGCTGTTTTAGCACCGCAATGGAGGCCTCCATAACAGGAAGATCGGAATCGGAACCCATCAGAATAGCGATAAAGGGCTTGGACATAACGGCGGCCTCAAAACAGGGGGAATAGGAGCGAACAACTCTGAAGGCGGAAAACTACCTTAGTCAGTCGGTGCTTTCAAGTGGGAACTTTTCATGCTGCCGTTAGGCGTGGCGCGCTGTGCGTTGGTAGCCCCCAGGCACGACAGCCACCCAGCCCTGTAACTCCAGCGATAACAGCTGCGTCTGCACCTGGGCAACCGATAACCCCGAGCGCAGCACTAGCCGGTCCAGCGAGGTGGCCTCGTACCCCGTCGCCTGTAGCAGTTGCAGCTCCTGAGCCGACAGCCCCGCTAACGACGGCACTGAGCGCTCGGCAGCGGCGCGGTCGACCGCATGATCCAGTGCCCCTAGCACGCTGCAACCATCCAGCTGCGGTGCCAGCTCCTGGAGAATCTGCTCCGCCGAATCGACCAGCAGCGCACCCTGGCGGATCAAACTATGACAGCCCTTGCTCAACGGGTTATGGATCGATCCGGGCAGCGCGAACACCTCCCGACCCTGCTCCAGCGCCATCCTGGCGGTAATCAGAGAGCCGCTTTTTAAGGCGGCTTCGACCACTACCACCCCCAGACTCAAGGCGCTGATGATCCGATTACGCTTAGGGAAATTTTGCGCCAGGGGCGGAGTACCCAGTGCCAGTTCTGACACCAGCACCCCGCCCTGCTCGACAATTTGCTGCGCGAGCGCCAGGTGACGCGCGGGGTAGATCCGGTCAACCCCGGTCCCTAGCACCGCCACCGTCAAACCCAGCCCCTGCAAACCGCCGTTATGGGCGGCGGCATCGATCCCTAACGCCAAACCGCTGGTCGGCACCAACCCCTGTTCGGACAGATAGCGACTGTAGACGTAAGCGTTTTCCAACCCCTGAGGGCTGGCATTACGACTGCCCACCAGCGCGATCTGCGGCAGCGCCAATATCTCGGCGTCGCCCACCACAAACAACAACGCCGGCGGATCGCTGATCTGCCGCAACGCTTCGGGGTAGAGTCGATCTTCCAGCGTCAGCAGCTGGTGGCGAGGCTCCGCGAGCCAGCTATCGATACGATCCAGGATGGTGGCATTGAGCGGCTGCTGCGGGCCTCGATTCAGAGCATTGACGACTGAGCGCCGTAAGCCTAGCGCCGCTAAACAGCAGCCTGAGGCGGCCAGTATCGCCTCGGATGATCCGAAGTGTTGCCACAGCTGCTTAAGGCTGACCGGACCCAGGCCCGGAATTTGACAGAGTTGTAACCAGCGCTGCTGCGCCGGCTGCAGATGAACAGAGGTAGAGGACATAGATCATCCTTGATCAGAGCGGTTAAAACCCCTGCCGGGGCTCGACTAGCGCGGCGAACGAATCTCATCCATAACGGCCAAACTATTTTCGGCACGCATCACCAGCGCATAACTGAGCTTCTCGAACGGTTTGAACACCATCACCAGACCGGCGCGCTCAGAAGGCAGGGTGATCGGCTCTTTAGTCACTGGATCGAGTACGGTCTCACCCAGCTTATACACGTAGAACACATTGCCAGGCTTAATCCCTTCGCGGCTACCGCGATTGATGGCAACCACATCAAATTGACCAATTTTATCCACCCCTCTGAGCACCGACAGAATCCGGCCTTTAAGCGGCTCATCGGTAGCCGAGGGGTAGAATACCGACTGGATCGCACCTTCGGGCGTGGGCAGCACCCGATCCAGGGTGCGAACTTCCTGGGTGGTGTGTTTGAGCTTCAGGGTCAGGATGTCGTCATCAAGCGCCTGTAAATAGCCACTGCCGATGCTCTGAGACTCAAACCCCAACTCTTCTCCGGTGTCAGGATCGGTATAGCTGCGTGCCGGGCGGTAGATACCAAAAAACCGCTGCGAGCGCTCTGCCGCTGTAAACGCCCCGCGGGCGTAAACTTTATCTCCAGCCCCAGAGACGATCCGCTCATTGACCCCTGCCACCACGTAGGGGGCCCGTTCCAGCGCTGCACGATCCATGATCAGGTTATCGGACAGAAAACTCTTGATATCTTGTAGCGGAATGGCAGGGATCGCCTGCGCCAATGGCGTGCGACGAATCTCAGGAGAGAGTTTACGCGGCCCGCGCTGGAGCCGTAACTGCGGCTGGCCATTGACATAGACCAGATAGATAATATCCCCGGGATAGATCAGGTGCGGATTATCGATCTGAGGGTTAACACTCCACACTTTGGGCCAGAGCCAAGGGCTCTTCAGAAACTGCGCGGAGATATCCCACAGGGTATCGCCTTTAACCACCACATGCTGGTCGGGATGGCTATCTGCCAGCTCGATGACATCTGCCCGAACACTGGTGATGACCAGCAAGGTTGCAGCGATGGCGAACAACAGTCTTTTCATGGTAAATCCCTTTTATGCAGGTCTTGGGTGAAACCCAGAGTCACGTCTGTGGGTCTCGACCAAAAACGAACCGGCTACAGCCTAGAGCGCCCTATAAACTCTCCGCGATAAAGCCATGCTGTGGCCCCAAACTCGCCGTATAACCCCGTATTCTTGCTATGGAATGTACAGAAGTAAACAGTATAATAGCCTGCAGGGCGTAACCGACCTGTTTCTCCCCCTATTATTAACTGCTAATCCGTTGTTTTATTATGGCTTTACTAAATATTCTTGAGTTTCCTGACCCGCGTTTGCGAACCCGTGCCGAAGCGGTTAAGTGCGTAGATGACAGCCTGTTGACGCTGATCGACGATATGCTTGAAACCATGTACGCCGCTCCGGGCATCGGTTTAGCGGCGACTCAGATCGATGTGCACAAGCGTCTGGTAGTTATCGATCTCAGCGAAGATGGCAACGATCCCCTGGTGCTGATCAATCCGGAGATCGAGATTCTTGACGATGAGCGTGAACAGTCCGACGAGGGCTGCTTATCCGTACCCGGCTATTACGAGACCGTCGAGCGCGCCAACCATATCCGCCTCCAGGCGTTAGGACGTGATGGTAAACCCTTCGTTCTTGAAGCCAAGGATCTATTGGCGGTCTGTATTCAGCATGAGCTGGACCACCTCGACGGCAAGCTGTTTATCGATTATGTCTCGCCGCTGAAACGCAATCGTATCCGCAAAAAGCTGGAAAAAAAGCATCGTCTGGAACACCAGGCCTGATATCCAGATTCATCCCAGATTCTTTTACTAGCCGTCTGGTTGAGAGAAGGCCTTAGCATGTCAGATTCACCACTACGCATCATTTTTGCCGGCACCCCTGCGTTTGCGGCAGCCAACCTTGAGGCGTTGATCAATAGCCGCCATAAGGTGGTCGCGGTCTATACCCAGCCAGACAGACCCTCAGGACGTGGCAAAAAACTGCTCGCCAGCCCGGTCAAGCAGCTGGCCCAAGAAAGTGGTATCAGGGTATGCCAGCCGGAAAGCCTCAAGAGCGAGCAGGAGCAACAACAACTCACCGCCCTCAACGCGGACCTGATGGTGGTGGTGGCCTACGGTCTGCTGCTGCCCCAGGCGGTACTCGAGATACCCCGGCTCGGTTGCATCAACATTCACGCCTCGCTGTTACCACGCTGGCGAGGTGCCGCGCCCATCGAACGGGCGCTGATGGCCGGCGATAGCGAAACCGGGGTGACCATCATGCAGATGGATAAGGGGCTCGATACCGGTGCGATGTTAACAGTGCTACGCTGCCCCATTCGCGAGGATGATACCGGCGGCAAGCTCCACGATCGACTCCAGGGCTTAGGCACCAAGGCGTTACTACAGACCCTGGAACAGCTGGTCGAGGGCACAGCCAAGCCCATAGCGCAGGATAACGAGCAGGCCAACTACGCCCACAAGCTCCTCAAGACTGATCGTGAGCTGGACTGGGGCCGCAGTGCGATCCGGCTCTGCCGGCAGATCCGCGGACTCAGTCCGGGACGGGTCGCGTTCAGTTACCTCAACGGCCAGCGCCTGGGGATCTGGAATGCCAGCCTGTATGCAGGCAGCGCCGAACAGCCGGCGGGCAGTATTATCGGTGCAGACAGCCAGGGGTTGCTGGTCGCCACCGGCAGCGGCATCTTGCAATTGACCCATCTGCAACTGCCCGGTGGACGCCAATTGCCGGTCGCAGAACTGCTTAAGTCGCGTCAAGATCTGTTCCGACCCGGTAATCGCTTCAGCGCAGATGACGGCCGATGAGTGTCAGACTTCAGGCAGTACGTGCCCTCACCCCTATTCTGAAGCAGGAGGGCTCCTTGGCCTCAACCCTGCTACCGCAACTGGAGAATCTGCCCGACACGGAGCACCCGCTGCTGCGCGAGCTCTGCTACGGCACCCTGCGATTTCTACCGCGGCTGCAACTGATCACCGCAGAGCTGATGCCCAAAGCGCTCAAGCGTAAGGACCAGGATATTCAGGCATTGATTCTGCTGGGCCTGTACCAGCTCGGTTACACCCGCATCCCCGCCCATGCAGCGATCAGTGAAACCGTGCAGGTGACTACCAAACTGAAGAAGCCCTGGGCCAAGGGGTTGATCAACGGCATCCTGCGCAACTTCCAGCGCCTTGGGCCAGAACTCGCGATCCGCTTGGAGTCTCAGCCTGAATACCTATATGCGCATCCCGCCTGGTTGATTGGCAAACTGACCAAAGCCTGGCCAGAACAGGCCGCCGAGATTATGGCCCAAAATAACCAGCAAGCGCCGCTGACGCTGCGGGTCAATCGCCGCCTGATACAACGCCCAGCCTATGCCGAGCAGCTGCAGCAGGCAGGCATCGGCTTCCAGCTGTGCCCATTTTCAGCAGACGGCATCAGTCTCCTGCAGGCGGTGGATGTCCTGCAACTGCCCGGTTTTATCGAGGGCCACGCCAGCGTCCAGGATGAAGCGGCGCAGCTGGCGACCGGACTACTCGATCCGCAACCGGGCGATCGGGTACTGGATGCCTGCGCGGCACCCGGGGGAAAAACCTGCCACCTACTCGAACGCCAACCGGATATGGCGCAGTGCCTGGCGCTGGATATCAGCGATAGTCGGCTGCAGCGGGTGCGCCAAAATTTAGATCGCCTCAACCTCAGCTGTGAACTGCTAGCGGCAGATGCTGCCGCCAATGACTGGTGGGATGGCGCGCAGTTCGACCGTATCTTGCTGGATGCACCCTGTTCGGCCACTGGGGTTATTCGCCGTAACCCCGATATCAAACAGCTGCGCCGGCCCGAGGATATCGCGACGCTGGCACAACTGCAGGCGCGTATTCTGGCCAATCTGTGGCCGATGCTAAAGCCGGGTGGCCGGTTAGTTTACGCGACCTGCTCCATATTACCGCAGGAAAACGAACAGCTGATCTCGGCGTTTTTAGCGTCCCAGGCCGATGCCTGCGAACGCCCTATCGACGCTTCTTGGGGGTTAGCGCGTGACGCGGGCAGGCAGCTATTCCCACAAGCCGGCGGCCACGATGGTTTCTACTATGCCATTCTTGAGAAGAACCTGCTGACCCCTAGGGCGTGATGAAGGTCGGATTAAAGCAGCATCAACAGAGCGTCTAAGCGATGAAGATCATTATTCTAGGAGCGGGTCAGGTCGGTGCCACGCTGGCGGAGAATTTGGCCAACGAAGCCAACGATATCACCATCATCGATACCGACGGTGCCCGGCTGCGCGAAC
Source organism: Motiliproteus sp. (assembly GCA_041586735.1). Taxonomy (GTDB): domain Bacteria; phylum Pseudomonadota; class Gammaproteobacteria; order Pseudomonadales; family Balneatricaceae; genus Motiliproteus. Next base: position 171,149 of record JBFGZQ010000006.1, read on the forward strand.
TCCAGGATCGACTCGATATCCGCACCATTGAAGGCCAGGGTGCCTCACCCGATATCCTCCAGCAAGCGGGCGGTGAAGATGCCGATATGCTGATCGCGGTCACCAATTCAGACGCCGTCAACATGGTCGCCTGTCAGGTCGCCTACGCCATGTTTCATACCCCTACCCGAATCGGACGCATCCGCGGTCACGATTTTCTGGCCCACAAAGACCGGCTGTTTTCTGACAAGGCGATTCCAATTAACGTGCTGATCAGCCCGGAGCAGGTCGTCACCCAGCATATAAAACGTCTGATTCAGCATCCCGGTGCCCTGCAGGTGCTCGATTTTGCGGACGGCAGGGCGCAGCTAGTCGCGGTGAAGGCCTTTCATGGTGGTCCGATGGTCGGCCATGAGATCGCCTACCTACGTACCCACATGCCCAAGGTCGATACCCGGGTTGCCGCTATTTTCCGCAAGGGCAGTCCCATCATTCCGCAGGGCGATACCATCATCGAAGCCGATGATGAGGTGTTCTTCATCGCCGCCCGCAAGGATATCGTGGCGGTCATGAGCGAGCTTAGACGCCTCGACCGGCCCTATAAGCGGATCATCATCGCTGGGGGCGGCAACATCGGCGCCGGTCTAGCCCGTTCCCTGGAGAACCAGCTACAGATCAAGATCATCGAGCGCAACATCAAACGCTGCAACCAGCTGGCCAACGAACTGGAACGCACCATCGTGCTGCAGGGCAATGTCTCTGACCAGGAGCTGTTACTCGAAGAAAACATCGAAGGCACCGATGTGTTCTGCGCCCTGACCAACGATGATGAAGCCAACATCATGGCATCGATGCTGGCCAAGAGGCTGGGCGCCAGAACGGTGATGACGCTGATCAATAATCCCGCCTATGTCGATCTGGTACAGGGCGGGGTGATCGATATTGCCATCTCTCCGCAACAGGCCACGATCGGCAGCCTGCTGACGCACGTCAGACGAGGCGACGTGGTTAACGTGCACTCTCTGCGTCGCGGTGCCGCCGAAGCGATGGAAGCGATCGCTCACGGCGACAAGCGCAGCTCTAAAGTGGTAGGCCGCGCGATTGAAGATATCGACCTACCGTCCGGCACCACCATCGGCGCTATCGTTCGCAATGATGAAGTCCTCATCGCCCATGATGATGTGGTGGTCGAGAACGGCGATCACGTCATCATGTTCTTGATCGACAAGCACCGCATCGCTGATGTAGAGCGACTGTTCCAGGTCGGTTTGACCTTCTTCTAATTCCATCACAGGGCGCTACCGAATATGCATTTTCGCGTTATATTGCGCATTCTTGGCATCCTGATGATGCTTTTCAGCTTCAGCATGTTGCCGCCAGCGGCGATTTCGCTGATCTACGCTGATGGCGCCTCGCTACCGTTTTTGATTGCTTTCGGCATCACCCTGGTCACCGGTTTTGTTACCTGGATCCCGGTCCACAATGTCCGCCAGGACCTACGCACCCGTGACGGTTTTCTGATCACCGTACTGTTCTGGGTGGTGCTGAGCCTGTTCGGGTCGATTCCGTTGATGCTATCCGCGACCCCCCACCTGTCGATTGTCGATGCCATATTTGAATCGGTCTCAGGGCTGACCACCACCGGTGCTACGGTGATCACCGGCATCGATCTATTGCCTAAATCCATTCTCTGGTATCGCCAGCAACTACAGTGGTTCGGCGGTATGGGTATTATCGTGTTGGCGGTGGCCATCCTGCCGATGCTCGGCATCGGTGGAATGCAGCTGTATCGCGCCGAAACCCCGGGGCCGGTCAAAGACTCCAAGCTGACACCGCGGATTACCGAGACCGCCAAGGCGCTTTGGTATATCTACCTGTCGTTGACGATCTCCTGTGCGCTGGGCTATTGGCTGGCAGGAATGACCGCCTTTGATGCCATCTGCCACAGCTTCTCCACCGTCGCCATTGGCGGCTTCTCGACCCACGATGCCAGCATGGGCTACTTTAACAACTCGCTGATTGAAGCCATTGCGATCTTCTTTATGGTGATCTCGGCGGTCAATTTTGCATTGCATTTCAGCGCTTGGAAACACAGATCCCTACGCCATTACTGGCAGGATCCTGAGTTACGTTTTTATCTCAGCATCCTGCTGCTGATCAGTTTCTTCTGTACCCTGGTGCTGCTGTTCACCGCTACCTTTACGGGCCTAGACGCCCTGCGTAATGCCCTATTCCAAGTCGTCTCCATCGCCACTACCACCGGTTTTGCCACCGACGGCTTTGCGCACTGGCCGACGATGCTGCCATTCCTGCTGTTCATCGCCGCGTTTGCCGGGGGTTGTGCCGGCTCCACCGGTGGTGGCATGAAGGTGATTCGAGTACTGATCATTCTCAAACAGGGGATGCGCGAGGTCACCCGCTTACTCCATCCCAGTGCCGTGATTCCGATCAAACTGGGAAATCGCTCTATCCCTGACCGAGTTGTCGAGGCGGTCTGGGGGTTCTTTTCCGTCTATCTGATCGTGTTTGTACTGATGTTGATTGCTCTGCTGGGTACCGGGCTAGATCAAGTCACCGCCTGGACCGCCGTCGGTGCCACGCTCAATAATCTGGGCCCCGGTTTGGGTGACGTCGCGGCTCACTATGGTAATCTCAACGATACCGCCAAGTGGATACTGTGCTTCTCAATGCTGCTGGGACGACTGGAAGTGTTCACACTGCTGGTGCTGTTCACCCCCGCTTTCTGGAGGCGCTAAGCCGATGATTCTGAACCGCAGCGCCAGCACATTCACGACGCTGTTTGTCAGTGGCGGTAAACGCGGCCTGGAGCTCGAACTCAGTCCCGCCGATCTACTTAAGCTCACCGCAGGACAGTATGGAGATATAGGACGTGGCTAACAACGATACGCTACCCGCTCAGCCTACCCAGAAGCGCAAATGGAACCTGCGTTACCAGCAGGCCCAAGCGGTCAATCAGCCGGCTCGGGTACTCACTGACAATCGCCACTTATGGCCCCGCGATGGCGATGCCCTTGAATTGGCCTGCGGCCTGGGGGGTAACGCCTTGGCGTTAGCCCACGCCGGTCTGCGCACTCAAGCCTGGGATCTATCCGATGTGGCTATCGACAAACTCCAGCGTCTCGCTGAGCAGCAACACCTGCCGCTAATTGCCCGCTGCGTTGATCTGCAGCAGCAACCACTGCCGACCGCCAGCTTCGAGCTGATCTGCGTCAGCAACTTTCTCGACCGCGCGCTTTGCCCGGCGATTGTCGCCGCACTAAGACCAGGTGGCTTGCTGTTTTACCAGACCTTTACCCAGCCGGTCACGCCAGACTCTGGGGGTCCCCGTACTCCCGACTTCCTGCTCAAGCCGGGTGAACTGTTGCGACTGTTTAGTGGCCTAGCGCCGCTGGTTTACCAGGAGATGCTGTACGGCAACGAGCCGGAGCCTAAACCCAGTAACCAGGCGTATCTGATCGCTCGTAAAGAGTAACCGCCTACCCCACTCGATCCCATCACCGCCATCAGCCCTGGCCGTAGCTGCGGCTAATTCGGCAGCGGATAAACGTCTTTAAACTGCCCAAAAAACAACCCGCTTACTGTATAATTCGCGCCTTTAACCCTGGGGTCCAGCGACGCAGCGTTGCATCAGCAGCAGCGACACGCTAAAGCCTGATTACCCCGGTAAGCCTTGAAACCCACTGAGATGGTGACAGAACCGTGAGTGACTCGATAAAAGCCGATGCCAGCACCTTCCAGGGGCTGATCCTTGCTTTGCAACAATACTGGGCCGAGCAGGGTTGCGTACTCGTTCAGCCACTGGATATGGAGGTCGGTGCCGGCACCTTCCACCCCGCGACGACCCTGCGCTCTGTGGGGCCTGAAAAATGGCGTGCTGCCTACGTCCAGCCCTGCCGTCGACCCACGGATGGCCGTTACGGTGAGAACCCCAATCGACTCCAACATTACTACCAGTTTCAGGTGGTGATTAAGCCCTCGCCCGAAAATTTCCAGCAGCTCTATCTCGGCTCATTGGAGATGCTGGGCATCGATCCGCTGGTGCACGATATACGTTTTGTCGAAGACAACTGGGAGTCACCGACACTGGGCGCCTGGGGCCTGGGCTGGGAAGTCTGGCTCAACGGCATGGAGGTGACGCAGTTCACCTACTTCCAACAGATGGGCGGCATCGAGTGTTTCCCGGTCACCGGTGAGATCACCTATGGTCTTGAGCGCATCGCCATGTACCTGCAAGGCGTCGACAGTATCTACGACCTGGTCTGGACCGATGGCCCGCAGGGCAAAGTAACCTACGGCGATGTGTTCCATCAAAACGAAGTCGAGATGTCGACCTACAACTTTGAAGAAGCCGATGTCGAGTTCCTGTTTAGCAGCTTCGATAACTTCGAGAAAGAGAGTCGCCGCTTAGTCGAAAAAGGGCTCGCCTTACCCGCTTATGAGATGGTGATGAAGGCCTCGCATGTGTTCAATCTTCTCGACGCCCGCCATGCGATCTCGGTCACCGAACGACAGCGCTATATTTTGCGGGTTCGCACCCTCGCCCGTGCCGTCTGCGAAACTTACTACGAGGCTCGCAAGGCGAAGGGGTTTCCATTGGCCGATGAGGCCTTGCGTAACGAACTGCTAGCCTCGGGGGAGAAATGATCATGACAATGGATATCAAAGATTTTCTATTCGAACTGGGTACCGAAGAGCTGCCACCCAAAGCGCTGCAGAACCTATCCAATGCACTGGCAACCGAGGTCCGCACAGGTCTCAACAGTATCTTTGGCGACAGTGCCCAGACGCTACTTGAAAACACCCGGTTTACATCCTTTGCCACGCCACGGCGCTTGGCGCTATTGATTGAAAAACTACCGACCCACGTACCCAGCAAAACTACCCAGGTGGTGGGTCCGCCTGAGAGTATCTGTTATGACAAACAGGGTGCAGCGACCAAGGCACTGCAAGGCTTTGCCAAGAAGAACAACGTTGCCCTAGATGACAAGGGTCTCAAGATAGAGAACGGCAAAATCACCTTTCTCAAGGTTGAACCCGAGCAAGCTATTCGGCCTATGCTTGCCGCTGCGATGCAAACGGCGCTTGATAACCTGCCCATCCCTAAGCGGATGCGCTGGGGGGCGAGTCGAGTCGAGTTTATCCGTCCGGTACACTCCTGTGTGATGCTGTTCGGTGACGAGGTGGTTGATGCTGAAATATTAGGGATCGCCTCAGGTAGAAGCACCTTCGGGCATCGCTTCCACTACAACCGCAGCATCGAGCTCATTTCGCCAGCGGATTATGAAGTGACACTGGAACAAACCGGTTTCGTAATCGCTGACTTTGCTAGCCGACGTGCCGCGATCGAGCAGCAGATCCAACAGGCGGCCAGTGCTATCGGCGCACAAGCGGTTATCGATCCCAGCCTGCTCGACGAGGTCACCGGTTTGGTGGAGTGGCCCGTGGCACTCTCGGGGCGCTTTGAAGAGCGCTTTCTGGAGGTCCCCGCTGAGGCGCTGATCTCTTCGATGAAAGAGCACCAGAAGTATTTCCATGTGGTGGATGCCAACCAAAAAATCCTGCCCTACTTCATTACCGTGTCCAACATCGCCAGCAAGGACCCCCAGCAGGTGATCGCCGGTAATGAGCGGGTCATTCGACCCCGGTTAGCAGATGCAGCGTTTTTCTTTGAAACGGATAAAAAGCATAGCCTGGAGTCTCGGATCGATAAACTCAAGCCGATCATCTTCCAGGCGCAGCTGGGCACTGTTTATCAAAAATCACAGCGCGTAGCCGCACTGGCTCGCGTTATCGCCACCCAGATCGGCGGTAATACGGCCTGGGCAGAACGCGCCGGACAACTCGCCAAGACCGATCTGGTGACCGAGATGGTACTGGAGTTTCCCGACCTGCAAGGCTTGATGGGCTACTACTACGCGCTTAACGATGGCGAGCCTCAGGAGGTCGCCGAGGCACTAAACGAGCAGTATCTGCCCAAGTTTGCGGGGGATCTCTTACCCGGCACCCGGACCGGTATTGCCCTGGCGCTGGCAGATCGTATCGATACTCTGGTGGGCTTATTTGGCATCAATCAGCCGCCTACGGGTAGCAAGGATCCCTTTGCGCTACGGCGTGCCACCCTGGGCACCTTGCGGATCATGGTGGAGCACCAGCTCGATCTTGATCTGCTGGAGCTGCTGGCTGCTGCGGCGGATCTGCATACCGAGCTTCCAGCGCGTGCCGGCTTAGAGCAGCAGGTCCTGGCCTTTATGCTCGAGCGTTTTCGCGCCTGGTACGCCGATCAGGGGGTTCCCGCCGAGGTGTTCCTGGCGGTCATGGCCGTTCGTCCTACCCGACCCTTGGTGTTTGATCAGCGGGTCCAGGCGGTTAACCACTTCCGTAGCCTACCGCAAGCCGAGGCTCTGGCTGCCGCGAATAAGCGGGTCGCTAATATTCTCTCTAAGCAGGGCGTCGCCACTACCCAGGTCGTGGCTGAACAGCTGTTCCAGGAAGCGGCCGAGAACAATTTATATAGCGCACTTAACAGCCTAAACTCGACGATCGATAACCTGCTGCGATCGGGTGACTTCAAGTCTATTCTTGAACAGTTAGCCAGATTGCAGCCCAGCATCGATGCGTTTTTTGACGAGGTCATGGTGATGGTGGAGGATGAAGCGGTGCGAGACAATCGGCTCTGCTTGCTTAACCAGCTGCGCCAGCGCTTCCTGCTGGTGGCGGATATCTCGCTACTCTAGAGGCTTATCAGGCTCAACTGCAACCGGTGTTATACTCTAGCACCGGTTTTTTTATGCCTGTCATGTCACCTTTTTGAGCAGCCTCTCCATGAACAAACTTATCATTCTTGATCGCGATGGCGTCATCAATCAGGATTCCGACACCTACGTGAAGAGTGCTTCTGAGTGGATCCCGATCCCCGGCAGCATCGAGGCTATCGCTCGTCTCAGCAAAGCCGGTTATCGGGTGGTCGTCGCTACCAACCAATCGGGGTTGGCGCGTGGCTACTTCACCCCACTCGAACTCGATGCCATGCACCAGAAAATGAATGCGCTGATTACCGCCGCCGGCGGCAGCCTGGCGGGTATTTTTTTCTGCCCCCACGCGCCGGATCAACACTGTGATTGCCGCAAGCCATTACCAGGATTGATCCATCAGATAGAGGCAGCGCTGGGGGTTTCTGCCGAGGGTGCGGTCCTGGTGGGTGATAGCCTTCGTGACCTGGAAGCGGGTCAAGCGGCTGGGTGTGAGCCGCTGCTGGTCAAGACCGGCAAAGGCCAAAGAACGCTGACGCAGGGCCGGGGACTCGAAGGGATCGCTATCTTTGCCGATCTGGACGCTGCCGTTGAGCATATCCTCAGCCGCCAACAGCCCCAGTGTTTCACGTGAAACACCCCTCAACCAGCAGTCATATGCCACTGGTATACAGCCCGCACTACAGCATCCCTTGGGATAGCAGACACCGCTTCCCGATGGATAAATACCGGCTGTTATACCAACACCTGATCACGCTGGGCCTAGCGACTCAAGCCAATACCCACATCTCTTCACCCTGCCCGAGAAGCAGATTATTGTTGGCACACGATGCCGAGTACATCGATGCTTTTATCGAGGGATCACTGACCCCGCAGCAGTTAAGAATGATTGGCTTAAGCTGGTCTCAGCAGCTAGTGACCCGCACCCTCACCGCGGTGGGCGGCACGATTCAGACCTGCCAGCTTGCTCTAAAACACGGTCTGGCGTGCCACCTGGCCGGAGGCACGCATCACGCCTTCGCCGATCAGGGCCAAGGATTCTGTGTCTTTAATGACATCGCCGTCGCGGTGAAAACAGCGCTCCACAAGCAGTGGGCCTCGCGGATTCTGGTACTCGATTGCGACGTTCATCAGGGCGATGGTACGGCCCTGATTCTTGAAAACGAACCGAGAAGTTTTACCTGTTCGATCCACGGTGAGCACAATTACCCCTTTACTAAGCAGCGCAGTGACCTCGACGTTCCCCTGCCACGCGGTAGCGGTGATGAGGATTATCTTAAGGTGCTCGATCAAACCCTAGCGCAGTTGGCGCGACTGCCCGCTTTTGATCTGCTGATCTACGATGGCGGCTCGGACGTACACCGAGACGATCGGCTGGGTCACATGAATCTGACCGACGACGGCATCAGGGCTCGAGACCGCCGTGTACTCGAATGGGCGCAACAGCGACAACTGCCGAGCGCCTGCCTGATCGGTGGTGGCTATGATCACGACCATGCGCGTCTAGCGCGGCGGCATGCGCTGCTGATAGAAACGGCGGCTCAGTGTTACCGGGGGTAGCATCCGTTATGGGTACATGCTTGGCAAATCGGGTGGCACCAAGACCCAACCCTTTCTGTTCGCAAGTTCACCACAACATCCGGGTTCGCCAATATAGATCGGCATCAGCATGGCTGGGTGTCATGGCTCATCAGGGCATTTTTGCGGGATCATAAATACCCTGTGTTTCACGTGAAACATAGACCCTGTAGATGCAAAAGCAAAAGCAGTATCTAAAAACAACTGCCGCCAGTAGCGAAAATCTTACCCTGCAGACAGCCAGCGCAGCACACCGAAGCCCGCGGCACGGCCTGTGGCTAGACAGCCACTGAGCAGATAGCCACCCGTCGGCGCCTCCCAATCGAGCATCTCGCCGGCAACGAATAATCCCGGTTGAGCCTTGACCATCAAGCCATCATCAAGCTCAGAGAAACACACACCTCCGGCACTGCTAATCGCTTCGATCAAGGGCCGGGGTCGCAACAGGGGCAAGGTTAGTGCTTTGATGGCAGCGGCCAACTGTTGTGGATCTGCGAGCTGTTCCTTAGTCAGTAGCTCGTGTAACAGCCCTACCTTTAATCCTTGGATCCCGGCCCTTTTTTTAAGATGGGTGGCGAGCGTTGACTTTCCCCGTGGTGCAGCCAGGGCCGTAGCCAGCTGCTGTAGATCTCTATCAGGAGCAAGATCAAGCAGCAACTCGGCAACACCTGTGTCGGCAATAGCGCGCCTTAATGCTGGGGATAGTGCGTAAACGGCACCGCCTTCAATACCCTGCGCGCTAATCATCAGATCAGCTCGTTGGGCGGGCCTGCCACTGTTTGGGTAGCACACGGATACCGACTTTAGCGGCTGCCAGGCAAAACGACTGGCGAAGTGTTCGCTCCAATCACAATCGAAACCACAATTAGAAGGCTGCAGATCGGCTACCTGAATATGTTGTCCACGCAGCAGTTCAACCCAGCTGCCGTCCGAACCCATGCGCGGCCAGCTTCCACCACCCAGCGCCAACACCACGGCAGAGGCTGATAATAGCTGTTCGCCCTGGTCCGTGTGAAACCGTAATTGACCATCCTCACTCCAGCCCTGCCAACGGTAGCGTGTACGAATGCTCACCCCCTGCTGCTCCAGACGCTTACGCCAAGCTCTGAGCAAGGGTGCGGCCTTACGCTCCTCGGGAAACACCCGGCCCGCGACACCGACGAAGGTGTCGAAACCGAGACCCTTAACCCAACCTCGGATCGCAGCAGGATCAAAGGCGCGGAGCAAGGGATCCAGGTGCACCGCGGCTTCGGCATAGCGCGGTATAAACTCGGGTAAGGGTTCGTGGTGGGTAATATTCAGACCGCTGCGTCCTGCCAGCAGAAACTTCTTACCGATGCTGCCCATCGCATCAAACACCTGCACCTGATGGCCGGCGGCACTGATCACCTCTGCCGCCATCAATCCTGCAGGACCTGCACCTATAACGGCAATGGACGGTTGTGAAGAGGCAGACATAAAAGGCTCTCAGAAAAGAAAGGCGCTACTTTACCACAACAGCCGACAACGACTGACGAACGGCTCAGCCTGCCCTTATAATATCCACCTTGCGCATCAAGGGTGCTCAAAGTGAACCGGCCAGCTGTTCGATAAGCGCCTCACGCTGCCGGAGCGAGACCAGCGCCTCATCCCCCATTAAACTAGCGACACGACTGAGCAACCCCTCACCGAGCAGCATAAACCCGCACATGCTGTTACTAAAGAACGCGCTTTGATTGGGGACAAAAAAACTATAATCTGCCGAGGCCACCAGCGGTGAGCGCTTAGAATCTGTAAGCGCGATCACCTTGACGCCTCTGCGCGCCGCAATCTCGGCCGTTCTCAACACACTTTGGGTGTAGGGAAAACAACTCACCACGATTAACAGATCCTCAGCCTGTAACTGCGCCAAGGCATCGGCGACCCCCTCACGCCCCGCATCAAAGGGAGCGACATCCTGACGTAACATCCCCAGTGCATAAGCGAAGAAGTGGCTGAGAGCGTAGAACTGCCGCATCCCATGAATACGCACCCGCTTGGACCGGCATATGAGCTGTGCGGCCGCATCAAAATCAGCGGGGCTCAGCTGATCAACCAACGCGGCGATATTAGCGGTCTCCTGCTGCGCTAGCAGCGCAACAAGTTTGAGCGGTTCGGCGTCCACGCGCTTGAGCAGCTGATCGGCCTGAGCACTATAGAAATGCTGACCCTCGAGCATCTCCCTACGAAACACCTCCTGCAACTGGCTATATTTTTGGTAACCCAAGCGCTGCGCCAATCGCGATAGAGTAGACGCATTGACACCAAACTTAAGTGCCAGGTCTCCAATCGAGGATACTGCGACCTGCTGTGGCGCCTCTAACATGTTACGCAACACCGCGCGCGACCGGCGTCCAAGACGTACTTCATATTGCTCTTGTTCAATGTAACCCAACACGCTACCGAGCCCAGCCAAGGTATCGGGTAAAAACTGAGGTACTTTCATTGTGCTAACCTTAAAACCTGTTTCGATGTAATGGCCCTGATACTAGCGATATAACCACAGCCCGCAAATGCAATTATTAATTGCATTAATTACATTCTGCAACTATATTCTGCATTCCATTACGAATGCGATTGTGCATCGCTGTGCTACCAACGCCCCCTAACCTGCAGAGGCACTCCATGACTCATGTATTTCACCGTCATACTCAAAGCACCTACCCTGTTGCCGTCGGTGGAGATGGCCCCTACCTGATTGACAGCCAAGGCCGTCGCTATCTGGATGCCAGCGGTGGCGCTGCCGTGTCCTGTCTGGGTCATAGTGATCCGGAGGTGATCGCCGCAATCCAAAAACAGATTGGCACCCTGGCCTATGCCCACAGCTCATTCTTCACCACTGAGCCCATGGAGCAGCTGGCAGACTACCTGATCAGCAAGGCACCGGCAGGGCTGGAGTATGTCTATTTTGTATCGGGCGGTTCAGAAGCCGTAGAGGCCGCATTGAAGATGGCGCGCCAGTATTATATGGAGATAGGTCAGCCACAACGCAGCCGAGTGATCGCCCGCCAGCAAAGCTATCACGGTAACACCCTGGGTGCATTGGCTACCGGCGGCAACGCCTGGCGCAGGGCGCAATTTGAACCGTTACTGACCGAGGTTAGCCATATAAGCGCCTGCTATGCCTACCGGGGGCAGCCTGAGGGTGAAAGCGATGCGGCTTATACTACCCGTCTGGCCGATGAACTCGAGCAGGAGATCCTGCGTTTGGGCGCGGATCAAGTCATGGCTTTCGTCGCTGAACCGGTCGTGGGTGCCACGCTCGGCGCGGTGCCTGCAGTCCCCGGCTACTTCAAGAAAATGCGCGCCGTCTGCGACCGTTATGGCGTGCTATTGATTCTCGATGAGGTGATGTGTGGCATGGGTAGAACGGGCACCCTGTTCGCCTCCGAACAGGAGGGCGTGACACCCGATCTGACCACTATCGCTAAAGGGCTGGGCGCCGGCTATCAGCCCATTGGCGCGACCCTGGTCAGCACAAAAATCTATGACGCCATCGCTAAGGGCACAGGGTTTTTCCAACACGGCCACACCTATATCGGCCATGCCACCGCTTGCGCTGGGGCGTTGGCGGTGCAGCGGGTGATCGAATCGCGGCAACTGCTGCCACAGGTGGTGCGGCTGGGTGAACAGCTGATTACCCGACTGCAGGATAGATTCGGCGAGCATCCGAATATTGGTGATATTCGCGGCCGTGGACTGTTCCAGGGCTTAGAGCTGGTCACCGATCGCGCCACTAAAACCCCTTTTGATCCGTCCCTGAAACTCAACGCGCGAATCAAAAAAGCCGCCATGCATGCCGGGCTGATGTGCTACCCCATGGGTGGCACTATCGATGGACTGCGTGGCGATCATATCCTGCTCGCCCCACCCTTCATTCTTGAAGAGGCCCACTTGGATGAACTGCTAGACAAACTCGATACCGCGATCACCGGCTCGCTGGCTAGCCTCTGAAACAGCAGTTAATCAGGAACGGATAATGAAATCACGCTTGCCAGAACTCACCGATGCCAGCATCACGCCAGAACAGCGTCGCGTTTTGGATGCGATACTTCAGGGTCCGCGCGGTAACCTCGACGGCCCCTTTCTCGCTTGGGTCCACAGTCCGGGTCTGGCGGACCCGGCCCAGCAACTAGGGGCCTATTGCCGCTACCATACCAGCATGCCCCTTCGCCTGTCTGAGCTGGCGATTCTGGTCACCGCCCAATGGTGGCAATCCCAAGCCGAATGGCAGATCCATGAACCGATCGCCCAAGCCGCCGGCATCAGCAAGTCAGTATCTGAAGCCCTACGCACGGGACAACAACCCGAGTTTATCGAAACGGATGAAGCGCTGGTTTATCGGATCGGAACCGAACTCTACGCCACCCGGCGCATCAGTACTGAGCTCTACCTTGAAGCCGTAACAGCCTTCGGTGAACCGGCCCTGGTAGAACTCGTCGGCATCTATGGCTATTACGCCCTGGTCGCCATGACCCTGAATGTGTTTGCCGTTGATCGCGAAACGGCAACCGACCTGCCCTTCCCCGAACCCGTCTGTTAATCCTCTGGTAACAACAGCCAAAAAAAGGCTATGTATTAGTTAGTTGCTGGGGATGCGAGCAAGACAGCGGCCCTTGCCGGCCTGATATCAATGTTTGTGCCCTCTCGGGCACCTCAAGGAGATGCGCCGCCATCTCCTTAAGAATCCTAGGCGGCCCCGACGAAACCGCCCTTCGGGTACGCGCTTCGCGCTATGAAAGCCAGCCTGAGGCGGACAAACACGACATCCCTGTCGTGCTGCCCGGCTCGGCTCCTGCCTCGCCCCTAGCGGGCCTTTTTCAGGCTGTCTTTCATCGGTTTAGAAGGGGAGCTGGGTGTCATTCTGGTACTCCGGTGATCCTCGGCCAGCAATAGGAGACGTTAAGCGCTCACATCAACCCGACTGCAATACCTAATTGGGACATAGCCAAAAAAAAAAGCGCTGTCAGTGACAGCGCTTTTTTAATGCACGCTAGTTTCAGCTAGCGGATGACCACTGATCAGATATCGAGATTGGTGACATTCAAGGCATTGGTCTCAATGAACGCGCGCCTAGGTTCAACTTCATCACCCATCAGGGTGGTAAACATCTGATCGGCCGCGATCGCATCCTCGATCGTCACCCGCAGCATCCGCCGACACTCGGGATCCATGGTGGTCTCCCACAACTGCTCAGGGTTCATCTCACCCAAGCCCTTGTAACGCTGGATGTAGTAGCCACGCTTGGCCTGCAGCATCAACCAATCAAGACCCTCTTCAAAAGTCGAGATCGGTAGGCTACGCTCGCCGCGCTGGATAAAGGCGCCCTCATCCAGCAAGCCGGTCAGGGTCGCGCCCAAATTAACCAGTGCCTGGTATTCACCGGACTGGAAGAAATCATAACTAAAGCGGTAACTACGCGGCACACCATGCGAGGTCATCAGCACTTCGGGCAGAAACAGATGGCGCTCGGTATCTTCTGCCACTTGCGGATCAAAGGCGTTGGACTTACTCCTGACCACATCGATACTGGCGACCAGCTCGCGGGTCCAGTTGGATACCTGCTCCGAATCACGCAGCATCTCTTCGGTCATCCGCGGCGCATATACCATCCGCTCCAGGACATCATCCGGGTAGAGCCTAGACATCCGGGTAATCAGCTTTTTAACCCGGCGGAATTCGTTAATCAGTGCCTCCAGAGCCGTGTCAGCAATCCCGGGGGCGGAGGGGTTCACGTGCAAGGCAGCACCCTCTAACGCCGCCTGCAGCATAAAGTTATCCAGGGCATCATCGTCTTTGAGGTACTGCTCCTGCTTACCCTTCTTGATTTTATACAGCGGCGGCTGGGCGATAAATACATGACCACGCTCGACCAGGACGTTCATCTGGCGGAAGAAAAAGGTCAACAACAGGGTGCGGATGTGCGAGCCGTCAACGTCGGCGTCGGTCATGATGATGATGCTGTGGTAGCGCAGCTTATCGGGATTAAACTCTTCCCGACCGATCCCGCAACCCAGCGCGGTAATCAGGGTACCGACTTCCGCCGAAGAGAGCATCTTGTCGAAGCGCGCCTTCTCCACGTTAAGAATCTTACCCTTGAGCGGCAGAATCGCCTGGGTCTTGCGATCACGTCCCTGCTTGGCAGAACCGCCCGCCGAATCACCCTCCACCAGGTAGAGTTCGGACAGCGCCGGATCCTTCTCCTGACAGTCAGCCAGTTTTCCTGGAAGGCCGGCAATATCCAGCGCCCCCTTGCGGCGAGTCATCTCGCGCGCTTTACGAGCCGCCTCACGGGCGCGAGCGGCGTCGATCATCTTGCCGACGATCGCCTTGGCTTCCGCCGGGTGCTCCTGCAAAAAGTCGGTCAGGTGCTTATACATCGCCTGCTCAACGGCGGTCTTTACTTCCGAAGAGACTAACTTGTCCTTAGTCTGGGATGAGAACTTAGGATCCGGGACTTTTACCGAGATAATGGCGGTAAGGCCCTCGCGTGCATCATCACCCGAGGTCGCGACCTTGGCTTTCTTCTGCACGCTCTCAGAATCGATATAGGTATTTAATGAGCGGGTCAGCGCAGAGCGGAACCCTGACAGGTGAGTCCCCCCGTCACGCTGCGGGATGTTGTTGGTGAAGCAGTGCACACTCTCGGAGTAGCTATCGTTCCACTGCAACGACACCTCGACGGCGATCCCCTCTTCGTTGGTATCCACGAAGTGAAACACTTCGTTGATGGTGGTTTTGTTCTGGTTTAGATACTGAACAAAGGCGCTGACACCGCCTTCATACATAAAGGTATCTTCCTTGCCACTGCGCTCATCTTTAAGATTGATGCGCACCCCCGAGTTCAAGAATGACAGCTCACGCAGACGCTTGGCCAGAATATCGTACTGAAACTCGATATTGGTGAAGGTCTCGGGCGAGGGTTTGAAATGGATGCGGGTACCGGTAGCCTGGGTATCACCGACCACCGTCATCGGCCCGGCAGGGACACCGTGATGATAGGTCTGTTCGTGAACCTTGTTGTTACGACGTATAGTCAGCTTCAGTTCGGTTGATAGAGCGTTAACCACCGACACACCGACTCCGTGCAAACCACCCGAGACCTTGTAGGTGTTGTCGTCAAACTTACCACCGGCATGCAGCACGGTCATGATCACTTCGGCGGCAGACACGCCCTCTTCGTGCATATCGACCGGAATACCCCGGCCGTCGTCAAAGACACTGATGGTCTCATCGGGGTGGATGATCACTTCGACACTGCTACAGTGACCGGCCAGCGCCTCGTCGATAGAGTTATCGACCACCTCAAACACCATATGGTGCAGACCGGTGCCATCATCGGTATCGCCGATATACATACCCGGGCGCTTACGCACCGCATCCAGACCTTTCAATACCTTGATACTGGACGAATCGTAAACGCTTGCAGCCCCGTCGCTCATTCCTAACTCCCGTTATTAACCCCAAGGGTCAACGCCATCTTATTGCGCGAGAGCGCCTTCACGAATCGCAAAGTGACGCACCTCAACCTGTTCACTCCAACAACCTGCAAAAGCATCCTTATCGGTGCTAGTCACCAATACCTGGCTATTGAGCTGTTCGAGCAGCCGGCATAAGCGCTGCCGGTGTTGCCGATCAAGCTCGGCGGGTAAATCATCAATCAGATAAACGCAGCTGCGCTCTGTCAGTTGCCGTAACAGGTAGCCCTGAGCTACCTTCAGCGCGCTGACCACCAGTTTCTGCTGCCCGCGAGACAACAGATCAGCCGCCATCATGCCACGCAGTTTTACCTTCAGATCCGCACGCTGTGGACCCTGCTGAGTAAAACCAAGACTGTGATCACGTTCGAAGCCCTGCTCGAGCACCGTATCCAGACCGCGCTTTTTATCCCAGCCGCACTGATAATGCAGACTCAGATCGTCGAGCTCTAACAACTGCCCTAACAGTTGCTCAAAACAGGGAATAAGCAGATCCAGATACGCCTGGCGGTAACCGTCTAACTCCAGCGCACGCTCGACAAATTCGTGGTCCCAGGCGGCTCTGAGTGAAGCCTGGAGTTTACCATATTTCAACAGGCTATTGCGCTGCTGTAGCGCCCTTCTCACCGCTTTCCAGGCCGCTAAAAAGCGCGGTTCTATATGAAAGCCACCCCAGTCGATAAATTGCCTGCGCACCGCCGGACTACCCTCCAATAACAGGAAGGTATCGGAGTTAATCAGCTGGATAGGTAACAGCTCCGCGAGGGTCGCCACCGAGTCTACAGATTCACCGGCGATACGAATTTTCAACGCGCCATTCTGCTGGCGCTGGAAACCCATAGGCAACAGCCCCCGATGACCGGCAACCACACGACCGAACAGCAGCGTATCGGCTTGCTCGTGCTGGATATAGTGCTTGTGTTTGCTGGTACGAAAGGAGCGCGCCAAACTGAGCAGATGCACCGCTTCCAGGATCGAGGTCTTGCCGCTGCCATTAGCACCGTAAAACAGATTGGTCTGGGGGGAGAGTTCCAGTTGCAGTGCGGCTATATTGCGCAGATGGCTGATCGAAAGATGGCTAATCGACATTCAGGATACGCGGCAGGCCTTGGAGAGATAAAATGGACCCGTAAGCGGATCAACGGGTCCATTTTGGTACGACATCAACGCTTAGGATCAGATCCTACATGCGCATCGGCATAATGACGTAAACATTGTCACTGGAATCCACCGCTTCAACCAGGGCGCTGCTATTGGGATCAATCATCGATATTTTCACCACCTGATCCGGCAGGATCGATAGCGCATCAAGCAGATAATTAACGTTAAAACCGATCTCCATCGGCGTGTTCTGGTAATCCACCGCCAGCGTCTCTTCCGCCTCCTCCTGCTCAGGGTTGTTGGCCAGAATCTGCAAACAACCTTCGGTCAGTACCAAACGCACCCCTCGGTATTTTTCATTAGAGAGGATCGCGATACGGCTCAACACTTGGCGTAACTCCTGACGATCGGCAATGATCAGCTTGTCGCCACCCTTGGGGATAACGCGCTCGTAATCAGGAAACTTACCGTCGACCAGTTTGGAGGTAAAGCTGTAGTCACCGGTACTGACCCGGATATGGCTACTGCCAATTAACAGCTCAGCACGGCTATCAGAGTCTTCTAACAAGCGGGCAAGCTCTAGAATCCCCTTTCGCGGTACGATCACCTGCACCTTATTATCAATATCGGTGTCCAGTTGATAGATCGATGTTGCCAGACGGTGGCCGTCGGTCGCGACCGTACGCAACTGGCTGGCGGTCAGCTCCAACAACATACCATTGAGGTAGTAACGTACATCCTGCTGCGCCATCGCAAAACCGGTACGGTCTATCAGGCGCTTCAAGGCTCCCTGAGAGAGACTGATATTCAAACTCTCCTGTGCATCCTCAATATTAGGAAACTCGGAGGCTGGCAGGGTCGTGAGGGTAAAGCGACTGCGGCCGCCCTTAATCATCACCTTCTGCCCAGTCAATTTCAGCTCGACATCGACGCCGTCTGGCAAAGACTTGCAGATATCCATTAACTTCTTGGCGGGGACCGTAATGGCACCGGGCTCAGCAGGGAGTTCAAGTTCAATGCGACCGATCATCTCGACTTCGAGATCAGTGCCGGTCATCGATAACTGACTGCCCTCGACCACCAAGAGAATATTGGCTAGCACCGGCATAGTCTGGCGACGCTCGACAACACCGGCCACCAGCTGCAGAGGTTTTAATAATGCTTCTCTGGATAAGGTAAATTTCATAGCCCGCCCTTAGCTTCAGCTTGCTTTTGGAGATCCGCGTCCCGTTCCATTACGATGACAGCGTTCTCAACAGGTTTTTATAGTCTTCTCGAATATCGCTATCAATTTCACGCAATTCTGCCACCTTCCTACAGGCATGCAACACGGTAGTATGATCGCGGCCACCATAGGCATTGCCAATCTCGGGCAAACTATGATTGGTCAGCTCTTTAGAAAGCGCCATCGCTACCTGTCGCGGTCTCGCGACCGAGCGACTACGACGCTTGGAGTGCAGGTCTGCCACCTTGATCTTGTAGTACTCGGAAACCACCCGTTGGATATTATCGATGCTGACCAACTTATCTTGCAGCGCCAGCAAATCCTTAAGTGACTCGCGAATAAATTCCGTGGTGATCTTACTACCAGTGAAGTGAGCGTTCGCTATCACTCTCTTAAGTGCGCCTTCTAGCTCTCTGACATTAGAACGAATTTTTTGGGCGATAAAAAAAGCGGCGTCATGAGGTAAACGAATACGCGCTTCATCGGCTTTTTTCATCAAAATAGCCACCCGCGTTTCCAGCTCCGGAGGCTCCACCGCCACCGTTAACCCCCAGCCAAAGCGCGACTTGAGACGATCCTCCAGACCATTAATCTCCTTAGGATAGCGATCGCAAGTCAATATCATCTGCTGACCGCCTTCGAGCAAGGCGTTAAAGGTGTGGAAAAACTCCTCTTGTGAGCGGTCTTTATTGGCAAAAAATTGGATATCATCGATCAGCAATGCATCGACAGTACGGTAGTAACGCTTAAACTCATTAATAGCGTTCAGTTGTAACGCCTTCACCATATCCGCTACAAAGCGCTCGGAATGCAGATACACAATCTTGGCATTCGGATTACGCTTGAGCATCCCCGCACCCACCGCGTGCATCAAATGGGTCTTACCCAGACCCACACCGCCATAAATAAACAAGGGGTTATAGGAGCTGCCAGGATTTTCTGCCACCTGCTGAGCCGCAGCCAAGGCGAGCTGATTAGATTTACCTTGAACAAAGGTATCAAAGGTAAACAACTTGTTCAGATGGGTCTGGTGACGGATGCCACCCTCGACCTCGACCTTGCGAGGTTTTCGGCTATCAGGCGCTGGTACCCGCTGCTCAACGGGCGCCGCCTGGATCCCCGGCGTATGGGTCACAGCAACCTTGGCCGATTCAGAGGCTGTATTAGGGGTTGCCGAAACAGGGGCTGCGGAATGCTGGTGGCTACTATTCAAGCGGTGCACTGTAGGGGTATAGGCTCTGGCTGACGAGCCTGCGACCTCAAGCACCACTTCGCGAATCTGCTCTTCACTGTGCTCGCTGAGTAGCTCTTTAATGCGATGCAAGTATTTATCCGACACCCAATCCATCACAAAGCGATTAGGAGCCAGCAGACGTAACTGGGCATCTTCGCCCTGCTCAACCTTAAGCGGACGTATCCAGGTATTGAACTGCTGGGATGAAAACTCCTGTTCCAAACACCCCAAGCAAGTCTGCCACAATCGTACAACCATCCAGCCCGCACCACATCCCAAAAAGTTAAATCATTCTAGCGACTCGAACAGCAGTTATCCACAGCTCTACCCTGTAGATCAAAGAATTTTTTAGACCGCACTCTCAACTTTTTAGACCCCACTCTCACAAGAGAGACCAAGATCAATGTAAAAGCGCTAAAAGTAGTGCGCTCAACGCGTTTTATGGCGGCCTGTGCTGTTATATTTTATCCACAACCTGTACAGTAACGATCCCAAGGTTTTACCACAGTTATAAAACAAATATATAATTGATTTTAATGTAAAATATATTGTTATTAACAGCCAGATGCACTGTTTCGATACCGAACCCTTGCGCGCCATAAAGCCGCCCTATGGCTAGACCGGAGCAAATAATCGCCTGTGCTAAGCGTAATAAGGTTTGCAGAGTCCGGTGGTTTTCAATAAACTGCCGCTTTTGATTTTCGAGGCAAGGGGCTAATGTCCCTTCATTAAGTAGGATCGAGTGATGAGCAAAAGAACATTTCAACCCAGTTTACTAAAGCGCGCCCGTAACCACGGTTTCCGTGCCCGCATGGCTACTAAGAACGGCGCTCAGGTCATTGCCCGTCGTCGCTCTAAAGGTCGTAAGTCTCTGAGCGCATAAGTTCATATAGAGATAAACCGATAATGACCGGTTTCGAATTTCCCCGGAGTTCGCGTTTACTGAACGCTGGGGATTATCGAGCTGTATTTAACGGTGCACAGCTTAAAGTTTCGGATCGCAATCTGCTGATCCTTGCTACGCCCAACCAACTTCCCTATCCCCGTGTCGGCTTGGTTATCGCCAAAAAAAACGTGCGCTTGGCCGTGCAAAGAAACCGAGTAAAACGTATTATCCGCGAGTCTTTTCGGCTCCAGCACTCAAGCTTACCCAACTTGGATATTGTGGTGTTGGCTCGAAAAGGGATGGGGGATCTGGATAATTCGGCTTTGCGGAAGTTGATCGAGCAGAGTTGGCTTCGCTTAAGTAAATATGCGTTGCAGCAGCTCAAATCTCAGCCTGCACGTAATGGCTAGCATACTTTAAGCACCGCAGTATTCGGGGGTTGGCGCAGTAAGTCGCACCCACAACCCTATATAAACAACTCAACTATAACGGCATCGGCAGACTACTCGCATGGATATCCAACGTATCGGCTTGATCGCCGCCCTGGCAGTTATCTCCTACATTCTGGTCCTTACGTGGCAAGAAGATTACGGTCAAAACACCCAAATAGTGGCGAGTACACCTGTAGCCTCCTACTCTAGTGCTCCCACCAACAGTGCTTCCACCAACACCGCGCTCACCAATAGCACCTCTACCATCGGTGATAGCCCGGTCGCGGGTAGCGACCCAGTAGCGTCTGCTGCAAGCGACGTCCCGGGTTCTGAGCAGCCTCAAGACGTGGTGACTACGCTGATTGCCAAGCCGAACCAAGGTGGACTGGTGACAGTCTCCACCGATACTCTGGATCTGATTATCGACACTTACGGCGGCGATATTATCCAGACCGCGCTGAACGATTATCTTGCCCAGCAGGGCAGCGACCAGCCATTCGTGTTAATGGAGCAGAATGCCGACCGCACCTATATCGCTCAATCCGGACTCATCGGCCAGAATGGCCTCGATGACAAAGGCGATCGGCCTCGTTATCAAGTTAGCAACACCCGCTACCAACTGGCCGAGGGTGAGGACAGCCTGAGTGTCGATCTCAGCCTGCAGCAAGACAATAACGTCACCGTCACCAAGCGCTTCACCTTCACTCGAGGTCAGTATCTGGTCAAGGTGGAATACCTGATTAATAACCAGGGTGACCAGTCCTGGCAGGGCAGCCTGTTTGGGCAGATTAAACGGGACCTCAGTGCGGATCCCTCCTCGCAGACCAGTATGGGCATGCAGTCCTATCTAGGACCCGCTTTCTCAAATGCTGAAGTCAACTTCGAAAAATACAGCTTCGACGATATCGATGACAAACCCTACAAAGGCAAGACCCAAGCCGGTTGGGTGGCGATGCTGCAACACTATTTTGTCAGTGCCTGGATTCCAACCCCTGAGCAAACCCACAGCTACTTTGCTCGAGAGCGCAACGGCAACTATCTAGCAGGCTTCGTGTCTCCCTTATTGAGCGTAGCGCCGGGGCAACAGGGTGCCACATCGGCCAGTTTCTATGCCGGCCCGAAGATTCAAGGCACCCTGGAACAGATCGCTCCGCACCTGAAGCTGTCTGTCGACTATGGCATGCTCTGGTGGGTCGCCCAGCCGATCTTCTGGCTATTGGGAGTGATTCAAGGCGTGGTGGTTAACTGGGGACTGGCGATCATCCTAGTCACCGTGGTGATCAAGGGGCTGTTCTTCCCGCTATCTGCCAAAGCCTATAAGTCGATGGCCAAGATGCGTGCCGTTGGTCCTGAGCTAACGCGCCTGAAAGAGCTTTACGGTGATGATCGCCAGAAGATGTCTCAGGCGATGATGGAGCTGTATAAAAAGGAGAAGATCAATCCCCTTGGCGGCTGTCTGCCCATCCTTATCCAGATGCCAGTATTCATCGCTCTGTATTGGGTACTATTAGAAAGTGTTGAACTACGCCACGCACCCTTCATGCTGTGGATTCAGGACATGTCGGTGATGGACCCCTACTTCGTGCTGCCGATCCTAATGGGTGCCACCATGTTCGTTCAGCAGACTCTGAACCCGACCCCTCCCGATCCGATGCAAGCCAAGGTGATGAAGATGCTGCCCTTTATGTTCACCTTCTTCTTCCTGTGGTTCCCGGCAGGTCTGGTGCTGTACTGGGTGGTCAACAACATACTCTCGATCGCCCAACAGTGGGTGATTACCCGCAACATCGAAGCTGAGGTTGAAGCCAGAAAAGCCTAATGGTTGACTGGTCAAACAGAGGCTCCTTAGGTAACTAAGGGGCCTTTTGTGTTATTTAGGCTGTATAAGATCTACGCCAGATCGGGTTCGCTGCCAGCTGTCGTAGCGACAAGCTGCCGCAACAACTCTCTACCCTAACCACCACCATCGGAGTTCACAGTATGCAGATCGATACCTGTACCATCGCCGCCGTAGCCACCCCCCCTGGACGCGGCGGCGTGGGTATCATCCGCATCTCGGGTAACAAAGCCAGCCAGATAGCTGCCCAGATTCTAGGGCTGGAACCCACGCCTCGCTACGCCCACTACGGGGCTTTTTACGACCGCAATGGCGTGGAACTTGACCGGGGAATCGCGCTGTTTTTCCCCAATCCGCACTCTTTTACCGGTGAAGATGTGCTAGAACTGCAGGGCCACGGCGGACCGGTTATTCTCGATCTGTTGCTGCGTGAAACCCTGGCGCTCGGCGCCCGTTCGGCCCGACCCGGCGAGTTTTCCGAACGCGCCTTTCTCAATGACAAGCTCGATCTGGCGCAGGCCGAAGCGATCGCCGATCTGATTGACAGCTCCTCCGAACAGGCCGCGCGTTCGGCGCTGCGCTCGCTACAGGGCGAATTTTCCAAGCGCATTCATGCCCTGGTGGATGCGCTGATCAGACTGCGAATCTATGTCGAAGCGGCCATCGATTTCCCCGAAGAGGAGATCGATTTTCTCGCCGATGGCAGGGTCGCCGCAGACTTGGATAATATCCACCAAGACCTAGGCAACGTCCTCGAACAAGCGAACCAGGGCGCGCTGTTACGCGAAGGCATGAACGTAGTGATCGCCGGTCGGCCTAACGCCGGAAAATCCAGCCTGCTCAACGCCCTGGCCGGTAAACAATCCGCTATCGTCACCGACATTGCCGGCACTACCCGCGACGTGCTGCGCGAACATATCCACATCGATGGCATGCCCCTGCATATCATCGATACCGCCGGGCTGCGGGATAGCGATGATATAGTCGAACAGATCGGCATCGACCGCGCCTGGGCGGAGATAAGAAATGCCGACCGGGTACTGCTGATGGTCGATGCCAACAGCACTCCGGAGACGGTTCCGGAACGCATCTGGCCCGACTTTATCGCCCATCTGCCCAGCCTCGAGAAAGTAACGGTCATCCGTAATAAGATCGACCTGAGTGATGAACAGCCAGGCATCGACTCTCAACAAGATGGGCATCTAATTCGCCTCAGCGCCAAACAGGACCAAGGCATGGAGCTGCTGCGTAAACACCTCAAACAGTGCATGGGTTACGACAGCAGTTGCGAAGGTGGCTTTATGGCGCGCCGGCGGCACATCGAGGCGCTGCTCAAAGCACAACAGTTCTTAGATGCCGGAAGCACCCAACTCCATGCGTTTGGAGCCGGCGAGTTATTAGCGCAAGATCTCAGAGAAGCCCAGAACGCACTATCTGAGATCACCGGAGAATTTAGCTCTGATGATCTGCTCGGACACATCTTCAGCAGCTTTTGTATCGGAAAATAAAGTAGGTTTTCATGCGTTCTTTCTGAAGAACGCAAGGTTGCTTTCGTAAACAAGCCCTATATACGCTTCACCGATACGATTTTTGAACAGGAAACCTTTTTTATTGCGGATCCACATGGCAATGTCCTGGAAATCAAAACCATGAAAAATCCTGACAAGCTTTTTGGAATCATCAAGTAGCTGTTACCACCAGGAGCCAGTGATTCCCTATATCTAAAAAGTCCTTAACTTCGTTGCTCATCCAGGTATGACGGCAGGGTTGTCAGCCGAGTGTCTTCTATGGGGCCGCCGATCGTGAAATGGTACAGGTCTTGGTATTGACTGCCTTCGAGGCCGAGGATTTGGTGCATCGGATCATCGAAGTCGCCTGCGTCACTTAAGCTAAAGCGTTAGGAGACCAGTTAACCCGACTAGCCAGAGAGTCAAATTCATGGGAACCGTAACAAATATTACCAGTGTTAAATTCTCCGTAGGAGAATTAGTCCACCATAGGCTTTTCAAGTAGCTTGCCTTGCCAGCAATAGCAACAGCAGTGGGTGACCTACGCTACTAAATGCTTGGGCTATAGCTGCACCAATACCGGATTCAATCTGGCACTTTAATGCAATGCGGCTTCATCACTGACATTTGAGTGGAGATGTTTTTTTTGAGATTGGTAACTGCTACTACCGTTCCTGATAATGTTGCCTGGACCGAATACAAATTTACCCAGTTTTTCAGCTCGATTTAGTAAGCGGCTTAGTAGCTGTCGCGTTTTTTCACTGTCGTCCGAATCATCGGATAACCAGTGCCTGAAGGTGACGAGATAAATGCTGGTAATACCGGCTTCTTCCAGCTCTCGTTGCGTACTCCGGTCGAGCGATTCTAGCATCGCCGCTTCGCACAGCCACTGCATTGTTCGGCTGATGCGTGTCAGTCCGTGCAGTTGCAGGTGAACGTGAAGCAGCAGCATTTTGTACTGCAGTATTTCGCGGGTGATATTGCGGTGGGGAGCCAGCGCGTCCAGCCAAGCCATAATTAAATACTGCAGTCGCTCTTTAAGCGGTTGCTTCCGAAAATCCGCTGTATTGGCCGCTGTCAACATCGCTTGGTCAGCACGATCAAACCAGGCTTCTGCAATATCGTCTTTCTGAGAGTAGTGGCTGCGGATCTGGTCTAGGGTGATGTCTAATCTCTGGGCAATGTCATGCAGCCGCAACGCTGCCCAGCTATGTTCTTCAGCAAGCTGCAGCGTCGTATCCAAGATCTTTTCGGTTGTTACCTGAGAGGTCGCCATGATGTCTCTCCCTGCCGGCTATATCGGCAATTAGTTTCCTCTAGATACCTTTGCACGAGCCGGAATTTTGTTTGCTGGCAAGGCAAAAACGCACGAAATGAGGGAGTTTATATTTATAAATGACCGATTGAGTACGTTTTTAACGCTGCCAGAGGGCAAAAGAACAATCGTGCAAAGGTCTCCTCTATTCATTATAGTTCCCGGACCTACCCTCAGGTTCAGTCCGATCATTTTTTCTATTGATGAGGATTTATTTGCGTCTGACTTAAGTGCTTCAAGCCGTTGATGCAGGACTGAATCTCCTCCAGTGCGCCCCGGACTGGTTTAGGACGCTGATGATCCTCATAGCCAATTTCGAAACGGCCCTTTCCGAAATCATCATCCCAGCGTATGCGGCTCAACAGGTCGTGAATCGGCTGCACGGCCTCGTGCCAGCCGAACGCCAAGGACTCTAATCCGGCCAGGAACACTATACTGAGTCTAGTTTCACTATCTCATGTAGCAGTCAAACTATCTGTTCATAGATCTTATGTTCTAAAGGATTCTGCACTATGGACCCCATCACCCACGGCCTGCTGGGAGCACTCACCGGTCGTGCCTTCGCTGGCCAGGATAAGGAACAAAGGGTGAGTCTGAAGAGGCTTACACTGACGTGCACGGCCGGCGCGCTCTTTCCCGATCTTGATTACCTGCTTTTCTGGGTCGACCCCCTGGAATTTCTCGCCTACTGGCATCGGGGAGTATCCCATTCGCTGGTAATGTTGCCTCTCTGGGCACTGCTGTTGGGCGGAGGGCTGGCTTTGGTTAGCCGGAACCGCAAATCGTGGAGAATCTACACGGGCTACGCCGCACTCGGCATCGGATCACACATCGGCGTCGATCTGCTCACTGCCTACGGAGTTCAACTCTTCGCGCCCCTCAGCAATTTCCGCCCGGCGCTCTCTTTAAGCTATGTCGTGGATCCCTATTTCACACTCATCATTATGCTGGGGTTGCTCTTTTCCAGACTGCGCAAGCTTTCGGATGCTCGTCTGGGTTTATTGTGCCTGATCCCCTACCTGTGCCTGCAGGGTGCCATGCAGCACCAGGCTCGGGTGCTGGGGATTAATCAACTTGCCCAGCAACAGCCTGCAGCAGGTCCGCACTGCGCCTACGTCTTTCCCCAACCATTCTCCCCATTTCACTGGCAGCTGTTGCTGAAAACAGACAGGGGTTATCTGGAAGCCCGTGTCCAGCTGTACGGGGATGTGCTGATTATCCCTGGCTTGCCATGGCCCCGGTCCCTGATCACTCTGGCCAACAGTTTTTCAGCGGCACAAACACCGCGCTGGAGGGAACGCCCAAGCTGGGGCACAGCTGCACAGGAATCACTCGCCCGAGAGGCCTGGGGGCAGCCCGGCTTAGCCCCCTTTCGCCACTTTGCCAGATTTCCCATTCTTGAGCGCATCGACAACGATGCGACAGGTGACTGTGTCTGGTTTACCGATCTGCGTTACCTGCTGCCAGGAATCACGCCCTTTTTCCGCTATGGCATGTGCCGGACCAAGGGACAGCATATCTGGAAACCTTACAGACTCAAGAGACACCAACAGCAGGCGCGGCAACCGCTCTAGCGATTCTCGATGCTGTTCTTGACGTCAGCTATGAGGAATCACGCTATAGCCTCGAAGCACACCCCGCCTTATGAATGGCCGATGACATCGTCCACCCATCTCAAGGCTGCCATCACCGAAGGGAAACCGATGGTACTGGTCAGCAGGATGAGCGTGTGGTGAATCTCCTCCCTGCTCGCTCCGGCATTGAGGGCCTGTTTGGCATGACTATGGATCGCTCCCTCGGAACGGAGGCTGGCAGCAGCAGCCACCGGCTACTCAGGTTAACTCGGCCTTAACCTGAGTAGCCGGTAAGAGGAATAATCAGACAAGGTCACTGGCAAAAAAGATGAACTTTCCTTCCCCCCCCCCCGTCGCTGGATCTGTTGCGCCAAATTGTGGTCGACGCCTCACGAGCGCGTAGCTTGGAAGATCAGGTCGACTGCATCGTCAGGCACGTGCACCAAGCGGCTCCGGTCTGCAGCCTCTATCTACTCAACTGGCGGGCATCATCTGTATGCAGGGGCTGCCCTGTCCCATACGGCACTGTTGGACTGTGGCCTGAGCATTCCAGCGGTGATGGGGACCGGCAGCAGAACTTTGAAACACCTGAGCCCAATCAGAAGTAGGTAGGCGACATCAGCTATTTGATGACCCGCGAATGGCGCAACTCAAGGCATGCTTGCGGTGACGGCTCTTTATAGCTGAAGGGGACTATATTCAATCTAGGAGCCTGTATGGCTTAGATTTATCCCGGCTGATGGAGGCGTTATGCAACCCGAACAGTTACCGCCAGACAACCAGAAGGTCAGCTCAGGGTGGCATTATGTGACACTTCTGCCGACCCTGGTCGCATTTATCGGAGTGAGTCTGATATTTTTCGCCTGGTTTGCCGACTGGGAGGGTGGTCAACGAATGGCTCAGGTTCTTAGCGTATTTTTTTCTGCGCTGATGATGGTGGTTTCGATGGCCAGTCTGATCGGATACCTGAAGCAGCCTGGTCAGTATCGGCGGCTGCAGATGATCGCCCTGTGGAACCTGCTGCTATTGTTGGGCGCCTTTCTCTTCGGCCTATACCTGTTGCTGAACTGATATCCTCAAGATGAGAAAGGCTTGATCGCGAGCGGTTATTCAGGCCAGCGCCCGCTTCGTCGTAGCCGTCTGGCGACCATACGCTGGTAGCAGCGTGATAGCAGCGGGCGAATGCCCGGCAAACCGATCAACCAGGCTAGCGGTTTTAACCAGGGGACCCGCGCCATCAGGACAATATACGCATCCAGTTCAGAAAGCACTTGGCCGTCGGCCGTTGTTAGATGAAGTTCAGTCAACGCTTTTTGTGGATCTATGCCTAACTGCTCGAGTTCTGCATCACGATCGGTAATATCCACCCAGAGCAGCTGCTCGGACTCGTCGGCCGCTATTTTTTCATAGTTCTGGCGATCCCTGACGCAGCTAGGGCAGGCACCATCGTAATACTCCGTGATTTTGTTATCCGAGCGATTCACGGGGTGTTACCTCCAATTTGAGCTTACCCGAATGGTATATGCTCAGAGCCCGGTCCCAGCGGCTGGCCATAGCTAAACTCAACATAATTCCCGTTAGGGTCGACTAAACCACAGTAATAGCCCACCGGATAAGGCTCCTGTATCGCGGGCCAAACTAAAACACCTTCAAGCTTTGCCTTAACAGCAATGGCGTCTACTTCGCTTTTACTGGTTACCGCAAAGCCCAGGTGACTAAAATCATTGGCTGCGGGTTCGTGTAAGGGACCACCTTCCAGAAACACCATCACGAATTCATGCGCCCGTCCCGGCTCAGCCATCCAGACCACTTGCTTGTTGTGTTTTTCTCGCTGGTGCACAACTTGCAGCCGACAATACTTCTGGTAAAAATCGACACACCGGGCAAGGTTGTCCACGTGCATGGCAATATGGGTCAATCTCGGCTTCATCATGTAGGCTGGCTCCCTAATCAGTATCCGCTCAAACGGTTACCTCATACCTCCATAAAGTGAGCAGAAAGCTCACCTACTAAAAATAGCGTACGGGATGTTAGCTGCCAAGCACTTCATGAAAATGCTGCATGAACTGGAGCAGTGGTAGAGTCAGTAACGATGGCGACTTGTAGATACTCCTGTCGTGTCCTCTCGCTCTGTGGGGTGTCCGCTATGGAGGAACTCCGAAGCTTCACCAGCAGCCCACTCAGGCCAAGGATGAGAAGTAGATTGAGCTGTCAATATAGGACGTCAGCAAAGTTGACTGACAGTGCCCAGTACCTGACCCCCCTCTGACCAATTTATTGACCGTCTCCAACCCTTCCCTCTGCCGTGATAAGCGCCAGCTTTCGAAAAGGCCACATTACCGAACACAGCAACGACACCGTAAGCCTGCCCGATTGAAGATTAAGAACGGGCGAATATTCTACGGCTGCCATGATGGGTACACGCTGGCGCTGGTGCTGACACGGGTCTCAGGGTTTATTGATAACCACGGAGAGCGCACGGCTTCTGCTTAGTCTGCGTATCTAACTGCAAACTAATAGGGCTACACGAATCATTTCGTGCGGCCCTAAGTCTTTCTTTATTAGTTGCTTTTTAAATAGAAGTCTCTTTCATCAGTAGGGCAAACTCATTCGCCGGCAGGGGTTTGGCATACAGGTAGCCCTGCGCCTGATCACATCCCGCGTTGCGCAGAAACGCTTGCTGTGCCTCGGTCTCAACGCCCTCCGCTATGACCTTCAACCCCAGGCTGTGTCCCAGGACAATCACTGCCTGGCTGATGGCCATATCTCTGGGTTCATGGGGGATCTCGCGGACAAAGGATTGATCGATCTTCAGGGTATCCAGCGGTAGTTCCTTGAGTTTGGCCAGTGACGAGTAGCCGGTGCCAAAGTCGTCGATGGAGATGCTGACTCCCAGCGCTTTGAGCTCATTCAGGATTTGTGCAGCCAGCGCTGGCTGCTGGATAAACATGCCTTCGGTGACCTCTATATCCAGCCGCTGGCCCTCCAGCTCAAACTGATCAAGTGCCGCTTTCACCATGTCGACCAAACCATAGCGCTTGAGTTGCTGAGCAGAGATGTTGATGGCGATAGGCGGCACGGCTAAGCACGCTGCCTGCCAAATGTTGATCTGCTCGCAAGCCGTGTTGAGTACCCATTCTGTGAGCTTGACGATGAGCCCGCTCTCTTCGGCAAGGGGGATGAACCTGGCGGGTGAGATGGAGCCCTGCTCAGGATGGTTCCAGCGTAGCAGCGCTTCGGCGCCCACCAGCCTACCGTTGACAAGATCGATCTGCGGTTGGTAGTGGAGCTCGAGTTCGCCACGCTCAATGGCTTGATGCAGGTCCGTTTCCAGCGATAAGCGTTTATTGGCATGATCGTCGGGATCATAGGTATAGAAATGATAGCTGGAGCCGCTTTGCTGCTTGGCCTGGTACATGGCAATGTCGGCATGCTTAAGCAGGGTGCTGGCATCCTCACCGTCTTGCGGATAGCAGCAGATGCCAATACTGCCGCCGATAAACGCATCCTGCCCCTCCAGAGCCACAGGTTTAAGCAGCGCATCCAGCACCTTTTGAGCTAATTTATCGGGGGCCTGTGGATCGCTGAAGCCCTCCAGCAGCAAGGCGAACTCATCACCACCAAAGCGCGCCACCGTGTCGGATTCGCGCACACAGTCTTGTAAGCGCTTGGCGACCTCCTGCAGGAGGATGTCACCCGCGGCATGGCCTAGGGTGTCGTTGATGATCTTGAAGCGATCCAAGTCAATGAATAACAACGCCAATTGGCACTGCTGGCGATGGGCGCTATGGATCGCGTGCTCGATACGATCGCTGAATAGCAGCCGGTTCGGTAGACCGGTCAGCGCATCATAGTGTGCGAGATGCTCTAGGCGTTGTCGTGACTCTTTAAGGGCGGTGATATCGGAGAAGATGCCGATATAGTTAACAACCTCACCGGCCTCATCCTTATTGGCGCTGATGGTCAGCTCTTCGAAGAACAGCTCACCGTCTTTGCGCCGATTCAGTACCTCGCCCCGCCAGTGTCCAGCCTGGGTGATACTATTCCACATCTCCGTGTAAAAGCCTTGGTCATGCAGGCCTGATGATAACAGGCTGGGTTTCTGCCCTATGGCCTCGGCTTCCGTATAGCCGGTGATATGGGTAAAGGCGTTATTAGTAGCCAGGATTCTTTGATTAGCATCGAGGATCAAAACGCCATCCAGAGTACTCTCGTAGACGCGCGCGTACTGCGCCAAGCAAGTATTGGCCTCAGCAAGACTGCTGGTGCGCTCCGTTACCTTTTGTTCTAGCTGCTGCTGGTGGGCTGCTAGTTGTTGGTCGCGGGTTTCGATATCAGCCAGCATCTGATTGAAGCCCAGCGCGAGTCTACCGATCTCGTCGGTGCTGCCAGTGGGGGCTCGAAGGCTATAAGTGCGCTCCCGACTAACCCGCTCCATCAGGCCGGTTAGCTGCATGACCGGCTGGGCTATCGTACGCCGCAGGCGGTATGCCAAAAACGACGAGATGAAAATAGCAATGAGTATAATCCCGGCGCTGATGGCTACTTGCCGAATCAGCTGGACATGCAGTCTGTCCATATGGGCGAGTATCCTGATGGCTCCCAGTGGCTGGCCTGCAAGGCTTACCGGTGAGGTCACAGTCAGGTATTGGCCATCGAACTGATGACCTTTGGTGGATGGATCGCTGAAGGCGTCTAAAGCCTTATCGCTATCGCCATAATGGCTAAAGGGCCGTCCTTCTTTGTCAAAGAGTTCGGAATAGAAGATAGACGAATGGCCGTGCAGCGATGACAAAATGTCCGTCGCTACCTGCTCATCATCAAAGGTCAGCGCCGCGGTGCTGTTGGCGGCAAGAATATGGGCTATGTCCTCAAGCTCCTGTGCCAGCTGATCTCGCGCCTCGAACCTATAATTGATGAGGGATAAACTCAGGGTCAAGGTCAGCGCCACGCTAATAATCAGCCCAAAACTGAGGATAAGTTTGCTTTGTAGGGACAAATTCAGAAACAGCGTTGTGGTGCGAATCATGGGCGCTCCTGGATCGGGCGTGAAAGTCTAATCAGCTTGGCGCTCAGCTTCAGACCAGCCTGCGTTGCCGCCTGAGTATTGATAGTAAAGCGCACGTGGTTGCCCTCCATGACAAACTGTATGGTGCCACCCGCAGCAGCGAACCCCGGCATATCTGATACGGTGAGCATATTAGACCGCTTGGCGATCTCATCCAGCAGAGTATCGCGCCGGTGGCTCTCTGAGGCGCTGATGTAGAGTACCTGGCAAGCCTCCAGCTCAGCAGCGGTTTCCGGGCGCAGAATCTTGACCTGTTTACCCCTATAAGCCTCGCGCTCCAGATCATCCAGAGCAGCGCCGAAGGGGTTGGTGCCCAACAGGCAGATATTGAAGTAGGCCGAGACAGCGGTGTTGGCAGGCCAGTTGATGAAGTGGGTGAACTGATAAAGAAAGGCGGCTTTTAGTGCATATTCATCAGCCGCCTGTGGCAGCTGAGCGAAGCCCTCGGAGGCCAGGCCCAGCTGGATAAGTAGGGTGATAAGTAGGCTGCGCAACCGCCGCGACCCTCGCCTTGCTAAGGAAGAAGCCACGCTTACCACCGCCATGCAAGATTGGCGTTAAGGCTTCTGGGAATTTCGCTGCTAGAGGTTTCCGCGGAGTTGAATTCGGGGTGTCGTTGATCCAGTAGATTCAAGCCAGTCAGGCTCAGTTGCAGCCCTGTGATGGGATACCACTTCAGACTCATATCCAGCCGCGCGTAGCCAGCAATCTGTAAACTTGGCAGCTGATCGGTGAGATAGAGGGCCGTGTCCAGCTCCAGATTCTCAGACAGGTCCAGATGTGAGTGCAACTGCAGCTGTTGCTCTGGTGTACTGCCCTCCTTTTCTTGTTCCCGACTCATGTCGCTGCCGCCGGCTTTGAGGTGCAGGTGGCTCTGCAGTAAGCTGTAGCCCGCCGTCAGCCGCCAGTGGGGCGAGGCCTGCCAGTTAGCGGACAGTTCGATGCCGTACTGTTCACCCTCCATCAGGTTATCTAAATATTGCGGAGACACCTCATAATCTGTCATTGACTCGGATTCAACGAAGGGCGTGGCAGCTTCGACGCTCAGAAGATCGTCGTAGACGTTATAAAAAGCCGCGGCATCCAGGGATAGCCGTGAGGAAAGCTGCTGGCGTAAGCCCAGTTCGTAGGCGACCAGCTGTTCGGATTTGACCGCGTCGCTAGCGATTATTGCTATCACCGAGGGCATAGCGCCAGGGATCGCCGTCACGTTGATGCGCAGGTCCTGATGGGAGCGCGAGGGCGTGCGTACGGCTCGTGATACCGCTCCCCACAGGCTTAGTTGCGGGGTTGCCAGCCACAGCAGTCGGGCGCTGGGTTGGAACTCGTAGCCGCTAGCGTCGTGGTGTTCCAGCTTGCTGCCCAGTATCAGGCGCAGATCAGGGTGCAGCGCGACCTCATCCTGGAGGAAGGCGCTGAACAGGTCGCTATCACGACGGCTGGGATCGAAGCTGAGAGTAAAGCTGTTAGTAAACTGATCTGCCACCCGGCGGTAACCGAGCCCCCAGGTAATCTCCTGCTGCTGGCCCCAGGGAAAACGGTGCTGAAGCTCCAGGTCATAGGTGTCGACCCGTTCTTCCAGGTTGATATCATCGCGCTCAGCGCGATCGAAATAGCTTTGCAGGCTCCATTCAGACTGCTCTGACAACTGACGGGTCCAGCGGAACAGTAGATTGCCACCTTGACTTCTGCGACGGTCCTCGGTGAGCACCGTGCCGGCCGTCAGATCCGTGCTGGAAGCCAGCTGAGCGGCCTGGCTGTCATAAATATCACCCTGAAGCGTGAAGGCATCCGCTGAGCCATGGTTCCAGTCGGCCCGAAAGCCGCCGCGAACAGCCTGCCAGCCATCCTTGGCATCACTGCCGTCGGTACGCTCGAAGGCATCGCGGTCGAAGTGTTTAACAAACACACGGTAGTGGCCCTGCTCACCCCAGCTGCCTCCGTAGCGGTAACTGACGACGTTATTGTCTTGCGTACCGCCGCCCGCGACCAGCAGGTTGCCCTGGGTGTCCTGGGCATGCTTGGTGATGATATTGATCACCCCGTTCATGGCATTGGCCCCCCACACCGTGCCTCCCGGACCACGAATAACCTCGATACGCTCGATATCCTCGATCAGGGTATCCTGTACGTCCCAGTTGACGCCGGCAAAGGTGGGGCTATAGACACTGCGCCCGTCGATCAGTACCAGTAATTTGTTGGCCAGCAGACCATTGAAGCCACGGATGCTGAGGGCCCATTGGCTGGCATTGATCTGGGCGACGTTCACCCCGGGCGCCAGACGCAACAGATCGGGCAGACTGGTCATTCCCGAACGGCGGATATCCTGTTGGCTGATGACATGGACCGCCGCCGCGCTTTCATACAGCTTTTGCGGCTTCTTGGCGACCGAGGTGACCTCCATCATCATGAGCGACTCTAGCGGCATCTGAGTCAGATCAAGCGGGTGCTCGTCACCTGCAGCGTTCGATGCGACGGTTATAGCTATGGCCGCACTGAGCAGACTCGCTCGCAAAGGCAAAGCACTCCGCTGACGAAGATCCGCAATAGCATGGGAGGGAGATTTCTGGACGCTTAACGAACGAATGCTGTAACTCCTTGTACAGTTGTCCTTTTTGTCGATCCTACAAAATAGCAATAACTTTAACTAGAGATTAAAGTCATGGCTATGACTGACATCAACTTTCCCTCTCTATTGCTGCTTAATGGCCATTCAAGACATGGAAGCGGATGACCAGATTAATCTGCCACTCTTGGACAGTGGTGGCTTCCTCGTCCATCGTCAGATTGAATTTGGTTCTTCATGATCGGAGGCTCAAACCGAGCTGGGCCGTTGCTAAGAGCCACCGAGGCAGCCCTTGTCGGTGCGTCACTCTCTGCTAGGCTTGATACAGGACAGATTGAGCGTTGAGTCCTAAATTCTATTTGTAAAAACACCAGACCAATAGCCACAACAGCTGCAAAGCATTTATTATTTTCTGTATCGGGAAATAACACAGCTGAAAACCGCCACAGCGCGGGTATCGCTCAGGACCCTGAGCCGAATAAATGTACTTTGAGGGTACCCTGCAAAAAACACGCTTCTGGCTTGAGCATCAAGGTATAGGGTTGAGCCCTGAACAAACCAAGGTGCTTAACCGACTACTGGACGGCGGAGAGCGTGGCTTTGAGGGGGGTATCAGTGCCTCTCAGTACCAGAAAGTAGCCAAGGTCAGCAAGGCAACTGCTACGAGACACCTGGCAGATCTGCTAAAAAAAGGCTGCATCGAGAAGTTGCCAGGCGGCGGCCGAAGCACGCGTTACCAAATTAAGCGCTAAGCGTTGCTATATTTTAGTGGCAGGATCAACTGTTGTAGGCCTGCTCGTCTTGCTCGACAGCGCTCTTGGGTTTGAGCGTTGCCGAGTCTGAGAGCAGCCATGCTTCAAACTCGGGTAGCGGCAATGGGCGACTAAACAGGTATCCCTGGTATTGGCTGCAGCCACTCTCATAGAGGAACTGCCGCTGAGCATCAGTTTCTACCCCCTCGGCAATAACCTCGTATCCGAGACTTTTAGCTAGGCAGATAATCGTTTCTATAATGGCTGCATCATCGGGGTCGGTGGTGATATCGCGGACAAATGATTGATCAATTTTTAGTTGTGTCAGCGGCAAGCGCTTGAGGTTTGACAGAGACGATTGACCGGTACCAAAGTCGTCCATCGAGAACTGGATACCGAGCTGTCGGAGCTGCTCCATCGTCGCGATGCTGCTCTGGATATCGACGAGTACCAGGCTTTCGGTCAATTCGAGTTTAAGCCGCCGGGGGTTAATAGCCGTAGTGGCGACGATGTCACGCACCTCGTCAACAAAGCCGGGGTGCTGAAACTGCCGGGCGCTAACGTTGACCGCTAGCTGCCAGTGCTCTCGAGTCTTGATGGTCTCCCAGCGCTTGAGTTGCAGACAGGCTGTGGCCATGACCCAGCGGCCGATGGGGATGATCAATCCGCTCTCCTCGGCCAGAGGGATGAACTCCAGCGGAGAGACCATGCCGCGGCTGGGGTGATGCCAGCGTAACAGCACCTCTGCGCCGCAGATGCCCTGGTGTTGATCGATCTGCGGCTGATAGAAAAGCTCCAGCTGATCCTGGCTGAGCGCATGGTGAAGATCCGCCAGTAATCTGGTTTTGTTCTCCAGTGCAGCC
>JBFGZQ010000007.1:0-180247 GCA_041586735.1 Motiliproteus sp.
ACCCGGTTCTGCATGGTGCGCTTTGGCAATGTGCTGGGCTCCTCTGGCTCGGTGGTGCCGCTGTTTCGCGAGCAGATCTGCCGCGGCGGCCCGGTGACCGTGACCCACAAGGACATCACCCGTTATTTTATGACCATTCCCGAAGCCGCCCAGCTGGTACTGCAGGCCGGCGCCATGGGCAAGGGCGGCGATGTGTTCGTGCTGGATATGGGCGAACCGATAAAAATCGTCGACCTGGCCCGCAAGATGGTGCACCTGATGGGACGGGAGTTGAAAGACGAGAGCCATCCCCAGGGTGATATAGAAATTCACTACTCCGGCCTGCGCCCGGGCGAGAAACTCTACGAAGAGCTGCTGATCGGCGAGAGCGAACAGCCCACCGAACACCCGCGCATCAAAACCGCCAGCGAGGTTTTTCTGGAATGGGACGACATGGCACTGCTGCTCGAACGCCTAGACCGCGCCTGCTCAGCAGGACAGCACGAACAGATCCGCAACCTGCTGCTAGAAGCCCCAACAGGCTTCGCCCCCACAGACGGAATAGGGGACCTGGTGTGGGGGAAACAGGCGGGGTCAGGATAGAAGGGGTCAGGTCTTGAATTTTGCATTTTGGGGTGCGAAACACAGCATGATTGGCCGAACAACGGTGCGGGGGGGGGGGGTGCATCTATTGATGCGGTTCGCAAGCTCACCAGCATCCTACGGGTTGGTGCGGTTCGTGCCATGCCGTGCAAAATTCAAGACCTGACCCCCAAGAATGAGCATGCTTTACAGGCACTCACTCAGCACCAACCTACCTCAGCACCAACCTGACGAACTATCGTTCGCGGTCATCAACCTGAATAAATTTTAATTAGTTATCTGCAGACTTGAATAGCACATGGGTTTACACTTGATAAAAAATATTAACAAATGGAAACTAATGTTGAAGGAGTGTAGACATGATTGGTGAGAGAATCGAGCGGGCAAGAAATGCTGCTGGGCTCAGTTTGAGAGAGCTAGGCCACATACTGGGTATTAGTCATACCGCAGTCAGGAAATATGAAAAAGAAAATCTGATGCCGTCGTCCAAGCAACTGCTACAGCTTGCTAAAGCTGTTGGTGTGCGCACTGATTATTTCTTTCGGCCTGTTGAAGTAAAAATTGAAGGCATCGAATATCGCAAGCGATCAAATATCACTCAGAAAGTTCTTAAACGCATCACTTCTGATGTATATGAACAAGCTGAGCGCTGGGAAGAGTTGCTAGGTTTATATCCACAGCAGCCGATTCCTGACTTTGCATTACTGGACGAGCTACCCGCTATAGTTGCTGATGGTGAAGCCATTGAATCAATTGCAGAGCAAATGCGCCATGCTTGGGAGTTAGGGTTAAATCCGATTTCTGATTTAATAGATACTCTTGAATCTCGTGGCATTATGGTCATCGTTTCTCCCATTGATGCAGGAAAGAAGTTTGATGGCTTAGCTGGGACTATTGGTGATAAACCTATAGTGGTTGTTTCAGCGGAGTGGTCTGGGGATCGTCAACGTTTCACTCTAGCCCATGAGCTTGGACATTTAGTGCTTCACGGCAGATTACCCGAGGGCATGAAAGAAGAAGCTGCGTGCAATCACTTTGCTGGAGCCTTCTTGCTACCAAAGTCAGCTGTACTTGATGCTTTTGGTTCGCACCGTCGCGCTATTGACCTGAATGAGTTATCCATGCTTAAAGAAGAATTCGGACTTAGCATGAGCTCCATTCTATATAGAGTCGCCCAGTGTGGCGTAAAATCTGACAGTTACAGGAAACACATGTTAATTTTTTTCAGCCAAAAAGGTTGGTGTAAAAATGAACCTGGTATGCCATACCCTGCTGAAAAGACTTGGCTATTTCCGCGCCTTGTTTACCGCGCATTCTCAGAAGAATATATTGGAGAATCCAAAGCAGCTGAGCTGCTAGGTAAATCATTACGGAATTTTCGCATGGATAGCGTCTTAGAGCATGTGAATGCGGGTACTCATTAGTGACGCAAATATCATTATCGACATGGAAGATTGTAGCCTCACGGCTCAGATGTTGAAGCTACCTTATCAATTTCTGGTTCCTGACTTGCTTTATGCCAGCGAGCTTGAAGAGCACCACCCGGAATTGCTTGATCAGGGTTTAGAGATTGTTGAGCTTAGCTCTGAAACGATGTTACGGGCTTACAACTTAGAGCAACAGTACCGCAAGCCCAGTATCAATGATTGTTTTGCTCTTGCTGCAGCCGAGCAGGAGAGATGCCCGCTGATTACCGGTGACGGCGCTCTGCGCAAAGCGGCATTGAATGAGAATGTCGAAATACACGGTACGCTCTGGGTGATGGAGGAGATGGTAATCAATCAGTTGATCACCGTTGATGATGCCGCTGCAGCTTTTGAGAGGCTCAAAGAGCAAAATTGTCGCTTGCCATGGAGTGACGTAAGTAAGCTACTCGAACGACTGAGATAGGCTATCAGAACAGCGGGGTCACAGAACAGCGGGGTCAGGTCTTGAATTTTGCATTCTGAGGTGCAAGCAGCAGCATGATCGGTCCAGCAACGGTGCGGGGTTTTTGCTCTATTGATGCGGTTCGTACCTCACCGGCATCCTCGCACATCGATCTAAACAGCAGGGTCTTTGTTTTTGCTTTTGATGCTTGCTGCTTGAATCCGAGCGGTAGGGACGCAAAAGGCCAGATCTGCCTCGTCTGCAAAAACGCCTGGTATCTCTGCTGGTCGACTTGGTGGTGCTGTCGCTGGCTTTTGTGCTGGCGGTGAGTCTGCATAATCAGGTGCTCACCACGGTCCCGGAGTGGCATCTGCTATCGGGATTTCTGATTAGCTTGCCGCTGTCGCTGCTGGTGTTCGTGCAGCTGGGGCTGTATCACGCGGTGGTCCGCCATATGGGGCAGGCGGCGTTGATGGCAATGGTGAAGGGGCTGTCGGTGTATCACCCGGAGCGTATCGCGGCACTGGTGGAGGAGGAGCGCATTCAACGTATTCTGCTGGCCGTGCCGTCGGCCAGCCGCAGCCGGCGTCGTCAGATTCTGGAGCAGCTGGAGCCGCTGCCGGTGCATGTGCTGTCGATACCGGGTATGGCGGAGCTGGTGGCGGGGCAGATGAAGATCGACGAGCTGCAGGATGTCAGCATAGGCGGGGTCAGGTCTTGAATTTTGCATGCTGAGGTGAAAGAAAACAGCATGATCGGTCTAGCAAGGGTGCGGGGGGGGGTTGCTCTATTGATGCGGTTCGTGCCATGCAAAATTCAAGACCTGACCCCCAGGAATGCTCGCTGCGCTCGCAATTTGCCGCAGCTACAGGCGTTATGGCGTTTGACAAACTCCGTGCCGTACATACACTGTACATATGATAAGTTTTGACTGGAACAAGTCCAAAGCTTCGTCGAATCTCAAGAAGCATCACATTTGATGAAGCAAAATCAGTGTTTTATGACGAGTTCGCGCTTCAATTCCACGACGAAGAGCATTCTGAGACAGAGGCGCGCTTTATTATGCTTGGCATGAGCAATGAATCTAACATTCTCATTGTGTGCCATTGCGAAAGAGATGATGGCAATACCATCCGCATCATCTCAGCCCGTAAAGCCACCAAAAACGAACGAAAATTCTACGAAGGGTCACGACTATGAAAGACGAATATGACTTTTCAAAAATGAAGTCCCGCAAAAACCCCTATGCCTCCAAGCTCAAGAAGCCTGTCACCATGCGTCTGAGCGAAGACGTAATTGGCTATTTCAAGAGCATGGCTGACGAAACCGGCGTTCCCTACCAAAGCCTCATAAACCTGTACCTCCGTGACTGTGTTGCGCACCATCGCAAAATCGACATTTCGTGGCAGCAGCAGCCATAACGAAACAGCGGGGTCAATCTACCTTGGCATAACATCATTTATATTTTGCTCACTACTATAAATGGTGTTATCTTTTATGATAACCAAGGAGGGGGTCGATGGCTTGGAGTATCGAGTTTTACACCGGCGTTATGGATGACATCCTCGCGATGCCGCCAAAAATCCAAGCCAGGACGCTAAAGCTTCTGGAGATGATCGAAGAGCACGGAGCTAATTTAGGATCACCACACACCGAGCCAATGGGTGATGGTCTATTCGAGATCCGCGCCAAAGCTAAAGAAGGCATTGGGCGAGCACTGTTCTGCTACATGGAGGGTGAAAACGTGCAGATTCTTCATGCCTTCGTGAAAAAAAAGCCAAAAAACAGCGAAGAAAGACTTAACGCTGGCTCGAGCCCGGATGAAAGAGGTAGGCAAATCATGAGCAACCTACAAGCACTCAAAGACAGAGCACTACAGAACGAGGCTGTTAAAGCTGAATATGACGCCTTGCATGACGAGTTTTCCCTTATCAATCAGCTGCTACAGATGCGTAATGCCGCTGGGCTAACGCAGCAGCAGGTTGCTGAGCGAATGGGGACACGCAAGAGCAACATCAGCAGGCTTGAGAAAGGCAGCAACGCTACCGTTGCCACGCTGGAAAAATACGCCAGCGCTTGCGGCTACCATTTACACGTAGGGTTTGAGCGCCAAACCGCTTAACCTTAGCTCTTGTCGATCGATGACACAAATCCAATCTCCGCCCCATATAGCTGACACCGGCCCCGCGGAGCGAGCGGTTACGGCAGGAGTGTCTACTTAACGGTTATCCAGACAGCTGCTCGTCGACT
Source organism: Motiliproteus sp. (assembly GCA_041586735.1). Classification (GTDB taxonomy): domain Bacteria; phylum Pseudomonadota; class Gammaproteobacteria; order Pseudomonadales; family Balneatricaceae; genus Motiliproteus. The sequence continues at coordinate 4,702 of JBFGZQ010000007.1, forward strand.
TCAGCTCGCCGGAATTGCTTGGTTAGAGAAAATAGCGGGGTCAGGTCTTGAATTTTGCATGCTGAGGCATAAACCGCAGCATGATCGGTCTAGTAAGGGTGAGGGGAGTTCGCTTTATTGATGCGGTTCGTACCTCACCGGCATCCGGGTTGGTGCGGTTCGTGCCATGCCGTGCAAAAAGAAAGACCTAACCCCGTTGTTTGTTTTAGGCGTGCTTGAGGGGATAGTCCTGAATCAGACTTTCAGTTGGAATATTGAGACGGGTGTGAAGCTTACGAATCATTGGCAGAGTCAACTTGCGGCGGTAATTCAGCACTTCAGAGACCCTGCCCGAGTGTCCGATATAGGGCACCAGGTCCTTATCATGTAGCCCATATTGCTCCATACGGAAACGAATCGCCTCGACCGGGTTTGGAGCCGCTATTGGATAATGCTGTGCTTCATAACGCTCAACCAACAGCGCCAGCACATCCAGCTCATCACCTTCTGGCGTGTCGATCTGAGCGTCCATCAGATCACCCACGCGCATCAGCGCAATCTCATAGTCAGCTTCGGTTTTAATCGGCTTAATGTTCATCACACAGTCTCCGCATCGATTTCGTCATACTGCTTATGCGTACCGACGAACTTGATATATACAATATGAAAGGGGTAGTTAATCGCCACTACCAGTCGGTAATCATTACCCTTAATATTGAACACCACTCGACTGTTCTTCAGGATACTTGCACTCCGAAACTGAGACTTTACCTCTTGAGGTGTGCTCCAGTTCGCTTTGAATGCCTCTTCATGCCAGGCCTCCAAAGGACCTTTAGAGTCTAGGCACTGTGAATTTGACTCCCAGAACTCACGAATCGTCCGTTTTGAGATAATACGCATTTACCCTCCTGTCACAGCACCTCCCATTATGGGAGGGGTGCTTGAAATGTCAAGCCTCTTGAACCGGAGGGGTCAAACCGGAGGGGTCTTGTATTTTGCCTGCTGAGATGAAAGAAACAGCATGATCGGTCTAGTAAGGGTGCGGGGTTTTCGCTCTATTGATGCGGTTCGCAAGCTCACCAGCATCCTGATATGCAAGCGGCGGGGTCAGGTCTTGAATTTTGTATTCTGAGGTGCGAAACGCAGCATGATTGATCTAGTAAGGGTGGGGGGGGTTCGCATCTATTGATGCGGTTCGTACCTCATGGCATCCTGACTGATACGGTTCATGCAAAATTCAAGACCTGACCCCTAAGATGTGACCCCTAAGATGCTAAGATGCTGGCGCCTCCCAAAACACCTGTCTCAGGTTGCGGCGATCTTTACGATGACGTACTCTTCAATGTACGTGTAAGTGTACTTTGAGGTGCTTATGTCCAAAGTTAGAGTCGATGAAGATATACGTCCGTTGTCCGAGTTCAGGGCAAGTGTCGCTTCCTTTGTAAAGCAGATTCACGAGACCCGGCGTCCAATGGTGTTGACTCAGCGGGGTCGCGGTGTAGCGGTCCTAATAGATGTCCACGAGTTTGAGCTTATGCAGGAGCGCCTGGAGGTCCTGGCAGACATTTATCGTGCAGAAGAACAACTCGTGGCCGGGGAGGGCGTGCCGCATCATGAAGCCAAAGAACGAGTGCTAAAGGGGCTTGTTCGGTGAAGGTAGAGTGGTCCCCGCTCGCGTTGGAAAGAGTCGAAGATATCGCGCAATACATCGCCCAAGATAAGCCAGATGCCGCAGAACGTTGGGTGACCGAACTATTCGACACAGTAGAGCGTCTGGCTGAATATCCAGAAAGTGGCCGGATAGTTCCTGAAGTAGGTATTCGCCGAATCAGAGAAGTGATCTTTGGGGCGTATCGTGTGATCTATAGCGTGAAAGACAAGGTCGAAGTTCTGACCGTACGCGCTTGAGTGAAATAAATGAAGACCAGACATAATCGGGTAGCCGAGGGTCTCTAACCCTCATGCAAAATTCAAGACCTGACCCCTAAGATGTGACCCCTAAGATGTGCGCAGGGTTATAGGTTGATGTTGATCTCGTACAGCAGTTGTTCAACGTTCTGGCGAGTATCCATAGCCAGGATGAGGATGACTCTACCCGCTCGCTCGTCAACACGATAAAAGACTAGGTTGTGCTGATCCACCAACAGCTGGCGATAATCCGTTATCCCGAGCGCCTCTAAACGATCGCTTACCGGGGCTAAATTGGGGTCGATAGCGAGTTCTGCGACACGCTGTTTAATTGAGTCACGAGCAGAAGCTGCGATACGCCCATCATGCTTGCGCTTTAAAAAACCACAAAGCTTTTTGAGCGTGAGTCGAAAAACGGGCGTAGCAACGACCACATAACGTTTAGAAATCAAAGGCGTCATCTAAGCTGAGTTCGCTCGTTTGCTTGAGACTGCGTTCTGATAAGTTGATCAATTTGAGTAAGGCAATCGTTTCTTGCTGCTCGTGAAATGCGGCGGCATCTTGCACTACATAGACTTCCTTCCCATTCTGGGTCACGTGAAGAGGGGAGTCCAGCTCAAGCTTATTAGCATGAGACTTGAGGTAAGAAACGGTCTGGATATTCATGGCAGTATCCGAGTGGGCTAAATATGGTCTTATTATGGCTCAATTGGCTGCGCCGGGCTAGCACCCGATTTTGAACAACGGGGTCAGGTCTTGAATTTTGTATTCTGGTGCAGGCTAGGTACCGTCAAGAAATTGCTCAGGGGGAGTCAGGTGGCGCTACTCGTCGACCTCAGCTCGCCGGAATCACTTGGTTAGTGGTGAGCACTCCGGTGCAAAAGCTCAGACGCTTGATCAGGATCAGACTGAAATATGGCTAACAACGCGCGGGCAGGGCCTGTAGGCTGACGCGAACCTTGCTCCCAGCTTCGCAACGTAGAGAGAGGAGCTCCGATCATTGCCGCAAAGCTTTCCTGGGTTTTCCCAGTCGCCTCACGTATTTTCTTCACATCCATTGCAGAGAAGCGATGCTCACGCGAGGGCTCGACGACGCCGCGCTGGATCTTGCCCGCTTCGGCAACGCTTTCCATCAGCTCACTAAACAGTTTGTCATCCATCATCGATCTCCTTGCAGTTCTTTCTGAACTACTTTTTTGAGTTGCTTTTTTTGCTCGTCCGTTAGATTGTCTTGGTTCGTACCTCATGGCATCCACGGGCTGATACAATTCATTCCATGCAAAATTCAAGACCTGACCCCTATGGTTTTTGTGACCCCTATGGTTTTAACCAAGAAAATAATGCAAGCAGCACTATAGCGTGTAATGATCTTCGCTGACAAAAACTTGCGATCATAAAAAATCAATGAATGTCATACATGGATTCTGGTTGCCGGACCAGAGCAAGGATTTTATTCAAGCGGGTCAGTTTTGTGTTTGGGTAGAAACTCAGCAGCGCAGCGCTGCCCGTGCTGTTAGCGCTGTGGGCAAGGATCGTGCCCATCCGCGGCAGTTAACTGGCCAGGCGCTCAGTGACTTTTTCAGCGATCAGCTAAAGCTGCTGCCTGAGCCCCGTCACTCTTTTGCCGAGAGTCTCATCAGCCATACGCTGCTGTTGCCCAGTGGTGATGGCGCGCCTTTGCCCTGTCCCGAGTTGCAGGGTCTATTACCCGCTGAAGATGCTGAGCAAACCATCACCCTTACTGCCTGGCAGTTAGACGCGGTGCCGTTGCCCCTGCCGCTGCAGAGCATCAATCAGATCCATTTTTTGGCATCTTATCAGCTCAGCGACACCCGGCTCGGCAGTGATTTTCTGTTCTGGTATTACTTCAGTCAGTCGATCAAGGGGGTGATCAACAAAGATCAATACCTGCCCGGATTACTGCGCAGCAAGGGCACGCGTGGCTCGGCTGCGCCACTATACCGGACCTGGCAGATTGTCTCTCCCGGCTACGAAACGCTGTTGGCTGAGGCGGTTAAACAGATCCCTGTTGCCTGTTCCCAGCAATTTGAACCGCTGAGCCTGTTACGGCATTTTTCTGAGGTGACGTTAAACGAGACGCTGGATCGGGCCAGCGACAAGATCCCGCTAAGCTTTAACAAAAAGCTGGCAGATAGCCTGCTGCAGTCATTCTGTCATCCATCCCGGCGGCTGGATGTGGCTGAGACTTTACCGGCAGAGCTTGGCCAATGGCACCGCTGGCAACAAAAAATAACGGGGCAGGGGCTGGAGAGCCACATTCAGCTCTGTTTTCGGCTCGATGAAGCCAGCAGTGAACAACAGGACGACTGGTCGATCCATTTTGTCGTCGCATCCCGCCAGCAACCGGCGTTTAAACTGGAGCTGTCAGCCTACTGGGCGTTACCAGCGGATGAAAAACAGGCCTTGGAAACGTTGTTGGGTGTGGGGCTGGAGCATCAGTTGCTGCTGGCCCTGGGAAGCGCGGCGCGGATCTACCCAATACTCTGGCATGGCATGAGAACCCGGCAACCCCGGGCCGTTGCGATCAACCAGCAACAGGCGTTTGAGTTTCTCAAAGAGAGCGCCTGGGTGTTGGAAGATGCCGGTTTTAAGGTGATGGTGCCCTCCTGGTGGACACCTCAGGGACGCCAGCGTGCCAGGATCCGCTTGCGGACATCGGCTCACCGGGGACAAAGTCAGTCAAATAGCGGCCAGGGGCTGCTGTCACTGGAGCGGCTGATTGAGTACAGCTATGAGCTCGCTATCGGTGATCAGCCGGTGACGGCGCAGGAGTGGCAGCAGCTGATGGCCGCCAACAGTCCGTTGATCCAGTTCCGGGGCCAGTGGATGGAGTTGGACCAGGACAAGATGGGGCAAATGCTGGCGTTCTGGCAGCAGCATGCAGATGCTAAACCTCAGGCATCGATTCCGGCGTTGCTGAAAAAACTGGCCGAAGAGGATCTCTATGAGCTGGAACGGGGCGACAGCCTTGCCATGATGCTGGACAAGCTGGCCGATCCGTCCCGGATGGAACCGATCAGGGATCCTGACGGACTCCAGGGTCACCTGCGGGGCTATCAGCAACGAGGCGTTTCCTGGCTGCGCTACTTGGAACAGCTGGGACTTAATGGTTGTCTGGCTGATGATATGGGGCTGGGAAAAACCATCCAGGTGATCGCCAGCCTGGTGCTGGATAAAGAGCAGGCTGGCGCTGGCGAGCATCATCTCGGTACCGTCCCTGTCGGTGCCGCTTATCCCGGCGCCAGCCCTCTCGGCACCAGCCCTCTAGGCGATGCGCATGCCGGCCCCACCTTGTTGATCGCACCCACGTCGGTGATGGGGAACTGGCAAAAAGAGGTTGAAAAATTTGCTCCCCATCTCCACACCGCGATCCACCACGGTAATCAGCGTCTGAAGAAGCCGCTGGAATTCGCAGCGCTTTGCGCAACCCAGGATATGATCATCACCTCCTATACCCTGGTGCGCAAAGATCTCAAACTGTTGGAAAATGTCCGCTGGCGACGCATCGTGCTCGATGAAGCCCAGAACATAAAAAACCCCAAAGCGGCGCAAACCAAGGCGATCTTTAAGCTAGACGCCACACGGCGGCTGGCCTTGACCGGTACCCCGGTGGAAAACCGGCTGCTGGATCTCTGGTCGATCTTTCATTTTCTTAATCCTGGCTACCTGGGTAGCCAGGCCCAATTTCGCAAGACCTATGAACTGCCTATCCAGCGGGACAACAACCTCAGCCGCTCGGCTTTGCTGAAACAACTGGTGGCTCCTTTTATCTTGCGGCGGATGAAAACCGATAAAAATATCATCAAGGATCTGCCGGATAAGGTAGAAAATAAACTCTACTGCAATCTCAGCAAGGAGCAGGCCGCGCTCTATGAGGTGGTGGTTGCTGATGTGAGCGAGCAGTTGGCGGAGAAAGAGGGCATCGAACGCCAGGGGCTGATGCTGTCGACGTTAATGAAACTGAAACAGATCTGTAATCATCCTGCTCAGTTTTTAAAAGACGGCAGCGGCTTTAGCGCGGATCGCTCACAAAAACTTGAGCGTCTTTCCGAGATGCTCGAAGAGGCGCTGGCCGATGGTGACAGTGTGTTGATCTTTACCCAATTTACCGAGATCGGTGAGCAGCTGGCGCGGTATTTAGGCCGGCATAAGCAGCAGCTGTGTTATTACCTGCACGGTGGGATTTCCCGTCAAAAACGGGAACGGATGATTGCTGAGTTTCAGGATCCGAGCACCGCGCCCGCGGTATTTGTTCTCTCTCTCAAGGCCGGGGGTGTCGGTATTACCCTGACCCGGGCCAATCATGTGTTTCACTTTGACCGCTGGTGGAATCCGGCTGTTGAAGATCAGGCCACCGATCGGGCGTTTCGTATCGGCCAGGACAAGAGGGTTTTTGTCCATAAGTTCATTACCACCGGCACACTCGAGGAGCGTATCGATGAGATGATCGAAGATAAAAAACAGCTCGCCGGGAGTATCGTCGGCAACGATGAAAGTTGGTTGTCAACATTGGACAATGACGCCTTTAGGTCCCTTATTGCATTGAACAAACAATCGGTGATGGAGTAGCGGCATGAGCACTGGCAACATCAGCAGCAAGACCTGGTGGGGGCGGAATTTTATCGAAGCCGTTGAGGCCTTTACCGACAGTGGCAGGCTATCAAGAGGGCGGGCCTATCGTAGTGATAACCGGATCAAACAATGGCATCTTAAGGGTGGCAAGGTAACGGCCAGGATCCGCGGTAATGCCAATCCCTATTTTGGTGTCCATCAGGAGCCGACCTATAGCACCCGCGTCCAGATGACGACGATTACTCAGCGCCAGTGGCGATCGGTGATTGAGGCGGTCGGTGACAGCGCGGCGTCAATATGCAAGTTGATCATGAATGAGATGCCGGATGATATCGAGCAGCCGTTTAAGGCCCTTGGGCTGCAGCTGCTGCCGGTCAGCTACCGCGACTTTAACGTGGATTGCAGTTGTCCCGATGGCGAGACCCCCTGCAAGCATATTGCTGGGGTTTGTTATCGGCTAAGCGAACAGCTGGACCAGGATCCCTTTCTGCTGTTTGAATTACGCGGCCTGTCTCGAGAGCAGTTGCATCAAGAGCTGGCTCGCCTGCCGCTTGGCAAGGCGCTGCTCCATTCGCTGCAGACCGCCGATCACACACCGCCATTGCAGGATAGCTATTTTACCCGTCCCGAAACGGCGGCGTTGCCGGATGAGATCGATGTCAGAGGTTTCTGGACAGGAGCCGTGCCGTTGCCCAACGCGGTCGATCCGGTACCCGAGGCATCGATCCCGGCGCTGCTGATCAAAAAGGGCGGCGATTTCCCGCCGTTCTGGCACCGGAAAACCTCCTTTATCGAGGTGATGGAAGAGTATTACCTCAGACTGCGCAAAAATAGCCAGAAGTTGTTCTGACGAAAAGATCACCCGGAGGACCGCAATGTAGGGGTCAGGTCTTGAATTTTGCCTTTTTTGGTTGCTGCTTGAGACCGAACGATAGCGATGCAAAATTCAAGACCTGACCCCGTCCGTGTAGGATTGCTGCTTGCACCTCTATGGCAAATGTCGTTGGGGATCTTGGCGGCAGTGTAGCACGCGGATGATCTCAACCTGGTTGGATGCCACGCGATAAAACAGTATATGGCTTTGAATGGGTAGGCTGCGTGTATCAGGTAGGAGCTCGGGCCGCTCGACACCCATCAGTGGCTGATCAATGAGTGCCAAAAAGTGATCTTTGATGGCTGCCAGGTAGTTATCCGATTGGATTTTTCCCAGTTGGCGAAGCCCAAATTGATAAATGTCTTTCAGGTCTGCTTTGGCGGTGGGTGATATGCAGAGCTTGTAATTGGGCATCGAGTGTTAGCTCTTGATATCGTCAAACAGCGAATCCAAAGCGGCTTGTGAGTCAATAGCTATGCCTTCGCCACGGTCTAACTGATCAACGCCGGCTTTGAGTTGTTCGCGCAGGCGAGCCAGTTTTACCTCGTGAATCCAGTCTTCATGGGTATCCATAAAGCGCAGCGCTTCGCGGATGACTTCGCTGGCATTGTTATATAAGCCGCTTTCAACTTTGGCTTTAACGCGAGCTTCCAGTTCGGCGGTTAGTGATACGTGCATGATGGCCTTCAAGAATAGATATTCTAAAAATAAGGCTAGACTCACATACAAAGATTGTCAATCTTTGTATGTTTGGGGTGAGATCAACGGGGTCAGGTCTTGAATTTTGCCTTTTTGGGTTGCTGCTTGATCCCGTCCGCTTATGACCCCGAACGATAGCGGTGCAAAATTCAAGACCTGACCCCGCCCTGGCAGGAGCCGTGCCGTTGCCCAGCACGATCGAGCCGGTACCCGAGGCATCGATCCCGGCGTTGCTGATCAAAAAGGGCGGCGATTTCCCGCCGTTCTGGCACCGGCAAACCTCCTTTATCGAGGTGATGGAAGAGTATTACCTCAGACTGCGCAAAAATAGCCAGAAGTTGTTCTGACGAAAAGATCACCCGAGGGACCGCGATGTAGGGGTCACCAATGTAGGGGTCAGGTCTTGAGTTTTGCCTTTTTGGGGTTGCTTGATCCTGTCTGCCCATGATCCCGAGCTATAGAGATGCAAAATTCAAGACCTGACCCCGCTCTGGCACTTAAAAATCTGTTGCGTAGTGGGTAGGTTTTATTATTCTAGGGCATTTTTTACTGGGATAGACTAGGTGATGTTACCTTTTGATACGGTTGCGATTCAGGAGTGCCTTGGAACCGATACTCTGATCAAGGGTATCGGTTATTTTCGCCAACAGCGGGTCAAGGCATTTTTTTGGGATGGCAATGCGGATTATCTCGAGGCGACGGTTCAGGGTCGTCGGCGCCGGCCCTATGATGTTTTTGTGCAGGTCTATGAAGATCAGGATGGTGCTTTCCTTGAGAGCCAGTGCTCCTGTCCGTTGGATGGGGATTGTAAGCATGTGGCGGCTGCGATGCTGGCTGTGTTGGAGCGCTATCAGGGGGATGCAGACGAGGAGTCGGATTGGGAGGCTGATCCGCTGTCGAATTGGCAGCAGGAGATGCGGGCCTGTCTGCCAGCGCCTGATCGCGAGTCTGATGCCTCGGGACCGGTCTTTGTTTATCACCTGCGAGTTCTAGATTATGCCTCCTGTTCGCGTGTGGCGGTCAGCATCTCCCTGAGTCGTGTTCTTAAGCGCGGTGGTTTCGGCAAATGTCAGCCCTTGAGCGAGCCGTATCGCGAGCGTTTTCTTAGGGGTGCGGCGGATGGCTTGCCGGTGGATCAGTCTATTGGGCGACTGATGGCCGCTACCGATCCTTACGCTGATGTGGTGCTGGAGGGCGAGTTGGGTGCCTTGCTGCTTAAGCATCTGTTGGCTAGCCAGCGCTGCTTTCTGGATGCGGATGATCTAAGTACTGCACCGTTGCAGGCTGATGCCTCCCGGTTGCTGTCGTTAGCCTGGCTGGCTGATTCCCAGGGTGAAAAAAACCTGGCTATGACTCTGGACGCAGGCAGTGATAACTGGGTCTGCGTGGCGACCAGTCCGCCTTGGTATCTGGATCTGGATACGCGCTCGGCAGGGCTGGTGGAGCACTGCTTACCAGGTGCGTTGTTGAATCGGTTACAAAAAGTACCGGGGATACCGGCAGAGCAGGCGGTGGCGTTTAGCCATTTCTTAGCTGAATCCTTACCGGAGTCGTCGTGGCGCGATGGCTTGCCCTTGCCCGTTGCGGTGACAGTGGTGGAGCAGAATATTGCCCCGCAACCGCTCCTTACTCTGCACCAGGCCAAGACCTCCTGGGGGCGCCGCCGTGCTGCCCGTCTGCAGATTCGCTACGGCGAGCAGTGTTTCGATTGGGAGCCGCAACCGGCTAACGTGCGGATAATGTCGCCTCGGGGTACCGAAATGCGGGTGTTTAACCGCAATCTTGAGCAGGAGCGCGGCTTTGCCGCACGGTTGAACGCGTTGGCGCTGCTGGCTGCGGGAGCTATTGAGCGTGCTGGGCCTGGGGTTTTTCTGCCGCGTACGTCGGCGGGTAAGCTGGACGCCCAGGAGATGGAGGATATGCAGTTCTGGCTGGGATTTGAGCAGCATGACTGTGCCGCGCTGTTGGCCGAGGGCTGGCTGGTGACGCGCGAACCTGACTTTGAGTTCGACTGGATTGAACCGGACCAGTGGCGGATGGCGGTCAATGATCTTGGCCATACTAATGATTGGTTTGGGCTGGCGCTGGAGATTGATGTCGAAGGTGAGATGATCCCGCTGCTGCCGATCTTGTTGCAGTGGCTGGAGATGCATTCGCCATCGGCGCTACAGGAGGGCAAGCCGTTACTGATACGGCGCGGTCAGCGTTGGCTGCGGCTGGATGCGGCCATGTTGAAACCGCTGTTCGATACCCTGGTTGAGTTGTTTGACCGTCCGCAGCTGGATGACCAGCAGCAGCTCAGTCTGAGCCGGCCGCAGTTGGCACGTTTAGCCGCGCTGGGTGGCAGCGATGCCTGGTCGCTCGGTGGTAGCGAGCGTCTGCGGCAGTTGGCCGATCGGCTACATCATTTTAACGGGATCGAGCCTTGTGAGCCCCCCATCGGTGTTGATGCCTTGCTGCGCGATTATCAGTATCAAGGCTTTGAGTGGTTGCAGTTTCTGGCCAGCTACGGTTTCGGCGGGGTGTTGGCTGACGATATGGGGCTGGGGAAAACGCTGCAAACGCTGACCCATCTGCAGGCGGAAAAAAATCAAGGGCGCTTATTGCAGCCGGCGCTGGTGGTGGCGCCTACCAGTGTGTTGCACAACTGGCAGCGGGAAGCGCAGCGCTTTACCCCTTCGCTGCGTGTCGCGGTGTTACACGGTAGTGGCCGCCATGCGTTGCTGGAGAATATCGGCGACTTCGACCTGTTGATCACCAGCTATGCGTTGTTGATTCGTGATCAGGCGCAGTTCAAGCGGCGGCTGTCATGGTTGGTGCTGGATGAGGCCCAGACGATCAAAAATCCGCTGTCGAAAAGTGCGCAAGCGGCACGCGCTGTTGATGCGCCGCAGCGACTCTGCTTGACGGGTACGCCGCTGGAGAACCATCTGGGCGAGCTCTGGTCGCTGTTTCATTTCCTGATGCCCGGGTTTCTGGGTGAGCAGTCGCGATTTAATCGACTGTTCCGCCAGCCTATCGAAAAGCACGGCGATCATCAGCGTCAGCAGGAGCTCAGTGCCCGCATCGCCCCTTTTATGCTGCGTCGTACCAAAGACGCGGTAGCGACCGAGTTGCCGCCCAAAACCGAGATGCTGCGGATGGTTGAGCTGAGCGGCGAGCAGCGCAAGCTATATGAAACCATACGCATAAGTATGGAGAAGCGCGTGCAGGCCCTGTTGCAGGAGAAGGGCCTGGTTCGCAGTCATATCGAAGTGCTGGATGCCCTGCTGAAGCTGCGCCAGGTGTGCTGCGATCCGCGGTTGGTCAAGCTGCCTGCCGCGGCGGGTATCAGCCGTTCGGCGAAACTGGGGCTGCTGACGGACATGCTGCCGCCGTTGATCGAAGAGGGGCGGCGCATCCTGCTGTTTTCACAGTTCACCAGTATGTTGGATCTGATAGCCAAAGAGCTGCAGCGGCTGGATATTGGCTTTCTAAAGCTGACCGGGCGCACGCGTAACCGCCAGGCTTTGGTCGATCAGTTCCAGCAGGGCGACGTGCCGTTGTTTCTGATTAGCCTGAAGGCCGGAGGGACGGGGTTGAATCTTACGGCCGCCGATACGGTGATCCATTATGATCCCTGGTGGAATCCGGCGGTTGAGCAACAGGCTACCGATCGTGCTTATCGCATCGGCCAGGAGCAGCCGGTGTTCGTCTACCGTTTGGTAGCCGAACACACGGTCGAGGAGAAAATATTAGCCTTGCAGGCGCGTAAGCAAGCCCTGGCCGGCGGTATGTATAGCGCGGATAACAAGGCAGCTGCGCCTTTCGATGCCGAAGATCTGCTAGCGTTATTCCAGCCGGTGTAATGTAGGGGTCAGGTCTTGAATTTTGCCTGTCCTGGTCTAGTCTTTCCCTATGACCAGACCCTTAAGAATCGAGTTTTCCGGTGCGTTGTATCATGTGACTTCTCGCGGTAATCAGCGAGATGCTATCTATGTGGATGAAACCGACCGGCAGCTGTTCCTCGACGTATTAGCCGAGGTGTGCGAGCGTTTTAACTGGGTGCTGCACGCCTATTGTCTGATGAACAATCATTATCATCTGCTGGTGGAAACGCCGGACGCTAACTTATCAACAGGGATGCGGCAGCTGAACGGCGTCTATACCCAGCGCTTTAACCGCAAACAGGGCCGAGTGGGGCATCTGTTTCAGGGGCGCTTTAAGGGTATTCTGGTTGAAAAAGAGGCTTACCTACAAGAGTTGGCGCGTTATATCGTTCTGAATCCTGTTCGGGCGCGTATGGTTGATTGCGCCGAAGATTGGCCTTGGTCCAGCTACCGAGCAACGGCAGGGCAGGAGCAGCCTCCTGCTTGGTTGGCGACGGATTGGCTGCTGTCTGGCTTTTCCTCTATCCGGCATGAAGCTATTAATCGATACCAAGTCTTTGTCGCTGCGGGTCTGGCGGGATCACGTCCTTGGGCCCGGCTTAGGGGGCAGATCTACCTAGGATCAGCGCTGTTTGTGGAGCAGATGCAGTGCCAGATTGCGGCGGATACGCGGCTCAGTGAAGTGTCTGCAGCGCAGAAAAGACCGCCTCCGAAACCGCTGAGTTATTATCAGGAAAAGTTTCCAGATCGAGATGCTGCAATTTATCAGGCTTACCGCAGTGGCGGTTACAGGTTGCAGGAGATCGGTGACCAGTTTGGACTGCATTATTCGCAGATCAGTCGAATTGTTAAGTGCCAGGAGGCTGGCGCAAAATTCAAGACCTGACCCCCTTTGTTCTAATCGGGCTCTCGCATCCATCTGGGAATATCACGCTGATCATGAAGTATACGGATGACATCAATGAACTCAGATTGCTCCATGTAAAAAACGAGGTAGGGGTATCGCTTCAAGGGCCAGCTTTTCAGGCCGGGCCAGTTAAGTTCATGAGCACAGAATGTTGAACCGGACTTTGGGTGACGGCCAGTGTGCTTGAGACCTTTCTCCAAGGCATCAACAAAGCCCAGAGCGGTTTCTTCGTTTGCATTGGTGAGGTAATGCTCAATGATCTTATCGATATCTTGTGAAGCTTTTTCGCGCAGATTTGCTGGCTTGAACTTCACTTGCGCTGACGAATACGGCTGCGCAGGCTATCAAAGTAGCTTTGGTCAGCTTCGGACGCGATGGAGGACTCCGCACCCTCAAGCAAAAGGCCACGGAGTTGTTCCCGATCCTGATCCTTACGAATCAGCTCTCTGACGTACTCACTGCTTGAGCCAAAGCCACGCTCGCTGACCTGATCATCAACGAAACCTTTGAGGGAATCTGGTAAGGATATATTCATCGTACTCATGGATTCTAGAGTAGCCTCAATGGCAAAAATTGGCAAAATATTCGCTACGGCTCCCACTCAGCGGGGTCAGGTCTTTCTTTTTGCATTCTGAGGTACAAACTGCATCATGATCGATTCAACAACGGTGCGGGATTTTTGCTCTATTGGTGCGGTTCACGCAAAATTCAAGACCTGACCCCTTTTTCTGAAATTCAAGACCTGACCCCTTTTTGCTTTTTTGCTGGCGTAATAGCTCGGCTGTGCTAATATCTGCGCCAGAATTTTTAAGTTGGCACCCGTAGGGCGAGGTGGTTCTCGGGGTGGCCAGATGAGATTATGTCAACACTTATAGGAATGTCATATGGAAATTAAGGATTTGCGCCTCGTTGTTATCGGTCTTTGTGGTGCTTATGCGGGTTCGGCGACAGCTATAGAACCCATGGACTTTCGTGTTGGCGTTGCCGATGTGACCCCGCAGTTGGCTCTGCAGCTGGGGCATAACGACAATCTTTATTCTACGGAAACAGATGAGAAGTCTTCGGGGATCCTGGTGATCAATCCCTCGGTCAAGGTGTCTGCCGAGCGCGGTGATAATGCCTTTAGCGCCAACTATGATCTTAAGGTGGGTTTCCTAGAGAATAGTAACGATGACAACTATACCGACCATGCGCTAAGCGCAGAAGCACAGTTGGGTCTAGACGCGCGTAACAGCCTGAACCTGAGCGCCGGAATTTCCAAGATCCATGAGGATCGGGGCAGCAACGACTCTCCTATAGGTAATGAACCGACCAACGCCGTGGATCTCACTCTGGCTGCGACCTACCTCTATGGTGCCGAAGACGCCAAGGCCAATCTGGAAATCAAAACCAGCTACTTGAACCATCAGTTCGATAACTTCCCCACGCTAAACAACAGCCGGGAGCGCGAAAATATCACCCTGGGCGGTACCTTCTTCTACCGCGTCGCGCCTAAGACCCAGGCGCTGGTCGAGCTGCGCCATGAAGATATCGATTACTTTCGGAATAGTGATCTGAACAGTACCAATCAGACCTACCTGGTCGGGGTAAAGTGGGACGCGACCGCTAAGACCTCCGGCACCGCCAAGCTGGGTTACAGCGAAAAAGATTATGATAAAGCGGCCAAGAAGGATCAGGACCGTGGCAGCTGGGAGGTGACCGCCAGTTGGGCGCCGCAGAGTTACTCCAGCTTCACGCTGATGACCTCGCAGAAATTTGAAGAGGCTACCGGTGCCGAAGATGCGGTAGATACGACCAGTTTGAGCCTGAGCTGGGATCATAGCTGGAACGACATTGTTAGTACCAATGTATTGGTGAGTCGCCGTGATGAAGATTATAAGGGTGAGTCTCGTAAAGATACCATCGATAACCTGACCCTGGGTGCCAACTACGAGATGCGGCGCTGGTTGTCGCTGGATCTGAGTTACACCCTGACGGAGGCCGATTCCAATGAGGCCGGTCAAAGCTACGATAAGAACCTGGTGATGCTGAGCCTGCTGGGTTCGTTCTGATCTGCTGATGGTTAGACTGTGGTATTAACGGCGGTTCTGCCCGCGCCGGTGCTGAGCATTCTGCACCGGTGGCGGGCTTTTGGGTTTAGAGATCGGTTCCGATCGAGTGTAAGAGTGTGTTCCTCCATGAGATTACCTGTTAGAGCGATACTGATCTGGTTGCTGCTCGTTGCATCACCTGCGGTCTTTGCGGAGGGTGATGGCTTGTCCGATTATGCCCTGGGTTCCGGCGATCTGCTTAGTATTCAAGTCTTTGGTGAGGAGGATCTGAGTCTCGAGGTGCGGCTGAGCGATGCCGGTACCTTCGCCTATCCCTTTTTGGGGGAGTTGCGGGTGGTGGGTAAGAGTATCAGCCAGCTGGCCGAGCTGATCCGTACGCAGCTGGCGGATGGTTATCTGGTGAGTCCGAGCGTCCATGTGCGGGTGCTGGAGTACCGACAGTTTTTTGTCAATGGTGAGGTTAAAAAGCCCGGCGGTTATGCGTATCAGCCGGGACTGACGCTGCAGAAGGCGGTAGCGCTGGCGGGGGGCTTTACCGAGCGTGCCTCGCGCACCAAGATGTTTGTCGTCCATGATGGCGGTGACAGTAGCAAACCGGATAGAGTCACGCTGGGCGATAAGGTGCGCCCTGGGGATATCGTTACTATTGAAGAGAGTTTCTTTTAGCCTAGTCTGCTGAGCGGCGCTGCGTGTGGCCCTGGGTATATACGCTTAGTTTCTGAGGGGGCGATGCTATCGCTCGCCTCTTTTGTATTTGTATTGAGTCGGTATTGATATTAATGGAATTACAGAACAGCAAAGCACAGCAAGGGCTGTTGCAGGATGATGAGATCGATCTGCGTCAGTATTGGCTGACATTGATGCGGCATAAATGGGGGATCGTCGGCTTTTCGCTGCTGGTCACGCTGTTGACCGCGCTGGTGGTGTTCTCCCTGGAGCCGATCTACCGGGCGACCGCGACCCTGCTGATCGAGTCGAAGCAGGCTAAGGTGGTCTCTATCGAGGAGATGTATGGTCTTGACTCTTCGGGTAACGAATACTATCAGACCCAGTTCGAAATTCTCAAGTCGCGTAAACTGGCGGAAATTGTGGTGCGCCAGTACGATCTGGACCGTCATCCCGAGTTTAACCGTGAGCCCGCCCTGAACTTTAACTGGCGGGAGCTGGCCGGGCAGTTTATGCCCGATCTGGCGCCGGTTGAACCCAGCGACGCGCGGCGCTTTCAGGGCAAGGTCGATGCCTTTATGGCGCGCTTGACCATCGAGCCGGTGCGTAAAACCCAGCTGGTGAGTATCAGCTTTGACGCCTATAGCCCGGAGTTTGCCGCCAAGATCGCCAATGCGGTGGGCGAGGCGTATATCAATAGCAATCTGGAGGGTAAGCTGGAGCAGACCCTCAAGGCGTCCGGTTGGCTCAATGAGCGCATGGGGGGGCTGAAGGGCAAGCTGCAGGAGTCGGAGGCGATTCTGCAACAGTTTCGCGAACAGGAGCAGATCGTCGGTGATCGCGGGGGGCTGGAAATCGCTAGCGCCGAGCTCGATCTAGTGGCCAGCAAGCTGGCGGATTCACGCCGTGAGCGTCTCGATCTCGAGAGCCGCTATCAACAGATTCAGAATATTGGCAATATGCAGCTCGATGGGGCTGCCGAACGTTATGAGCGAATCCCTGCCGTATTGAGTCATCCGGTGGTGCAGAGCTATAAGCAGTCGCTGTTGAAGGTCGAGCAGAAAAAGTCGGAACTGTCCCAGCGCTACGGCCCCAAACACCCGTCGATGATTGCGGTCGATGCCGAGCTGGTCAGCGCGCGCCGCGCCCTTAATCAGCAGATTATCAGTGTGGTGAAGGGCATCGAAAACCAGTACCGCGTGGCTCTTAGCAACGAGCGCTCTCTGGATGCGTCCCTTAGCCGTACCAAGGAGCAGATGCAGGAGATCAAACGCAAAGAGTACCGGCTCAGGCAGTTGGAGCTCGAAGCGCTGACTAGCCGTAAGCTCTACGATACCTTCTTTACCCGTCTTAACGAGACCGCCGCCACGGGCGATCTGTCAACGGCGATCGCGCGTAATGTCGACCCAGCCGTGCCGCCCAATGCTGCGGCTAAGCCGAAGAAAAGATTGATTATCGCGCTGAGTCTGGTGCTGAGCCTGATGGTGGGCGTGCTCTGCGCGTTGCTACTGGAGGCGCTGAACAACACCATTCGCAGCACCGGCGATGTTCAGGAAAAACTGGCTCAGGCGATGCTGGGGCTGTTGCCCAAACTGCAGAGCAAAGAGGTCAAAGGTTCCTACCGTCACTATATTGAAGATGGCAAGTCGGGGTTTTCCGAGGCGGTGCGTACTATCCGTACCGGTCTGGTGCTCTCGGCGCTGGATAATCCGCATAAGGTCATAGCGGTGACCTCGACGGTGCCGGGTGAAGGCAAGACCACCTGCTCGCTGAGTCTGGCTTACTCGCTGGGGCAGATGGAGCGGGTGTTGCTGATCGATGCCGACATGCGTCGCCCCTCTATCGGTAAGCTGTTCCAGTTTGGCCCCCGGGCACCGGGGCTGTCCAATCTGGTGGCGGGCACCTCGACGCTGGAGGAGTGCATCCATACCCTGACAGCGGAGGGTATCGATGTGATCTCTGCGGGTACTATTCCGCCGAATCCACTGGAGCTGCTGTCCTCGGCGCGTTTTCGGGCGGTGCTGGAGGACTTGGAAGGCCGTTATGACCGTATCGTCATCGATACCGCGCCCTGTCAGGCGGTCAGCGATGCGCTGGTGCTGGCGGGACGGGTCGGTTCCATGGTCTACGTCATTAAGGCGGACAGCACGCCGAGCGTGCAGATCAAGGCCGGCTTGCGGCGCTTGGCCGAGGTCAATGCGCCGGTGGTGGGTGTGGTGCTGAACGCCGTGGATATGGCCAAGGCGTCTCGTTATTACGGCGAAGGCTATTCCGGTTACTACGATGTCTATGCCTACCGTGCCGACGAGACTGCCGCATGATCGACCTGCATAGCCACCTGCTGCCGGGCATTGATGACGGTGCGCGTTCGCTGGACGACGCTCTGCAGCTGGCGCGGGTGGCGGTGGCCGATGGCATCACTCATATCACCTGCACCCCCCATATTCATCCGGGGCGTTACGACAACAGTCTGCGCAGCATTCAGCCGGTTTTTGAACGCTTTGCCGAGGCGCTGCAGGCCGCGGATATTCCGTTGTCGGTGGCGATGGCCGCCGAGGTGCGGCTATCGGCCGAGGTACTGAGTCTGGTGGCCCAGAGTCAGCTGCCCTTTCTTGGCACCTGGCAGGGCCAGCAGGTGATGTTGCTGGAGTTGCCCCACAGCCATATTCCGCCG
The DNA here is from genome assembly GCA_041586735.1 of Motiliproteus sp. GTDB lineage: Bacteria > Pseudomonadota > Gammaproteobacteria > Pseudomonadales > Balneatricaceae > Motiliproteus. The sequence goes on from JBFGZQ010000007.1 coordinate 22,922, forward strand.
GGCAGTGACAAGCTGGTCAGTTGGCTGTTGCAGCGCAATATCCTACCGATGATTGCCCATCCCGAGCGCAATAAAGAGATTATGCGTGACCTGAATGCGATCGCGCCCTTTGTCGAGCTGGGTTGCCTGTTTCAGGTGACGGCGATGTCGGTAGCGGGGCAGTTTGGCGCCCTGTCTCTGGAGCGCGCGCTGCAGATGCTCGACAACGACTGGGTCACGGTGCTGGCCACCGATGCTCATAATCTACAGCATCGCCCGCCACGGCTGTCTGAGGGCTATGCCGCCGCCAAGGCGCACGTCGGCGCGGCCGCCGCGGATCAGTTGGTCTGGGATAATCCCGCTGCTATTCTCGGATTGTCGTAACCTGCTATACGCTTAGGTCCACTCTGGTATGTCTTTAGCCCTCCCTAAGCCCGCCACCTTTATCGCCCTGGCTGTGATCGCGCTGTGCGGCTGGGGAATCTATCAAGCGGTGCGGATCGGGGTGGCGGATGTCATCGGCTATAAGGCACGCTATGCGCTCAGTGGTTGGGAGCAGGCGGGGCGGCTGCCGACCCAGGAGGCGCTGCAAGCTGCGTTGGCGCAAGCCTCGTCGGCGTTGCTCTGGGAGCCGGGTAATCCGCAGCATATGGATCTCAAGGCGCATCTGTTGACCTACCAGGGGCTGTTGTCTGTGAATGATCCGCAGGCGGGGTCGCTGGTCGAGATCACCGCCCCCGCGGTGGCGCTCTACCAGCAATCGCTGCGCCGCCGTCCGCAATGGCCCTATACCTGGGCGCGGCTGGCGCTACTCAAGACCTACCGGGGCGAGTTCGACGCGGAGTATAGGGCGGCGATCATTCAGGCGACCCATTTGGGACCCTGGGAGCCGGATGTGCATATCCATATCGCCGAGGCGGGGTTGAGCGGCTGGTTTACGCTGGACCGGCCGACCCGGGACGCCGTGGTCGCCAATGTCCATCGCGGCTTGCACACCGGCCGCGCTGCACTGACCCGGATAGCCGACCGCCAGCATAAACGCCAGTTGCTGTGCGCCTATCTGCCCCTGGACCGCTTTACCAAGCCCTTCTGCGGCTGGTAATCCGGAGCTGCCTTGCGCAGCACCTCTGTAGGTCTGCTTTCAAGCCGTCGCCCGCTGCTGCCAATGTCAGGCTAAAGCCCGACCCACAAAACACACATCGCGCCCTGTGGGTCGGGTTTCAACCCGACGGCCCGCGGCACCCAACGTCAGGCTAAAGCCCGACCTATCCCGGCTTATTTTGTCTGCAGTGTTAAGGTGGCCATATAGGCTATACGGTGGCTGTGTGGCAGATAGACCTCTAGCCAGGCGTCGGTTGGCTGGTCGAGCTGATAGACTTTGCTGCCCTTGGCTAACTGGGTGATGACCTCGCTGTCGATGCGCGGTGCCGAGCGGACATTGGCTCTGATACTCCTGACCTGGTGGCTGGTTAGGTGCTGAGTAAAGGCTGCGATGTTGTTAGCCGCAATGGCGTCTCCTTGCTGCGCACTTTGGGCTGTCCAGTAGGTAGCCTGGGCGTAGTTTTGCTGTACCCCCAGGCCGTTGGCATACATCTGGCCTAGCTGCGTTTGCGCGTCTGTAACCCCTTGCTTGGCGGCGAGCCGGTACCAGTTGAGCGCTTGTTGATGATCCTGGTCCACATCTTGGCCGTTGGCGTAGCGGATCCCCAGGTTGAGTTGTGCCTTGGCGTGCCCTTGCTCGGCGGCGAGTCGGTACCACCTGAGTGCCGCGAGTCGGTACCAGCTGCGCGCCTGTTGGTCATGCGGGGGCAGTCCTTGACCGCTGTCGTAGAGGGTACCCAGGTTGAATTGCGCCGTGGCCAGCCCTTGCTTGGCGGCGAGCCGGTACCACTTGAGCGCTTGTTGAGGGTCCTGGTCCACATCTTGGCCGTTGGCGTAGCGGATCCCCAGGTTGAGTTGTGCCCTGGCGTGCCCTTGCTCGGCGGCGAGTCGGTACCACCTGAGTGCCGCGAGTCGGTACCCGGTACGCGCCTGCTGGTTGTGCGGAGGCAGGCCTTGGCCGCTGTCGTAGAGGGTGCCCAGGTTGAATTGCGCCGCGGCCACCCCTTGCTTGGCGGCGCGCCGGTACCACAGCAGGGCTTGTTGAGGGTCCTGGGCAACGCCCTGGCCGTTGGCGTACATATCCCCAAGCTGGGCTTGTGCCTCGGCATGCCCTTGTTCCGCGGCGAGCCGGTACCAGTTGCGCGCTTGTTGAAAGTCCTGGGAGCCGCCTTGACCGTTGGCGTATCTAAATCCGAGGTTGAATTGTGCCGCGGCCACCCCCTGTTCGGCGGCGCGTTGATACCATTGCAGTGCTTGGCTATCGCTCTGCGGTACGCCTAGCCCCTTGGCGTACCTGAGGCCAATGTTGTATTGCGCGGCGGCAACCCCTTGCTCGGCGGCGAGCTGGTACCATTTGCTGGCTTGGGTATCATCCTGGGGCACACCTTGGCCGTTGCTGTACTTAAATCCAAGGTAGTTTTGCGCCGCGGCATCTCCTTGCTCGGCGGCGCGCCGGTACCAGGTCAAGGCTTGGCTATCGTCTTGGGGCACGCCCTGACCAGTGGCGTACATGACCCCCAGGTTGAATTGTGCGGCGGCATACTGTTGCTCGGCTGCGCGTTGATACCAGAGCAGCGCTTGGCTATCGTCCTGATGCACACCCTGGCCGCTGTCGTAGCGGGTCCCCAGGTTAAATTGTGCGGCCGCATGGCCCTGTTCGGCCGCGCGGCGGTACCATTTGATGGCCTGTTTATCATCCTGGGGCACGCCTTGGCCGTTGCTGTAGCTGACTCCCAGGTTGAATTGTGCGGCCGCATAGCCTTGCTCAGCGGCGAGCCGGTACCAGGTCAGGGCTTGGGTATCATCTGCTGGGACGCCTTGGCCGCTGCTGTATCTGATCCCCAGGTTGTTTTGCGCTGCGGCGTAGCCTTGCTTGGCCGCGCGTCGGTACCACTGCAGGGCTTCGTTGTCGTCCTGTGGCACGCCCTGGCCGTTGGCATACAGGTAACCCAGATTATATTGCGCGCTCGGATGCCCCTGGGCTGCGGCCTTGCGGAACCAGATGGCGGCTTGCGCCTTATCTGTAGCCACGCCATTACCGGAGTACAGCGCGGTACCGACGTTGGCTTGTGATTCTGGATCACCTTTTTGAGCCGCTAACAGGTTGTACTCATAGGTGGCCGCCGTGACCACCGACGCCCACAGCAGCAACGCTATCGACATCGACATCGACGCCACAGAGCGTGTAATTTTCATAATCGATCCTTCAGTTTTTGTGTTGCGGGTGATGCACGCGAGAGTGACGCCGTCATGACAAAAACTATAGATTAAAAAATTACAAACACAGCACCATTGATGCGGTCGGTGCCTCAGCTGTTCCTGGCGCGCTCACGAGACAGTGATCGAGGATGCGTTGTTGCTCCTGCGGCGTCAATCGATCCTGTATTGTGATAAACAGGTCGCGTTCTTCAAAGCGGATATGGGCGGCCAGCAGGGTGCCGAAACGCTGCAGTAACTCGGTTTCCGGGGTCTGGGTATCGAACACGCAAGTCTGGATCAAACCATGGTCCAGCAGCAGTTTTTGCAGCAACTTATCCTCTCCCAGGCGTTGTAAGGGCGCGATCAGGGTCTGTTCTTCGATATGAAAATGCGGCAGCAGCGTATGGATAAACTCGTGGATCACCTCCTGCCATAGCAGAATACTGGCGGCGATATTGCCGCTGGCGGCGGTCTTTTTACAACGGTTGGCCAGTACCAGGGCGTGGTGATGGTCGTGGGACAGGGGTTGCAATTCGGTAATACGTTTCATGAGCGGCTTCCCGGTGGGTGGGTAAAGGTGGCGCTGCGGTTTGCACCTGCTTAAGATTGATAATAAATATATCTTTTGTATCTGTCTACTGGTGATTGCGAATAACAATATCTGCTTTAGATAGCGGTGTTTTTATTGTATGAATCGTTTGGTGGCGGGTAATGCTGGGTAATCTATAAGCGAAAGACGCTAATCAGGCGCGCTAGTGCAAAGCTATAAAATTAAAGTTGCATTTTAAATATTACTTTGTAAGATGTTCTTCAAATGTATCTTATGCGGCTGCTGGTGTCGCTGTGTAGGTGACTTAATTTTTAAGCTAACGGCCTGAACCCTGGGCTTTGGATCAAGTGAGGAGCGTGCGATGTCTTTTGTGGTAAAAAATAATATTTCTTGGGTCGGTAAGCAGGATTGGGAGCTGCGCGAGTTTCACGGCGCGGAATACACCACCCATAAAGGATCCAGTTACAACAGCTATCTGATCCAGGAGGAGAAGGTGGTGTTGATCGATACGGTCTGGAGCCCTTATGCCCAGGAGTTTATTGATAACCTGGAGAAAGAGATCGCGCTGGAGAAGATCGACTACATCATCGCCAACCATGGCGAGATCGACCATAGTGGCGCGCTGCCGGCGCTGATGGCGCGGATTCCGAACACCCCGATCTACTGCACCGAAAACGGGGTCAAATCCTTGAAGGGCCATTTTCACCAGGACTGGAATTTCCGCGTGGTCAAGACGGGCGACACCCTGGATCTGGGTAACGGCAAGCAGTTGGTGTTTGTCGAGGCGCCGATGCTGCATTGGCCCGATAGCATGATGACCTATATGACCGGGGATGCGGTGCTGTTCAGTAACGATGCCTTCGGTCAGCACTATGCCAGCGAGCAAATTTTTAACGACCTGGTGGACCAGAAGGAGCTGCAGCAGGAGTGCTTAAAGTATTATGCCAATATCCTGACCCCGTTCAGCCACCTGGTGACGGCTAAGATCCAGGAGGTGCTGGCGTTTAACCTGCCGCTGGATATGATCTGTACCTCGCACGGTATCATCTGGCGTGATAACCCGGCGCAGATCATCGAGCAGTATCTGACCTGGGCTGATAACTATCAGGAAAATCAGATCACCCTGGTCTACGACTCCATGTGGAACGGTACCCGGCAGATGGCCGAGGCGATCACCAAGGGTATCCGTTCGGTGGATCGGGAGGTGGTGGTGAAGATGTTCAATCTGGCCAACTCCGACAAGAACGATGTGTTGACCCAGGTGTTTAAATCCAAAGGAATTCTGGTCGGTTCGCCGACCGTTAACAACGGTATGCTGCCGCAGGTGGCGGCGCTGTTGGAAGAGATGCGCGGGCTACGATTTAAGGGCAAGCAGGCCGCGGCCTTCGGTAGTCACGGTTGGAGTGGTGGAGCGGTGGAGAGCATCGGTCGGCGCTTGCAGGAGGCCGGGTTTGCCGTTACCGAGGGGATCGAGGCGGTATGGAAGCCCACCGAAGGTGCGTTGGATGAGTGTCTGGCCTACGGCCGCAAGATTGCACGCGAGTGGCAGGCTGGGTCGACAATCCAGCCGCTAGCGGTGGCGAAAGCCGAGGCGGTATCTTACCTGGGCGCGTCAGCGAAGCAGCCCGCAGCCGTGAACCCTGCATCGGCTCGACCATCCGTTCAGCCAGCGGTTCAAGCTGTTGCGCAGGCGCTAGCCGCTGACACGTCGTTGAGATGTAGAACCTGTGGCTGGATCTACGACCCGGCTAAGGGGGCGCCTGGACAGGGGGTGGTTGCGGGCACCGCCTGGTCCGAGGTCCCCGATAGCTTTCTGTGTCCGGAGTGTTTCCTCGGCAAATCAGAGTTTGATCCGCTGGACAACCACCCGATTGCTACCGAGGGCGCCGCGTGCGATGACCAGGCCGCCGCTGTAGCGGTCGCTCCCGTGGTTATTATCGGCGGCGGTAGTGCGGCCTATCAGCTGGTTCGCGCCTTTCGGGAGCAGGATACCGATACCCCCGTGCTGGTGATTACCGGGGATGAGGGGGCTGATTACCCCAAGCCCCAGTTGAGTCACGGTTTTAGCCGTAAGCTGCAAGCCTCGGATCTGGTGCGTTGCTCGGCCGAGCAGCTGGCCCAGGAGTTTAATATCAGTATCAGAAACCATACCCAGGTTGACGCTATTGATGCTCAGGCCAGGACCCTCAGCCTCCAGGGTGAAACCCAACCCTACCGAGACCTGGTCTTAGCATTGGGTGCCGATGCGTGGGTGCCGCCACTGCAGGGGGATGCTGTCGAGCGGGTGATCACCCTGAACAACCTGGCGGATTACCAGGTCTATTTGCAGCGTCTGTCGCAAGGCTCTCGGGTGCTGGTGATCGGCGCCGGACTGATCGGTACCGAGATCGCCCTGGATTTGGCCGAAGGCGGCCAGCAGGTATGGCTCAGCGATGTCGCGCCGCGGACGATAGCTAACCTATTGCCGGCGTTCGTCAGTCAAGAGCTGGAGGCTCGGCTGGTGCAGAAGGGCTGCCAGTTGCACCTGGGGCAGACGGTGGCCGCCATCGACGCCAGTGCTGCTGGCATCAGCGTGCGCTTGTCTGGCGGTGACCGTTTCGAGGTGGATACGGTGGTGGTAGCGGCGGGGGTCCGGCCGCGTATCGAGCTGGCCCGCCAGGCCGGTCTGCGGGTTAACCGGGGAATTCAGGTTAATTCGCTGTTGCAGACCGGTGACGCGCATATTTATGCGCTGGGGGACTGCGCCGAAATCGATGGTTTGGTGTTGCCGTTTATGCAGCCGCTGTCGCTGTCAGCCAAGGCACTGGCCAAAACCTTGGCCGGTGAGCCTACCCCGCTCAGTCTTCCGGCCATGCCGACCATGATCAAGACGTCAGCTTTGCCGATCCAGCTCGGTGGTTTGACGACGGCAGAAGGTCTGCAATGGACGGTTGACGCCGATGCGACCGGTCTTACGGCCAAGGCGATCAACGGCGACGGTGACTTGGTTGGCTACGTGGTGACCGAGCAGCACCTGGGCAACGGCATGGCGCTGTTGCAGCAGTTGCCAGCGTTGCTGTAACGCTCGGCAAGGGTGTGGCGGGCACGCAGAAGCGTCGCCTGGTCACACCCTGTGTTCGAACAGCCTGTACCCTTAGCCGAAACGATAGTACAGAGGATAAAATAATGACTGAGATGTACGTATTAATCTTTCTCGGTGTGTTGGTGGTGACGTTGGTATGTGTGGAGCTGTTTGCGGATAGTTGGCCCGCGCGTCAATACTGTACGCAGTCACGGCTCTATCTCAGGAAAGGCGTGGCGCACTGGTGCTGCGGTCGGTGCAAGGATCGATTCTAGGAGCGCCGGCAAATAAGCTGTATGTTAAGTGTGCCTAATGTATCGCTATCATGTTAATCTAATCATCTAGGTAATCTAGCCCGCAGGCCACGCGAGACGACTTATGCAACTGACCAGATATACCGATTACGCGTTCCGAACCCTGATTTTGCTGGGGCTGCAGAAACCTGCAGAGCTGACCACCATCAGCGATGTCGCCGAGCATTTCGACATTCCCCGTAACCATCTGGTCAAGATCGTCAACCACCTAGGTAAGCTGGGGTATGTAGAGTGCCTTCGTGGTAAAGGGGGCGGCATTCGTTTAGCCCGTCCCGCCGCAAAAATTAATCTACGCCAGGTGGTGGAGGCGGTAGAGGAGACGCTGACGCCAATAAACTGCCATAAGCCGAGTTGTAGGATCGTCTCGTGCTGTCGGCTCAAGAGGATTATGGCTGAGGCTCAGGAAGCCTTTTTGGCGGTGTTTGCCCAGTACCACCTTAGCGATATTCTGGAAGAGCCTGAGCAGCTGGTGCGGCTGCTTAAATGGTACTCGCAGCCGCAGTCAGCCTGAAGCCGGCCAGGGGGCTTCTGTCGCTGTCTGAGGTCCTGCCTTGACCGAGGCGTTTAGAAACGGTGCGCCGATGCCGACCCACAAGTTCCAGTCGCTGCAGGATACGACGCTGTCGATGGTGGGTAATTGCGTAATCTAGTCTGACCTATACTGATGCAGCGCCGCTTGCGGCAGCGCGCGGATCGCAACTCTACCCTACTTTTCTCCGCCTTATGTCGTTCTTTTCGATTAGTAAATATTAATACGAAGAGGATCCTCCCATGGGACAGTTTGATTACAGTGCGCTAACGACCGACCAGAGTCGCCAAAAAATCCGCAACAACTACCTGGCCGATGAGTATGAGGTGATCAGTGGCTTGATTGCCGATGCTCAGATTTCTGCAAGCGTGCGTCAGTCAATATCTGTGCGTGCGGCGGAGTTGGTTCGACGAGTGCGCGATCACGCCAAGCCGACCATGATGGAGATGTTTCTAGCGCAATATGGCCTGACCACCAAGGAAGGGGTGGCGCTACTGTGTCTGGCGGAGGCGTTGTTGCGGGTTCCGGATAAGGCCACCATCGATGCATTGATTGAAGACAAGCTGGTGTCCGGAAACTGGGGTGGGCACCTGGGGCAGTCGAACTCCATGCTGATCAACTCGTCGACCTGGGCGCTGTTGCTTGCCGGCAAGCTGCTTGCGCCTGTGGCTGATAAGGGTGTCACTCCGACGCTGCGTGCGCTGGTTAAGCGCTTAGGTGAGCCGGTCGTGCGAACGGCTGTCGCTCAGGCGATGAAAGAGCTTGGGCGGCAGTTTGTGTTGGGCAGGGATATTGACGAAGCGCGTCAACGAGCCCGTCGGTACGAGGCTAAAGGCTACAGCTATTCGTACGATATGCTGGGCGAGGCCGCACGTACCGATGCCGATGCTCTGCGCTACCATCGCGCCTATGCTGATGCGATTGCCCAGTTAACCTCGGCGTGCAGCCACGCCGATATTCGCCAAAATCCTGGCATCTCGGTGAAGCTATCGGCGCTGCACGCGCGCTACGAATTTGGCCAACGTGAGCGGGTGATGGCAGAGCTGGTCCCACGTGCACTGTCGCTGGCCAAAGCGGCTAAAGCCGCCAATATGGGTTTCAATATCGATGCCGAAGAGGCGGATCGTCTGGATCTGTCGTTGGATGTGATCGAGGCGCTGCTGTCAGAGCCGGAACTCGCCGGCTGGGACGGGTTTGGTGTGGTGGTGCAGGCGTTCGGTCAGCGCGCATCCCTGGTGCTCGATTGGTTGTATGCGCTGTCTGTCCGGCTGGATCGCCACATCATGGTGCGCCTGGTCAAGGGTGCCTACTGGGATGCCGAGATCAAACGTGCTCAGGTGCTGGGATTGGCGGGCTTTCCGGTCTTTACCCGCAAGGCCAGCAGTGATGTCTCTTATATCGCCTGTGCGAAGAAATTACTGGCGATGACCGACCGCATCTATCCACAATTTGCGACCCATAACGCTCACTCCGTCTCAGCGATTATAGAGTTGGCCCAAGGGCGTGATTGCTTCGAATTCCAGCGTTTGCACGGTATGGGCGAGTCCCTGCATGCTGCGGTTATGCACGATGGCAATACGCGCTGCAGGATCTATGCACCCGTGGGCGCGCATCAGGATCTGCTGGCCTACTTGGTCCGTCGGTTGCTGGAGAACGGCGCTAACAGCTCTTTCGTCAACCAGATCGTTGATACCCGCATCAAACCCGAAGATATCGTCCGTGATCCTTTTGCTGCCGTGCAGGCACTGGGTAACAACCTACCCAGTCGCGCGATCGTGCGGTCTGCTGATCTCTACGGAAAGGGCCGCCGCAATGCTCAGGGCTGGGATATGACTCACCCTGTAACCGTTGCGGCGATCGAGCAGGGCCGGCGGGCATTTCGCTCGGGGACTTGGCAGGGTGGCCCAGTCGTGGCGGGCAAGGTCGATGGTACCGAGGTTCTGTCGGTGCATAATCCGGCGCTGCCTAGTGATGTTGTCGGTGCGGTCATTCAAGCTTCGGCGGCAGATATTGAAACCGCTATCAGTGCGGCCCAGCAGGGTTTTGCTAGCTGGTCGGCACGCTCTGCCGAGGCGCGGGCCGTCTGCATTCGCCGTGTCGGTGAGCTGTTCGAGCGTAATGTACATGAGCTGTTTGCATTAACTACTCGCGAGGCAGGCAAGACGTTGCTCGATGCGATTGGTGAGGTTCGTGAGGCGGTGGATTTTGCGCTGTACTACGCCGAGGAGGGCGTTCGCAATCAACATGCCGGTGCTGCGCGTGGGGTGATTGCCTGTATCTCTCCGTGGAACTTTCCCTTAGCGATCTTCGCTGGGCAGGTCCTCGCGAGTCTGGCGGCAGGCAATGCGGTGATCGCTAAGCCGGCAAAATCGACCGCGCTGATTGCCACCCGGGCAGTACAGATGATGCATGAAGCGGGAATTCCCAAAGCCGCGATCCAATTACTACCGGGAGCGGGTGCGACGGTCGGTAGCGCGTTGACCTCAGATCCACGGATAGCCGGGGTCTGCTTTACCGGCTCGATCTTGACCGCGCAGCGGATTAATAGGCTGATGGCTGAAACCCTGGCGCCTAATGCACCCTTGATCGCCGAAACCGGTGGCCTGAATGCGATGATTGTGGATTCCAGCGCGCTGCCAGAACAGGTGGTACGCGATGTGCTGGCATCTGCATTCCAGAGTGCGGGGCAGCGCTGCTCGGCATTGCGAGTGCTCTATGTGCAAAAGGATATCGCCGACCCGCTATTGGAGATGCTGTTTGGGGCGATGGATGAGCTGAACGTAGGAGATCCTTGGGAGTTGTGTACCGATGTCGGTCCAGTGATTGATCAGCCATCAAAATCAAAAATCGAAGCCCACTGCCAGAAGTATGCGGATAAGGGGCGTGTTATGAAAGCGCTACCGGTTCCCGATGAGGGCATCTTTGTCGCACCCACAGTGATCAAACTGGACGGTATTGAGGAGCTGGCAGAGGAGATCTTTGGCCCAGTGCTGCATGTGCTGACCTTTGAGGCCGATGAGCTGGATAGAGTTGTCGATGCCATTAACAGTAAAGGCTTTGGGCTGACCTTCGGTCTGCATACCCGCGTCGATACCCGTGTCGAGCGGATCATTAACCGCATCAAGGTGGGTAATGTCTACGTCAATCGCAACCAGATCGGTGCGATTGTCGGTTCCCAGCCTTTTGGTGGCGAAGGGTTATCCGGTACGGGCCCCAAGGCGGGCGGGCCGCAGTATGTACGGCGCTTTATGCGAACGCAAGCACCGCAACAGCGAGTAGCCTCCGTGACGGCATTGGTAACTGTTGATCGGCTTAAAGATGCCCTGAGCCAGTTGAATATCACAGGCTGGGCCAAGGCATCCGCACGAGACCAGAGGCTACAAACGTTGTTTGGTTCACTGCCGGCGCCTCTCGACGCCGCGCCTGAGCTGATGCCGGGTCCTACGGGAGAGCTTAACCGCCTGAGCTGTTGCCCTCGGGGTACAGTGCTCTGTTTAGGCCCGGATCTGGAAACGGCGATGGCTCAGGCTGGCGTAGCATTATCGCAAGGTAATGCGGTTGTGGTGATCGCACCCGGTGCCGAAACGGCGCTGATATCGGCAAAAGCTGCAGGCATTCCAGCGGTGGGTATTGATGGCTTGTTGCAGCCCGAAGTGCTGGAAGTTGCGACCGGCTTCGAGGCGATCGCTAGCGCTGCGGATGATAAAACCTTGCGGACCTACCGAGTGGCGCTGTCGAAAAGAGCAGGAGCGTTGCTGCCTATGATCACCGAGCTGAATGCGCCCGAGCGTTTTGTGATCGAGCGACACCTCTGTGTCGATACCACAGCTGCGGGCGGCAATGCGAGCCTGATTGCGGCTTCTGAATAGGGGGCTGCTGCATTGTTGCTGAACAAGCCGCGCTCAGTAGCGGCTGGTCACGGCATCTAACAGTTTTTGTTAGATAAATATTACAGCGCTTGCAGTAGCGCCTCGAGCTTGAGCTGATCGGCGGTGAAGTTGCGGATACCCTCGGCCAGTTTTTCGGTCGCCATCGCATCTTCGTTCATCATCCAGCGGAACTGCGACTCGGTCAGACTGAGTTTGGGCTGTGCGTGGCGGACCATCTTAGGATCGAGTTGGCGCTCCAGGGTACCTGAGGTGGATGCTAGCTCATCCAGCAGTGCTGGGCTGATGGTTAGCCGATCGCAGCCGGCCAGTTGCAGGATCTCGCCGCTGTTACGGAAGCTGGCGCCCATCACCACGGTTTTATAACCGTGCTGCTTGTAGTAATCATAGATTCGCGATACCGAGATCACCCCGGGATCTTCGGCGGCCGAGTAGTCGTGGCGGCCGGTGGATTGCTTGTACCAGTCGAGAATACGGCCGACGAATGGCGAGATCAGGTAGACGCCGGCTTCGGCGCAGGCTGCCGCTTGGGAGAATCCGAACAGCAGGGTCAGGTTGCAGTTGATGCCTTCCGCCTCCAGCTGTTTGGCCGCTTGAATGCCTTCCCAGGTCGCTGCAATCTTGATCAGGATCCGCTCTTTGCCGATGCCCGCCTCTTTGTACAGGTGGATCAGGCCTCGTGCGCGTTCGATGCTGGCCTGGGTGTCAAATGACAACCGGGCGTCGACCTCGGTGGAGATGCGTCCGGGAATCACCTTGAGAATCTGCTCGCCGAAACTGACCGCCAGCTTGTCAGCCATCAGGTTGAGGGTGCTGGTTTTGCTCAGATTTTGGCGTAACACCCAGGTGCATGCCTCTTCCAGCAGATGCCGATACTCGGGTTGCTGTGCCGCCTTGAGAATCAATGAGGGGTTGGTCGTGGCATCTTGGGGGGTGTAACGCTCGATGGCGGCAAATTCACCGGTATCGGCCACCACCGTGGTCATGGTTTTGAGTTGTTCAAGCAGGTTGGACATTCCCTTCTCTCTTGTGACTAACGCGAATTCGGTTGCTGTGGTGGCTTATCTGCCTGTTGGGCGGTGAATAGCTTCGGATTTACCAGCGCCAGGGCTTGCTTAAGGATATCGACATCGGCATCGGCGCGGAATCCATTTTCGCTGATAAAACGCCGAAAACGGCGCGCGCCCGGTTGGCCCTGATAAAGCCCCAGCACATGGCGGGTGATCCAGCCCAGTTGCGCGCCCTCGGCCAGTTGCTGTTCGCAATAATCACAGAGCTGCAGCAGCATCCGGTCCAGATCGATCGGCTCGCCACCATACAGGTTCTGGTCAACCTCTGCCAGTAGTAACGGGTTTTGGTACGCCTCACGGCCGACCATCACCCCGTCGAGCTGCTGCAGGTGTTGCTGGCAGTCATCGAGGGTCTTGATGCCGCCGTTGATAATGATCTCCAGCTGCGGGTAGTCCTGTTTGAGGAGGTAGACGCGCTCGTAATCCAGCGGTGGGATATCCCGATTCTGCTTCGGACTGAGCCCTTTGAGGAGCGCCTTTCTAGCGTGGACGATAAAGGTTCGGCACCCGGCATCCGCGACCGAGTCGATAAATTGACACAGAAACGCATAGCTGTCTTGATCGTCGATACCGATACGGTGTTTAACTGTTATAGGGATCGAAACCGCTTGCTGCATCGCGGTGACGCAGTCCGCGACCCGTTGCGGTTCGGCCATCAGGCAAGCACCAAACATGCCGTTCTGGACCCGGTCGCTGGGGCAGCCGACATTGAGATTGATCTCGTCATAGCCCCACTGCTCGGCGCGTCGGGCACATTCGGCCAGTGCCGCGGGGTCGCTGCCTCCCAGTTGCAGCGCGACCGGATGTTCGGCGGGATCGAACTGCAATAAACGCTGCGCATCGCCGTGCAGAATCGCACCGGTGGTGACCATCTCGGTATACAGCAGCGCATGCTGGCTTAGCAGTCGATGAAAATAGCGGCAATGACGGTCGGTCCAGTCGAGCATCGGCGCGACACAGAAGCGGCGATCCACGGCAGGCTGGGTGTTGTCTGGTTTTGCTGCTGATTTTGCAGGGTTTTCCATGTTGTGTGTCTGCGTGTTTCTGTACGTTTCTAGGGGCAAGATGGCATATATCGACATGCTGACACGCAGGGGCTAAGGCTGACAGCGTCGGCATCCGGATAACGCCAAATGGGTAGATTATACACACCCAGGCAAGGACATTCGACCTTAAGCAGCATGCCAAGGTGTGGGTTCGTGAGCGTGAAACAGCGCTAGATCGTTTACCGGCACTATTAGTTGTTCAGTATCTGTCTGCTCTTAATTACAGTTGATTATTGGGATTCGGAGAAGGTGTTCGGACAAGGTTTCACCCCCTGGCGTGCTGGGGTAAGCTAGAGGCCGGTGATCGTTGCCGAGGTTTTTAGCCATAGGGAGATACCCAGGTGTCAGATACCGATAATGTTGTGGATTTAGGCGCGGCGCGGCAGCGTAAGGATCATCAGCGCAAAGAGCAGAAAGTCGAGCGGCTCCGTGAACGTTTTACCCAGGCGCTGGGGCTGGAAAAAAAGCGGGTGCTCAAAGGCGGGCTGTGGAAGTTTAAGCAGAAGAAAAAATCTAAGCCAAACCCGTCCGCGCCCGAGGGTTGGTAACTCAGGGTTGGCAGTTCTGGCAAGCGTGTTTTGTTGCGCTTTTTAATGGTCGTACTTGAACTTCATATAGGTGATGCCGGGCGCTAGCACCAATCGCCACGCCAGTTCGACGTTGTCGTCAAACAACGGGTCAAATTCGGGGATCGTTTCTAGCAGTGCGCTGAGCCACAGCTCATGCAGATCCGGCGGGATATTGAGATGCTGGCGGTTGTGGTGGATGGCGATCTGTTCGAGGTAATCGTCGGTGCAGTTGGTGGTGTACAGCATCAGCAGGCGGTAGAACGCTTTCTCTAGCATGCTCTCCTGCTTAACCCTCTGGGTGTTGTGGAACGCCTTGGCCACTCGAGGATCTGCGGCTAGATAGCGGCTGTAGAATGAGCGGAAAAACGGGATCGGCTCTTTTCGCCTTAGGCAGCGCTCGAGACTCTGGTCAAAAATCTGCTCATAATCCATCGTCACCGCCCCTGTCTCTCAGTCCGTACCTAATAGCTACCCTACCTTCCCGGGGTCGAATGTAAGTCTCTCAGGATGGGCGATTCCGGTTAGCCTGGACTCTAGATTAGTCGTTGCCAGGCTTAGCTGCCAGGGCTTTTTTAGGCCTGAGGCGCCGCGCCGAGGCGCTGACCCAGTCCGGTTTTTGGCGGACGATAGCGATCATCGGGATCAGGTTGAGCAGCGCCAGCAGCAGGAAGAATAGGGGAATGCTCCAGTGGGCGATACCTAGCAGAATGCCGCCGGCTAGCGCCGAGGCGATCATCAATACGGCGTTGAGGATGTTGTTGGCAGCGAAGCACTGGGCTCTGTTGTCGTCCTGGGTATGGGCTTGGAACAGGGTGAATAGCGGTACCACATAGAGACCGCCGCAGAGCCCGATGAGGATAAAATCGATAGTGACGCGTACGCGGCTAAGACTCAGCAGGCTCTGTAATCCGCCATCGGCGGGCAGCGGAGCCGCGGGGGTCGCCCAGTACAGATCGATGCCTGCCAGTAGTAGGCCGACGAGGCCGATGAGGATCAGGTCGCGGCCCATAGCATCCTGTTTACAGCGATGGCAAAGCAGAGAGCCGCTGCCTATGCCCAGGGTAAAAAAGAACAGCAGCCAGCTGACGCTGTAGCTGCCGCCACCCAAGTGGGCTGCGGCATAGTGGGGTACCTGAGTGAGGTAGGCGGCTCCCAGAAACCAGAACCATGAGATTAATAGCATCAGTAGTTTTAGCTGTTGGTTGTGCCAAACCTGGGCTAACAGCGTATAGCTTTGGCGCCACAGGTTGAGGTCGATATGCTGGCGGTTATTGACGGGGGTGGGAGGGATAAACAGCGAGCTTACCCAGCCCGCGAGAGCCTGCAGGCATAGCATCGCTACCAGTATTTCCGTGCCGTATGGCAGCGGATAGAGCATGCCTGCCACCAGTGTTCCCAGCAAGATAGCGCAAAAGGTGCCCGCTTCTATCAGGCCGTTAGCGGGCATCCACTGCGGCTGTGGTAGATGCTGAGGAATGATCGAAAACTTGATCGGGCTGAATAGCGCCGATTGGGTTGCCATCAAGAACAGCAGCACCAATAGCAGTTGGGTTTGCTGTTGGAGTAGCGCGTAACCGGCCAGTAGCATTAATAGCAGTTCAAAGGCTTTGAGCAGGCTGATCAGCCGCGATTTCTCGAAGCGATCGGCGAGCTGTCCCGCGAGTGCCGAGAATAACAGGTAGGGCAGGATAAACAGACCCGCGGCCAGGTTGGTGAGTTGATCGATCTGACCTGCTGCTTGGCTGGCGGCTTGAAATACAAAAATAAGAATCAGGGTGTTTTTGAATAGATTGTCATTAAAGGCCCCGAGAAACTGACTGAGGAAAAACGGGCCAAAAAGGCGTGACCGGATCAGCTGTCGATGGATGGCAGTCTGGGGCGCGGTTGAGGTTGACGTTGAAGTCGGAGGGCTAGGCTCTGTAGTCATCGCACGGGTCTCTTGTTGGCAGCGTTAAAAATGTACTCAATCGGTCCTTTATGAGTATAAAATTCCTCATTTCGTGCGTTTTTGCTTTGCCAGCAAACAACATTCCGGCTCGTGCAAGGGTCTCAATCCCGTAGGGTTGTTCGCAACAATTATTGAGTCAAGGGGCCTAATAGTCTAGGCTGTTCGGCTGCCGCGAGGGAGCGGCCGTGATTATTACCGGTAGTGCTAATGTCGTATTGTGACTGCGCGGCAGAGTGACTACTTTGCAGGCTGTTATTTTAGCATCCTAAAAAAGGATGGTTGCTGGCAACGCTGGTGTTGTTTTTGGCTTAGTGTTTTGGCCCTGTATTTAAATGACCGTAACCGGCTGTCAGTCAGTAAGATGAGTGGCGCAGTGTTGCTTTATCGCGGGCCCAGGAAGATCGAGCCTGTGTTCTAATCAATTTTCAGACTATGGAGTGAGCGTATGCGTATTATCTTGCTGGGCGCCCCAGGCGCAGGAAAGGGCACTCAAGCTCAGTATATTACCGAAAAGTACGGGATTCCTCAGATCTCTACCGGCGACATGTTGCGAGCCGCCGTGAAAGCGGGGACCCCGCTGGGCAAAGTGGCCAAGGGTGTTATGGATGCCGGCCAGTTGATCTCTGATGAGATTATTATCGGTTTGGTTAAAGAGCGTATTCAAGAATCTGATTGCGCTAACGGCTTTCTGTTTGACGGCTTTCCACGCACGATTCCTCAGGCCGATGCGCTTAAAGATGCCGGGGTCAAGATCGATGCCGTGGTCGAGATCGATGTGGCTGATGAAGAGATCGTCAAGCGCATGAGCGGCCGTCGCGTGCACCCGGGTTCGGGTCGCACCTATCACCTGCTATTTAATAAGCCGCAGGTTGAAGGTAAGGATGATGTGACCGGAGAAGATCTGGTACAGCGTGTCGATGATAATGAAGATACCGTGCGCGATCGCCTCAGTGTCTACCATGAGCAGACCGCACCGCTGATCGATTACTACAAGAACTGGGGGCTTGTGGACGCGAGCACTGCGCCTGAGTACGTCTATGTTGCCGGTGTGGGATCGGTGAATGATATCCGCGATAAGGTGTTTGCTGGCCTGAAATAGCGGTTATTGTGCGCTGTTAAAAAGCCCGCCTACATGGCGGGCTTTTTGTTTGGGGCTCGCTTGTCGCCGATGAAGCCCCGCCTTTGAATGGTTAAGCCGCTGTATTTTGGCGCCGGGGTCGTGAATAATAGCGCCCCCTGTTGGGTAAAGGCGCAGTTAGGGAGTTGTTCGCAGGTTCCCTACGCGCTTTTTGTCATGCCTACCTATACGAGTTCAACGATGTCGAAAATTGCCGTTATTCTGGTCAACCTAGGAACCCCCGCTGAGCCTTCTGCGGCTGCCGTGCGCTGTTTTCTGAAAGAGTTTTTGTGGGACCGACGCGTGATAGAGGGCTCTGGTCTGCGGCGTGGCCTGTGGTGGCTGGTGTTAAATCTGATCATTTTGCGGGTGCGGCCGACCAAGGTGGCCAAGCTGTACGCGTCCATCTGGGATCAGGATTCGCCGATGCGCAAGATTCTCCAGCAACAGGCCGAGGGCTTGCAGCAGGCGCTGGCGGTGCAGTATGGGGAGTCCAAGGCGGATGTGTATGCCGCGATGACCTACGGTGAGCCATCCCTGAGTCGGTTGCTGCAGCGGTTGCACCAAGAGGGCTATCGCCGGTTGCTGGTGATGCCGCTGTATCCGCAATATTCGGCCACCTCGACGGCGCCGATTTATGATCAGCTCGCCAAGTTTCAATTAGCGCAGCGTGAGGTGGCCGATATTCGTATTTTGAAGGATTATCATGATCATCCGCTGTATATAGAGGCGCTGGCGGCGTCGGTTCGCCAGCATTGGCAGGCGCATGCGCCCGCCGAGAAACTGCTGATGAGCTTTCACGGTATTCCCAAGGGCTATGCCGATAAAGGTGACCCTTATCCGCAGCAGTGTCTGCAAACCGCACGCTTGCTGGCGGCGAGTCTGGAGTTGGATGATGATCAATACCAGGCAACGTTTCAGTCGCGTTTTGGCCCGGCGGAGTGGGTTAAACCCTATACCGATACCACCTTGAAGGCACTGGCTAAGCAGGGGGTCACCTCGGTCGATATGATCAGTCCGGCGTTTTCGGCCGACTGCCTTGAGACGCTCGAAGAGATCGCGATCCAGAATCGTAAGGGGTTTACGGCGGCGGGGGGTGAGCAGTATCGCTATATCGCCGCCTTGAATGCGGAGCCTGCGCATATTGAGCTGCTGCTGCAGCTGGTTAAAGAGCAGGCCGGCCAGTGGTTTGAGCCGGCGTTGGGAGCACAACGATGAGTCAGTACTGTTTCGGTATTCATGCGCTGAGTTCGTTGTTGCAGCGTCAGCCCTCACGGGTAAAGACGTTGCTGGTGCAGCAGGGGCGTCAGGATGCGCGCATTGAGCAGCTGTTGGATCTGGCTCGACGGCAGGGCGTAACCCTGAGGCAGGTCGAGCGTAAAGCACTGGATCGACTGGTGGAAGGCTCGCATCAGGGCGTGGTGGCTGAGGTCGAGGCGTTACAGGCGCGCAATGAGACCTTTCTTGAGCAGTTGCTGGCAGGGTTGGATGAGCCGCCCTTTTTGTTGGTGCTCGATGGGGTGACCGATCCGCATAACCTGGGTGCCTGTTTGCGTACCGCAGATGCTGCCGGCGTGCATGCGGTGATTGCGCCCAAGGATCGCTCTGCACCACTGAATGCGGTCGCGATCAAGGTGGCTTGCGGTGCGGCGGATACCGTGCCCTACGTGGTGGTGACCAATCTGGCGCGTACGCTTAAGCTGTTGCAGCAGTCCGGAGTCTGGATCACCGGTACCGCCGGTGAAGCCACGCAGCTGCTCAGCGAGGCTGCTTTGACGGGACCGATGGCATTGGTGATGGGTGCCGAGGGCGCGGGTATGCGGCGTCTCACTCGGGAGCATTGTGACCAGTTGCTGAAGATCCCTATGGCGGGGTCTGTCAGTAGTCTGAATGTCTCGGTGGCCGCCGGGGTGTGTTTGTTCGAGGCGGTACGCCAGCGTCAAGCCGTTGTCGTTAAGCCGTCGGACTAATCTGCTTGCTCCTGGTGGTCGATCCTTGTATTATCCGCGATCCCAAAACCAAGTTAACTCCTTGCTTCTCACTGGATCATTCCGGTTCTCGTGTTGGGAGGCTGTTAACCCATAAGGAGACACAATGCGTCATTACGAAATCGTGTTTATGGTCCATCCGGACCAAAGTGAACAAGTCCCGGCGATGATCGAGCGTTACACCGGCATTATTGAAGGTGCTAGCGGACAGATTCATCGTTTGGAAGACTGGGGTCGCCGCCAGTTGGCATACCCTATCAATAAGATCCACAAAGCTCATTATGTGCTGATGAATGTTGAGTGCAGCAACGAAGTCCTGGCCGAGCTGTCAAACCTGTTCCGCTTCAACGATGCCGTCATCCGTAACATGGTGGTACGGATGAAGGATGCGGTAACGGGTGTTTCTGCTATCAAGGCCTCTGAATCTCGCGAAGACCGTAAGCCACCTCGCCGCGAAGCGCCACGGCGTGACGATCAGGCAGAAGACGTCTCTGATGACGATGATTCAGCTGCTGATGACGCTGACGACGAATAAGTCAGTTCACGCATAGACATTTATTAGGAGAGACATCATGGCTCGTTTTTTTCGTCGCAGAAAATTCTGCCGTTTCACTGCTGAAGGCGTTACCGAGATCGATTACAAAGATCTTGAAGTTCTGAAGGGCTACGTCAGCGAAACTGGAAAAATTGTACCTAGCCGTATTACCGGTACTAAAGCTAAATACCAGCGTCAGCTGGCGACCGCGATCAAACGCGCGCGCTATGTTGCGTTGCTGCCCTATACCGACAGCCATCAGTAAGGCTGGGTAGGGGGATAGCTATAATGCGTGCGCTGGCCAGGTGGGTAATGCAGGGTCGGATGCAGGCAATTGTTGCAACGGTACTGAGCGCTTCGATTCCACTGCTGTTTTTGTTGGTCGGAGCGGGAGATGCCCGGGTATTGCTGGGTCTGCTAGCCACAGTGTTGATGACACTGAGCGCTGCCATCGTCGGTCTGGTCACTCTGAGAAGGGGTATCAGCGACGGTGTAGGCTTGATGCTATGGGCGTTGTTGCCGGCGTTGGTCTGGCTGGTTTGGCGGGACGAGGCTGCACCTCTGGTCACCCTGTTAGGGACTACCGCTCTGGCGGTGGTGTTGAAGCACACGGTGTCCTGGTCGCAGACCTTGTCTGCCGCCACGGTGGTGGCGCTATTGATCAGTTTTCTGATCGATGTGCTGCTACCGGGTGCGGTGGCCCAGGTCACCGCAGCGGCAGGACAACTGGTCGAGGTGGTCGCTCAGACCCATCCGCAGGTGGCTCAGACGCTGGATGCTAACTGGTTACGAGAGCTGCTGTTAGGCGTGATCGTGGCCAGTTATCTCGGTACGGTGCTGGGTAGCCTGGCGTTATCGCGGTGGTGGCAATCGATGCTCTACAACCCCGGTGGGTTCAGAGCCGAGTTCCATGGATTGCGGTTGCCGCCGGTATTTGCCGCGGCGGGTTTGATCGTTCTGGTATTGGCCAATAGCCTGCCAGGCGAGATGGTGCGCTGGGTTCCGGTGATGATTACCCCCTTTATGATGGCCGGTATCGCGCTGGTCCACGGTGCTGTTGCAAAAAGAGGTTTAAGCAGGTCTTGGTTAATCGCCTTTTATACGGCGATGTTTATAGCCGGGCCTTATCTGATAGCCTTGCTGATCATGCTGGCAGTGACTGATAGTTTTATCGACATCAGACGCCGGCTGAAAGCAAGAACCTGAGTTGCGACTCAGAAGAAACTGAAGAGGTTTACGAGATGGAAGTCATTCTGCTCGAGAATGTTGGCAGGCTTGGTGGTCTGGGCGACAAAGTAAACGTCAAATCTGGCTACGGACGTAATTTCCTGGTGCCATTTGGCAAAGCTGTACCGGCGACAAAGTCGAATATTGAAAGCTTTGAAGCACGTCGTGCAGAGTTGGAAAAAATTGCCGCTGAGAAGTTGGCTGCGGCTCAGGCTCGCGCTGAACAGCTCAATGCCCTGGAGCTGACTATCGTCGCTAAGTCCGGTGACGAAGGTAAGCTGTTCGGTTCTATCGGTACCCGCGATATCGCCGACACTATCCTTGCTGCTGGCGTTGAAGTCGACAAGAACGAAGTGCGCCTTCCAGAGGGTGCTCTGCGTACTATCGGTAGTTTCGAAATCGACGTGCAGGTACACAGTGCGGTCACCGCAACGATTAAGTTGGCTGTTGTTGCTGAGTAAGCGCTGAGTCGCTCATGGCGATCGCTGGGCTCAACGCTCCGGCTTAGTTTAAAAAGCACCGCAGGGTTAACCTAGCGGTGCTTTTTTTTGCAGTTTTAGTAAGCTGCAGGTTCCCTAGTGTTAGCGGCACCATAACATTCACCTCATCCATAATAGACGTCACGATGCAGCAGATCTCCGAGCTCGATCCCGAACTACTAAAAGCTAAAACCCCCCCGCATTCGCTAGAGGCTGAGCAGTCGGTGTTGGGTGGTCTGATGCTGGATGACTCCATCTGGGATGCGGTTAACGAAATTATTGTTGCTGATGATTTCTACCGCCCCGAGCATCGGGTGATCTTTCGTACTATGGATGCGCTGTTCAAAGCCGAGCAGCCGATCGATGTGGTGACCCTGTCCGAGGAGCTAGATCGGCATAAGTCCCAGGATCAGGTGGGGGGGATCGACTACCTGATCGACCTGGCCAGAAATACCCCGAGTACTGCTAACGTGCGCGCTTACGCCAATATCGTCAAGGAGCGGGCTACGCTGCGGCGTTTGATCGGGGTGGCCAATGAGATCTCTGAGAGTGCGTTCTATACCGAGGGGCGATCGAGCGCGGATATTCTCGATGATGCCGAGCGCAAAGTGCTGCAGATTGCCGAGGGGCGTAGCAAGGAGGGCGGGCCACGCAGCGTTAATCCGTTGCTCGAAAGCGCGCTGGATCGCATCGATGAGCTGTTTACCGCGGGCACGACTATCACCGGAATCAGCTCGGGATTTAGCGATCTCGACCAGATGACCTCGGGGATGCAGCGTTCTGACCTGATCATCGTCGCGGCACGCCCGTCGATGGGTAAGACGACCTTTGCGATGAACTTGGTTGAAAATGCGTTGATGGGGCAGGATAAACCGATTCTGGTGTTTAGCCTGGAGATGCCCGCCGAAGGTCTGGTCACCCGGATGTTGGCCTCCTTAGGCAAGATCGATCAGACCCGCATACGGGATGGCAAGCTGGAGCAGGATGATTGGCCCAAACTCACCAATGCGGTCAATCTGCTCAAGGATAAACCCCTGTATATCGATGACAGCTCGGGTATCTCGCCGAGTGAGATGCGCTCGCGGGCGCGGCGGATTATGCGCGAGCACGGCTCGATGGGGATGATCATGGTCGATTACCTGCAGTTGATGTCGCTCAAGGGCCAGGCAGAGAGTCGTACCCAGGAGATCTCTGAGATCTCGCGCACACTTAAGGCGTTGGCCAAAGAGATGAATTGCCCGGTTATTGCGTTGTCGCAGCTCAACCGGAGTCTGGAAAACCGCCCCAATAAGCGCCCGGTGAACTCGGATCTGCGAGAGTCAGGCGCTATCGAGCAGGACGCCGATGTGATCATGTTTATCTATCGTGATGAGGTCTACAACGAGGATAGCGAATACAAGGGTCAGGCCGAGATTATTATCGGTAAGCAGCGGAATGGTCCTATCGGCACCTGTCGCCTGGCGTTTATCGGCAAGCACTCCAAGTTCCAGGATCTGGCCGCCGATCACTATCAGGGTTATTGATCGGCGACTCTGAGGCTGGGCGGCTACTCTGTCTGTTTGACGAATTTGCTCTTGAACTCATCGGGGATGGCGACCACCTTGCGCTGCTCATAGTCGAAAAACACCACCCCGGTTTTGGCGTGGGCGATCTCCACCGCAGATTTACGGTTGCTGAGCAGGAAGTAGAAGTCACAGCCGTATTTATTGAAATCACCGATGCCGACATCGATCTGCACCAGATCGGCATGAAAGCCCTCCGCCTTGTAGACGATGGCGGTGTCGGTCATGATCAGTCCCAGCCCTTCGATGTCCAGTTCGCCGTATTGATACTGTTTCAAAAACTGCACCCGAGCCTCGTGCACCATCGCCAAGACCGCATCATTGCCTAGGTGGCCGCCGTAGTTGATGTCGCTGATACGCACCGGTAGCTCGGTGCTGAACGTGAAGTGGCGGGGCATATCAATTTTGATTCGTGCCATAACGTTGTGTCCTGGTCGCAGTGATTAAAGTTGTGACAGTACCCTGACCAGCGCCTGGGTGAGCTGATCCAGCTGTTGGGGGGTGATTATATAGGCTGGCATCACATAGACCAGTCTGCCAAAGGGGCGAACCCACACCCCCTGGTCAACAAAGGCTTGCTGGATCTTGGCCATATCCACCGGTTGCTGCATCTCTACCACACCGATGGCGCCTAGCACCCGTACCTCTTTGACGCTGCCGAGGCTGCGGCAGGGGGCCAATCCCTGTTTGAGTTGGGCCTCGATACGCTGGACCCTCGGTTGCCAGGGATCGTCTTCGAGCAGCTGCAGGCTGGCATTGGCTACCGCGCAGGCCAAGGGGTTGGCCATGAATGTTGGCCCGTGCATAAAGCAGCCGGCCGCGCCTGAGGAGAGGGTCTCCGCGATAGCGCTGTGGGTCAGCGTGGCGGCCAGGGTCATATAGCCGCCGGTGAGCGCCTTGCCCAAGCAGAGGATATCCGGGCTGATAGCGGCGTGTTCGCAGGCAAATAGCCGGCCGCTGCGGCCAAAGCCGGTGGCGATCTCATCGGCGATCAGCAATAGATCGTACTCATCACAGAGGGCGCGGGCTTGGCTGAGATAGTCCGGTGAGTAGAAGCGCATCCCACCCGCACCCTGGACGATCGGCTCGAGAATCAAGGCGGCCAGTTCGTGGTGATGCTGCTCTAGCAAGGCTCGTAAGGGCTCTATATCGGCATCCGCGCAGGGTTGTTCGAAGCCGGCCTGCGGCGCCGGCGCAAACAGCTGTTGCGCTAACACACCGCTGAACAGCTCATGCATGCCGGTTACCGGATCGCAGACCGCCATAGCGCCAAAGGTGTCGCCGTGATAGCCATGGCGCAGCGCGATCAAGCGCGTCTTGTTGCTCTGGCCGCGCGCCTGCCAATATTGGATCGCCATCTTGATCGCCACTTCGACGGCGACCGATCCCGAGTCGCAGAGAAATACCCTATCCAGACCTGCTGGGGTCATCGCCACCAGTTTGCGGCACAGCTCGATGGCGGGTTTATGGGTTAGGCCGCCGAACATGACGTGCGCCATGCTGTCGAGCTGCTGTATGGCTGCCGTATTGAGCGCCGGGTGGGCGTAGCCGTGCACGGTAGACCACCAGGAGGACATGCCGTCGAGCAGTTGTCGGCCATCGGCCAGCTGCAGGTATACGCCCTGGGCCGAGGCGACCGGATAGACCGGCAGCGGATCGAGCATCGAGGTATAGGGATGCCAGATATGTTGCTGATCAAAGCGCATGTCGTCGGGGGTTATCTGCATGAATGGCGGGTCCAGAGAATGGCGTTGCTTGTTATGCCAGAATCAAGGCTATAAGCCTTGCTGGGGTTAAGTCGTGACAGGCGTTGCGGCGTGAGTCGTGACCTGAGTCGCAGCATTAGTTAAGCCGAAAGCCTATTTTAAGGGTGACTTGAAAGTGGGCCACCTCGCCGTCGACGACCTGGCCGCGGGTTTCGAGTACTTCAAACCAGCCTATATGCTGTAACGATGCAGATGCTGTCGCTATGGCGTTGCGGATCGCTTGGTCGGTGCCTTCTGTCGAGGTGCCTACGACTTCAACAAGTTTGTAAGTATGGTTGCTCATGGGACTCTCCTTGGGTTACGACTTTGTCGTTAGGGTAGTACTCTATTTTGGAATGCTGTCGGTTGCTGATCACTTGGGGCTTAGCAGTTCTATGGGGTAGCCATCCGGGTCTTTAACAAAGGCCAGGATGGTGGTGCCGTGTTGCATAGGACCGGCTTCGCGCACGATGTTGCCGCCGTTGGCTTTGATCTGTGCGCAGGCCTGATACACATCCTCCACTTCGATAGCGATATGGCCGTAGGCGTCGCCCAATTGGTAGTGGTCAGTATCCCAGTTGTGGGTCAGCTCCAGTACGCTGTTGCTGGACTCGTCACCGTAGCCCAGAAAAGCCAGGGTAAAGCGCCCCTGTGGATAATCGTTGCGCCGTAGTAGCTGCATCCCCAGTAACTGAGTATAGAACTTGATTGAACGTTCGAGGTCGGTGACGCGGAGCATGGTGTGTAGTAGGCGCATAGTGGTTTCTCTAGTGTTGATGGGGCCTCGGTATCCAGAGGTGCTCGCCCGTATCCATAAGAGTATACGGACTTGAGTCGCTGTACACTGGCTTTGGGCGCGGATTATAATAACGCGAATTGTTATCTTGAAGGGATAAGAGGAAAGCGGATGTTTCAAGATATGTCAAAAAAATTGCATACGTCGATAGAGCCCTTCAAAGAGTTGATGGCGGTCCAGACCCGCATGCTGGAGCGGTTGACCAAGCAGCAGATCGAATGCGCGCAAGCATGCATGAATTCGACTCTGAGTCAGACCCAGGAGCTGCAGCAATGCCACTCGGCAGATGAGTTACTAGCGCTGCAAAAAAGGTATGCGCAGTCCGTGGAAGGCAGCTTGCTGAAGGCCAATAGCGATAATTTAGAGGCGCTTTCCGAAGCCCGCGAGGCGATGGAGCGTATTTCGCATAGTGCCTTCGATGCCTTCGTGTCCAAAAAATAGCGGGTCTGTGCGACTAACACCCAGAGCAGCTCAGGCTGCTTTTTTGTTTATGCTCAGCAATGAGCACTAGGCTCCTAGGGGCGATGAGAGAGTGAATACGTGAAGATAGCCCTGTTTTACGGCTCGACCACCGGTAATACTGAAGATATCGCCGAGCTGATTGAGCGAACCCTGTCACAAGATCAGCTTGATCTTTATGACGTGGCGGAAGCACCCCTGTTGCACGCCAACGACTACGCGCAGATTATTATGGGTATCCCGACCTGGGATTACGGTGAGCTTCAATCCGAATGGGAGGATATCTGGACCGAGCTCGATAACCTTGATCTCAGCGGTAAACGCATCGCCCTGTTCGGTCTGGGTGATCAGGTCGGCTACGGCGAATGGTTCCTCGATGCGATGGGGCTGTTGCACGATCGCTTGGTTGAGCGCGGGGCTGAGTTGGTGGGTTACTGGCCGGTCGAGGGCTATGAGTTTAGTGCCTCTAAAGCGTTGACGGCAGATGCCAGCCGCTTTGTGGGGCTGGCCATCGATGAGGACTGTCAGCACGAACTGACCGGACAACGGGTAGAGCGCTGGTGCGCGCAGGTGCGTGAGGAGTTTAGCCGTGGCTAAACCGGGGCGCACCGGTCTGGTTAGGCTGGTCTATGCGGCTCGTTACTCCTGGCAAGGCTTTGCCGCGGCGTGGCAGCATGAGGCCGCATTTCGGCAGGAGTTGCTGTTAGCGCTGCTGCTGCTGCCGCTGGGTTTTTTTATGGCGGCCGATGCGGTTGAGCTGCTGTTGCTCTGGTTGACCCTGGGCCTGGTGTTGTTGATGGAGTTGCTCAATTCAGCCATCGAGGCGGTCGTGGATCGGATCGGTGAAGAGCCGCACCCCCTGTCTGGTCGGGCTAAAGATATAGGCTCTGCTGCGGTATTGTTGGCGTTAGCACTGGTGGTGATGACCTGGGGTCTGATCGCCGTAAAGAACTGGCCCCTGTGGGCGTGACCGGTCCGGACCGCGAGTCAGCGGCGGCGCTTGAGCCTCGGAACCCATCAAATTTTGTAGGAGTAGTGATATGCGGATGATCTCGATGGCTGGATATAAATCAGCACTGTTGTTGTTATTGTTGCTAGGATCCGTATCAGCAGGGTTGGTCTCTAGCCTGCAGGCGGCACAGATGAAGCCCGAGCAGGTTATTAACGCCAGCTATACATCGATCCAGAAACTGATCTCGGACCGTATTCTGGTCGCTGGGATGCCTGAGCCGGTGTTGCTGGAGCTGATGGAAAGTGAGCTTGGCCCCATTATCGATTTCGAACAGATCTCCCGCAAGGTGATGGGGAAGTTTGCCCGCCAGGCCAGTACGGCTCATCTACAGCGCTTTAACCAGGTGTTTAAGCATACCCTGGTCAATACCTACAGCAAGGGCTTGGATCGACTCGATGAGCTGGATAAGTTTGAGGTCGGTGGTGCGGAGTACGATCCTCGGGGTAAGCGTGCCAGTGTTGCTTCGACCATCATTCTTAAAGGTGGGGTACGCTATCAGGTACAGTACTCCTTGTTTCTTAATGATCAGCAGCAGTGGAAAGTGGAAAACCTGATCGTCGAAGGGGTCAATATTGGCCTAGTGTTTCGTAACCAGTTTGCTCATTATATGGAGCAATATAACGATATCTCTAAGGTGATCGATAACTGGGGGCTTGTCAAAGCGGAGTAATCCTCCTCTCTTCAGGAGTCGCAAACTATGATCGCGACCCAGAATGGGGTGATGGTCGTGTTGCTGGTTGCCGTGGCGTTGCTGCTGGGGTCGGCGTTACGTAGCCTGACCCGCAGCCGCAGAATGCCGTACTCGGCGGTGCTACTGCTAGCGGGGTTGTTGATCGGCATCCTCGATCGCTCATTGCTGCTGAGTACAACCCTGCCACAGCTGCACCTGGTGTTACAACGGCTCACCCAGCTTGATCCACATCTGATTCTGTTTCTGTTTCTGCCGACGCTGATTTTTGAATCGGCCTATTCGCTTGAACCCCATCTATTGAAACGCGCCCTGCCGCAGATTGCACTCTTGGCGCTGCCGGGGATGCTGATCAGTGCGCTGTTGACTGCCGTGCTGGTTCGCTGGCTATTGCCTTGGGATTGGAGCTGGCCGCTGGCCTTCCTGTTCGGTGCGCTGATCAGCGCCACCGATCCGGTGGCAGTGGTGGCGCTGCTGCGCGATGTCAGTTCACGCAAACGCCTGGAGACCCTTCTCGAAGGCGAATCGTTGTTTAATGACGGTACGGCCATCGTGTTGTTCACGGTGTGTTTTTCGATCCTGCTGAGTGTCGATCAGGCCGCGATCGGTATGGGTGCCATCGCTGTCGAGCTACTGTGGACCGTGGCTCTTGGCGGGCTGACGGGTTGGCTGTTGGGGCAGGCGGTGATCATCGCGGTGGGGCGTATCTACAATGATCCGTTGGTCGAAACCACTCTCTCTATCGCCTGTGCTTACCTGGTTTATTTTGTGGCCGAGCAGCAGTTGCATGCCTCTGGAGTGGTGGCGGTGGTGGTGTTTGGGTTGATGCTGGCGGGTAAGGGTAGGGCGAGGTTTTCGCCTGAAGCCCTGGGGTTTCTGCATCATTTCTGGAGCATCTTGGCGCATATGGCCAATACCCTGATCTTTCTGGTGGTCGGCCTGCTGATCGCCGATCGTATCGAGCGCTTTGATCTCCAGAGCTGGGGGCTGCTGTTGGTGTTATATCTGGGGCTGCTGCTGATCCGTGGCTGCTCTATTGTGGTGCTGCTGCCGTTGTTACGAAGGCTGGGCTTGGGCCTGGGGCGGGATAAGGCGCTAGTGCTGATCTGGGGTGGGTTACGCGGTGCTGTAGCCTTGGCGTTAGCGCTGATGCTGGCCCAGCACCCCGATGTGGATAGTCGTTGGGGTGAGCAGGTGTTGTTTCTGACCGCGGGCATCGTGGCGCTGACTATTCTGATCAACGGCAGCAGCATGGGCTGGTTGTTTGCCCGTCTGGGGCTGGATCGTTTACCGGCGGGTAAGCAGGCGATGATCGACCGTGCCGAGCAGATCATCCAACAACAGATGCAGGCGCGTCTTCCGGAGTTGAAAAAACGCTCGTTGACCCAGCTGTCCGACTGGCAGGTCATTGAGCGCCATGCGCTGGCGCCGGTGACCCCGGTTGTTGCTGTTGAAGCAAACAGCGCGCCGCCGCGCTGGGCGGTCTCAGAGCGGGATACTGAATTTCGGCGGCGGTTGTTGGAGCATGAACGCTGTAGCTACTGGTCTCAGTACCGCGAGGGGTTTTTGGGGCGTGAGGCGACAGCAAGGCTGATCGATGCGGTGGATCAGGCGCTCGATGGGGTGCCCAAGATCCATCCCCGGCCGCAGCTGTTGCATTATTGGAACGGCTCGGTGCCTGTCGGCTGGATGCATCGGCTGCCGTTTCTGGAGCGGTTGGCCACGCGCATTGCCTATCGGCATCTTATTCTGGGTTACGATATGGCGCGCGGCTTTGTGCAGGCCCAAAATGCCGCTTTGGCGCAGCTGGATACCTTGACGGATGATCGCCACAGCATTGTGACAGCGCGTGCCGAGCTGGTGGCGAACAAGCATGAAACCTACGCCATGCTGTTGCAGTTAAAGCAGGCGTTTCCTGAACTGGCTCGCCGCGCGGAGTTGCACAGTGCGCAGCGCACCCTGTTGATTCAAAAGCGGGCGATGGTGGAGCAGTTGCAGCAACAGGCGCTGCTCGATCCTGCCGAAGCTGCGCGGATGCTCGAGCAGATTAACCGCAGCCTGCAGCAGCGCCATTTTTCTGCTGTGGAAACCGAACCCTTGCCCGACCCGCTGCAGTTGATCCGTGATGCGGCCTGGGCGGCGGCGTTAAGCCCCGAATCCTTGTCGCAGCTGCTGGCGGTGGCAGAACAGCGGATCTATCAACCCCAGGATATGATCGTCGAGCATGAGGAGCAGCATCGAGCGCTTATTATTGTGGTGCGTGGTGTGGTCGAACGCGTTGACCTCGATAATCAAACCGGCCAGGCGCGGGTGCTGGATGTGCTGGGACCGGGCTGTTATGCCGGATTCAGTTCGCTGTTTGTCGATCATCACCATACGGGATTGCGCGCGGCGGGGCCTGTAGACCTGTTATGGATACCGGCTAGCGTACTGCGGCGGATTATGGCCTCGCAACCGGCGTTGAAACAGGCGTTGCAGGATCTGGTGAGGCAACAGCTGTTTAAGGCGTTGTAAGCCAGGGCCCTATAGTCGACCGGGGTCGTCGATTTGAACCGCTGGATGGCTATCCAAACCCAGCCTGTTTCAGGTAAAATCTGCGCTTTTCTTTTGCCTGACTCGTCGAGCGTCGGGCCTCGCATCCAATAGTGGAAGCCGTACCGGTATGATCGAAGTTAATCCTATCCATCTGCGTATCAAAGATATTGCCGATCGCGCGGCGCAGCTAAAACGCTATCTTGATTATGAAACCAAGCACGAACGGTTGACCGAAGTGGATCGTGAGCTGGAGCAGCCGGGTGTCTGGGAAGATCCCGAACGCGCCCAAGCGTTGGGTAAAGAGCGTGCTGCACTGGAGCTGGTGGTGAAGACCATCGACGATATGGAGTCCGGTGTCGAGGACACTCAGGAGCTGTTACAGCTGGCGGTTGATGAGCAGGATGAAGATACCGTTGCCGAGGTGGAGAGCGAATTAGACGCACTGAATGCTCAGCTGGAAGTGCTGGAGTTCCGACGGATGTTTTCCGGAGAGATGGATCCCAATAACGCCTATTTGGATATTCAGTCCGGCTCAGGAGGCACCGAGGCGCAGGACTGGGCCAATATCATCTTGCGGATGTACCTGCGCTGGGGCGAGGATAAGGGCTTCAAGGTGGAGCTCGAAGAGGTCAGCGCCGGCGATGTCGCGGGGATCAAATCGGCGACCATCCATTTTGAGGGTGAGTATGCGTTTGGCTGGCTGCGTACCGAAACCGGTGTCCACCGTCTGGTGCGTAAATCGCCGTTCGATTCCGGCAACCGTCGCCATACCTCATTCGCCTCGGTATTCGTCTCCCCCGAGATCGACGACGATATCGAGATCGATATCAACCCTTCCGATGTGCGCACCGATACCTACCGCGCCTCCGGTGCCGGCGGTCAGCACGTTAACAAGACCGACTCGGCGGTGCGCCTGACCCACGAACCCACCGGTATCGTGGTGCAGAGCCAGAGTCAGCGTTCGCAGCACCAGAACCGCGACAAATGTTGGAAGATGCTGCGTGCCCGCCTGTATGAGCATGAGATGCTTAAACGCACCGAAGCCGCCCAGTCGGTGGAGGACAGCAAGTCAGATATCGGCTGGGGCTCGCAGATCCGCTCCTACGTGCTGGATGACCAGCGGATAAAAGATCTCCGCACCCTGGTGCAGACCAGTAACTGTGACAAAGTGCTGGACGGCGACCTCGACCAGTTTATTGAAGCCA
The DNA here is from genome assembly GCA_041586735.1 of Motiliproteus sp. Classification (GTDB taxonomy): domain Bacteria; phylum Pseudomonadota; class Gammaproteobacteria; order Pseudomonadales; family Balneatricaceae; genus Motiliproteus. The sequence goes on from JBFGZQ010000007.1 coordinate 54,523, forward strand.
GCCTCAAGGCTGGGCTCTAAGTATTTACGATTTTAAAGAAGGCTATCTACCGATGTCAGACAACCAAACAGCGCCGCAAATCTCTCTGCCCGACGACAACCGTCTCGTGGCCGAGCGCCGTGAGAAGCTTAATGCGCTGCGTGCCCAGGGTAATGCGTTCCCCAACGACTTTCGCCGCGACAGCTACGCCGCCGATCTGCAGGCCGCACACGGCGACAAGAGCAAAGAGGAGCTCGAGGGGCTGGCGATTCAGGTCGCGGTAGCCGGGCGGATCATGCTCAACCGAGGAGCCTTCGCGGTGCTTCAGGATATGAGCGGCCGGATCCAGCTGTATGTGAACAAGGGGGCACGAGCGTTTGCCAAGGCGATGGACCTGGGTGATATCGTTGGTATTCGTGGCACGCTGCATAAATCGGGCAAAGGCGATCTCTATGTGGATATGGAGTGTGCGGAGCTGCTGACCAAGAATTTGCGGCCGTTGCCTGACAAGCATAAAGGCTTGCAGGATACCGAGATGCGCTACCGCCAGCGCTATGTCGATCTGATCACCAATGAGGACTCGCGCCGGGTCTTCGAAACCCGCGCCAAGATCGTAGCGGCTATTCGTAACTATCTGGCTGAGCGCCGCTTTATTGAAGCCGAAACACCGATGCTGCAGGTGATTCCGGGTGGTGCCGCAGCGCGTCCATTCGTGACCCATCATAATGCGCTGGATATCGATATGTATCTGCGTATCGCTCCTGAGCTGTATCTTAAGCGCCTGGTGGTCGGTGGTTTCGAGCGCGTCTTTGAGATCAACCGCAACTTCCGTAACGAAGGGCTATCGAGTCGTCATAATCCCGAGTTCACCATGCTCGAGTTCTATCAGGCCTATGCCGATTATCAAGACCTGATGAACATGACCGAAGATATGCTGCGCACCGTTGCCCAGCAGGTGTTGGGTACCACGACGTTGGTCAATACCGTCAAGGATGCCAATGGCGAGGTGCTGGAGACCATCGAGTATGATCTGGCGGTGCCCTTTGTGCGCCTGAGCGTGTTTGATGCGGTACTGCAGTACAACCCGAGCATTAGCGCCGAGGCGCTGGCCGATGAGCAGCGCGCTCGTGAGATCGCCACCGGTCTAGGGATCAAGCTGGTCGATAGCTGGGGGCTGGGTCGGGTACAGATCGAGATTTTCGAGGAGACGGTCGAGCATCTATTGAGCCAGCCAACCTTTATCACCCAGTACCCCACCGAGGTCTCGCCGCTGGCGCGCCGCAACGATGACAACCCCTTGGTCACCGATCGCTTCGAGTTCTTTATCGGTGGTCGCGAGATCGCCAACGGCTTCTCCGAGTTGAACGATGCTGAAGACCAGGCGCGGCGCTTTATGGACCAGGTGGCCGAGAAAGAGGGTGGCGATGATGAGGCGATGCATTATGATGCCGACTATATCAATGCCCTCGAATATGGCTTGCCGCCGACCGCCGGTGAGGGTATAGGTATCGACCGTTTGGTGATGTACTTCACCGACTCGCCCTCGATCCGCGATGTGCTGCTGTTTCCGCATATGCGTCCTGAGGTTAACTCAACCGGCGAACAGGGGTGATCTGAATGGCGACCGGTATCGAACAGTTTCTCGGTCGCTGGTTTTTTCCCCAGCATTCTCGTCAGTTTGCCGGTAAGCGGGCCTGCAAAGTAGGCCTGCGCACCTTGCATCTGTTTGGTATCGCCGGTAGCGGTGGCGCTTTTCTGTATCAGTTGCCCGCCAGCGACTGGCTGCCCTTCTTATTGTTGACCCTGGTGTCCGGCGTACTGATGGTGCTGATCGAACTCTGGAGTCACTGTATCTGGTTGCTGCAGCTACGCGGCCTGCTGATTTTGCTTAAGTTGGCGCTGTTGGGGCTCTGCTCGGTACTGCCGCCGAGCGCCGATCCCTGGCTGCTGTTGGTGGTGATTACGATCTCGGGGGTGATCTCGCATGCCTCCAGTAGGCAGCGCTATTACTCGCCGTTCTATGGCCGTAAAATCACCCTCGACGATTGGCAGTGGCTGTCCCCTCGAGGCTGATCTGCTGCCAGTATTGCCCTGCCCGGAGAAGGGGGTTGCTATGAGTTTTCAGTATTTAGAGCCGAGTTGGCAGGCCGCCTTGGCGGATCAGTGGCACTGCGAATATATGCAGCAACTGCAGGCTTTTTTACAGCAGCAGGCGCGCCAGCAGCCGATCTATCCCCCGGCTGAAGAGCGCTTTAATGCGCTCAACCTGACGCCGTTGGCTCGGGTCAGGGTGGTGATTCTAGGGCAGGATCCCTACCACGGCCCCGGTCAGGCCCACGGGCTGAGTTTTTCGGTGAAAGCGGGGGTAAAAATTCCACCCTCGCTGCTCAATATCTATAAAGAGCTGCACCAGGATGTCGGTTTTCAGCCGGTGGATCACGGTTGTTTGAGCCACTGGGCTGAGCAGGGCGTGTTGCTGCTTAACAGTGTGTTGACGGTGCAGCACGCGGCGCCTAACTCCCATCAGGGTAAGGGTTGGGAGCGCTTCACGGATCGGATTATCCAGCTGCTTAACGACCAGCGCGAGGGCATCGTGTTTATGCTCTGGGGTAGTTACGCGCAGAAAAAAGGCGCCGCTATCGATGCCCGGCGTCACGCCGTGCTGCGGGCTCCGCATCCGTCGCCACTCTCTGCCTATCGTGGATTTTTCGGTAGTGGCCATTTTTCTAAGGCTAATGCCTATCTGCAGCGTCGGGGAGAGCGTGGCATCGATTGGCAGTTGCCGCGCTTGGCTGCGGAGCCGCAGCCCAGGCTGTTTGTTGATGAGTCGTAATCTTCACACTTAACTGCAGCTCAACATAGCGCTGGATAACGAACAGGATGACAATAGATGGCCAAAGGTAGTCGGATCTTTAAGGTTAAGTTTTTCATCAGTGATATGGACCGCCACTGCTATGAGCAGCTGGATCTCACCCTGGCCCAGCACCCCTCCGAGTCTCTAGAGCGCCTGCTGGCGCGCTTGTTGGCGTTGGGGTTGGAGTATGAGCCGGGACTGAAGTTTGGTGCCGGGGTCTCGTCTGATGAGGCCCCCCTCTGGTTGCGCAATGATTATGACGAGGTGCAGCACTGGATCGAGATCGGCCAGCCCGATCTGGATCGGCTAACCAAACTCCATAAACGTTACCCCAAGGTGACGCTCTATAGCTACGGTGCTAACGCCCAGCGTTGGTGGCATCAGCACGGTGCGGCACTGGGGGCGTTAAAGCGCTTAAAGCTGGTGCAGCTCGACCACGAGGGGATTGAAGCGCTGGTGAAGGGACTCAGCGCCGGGTTTGAATTACAGCTCAATCGTCAGGATGAGGGTCTGTATCTGGGACTCAACGACCAGCAGGCGGAGATGAAGCTGGTCTGTTGGCAACCAGGCTGGCAGCTAGACGCTGATAGGTAATCAGAGGCTATCCGCCATAGAAAAAGCCCGCACAGCTAAGCTATGCGGGCTTTTTTGATGCTACTGACAGGGAAGCGTAACGCGGTTACTTCTCTTCTTCCTGCTTGGTAGTTTCCTGTTCACGATCTTTATCTTCACCGCCGCATGATCCGCAACAACTCATGATGTTCTCTCCGGTTTGTTCAACAAGTCACCCACAATAACATAAGTGGCAGACATCACACTTGATGAAGATCAAGTTCCGTCGCCGAGGGTTGTCGACTTCGATTGTTTATGGCTAGCCATATAGCTAAGGGTATTGAAAAACGCTGCTAGGCAGGCTAATAAAATGCGTCAGCCCAGGGTGGTAAACCCTGATCTGCTATAACTTTACCCAGTAAACCACGACTATCATGCCGTAACAGCCTTCAAGGATCTGTATGCTAGAACCCGTCACCCCCGCTAATGAAGCGCTGCGATTGCGTACCCTGCATGCTCTGGATATTCTTGATACCGCGGCCGAGGAGCGCTTCGATCGCTATACGCGTTTAGCGCAGCATATCCTCAAGACCCCTATCGTATTGATCAGCCTGATCGATGCTGAGCGGCAGTGGTTTAAATCACGGCAAGGGCTCGATGCCACCGAGACCGCACGCGACATCTCTTTTTGTGGTCATGCGATCCTCGGCGACGAACTTTTTTATATCGCCGATGCCCGTGCCGATCCGCGCTTTGCCGATAACCCCTTAGTGACCCAGGCGCCTAATATCCGCTTTTACGCCGGTGCGCCACTGATTCTTGCCGGGGGCGAGCATGTGGGTACTCTTTGCGCGATCGACCGCGTGCCACGCAGCTTAACTGCCGAGCAGCGTGCGGCGTTGATCGATCTTGCCCGCTGTGTGGTCGACGAGCTGGAGCTCAGGGTGACGCTGCTCACCTTGGCGGACCGAGACGAGCAATTATTAAAATCCTCGGAACAGGTCCGCAGTATTATCGACACCGTTGTCGATGGCATTATTACTATCGATGCCAAGGGGCTGATCCTGACCGTCAACCCGGCTGCCGAGCGCCTATTTGGCTATAAAGCCATGGAGATGGTCGGCCAGAACGTTAAGATGTTGATGCCGGAGCCGTTCCAGAGTGCTCATGACGGCTATCTGCATAATTACCTCACCAGTGGCGAGAAAAAAATCATCGGCATTGGCCGTGAGGTTGTCGGCCGACGTCAGGATGGTTCCACCTTTGCGATGGATCTTTCGGTGGGCGAGATGGCGGTTAAGGGCGAGCGGATGTTTACCGGCATTGTGCGTGATATCACCGAGCGTAAGCGGATGGAGCGGCTCAAGAATGAGTTCGTGTCTACCGTCAGCCACGAGCTACGCACCCCGCTGACGTCGATCAAAGGGGCTCTGGGCTTGATCCGTAGTGGTGTCACCGGCGCGTTACCCGATAAGCTAGGCAACATGTTGAATATTGCCTATAACAATAGTGATCGGTTGGTGCGGTTGATCAACGACATCCTTGATATTGAAAAAATTGAGGCGGGTAAGATGGATTTCCAGATGATTCACTTGGATCTACTGGTGTTGATCCGGGAGAGTCTTGACGCTAATCAGGCGTATGCTCGACAGCACGCGGTGGACTATCAGCTCGAGACGACCTTGGTCACGGCGCCGGTACTGGGTGATCACGACCGGCTGATGCAAGTGATGGCCAATCTGCTCTCTAATGCGGCTAAATTTTCCCCCAAGGGCGGTCGTGTCAGGATCCGGTTAACACAGATCGAGACGTGCTACAGGATTGAGGTCTGTGATCAGGGGCCGGGGATTCCGGTTGACTTTCGTGACCAGATTTTCAGTAAGTTCTCGCAAGCCGATGGCTCCAATACTCGGCAAAAGGGCGGAACCGGGTTGGGGTTGAATATTAGCCAGGCGATCGTCGCCCGACTGGGTGGTCAGATCGGCTTTGATACTGAAGAGGGGCGGGGTAGTCAGTTTTATATTGAGCTGCCCTGCTATGAGCAGATGCCCCTCTGTGAGTCTGCAGTGGGCGTCAGTGGCGATCGGACTGTCGAGCGGGTGTTGGTCTGCGAACAGGATCCTGCACTCGCCCAGTTGATCGCCGAGGTGCTAACAGACGCCCATTTTTCGGTCGATCTGGCCATGACCGCAGAGCAGGCGCGGGTGCAATTGGAGCGCCAGGACTACGTGGCCATGACCCTCGATCTGCAGCGACAAGATGGCATGCTGCTGTTACGCCAGCTACGCAGCCAGGAGCGTCATGCCGAGATTCCCGTGATTGTGATCTCGGCTCGGGGCGGTATCGGCGAGTCTAGCCAGGAGCTGGTTGTTGCGTTGCGTGGGGCGCTGCTGCAGCGCTCGGGGGCTAAGGCCCGGCTGCTGCATGTCGAAGATGATACCGATATCCGCCAGCTGGTCGCGCTGCTGCTGGATGGCTCGATCGAGGTGACGGGCGCCGCGACGTTGGCGACGGCGCAGCAGTGGCTTGATCAGGTGGCATTCGACCTGATCTTACTCGATCTTATGCTACCCGATGGCCGTGGCGAGGAGCTACTGCTGCGATTACCCTTGACCCGTAACGCCTATACGCCGGTGGTGATTTTTTCCGCCCGGGAATTGCTCAGCCATAAAACAGCGGTGGTACAGTCCGCGTTACTCAAATCCAAGACCGATAATGATCAGCTATTGAAAACTCTGCTAGGCGCGTTGCGCCCCCAGACGCGGGGCGCGGTGACCATTCTCAACCCCGCAGCGCCGAGCAGCGATAATGAGTGAGCACTCGAGCGATTATCTGCAGCGCTTAAACCGGCTTAAAGGTGCATTTGTGGATAGCTGTGGTCCGCGTGGCCAGGTGATTGAGCGTGCCTATGCGGCGCTGCAGCTCAGCGATGCCGGCAGCCATGCCGAGTCGCTGCAGTGCTTACGCGATGAGGCGCATAAGCTAGCCGGAGCTGCCGGAAGTTTTGGCTTTCAACCACTCAGCGATGCTGCGCGTCAGGTAGAGCTGGACTGCAGCAGGCTGCTGGCCAGTGGCTTAGCGCCTGGCGTTGCCGATAAGGCGCTAATCGACAGGCTGTTGCAGCGTATGGGTGATGCGAGACTATAGGAGCAGAGTATATGAGGAAACAACAGCATAAGCAGCACCTGCTGGTCGTCGATGATGATGCCGACGTCCGCTCACTTATGCAGCTGCAACTGCAGGGCGCTGGATATAGGGTATCAACGGCAATAGATGGTGCGGATGCATTGGAGCAGATTCGGATATCGGCTCCAGATCTGATCATCTCCGATATCCTGATGCCTGAGCTGGATGGTTTTGGGCTGTGCCGAGCGCTACGCGATGACCCCGAGTTAACGCAGATCCCCGTTATCTTTATTACCGCCCATTATCTGGAGCCTGAGGATGAGGAGCTGGCGCAGCGCTTGGGTGCGCTCTACTTCCTGATTAAAGGCGCAGACCAGCAGCCTCTGCTACAGGTGGTCAAAGAGGCACTGGCGCATCAGGCGGCAGAAAAAAATGCCTTGGCGCTGCGGTTTCCCGAGCTCTCTGAGTTGGCCTGCGAGCTGCACCTACAGCGCCTGTATGCTCAGCTGTCTAAAAAGGTGCAGCAGCTGCTACACAGCGAGGCGCGTTACCGCAGCATCTTAGATTCGCTGCCCGACAGCATCCTGCTGATCGATGCGTTGGTCGATAGCTATCCAGCGGTATATGCTAATCCGGCCTTTTACCATCTTAGCGGTTATCAGTTAGAGGATATTCAGGGCGACTGTCTAGCGCTTCTGGTGCGCCAGGATAACGATCAGGCGGGCCTTAGGGAGCTGTATTCAGCGCTGCGTAACCACAGCCGCTGTGCAACGGTACTGCGCTGTTATCGCCAAGACGGCGGTCTGTTCTGGAGTGAGATTAAGATCTCTCCGGTAGCCAATGCGTGCGGCGAAATTAGCCATTTGGTGATGGTGATGGCTGATAGCAGCGGGCGAATACCGCAGGGCGGTAACCGGGTGTAGTTTTTCGAATCACTGTGCAATTTTGTAAAAAATACTTGACGATCCGTTGTGCAAGGTTATACCTTTAGCCACCTGCTGCTCCTACCAGGATGAGCAGGCACACAGATAAGTGGCCATATCGGTCACATAACAATAATTAAATCTGACTCCGCTGCTGCGATCCAGCATGGGTAAGGGTGAAATCATATGCTTTCTGCTCCGTTTTTGTCACCGCCAGGGCTGTCGTTCCTGTGTCGTTTTATTCTGTCTATCAGGGCTACCACCACCTTATCCAGCAGGTTTCTGCTGTCTGCGGGTCGTAAGCCGAAGCGATTGGCTGCAAGTGCTTTAATCGCCTATCCGTAGGTACTCCAGTCTCGATTTTTGCTTAGGGGCGGTAGTTGCAACCCGCAGCCATGCGCATCGGCTGTCGTAGCGGTTGGTAATCGGCGTACCCACTTAGATGGTCTAGCCTTTAAGGCAGCATAGCCATCTAAACGTAATAACCATCTAGACCTATAGCTATCTAGAACCATAGCTATATAGAACCCTGATGAAGGACGAATCCCGTGTCTGTATTTAGCCATCCAGAATTTGATCAACATGAACAGCTTAATTTTTTCTCCGATAAGGCCACCGGTTTGCAGGCGATTATTGCGGTGCATAATACCCACCGCGGTCCGGCGCTAGGCGGCTGCCGGATGTGGAATTACGCCAGCGATGAAGATGCGCTGCGCGATGTACTGCGACTCTCCAAAGGGATGACCTATAAATCGGCGCTGGCCAATCTGGACCTGGGCGGGGGTAAATCGGTGATTATCGGCGACCCGCGTCAGCACAAGAGCGAAGCCCTGCTCGAAGCGATGGGACGTTTTCTGAATATGATGGGCGATCGTTATATCGCCGCAGAAGACTCGGGTACCTCGGTAGCCGATCTGAGGGTGATGGGACGCCATACCCGCAATGTCGCGGGTATTACCGAGCGTACCGGTATCGACGGTAAGCCCTGCAACGGCGATCCTTCACCCGCAACGGCTTATGGCACCTTTGTTGGCCTGCGTGCTGCGGTCAAACATCGACTGGGGCGCGACGATCTGCACGGCCTGAAAGTGGCGATCCAGGGCGTGGGTAACGTCGGTTATCGCCTGGCGCAGTGTCTGGCGGCGGCCGGTGCCGAATTGTATGTTACCGATATTCATCAGGATCAGCTGCGGCGGGCGGTTGAGGAGCTGGGGGCCACGGCGGTGGCCGCCGATCAGATCCTGGCGCTGGACGTAGACGTGCTGGCACCCTGCGCATTGGGTGCGGTACTCAACGATAGCAGTATTCCGCAGATCAAGGCCCGAGTGATCGCCGGAGCCGCTAATAACCAGCTGGCAGCGCCGCGTCATGACGCCATGCTGCGCCAGCAAGGGATCCTCTACACGCCGGATTACGCCATCAATGCCGGTGGCATTATCGATATCTTTTACGAGCGTGTCGGCCATGATCATCGGCGTGTTCTGGCACATGTTGAAGCGATCGGCGACACCCTCAACGAGATCTTCCAGCGTGCGGATGCCAGCGATCGTCCTACCGGTGAGGTTGCTGATGAGTTAGCCGAAGAACGCTTTTTACAACCACAGCTACAATCACTGCCCGTGGTTGCTTAACACCCATGTAATCCAGGGCGGCTGAGGGCGTCCATCCGATAATGACAATGATAACAACAATGATAACAACAACGACAGGAGAGAGTGTGTGACTGAATTGACTCCAAATACCGCCGTAGGTGAGGCGGATCACGGTGCCAAATCCCACCCGATGTGGTCCTCAAGATTGGCCTTTATCCTGGCCGCCAGTGGCTCCGCCGTCGGCTTGGGGAATATCTGGAAATTTCCCTATATCACCGGTGAAAACGGCGGTGGTGCCTTCGTGCTGATGTATCTGCTGTGTATCGCGATCGTCGGTATTCCGATCATGATCGCCGAGGTGGTGATCGGTCGCCGGGGTGGAAAGAGTCCGCTCAACAGTATGCGTGAGCTGGTTAAACTGGATCGCCTCTCTGCGCGCTGGAAATGGCTAGGCGGGATAGGCATGCTGGCGTCATTTCTGATCCTGTCGTTCTATTCGGTGATTGGTGGCTGGGCGCTCTCCTATGTCGGCACGTCGGCTAGCGGGGCGTTCGTGGGGTCGAGTACCGAGCAGATCGGTGCGCTGTTCGGTGGCCTGCTAGCTGATCCCACCAGGCTGCTGCTGTGGCACAGTCTGTTTATGCTGCTGGTGATCATCATCGTGTCGCGCGGTATCCGTGCCGGCATGGAGAAAACCATTAATATCCTGATGCCGATGCTGTTCGTGCTGCTGCTAGTGATGGTCGGTTATGCCATGAGCACCGATAAGTTCGCCGCAGGTTTCTCATTTCTGTTTAGCCCGGATCTGTCCAAATTGACCACCGAGGGGATGTTGACCGCGCTGGGACACGCCTTCTTTACCCTGAGCCTGGGTATGGGGGTCATGATGGCGTACGGCTCTTACCTGCCTAAGAGCGTCTCGATTGTTAAGACGGCGGTCACGGTCTCTGTTGTTGATACGGTTGTCGCGCTGTTAGCCGGTCTGGCGATCTTCCCGCTGGTGTTTGCCAACGGCCTGGAAGCCGGTGCCGGCCCTGGGCTGATTTTCCAGACCCTACCCCTGGCGTTTAGCCAAATGCCCGGTGGCGTGCTATTCGGAACCCTGTTTTTTGCACTGCTGGTGATTGCGGCGGTGACCTCAGCGATCTCGTTGCTTGAACCGGTGGTTGAGTGGCTCGCCGAGCATCAGGGGATCTCGCGGTTGACCGGAACGTTGATCGCCGGGTGCAGCGTCTGGCTGCTGGGCATCGTCACCGTGTTGTCGTTCAACGTCTGGGCAGATGTCACCCCGCTGGCGATGTTCGAACGCTTCGAAGGCAAGACCCTGTTTGACCTGCTCGATTACGCCACGGCCCATGTGATGATGCCGCTCAGCGGTTTGTTCGTAGCGCTGTTTGTGGGTTGGTTTATGTCTCGTCAGGCGGCTACCGATGAGCTGGCACTGGGTAACGGCCTGGCTTATAAGGCGTTTATGTTGGTGCTACGCTTTATCACTCCCGCTGCGGTGTTGGTGGTGTTTGTAAACAACCTGCTCTAACCTCTCCGCCGAACAGCTCGGTAAACCAGAAGCCATCGACGTTATGCCGGTGGCTTTTTTTTGCTTTATGGCTTGTCGCTATTATGATGCGCTATCTTCATGGCAACATCAGCTTGATCCCTTCCTTGAACATTCCACCCACGAGACGACTCGATGTCAGCTGAGACTGTGAGTATTGGTTTGATCAACCCCAAGAGCCCCACCAATGTCGGCGCCGTGATGCGCGCGGCGGGCTGTTTTCGAGTCAAGTCGGTGTTCTATACCGGGGTGCGTTATGAACGAGCCGCGAGATTCACCACCGACACCCAAAATATCAGTGACCTCATCCCCCTGCTGGCGGTGGACTCTTTGCTAGCCAGTATCCCGCCAGAGACGAGCCTGGTGTGTGTCGAGCTGGTAGAGGGCGCCGTGCCGTTACCGGAGTACCGCCATCCGGACAACGCTTTGTATGTTTTTGGGCCCGAAGACGGCTCCATTAGTCAGGCGTTGATCGATAGGGCTGACGCGGTGGTTTATATCCCGACCATCGGCTGTTTGAATCTGGCGGCAACGGTCAATGTGCTGCTGTACGACCGCTTGGCAAAAGCGCAGCACAGCATCGCCAGCGACGCGCTGATCCGTCAAAGTCGGGATCGTAACAATACCGTTAAGGTGAAGCGCGTCTATTCGGGCGATGCCGATCGCTGTTGATGCGGGTGGCGATAGTGAGTTTCTGCATGCCCGGCTGATGAAAGTCTGTTGTTATTGCGAACTGCCATGGCCGCGCACCGGGGCCAAGAATCCACCCAACGCCTGAGCTAAGGCCGCACTGCGTTCGGGGTTGCGTAATCCGCCCATGATCGGCGAACGCATGCCGGGAATGAATACCAGATCGGCGAGGATGCGGTTGAAACAGCTCTGGCCCGCATCGTTACCTGCTAGTGCTTCTAGGAACAGCCTGCACAGCTCAGCTGTGGCCAGGTCCTGCCAGCAGCGGCTGGCGATCGCGACTAGGACTTCGACGTCTGTCGCGTAGCGAGATTGTAATACCTGCTCGAGTGCCGTGTGGCGCAGCGCATCGCTGTCACTCAAGGATAAGCCGCGTAGTAGGGCGGCGATCAGGCCGGGGGCGCAGTGGTTGGTTTCTAGTTCGCGGTGCAGGCGTCTGGCCAGGGTTTGGCTTAAGCTGCTCGGCAGCGGCTGATGCTCGAGTTGCGCGGCGAAGGCCGCAAGCGGTTCCAAGGGCAGGTGCTCGATGGCGGCGTTGAGTACGCTAGCGTTACTGTGCTGCTGCAGGCGGCTGCAGATGTCGGCGATGCCCTGCAGTCCCAGCGTCCGCCAGTTGTCGTAACCGCGCAGTCCAGAGAGGTAGTCACGGCCCGGTTGATAAAAGGCGGAGACCGGTTGATCGAGGATGACTCCAGCCTGGGCGTGGAATGCGGCCATTTTGTCTGGATCTGGCGTGAACGAAAATGGGTTGTCCTTGAGCGGGTCCTGCTCGGCGGAGTGCTCTAGCAGCTGATTACCAACACAGCGCGCCAGGCGCTGCAGAAAATCGTCACGGGCGGCCTGTACCAGCAGTCCCTGTTCGTCGAGCGGTAGTTTCAGAAACCAGATGAGCTGCTGCGTCGCTTGTTGGGGATTCCACAACAGCACAGCGATCCACGCCTGCTGCATGTAGGGGAGTGGGTAGGGGAGCTGTGCCTGTTCAAAACCTGCGAAGGTTGCGCTGCTGAGTGTGGACACGCGCCGGCCCATATCAAACAGCTGGAAATGGGCATCGGTAGATTGTATGAAGTCGATCAGGGTCTGGGGTGGTTGCATAGTATCAGTGTCGGAAAAGGTGGTTGGGTCGCAGCGCTTAGGCCGCTAGAATAGCAGCCATTCTAACACCCTCGCGGGTATCAGAGGCATCCAACATTGGCCGAACCGCAAACCGTAGCCGTATCTGGGGTCACAACCCTGACCTCCCGCTCTTGGTATCTATACTTGATCGAGACGCTGCAGGGAAAGCTTTATACCGGCATCACCACCGATATTGACCGACGGTTTAAGCAGCATAAAAGTGGTCGGGGTGGGGCCAAATTCTTTCGTACCGACCCCCCGTTACAGCTACGGCTGAGTCTGGAGTTTGCTGATCGTGCCAGCGCTTCAAAAGCGGAATATCGGATTAAACAGCTGACCCATAAGCAGAAATTAGCACTAATCGATGCTGAACTGGACGGCAGCACAGGGCGCCCATAAGCCGCCCCGTGCTGTTGTTTAGCCCCTATGTTAGCCCCGGTGATTAGCCCTGGCGGGCGGTCTTGAGCGTATCGGCAATCAGGAATGCCAGTTCCAGCGCCTGATCGGCATTCAGACGGGGGTCGCAGGAGGTGTGGTAGCGGTCGGCCAGCTTCTCCTCGGTGATCTGGTACGCACCGCCGATGCATTCGGTGACGTTCTGACCGGTCATCTCAAAATGAACACCCCCGGCACAGGTGCCTTCGGCGCGGTGTACTTCAAAAAAGCCCTGCATCTCTTTGAGTATGCTGCTCACCGCTCGGGTCTTGTAACCGGTCGAGGCCGCTATGGTGTTGCCATGCATCGGGTCACAACTCCAGAGTACCTGGCGACCTTCGTTGGCGACGGCGCGTACCAGGGGTGCGAGTTTATCTTCGACCCGCTCTGCGCCCATCCGTGAAATAAGATTGAGACGCCCCGGTTCGTTGTTGGGGTTGAGCGCGTCGACCAGGCGCAGCAGTTCATCACTGGTGATGCTAGGGCCGACCTTAACGCCGATCGGATTATGGATGCCGCGCATGAATTCGATATGGGCGCCATCCAGTTGCCGGGTACGGTCGCCGATCCACAGCATATGCGCCGAGCAGTCGTACCAGTTATTGGTCAGGCTATCGCGCCGGGTCAAGGCTTGCTCGTAGTTCAATAGCAGCGCTTCGTGCGAGGTGTATAGCGAGGTTTCGTGAAGTTGCGGAGTGTTGGCTCCGCTGATGCCGCACGCCTGCATAAAGGCCAGCGCCTGATCGATCTGGTTGGCGAGGTCCTGGTATTTCTCTCCCAGCGGGCTTTTGGCAACGAACCCCTGATTCCATTGGTGGACCTGACGCAGGTCAGCGAAGCCGCCCTGGGCGAACGCCCGCAACAGGTTCAGGGTGGCGGCCGACTGGTTATAGGCCTGCAGCAGGCGCTGCGGGTCTGGAACGCGGGCGGCACTGCTAAAGTCAATATCGTTGATGATGTCGCCGCGGTAACTGGGCAGTACTTGGCCCGCGATGGTTTCGGTATCGGCAGAGCGAGGTTTGGCAAACTGTCCCGCCATCCGCCCGACTTTGACGACTGGGCAGCTGCCGGCAAAGGTCAGCACCACGGCCATCTGCAGCAGCACTTTAAAGGTATCGCGAATATTGTCGGCATGAAACTCGGCGAAGCTCTCGGCGCAATCGCCCCCTTGCAGCAGGAACGCACGACCCTCGGTGGCCTCGGCCAGCAGATGCCTTAGGGCGCGAACTTCGCCGGCAAACACCAGTGGTGGGCGGCGAGCTAAGGTCAGTTCGACCTCATTGAGGGTCTGCTTATCGGTGTAGGTGGGTTGTTGCAGGATCGGCTTGCTGCGCCAGCTTTCGGGAGTCCAGAGTTCCATGTTAGGGCCTTATCATTGGGGGCACGAGAGGGTTGATGGAGCCAGGTTCGTGCTGGAAAAATAGGCCGCTAGTGTACGCCCTGAGCAACCTCGTGACTAGGATCGGGAAGCCGCTTTGAGGTGCTATATGTTTGAGGCGCTATATATTTGAGATGCTATGGCATTTTAGCTTTTAGCCGTGGTGCGGATACCGGTGAGGGTTTTGAATGAGGTATCACGCGCGGTATCGAGGAAGTCGCGCATGAATTCAGCGTCACGCTGGTCTTCGCGTATGGCAGCATACAGGGTCGACCAGACACCTTTGCTGCCCAGCTGACAGGCGCTGACGTAGTTGCGCTGCAGATATTCGTTCAGGGCCCAGTTAGGCAGCGCGCACACGCCGCGACCACTGGCGACCAGTTGCATCATCATCACCGTCATCTCGGCGGTGCGGACCGCGGGGTCGATATCTGCAGGATCCAAAAAACGGGTGAAGATATCGAGACGGTTACGGTCGACCGGGTAGCAGATCAGGGTTTCGGGTTGCAGCTCTTCTGCATCGATATACGTTTTACGCGCGAACGGGTGCTGGTTGGCGACGGCCAGCAGGATCTCGTAGGCAAACAGGGGTTGGTAGAAGATCCCGGTGATGGGTTGCGGGTCGGAGGTGATCACCAGATCTAGCTCGCCACGGGCTAGGGCGGGTAGTGGTGAGAAATTAAAACCGCTGGCCATATCCATCTCGACTTCGGGCCAGTTTTCTCTGAAGCGATCGATGGTGGGCATTAGCCATTGGAAGCAGCTGTGGCATTCGATCGACATATGCAAGCGACCGGTCTCGCCGCCTGCCAGGCGCGCAATATCGCGCTCGGCGTTGCGAATCATCGGCAACACCGCATCGGCTAGCGCCAAGATGCGTTGTCCGGCACTGGTAAAACAGATAGGTTTAGTTTTACGGATAAACAGTGAGCAGTTAAGGCGCTCCTCGAGATCTTTGATTTGATGCGAGAGTGCGGATTGGGTCAGGAATACTCTTTCGGCGGCTTCAACCAGGCTGCCGGTATCCTGTAATGCCGCGAGTGTTCTAAGGTGCCTGAGCTCTACCATGCTTGCGCCTCTATGGAGTTGTCGTCGCTGAGCTGAGGGTGGTCAGCGACGATGAGCGAAATTCAAGTATAGTCCGGCTTGACCCGAATGGCTGAAATCCATTCGGGTCAAGCCTAGCATCAGTAAAAATATATTATTTAGGTCCGAAAACCAGGAACTCCATCAGTGCTTTCTGCGCATGCAGGCGGTTTTCAGCTTGATCGAATACCACCGAACGGGGGTCATCGAGCATATCGATGCTCACCTCTTCGCCACGATGAGCGGGTAGGCAGTGCAAGAACAGGGCATTCGGGTTGGCTTTGTTCATCAGCGCAGGGCTGACCTGATAGCCAGCGAAGTGCTGCCTGCGGTCTTTTTGTTCCTGCTCCTGACCCATGGACGCCCAGACATCGGTGCTGACCAGGTCGGAACCGATCACGGCGGCTGCCGGATCGCGGAAGATCTTTACCCGATCCGCGTGTTGCGCCACTAGCGCGTGCTGGGGTTCGTAACCTTCTGGGCAGGCAACGTGCAGGGTAAAGTCGAACTGCGCCGCGGCGTTGATATACGAGTTACACATGTTGTTGCCATCACCGATCCAGGTCACCGTTTTGCCCTGAATGGAGCCGCGGTGCTCGACAAAGGTCTGGATGTCGGCGAGCAGCTGACAGGGGTGGAAATCGTCGGTGAGCGCATTGATGACCGGCACCCTTGAAAACGAGGCAAAGCGCTCCAGTTCCTGATGGTCAAAGGTGCGAACCATGATGATGTCGACCATGCGGGAGATCACTCGGGAGCTGTCTTCGACCGGCTCACCGCGTCCTAACTGGGTGTCGCTCGGTGACAGGAAGATCGCACTGCCACCAAACTGGGTCATGCCGGCTTCAAACGAGACACGGGTGCGAGTCGATGATTTTTCAAAAATCATCGCCAGTACTTGATTCTTGAAGGGTTCATAGATAACGCCCTCATAGCGCAGCGCTTTAAGTTGGATCGCGCGAGCGATCACCCCGGTCAGCTCTTCCTGGCTGAGGTCTTTGAGGGTCAAAAAGTGTCTCGGTTGGGCCGTCATAAAAATACCTTAAGCCCCCTTCGTTGGTGACAAAGGGAAAATCTTATATTAAGTTGAATTTCCGCCAGTCTAGGCGGACTGAATCACAGTCGATCTATTCGTCGGCGACCAAGATTTTAATCAGTTTTGAAATTACACCGACAATCAGGCTTGCCTCGCTGTCGCTTAAAATCAACGGCGGCAGCAATCTGACTATCCTACCTTCTCCGGTGATGTTGATCAAAATACCTTTTACCTTGGCCAGGACCGCCAGTTCGTTGCAGGGCTGGTCTAGCTCGATACCAATCATCAGTCCCTTGCCGCGAATATCACGAATATAACTGGCGCCTTCGAACTCCTGCCGGAAGGCGTTGCGCATCCAGTCGCCCAGTTCGGCCGCACGTTCGCACAGCTGTTCCGTCTCTATCGTCTCGATAACCGCCAGTGCCGCAGCGCAAGCCAAGGGGTTGCCACCGAAGGTCGAGCCATGATTACCCGGTTGAAATACCTTGGCGGCCTCGCCTCGCGCCAGACAGGCACCAATCGGGAAGCCGTTTCCCAGTCCTTTGGCGGTGGTCACGACATCGGGGAGGATGTCGCGTTGCTGATAGGCAAAGTAGCTGCCCGTTCGAGCATTGCCGGTCTGGACTTCATCGAGCATTAATAACCAGCCCTGTTGGTCGCAGATCTGGCGCAGTTGTTGGAGGTAGTTATCGGCGGGCACTTTAACCCCGCTTTCGCCTTGAATCGGTTCGACCAGAATGGCGATCACGCCGGCGTGCTGCTTGGCGATGTTCTCGATCGAGGCGATATCATCGAAGGGTGCGCGGATAAACCCCTCGACCAGCGGTTCGAAGCCCGCCTGGGCTTTACGGTTGCCGGTGGCGGTTAGGGTGGCCAGGGTGCGGCCGTGAAAGGCCTGTTCCATGACGATGATGGAGGGGTTGCTGATGCCGCGCTGGTGGCCGTAAAGCCGTGCTAGTTTGATGGCCGCCTCGTTGGCTTCGGCGCCTGAATTACAAAAAAAGGCACTCTCCATGTCGGCGACTGCGGTCAGCTTTTCGGCGAGTTGGGTCTGCAACGGGATGCTATAGAGGTTGGAGGTATGCATCAGGGCCGCTGCTTGGGTGCAGATGGCCTGCGTCACCTTGGGGTGAGCATGACCCAGCCCGCAGACGGCAATGCCGCTCAGTGCATCAAGGAATTTGTTGCCTTGATTATCATATAGCCACGCACCTTGCCCACGTTCGAACGCGACCGAAAGTCTGGCGTAATTGTTCATCAGCGGCGTTGTGGCCATGGTTATTGCTCCTATACAGCCTGCTAAGAGAGGGTGAGTCCATACAAAAGGTGCAGATTCTAGTGACTGGCCCGCACCTAAGCAACCACCACCGAGGCGCTTGTTCGGCCTTTCAGGGTCGGGCGTCGGATCGACTGGTCTGAATTCGGCTTCAGTATAGACATTCGTCGTCTAGTTACTGCTGGGCGCTAAAATAAATTGACATATAGCCTGACAAAAACACTCGGGTTTGGATATAATCTCCGTATCCGATGCACAAGCGGCTTTATTGTAGATCGATTTAGCGTTTGTGTAGCAAGATTCTAACCCTGTTATAGGTAAGCAGCATGACATCCGTTGTTGAGACGATAAAAGAGCAGATCGAAAAAAATCCAATTCTACTGTACATGAAGGGCACGCCTAAGTTCCCTCAGTGTGGTTTCTCTTCGAAAACTGTAGAGGCGCTGATGGGTTGTGGTGAGCGTTTTGCTTTCGTCAATATTTTGGATAATCCAGAGATTCGTGCCGAACTACCCAAATATGCTAACTGGCCAACGTTCCCACAACTCTGGGTTGAGGGTGAGCTGGTCGGCGGCTGCGATATCGTCGTGGAGATGGCTGCTAATGGTGAGCTGGAGGCCTTGGTTAAGGCGGCTGCAGCACGGATCGAATCGAGCGAATCGAGCGAATAGAGGCTAAGGGGGTTTTTCATCCTGTCGCTGGGCGGAGTGGAAGACCTTGTCTATATATTCAACGTGACTTTATTTGGAGAACATAGCGATGGGCGTACTCGTAGGTAAGCAAGCTCCGGACTTTACTGTATCAGCGGTACTGGGCGATGGTTCAATAGTTGATGACTTCAATCTACAGCAGGCGATCAAGGGTAAGTACGGTTTAGTATTCTTTTACCCGCTAGATTTCACCTTTGTCTGCCCTTCAGAGTTGATCGCTCTGGATCATCGCATCGAGGCTTTCAAAGAGCGCAATGTGGAAGTGATCGCGGTATCGATCGATTCGCATTTTACCCATAACGCATGGCGTAATACGGCGATCAATGATGGCGGTATTGGTGCGGTGAAGTACACGATGGCAGCCGATATGACGCACAGCATCTGCAAGGCTTACGATGTTGAGTCTGAAGGTGGCGTTGCCTTCCGTGGCGCATTCCTCATCGATGACAAGGGTGTTGTGCGTTCGCAGATCGTCAACGACCTGCCTCTGGGGCGTAATATGGAAGAGTTGTTGCGCTTGGTTGATGCGCTGCAGTTCCACGAAGAGCACGGTGAAGTGTGCCCGGCTGGCTGGCAGAAAGGTGACAAGGGTATGAATGCGTCCCCCGATGGTGTAGCCCAGTACCTGACCGATAACGCCGCTAAGCTATAAGCGTCTCTTAACTAGACGTTAACAGCCGGCATAAAAAAACCGCCATCGGCCGCGATATTAAGCGTGGCTGATGGCGGTTTTTTTTAGTCTAGGTAGTCTTGCTGATCTCTGATGACCATGTCCCAGCCTCCTAGCTCTTTCCAGCGGTTAACGATTAGGCAGAAGAGCTCGGCGGTGCGTTCGGTATCGTAGGCGGCAGAATGGGCCTGACGGTTGTCGAAATCAATACTGGCCACTTCGCAGGCACGAGCCAGAACGGTTTGACCGAAAGCAAGCCCTGCCAGGGTGGCGGTATCGAAGCAGGAGAACGGGTGGAATGGGTTGCGTTTAACCCCGGTTCGTTCACAGGCTGCGTTGAGGAAACTCAGATCAAACGCGGCATTGTGTCCGACCAGGATGGCGCGTTTGCAGCCGTGCGCCTTGATCGCTTTGCGTATCGGTTTAAAGATCCGTTCTAGTGCGACGGTCTCATCTTCGGCCATCCGCAGCGCGCTGAAGGGGTCGATGCCGGTAAAATCCAGCGCCGCTTTTTCCAGATTAGCGCCTTCGAAAGGGGTGACGTTGCAGGCTACCGACTGATCCGCAATGAGCTGCCCGTCATCGTCCATGGTGAGCAACGCGGCAGCTACCTCCAGTAGGGCGTCGGTCTGCGGGTTGAATCCAGCGGTTTCAACATCGATCACCACCGGCAGATAGCCTCGGAAGCGCTCGGACATCAGTTGAGCAATTGGAGATAAACGATTGGACACTACGGCTTCCTTGTCAGGAATGAATTAAGCGCTGACGACCTGCCAGGCAAGGGTTTCTCCGGCACGCAGCGGCACGATAGTTTGGCTGCCAAAGCTGAGTTGTGACTGCTGGGTCCAGCTGCGTTTTTCGAGGATGATAGTCTCTGCGTGGCGCGCTAAGCCATAGAAATCTGAGCCATAGAATGAGGCGAAGGCTTCCAGTTTGTCGAGTGCCCCCATCATCTCAAAGGCTTCGGCATAGAGCTCGATCGCCGAGCTGGCGCTGTAGCAGCCCGCACAGCCGCAGGCGTTCTCTTTGGCAGATCGGGCGTGGGGGGCGGAGTCGGTACCGAGGAAGAATTTTGGGCTACCCGAGGTCGCAGCGTCTAGCAGCGCGCGCTGGTGAAGGTTGTGTTTTAAAATAGGCAGGCAGTACAGATGCGGCTTAATTCCGCCGACCAGCATATGGTTACGATTGTAGAGCAGGTGTTGTGGGGTGATAGTAGCGGCGACGTTACTGGTTGCACCGCTGACAAACGCTACCGCGTCCTGGGTGGTGATGTGCTCCATGACGACTCTGAGCTTCGGGAAACGCTCTACTATCGGTTGTAGTTGGCGCTCGATAAAGATTTTTTCACGCTCGAAGATGTCGATGTCGGCATGGGTGACCTCACCGTGCACGAGCAGCGGCAGACCGATCTCTTCCATGATGGCTAGGTTGTCATAGCTGTTTTCGAGGGTAGAGATACCGGCATCGGAGTTGGTGGTCGCTCCGGCCGGATAGAGTTTCACGGCGTGGACATGCGCTGATAGTTGCGCCGCTTTAAGCTCCTCGGCGCGGGTGCTGTCCGTCAGGTACAGGGTCATCAGTGGCTCAAAGCTACGGCTGCTGGGCATGCAGGCGAGGATGCGCTGCTGATAGGCCAGCGCCTGTGCGGTGGTGGTGACTGGCGGTACCAGATTGGGCATAACAATCGCACGACCAAAATAGCGCGCCATATCGGCGACGGTATCTTTGAGAACATCACCATCGCGTAGGTGAACATGCCAGTCGTCGGGGCGGGTGATTTCGAGACGTTGCATGGTGTTCCTCATTGGAGTGGCGGTGGCTGGGCGCTGATTTTATCAGTCGCCGAGCGCCCCGACCAGCCGTTATGTTGCCGTTCTCAGGGGCCAGGCAGTGCAAATCCATGTCGGAGTGAGTGTTATCCGCTGGGGGCGAATAAACGCAGCAAGCATAGGGCGGGTAATCGACCCGTCACTCTGCGCTGGGAGCGAGAAGGGTAACGCCAGTCCTGCTAGCATTGGCTTTTCAGCAGGATAGTGATGATTCAGTTGGGACTGTGGTTTCGGCTGAAGTTTTTGCGTGTATAATTCTGCGATTGTACTGAATGGGCCGATGTTGGGCTCGATTGTCGTTGCTCTGGTTGTCGGTAGCGACGTTAAGGCGGAGTGAGTAATGTCTGATATTAAGAAAGTGGTGTTGGCCTATTCCGGAGGTTTGGATACTTCGGTCATCGTTAAGTGGCTACAAGAAACCTATAACTGTGAAGTGGTGACCTTTACCGCTGATCTGGGTCAGGGTGAAGAGGTCGAACCCGCGCGTGCCAAAGCGCAAGCGCTGGGTGTGAATGAGATCTACATCGAAGATCTTCGTGAAGAGTTTGTGCGCGATTTTGTCTTCCCGATGTTCCGTGCCAATGCCATCTATGAGGGCGAGTATCTGCTGGGCACCTCTATTGCGCGGCCATTAATTGCCAAACGCTTGATCGAAATTGCTAATGAGACCGGCGCCGATGCGATCTCTCATGGCGCTACCGGTAAGGGTAATGACCAGGTGCGCTTTGAGCTGGGCGCGTACGCGCTCAAGCCTGGGGTTAAGGTTATCGCGCCTTGGCGTGAATGGGATCTCACCTCGCGTGACACGCTGATGGCGTACTGCGAACAGCACGGCATTGAGGTCGACTTTAAGAAGGGTAAGAAGTCTCCCTACTCTATGGATGCCAACCTGTTGCATATCTCCTATGAAGGTGGGGTGCTGGAAGATACCTGGAGCGAAGCCGAAACAGATATGTGGCGCTGGAGTGTTGCTCCTGAACAGGCCCCTGATGAGCCTACCTATATCGAACTGACCTATCAGCGTGGTGACATCGTCGCCATCGATGGCAAACCGATGAGTCCTGCGACGGTGCTGGAATACCTCAACAAAGTGGGCGGTGATAACGGCATTGGCCGTCTGGATATCGTCGAAAACCGTTTTGTGGGAATGAAATCCCGCGGCTGTTATGAGACTCCCGGCGGTACTATCATGATGCGCGCGCACCGGGCTATCGAGTCTATCACCCTGGATCGCGAAGTCGCGCACCTCAAAGATGAGCTGATGCCACGTTACGCCGAGATTATCTATAATGGTTTTTGGTGGACCGAAGAGCGCAAGATGCTGCAAACCATGATCGATTACTCGCAGCGTAATGTGAACGGCTTGGTACGCTTGAAGCTGTACAAAGGCAATGTCGATGTGGTGGGCCGTAGTTCCGAGGACAGCCTGTTTGATGCCGCTATTGCGACCTTTGAGGATGATGCGGGCGCATACGATCAGAAAGATGCGGCTGGATTTATTAAACTCAATGCGCTGCGGATGCGGATCGCCGCTAGTAAGGGGCGTAGCCTGCTAAACGATTGATCTATGCCTGCCCAGCGCGATGATGGCGCTGTGATGACGATTAAAGGTGTAACCCCTTAGACGTGATCCAGGCTACGAGGCCGGGCAGGTCCTAGATGCGCAACAACAAAGCCCTGAGATGTCAGGGCTTTTTTATTGATCTAGACTTTTTATCTCTGAAGCGGGATTCGCGCTTGAGTGGTAAGAGGTTTTTGTTACTCTCGTAGAGTTAGTGTTATTGGACAGATCTGTATGGGGGCTCTTCTCGCCGATAAGTCAGTGTTGATCGTCGCATCGAAGTTCGATGCGCTGGGCGCATTGCGGGCTCAGGTTAACGCGCTCGGTGCCACGGGTGTGCAGGTAGCATCGTCGGCAAATATGGCCTTAAGCATGATGCGGATGCTGTCCTTTGATATCTGTTTTATTGAAGCCTGGTTAGGCGATGGCGAGAAGAGCGGCTATCAGCTGATCGAGGAGGCTGTTCATGAAGGGCTTAAAAAAGCGGTCCATAGCCATGTGCTGATTCTTCCCGAGGGCAGTGCCGGGGCGGCTAATGATTCAGTTAGATACTTTGCCGAATCGTTTTTTGTTAAACCTATTGATCCTCAGCGGTTTGCCCGTCGGCTTGAGAAGCTGATGAAGCTCAAGCGGGCGATCAAACCTGCTGAGGAGTGGATGGATCAGGGGGATAAGGCTAAGGCGTTGCGGGTTATTGCGCAGTTGTTGGCTAAATTTCCGTCGCTGGCGACCTATCTGCATCGGCTGCAGGGGCGTCTGCTGCTGGATCTTGAACATTACCCTGACGCGGAGTCTCTTTTCCAGCGTCTCGCTACGGATCAAGGCCCCTCTTGGGCCTATATGGGGCTGGGGGTCAGTGCCTACCATCAAGGCCAGTATGCCGATGCTATGGCACATTTTAATCGGGTATTGGAGCGCACTCCTGACAGCATCGAAGCCTTTGATGGGTTGTCGAAGCTGTATCGTGCTATCGGCCGTAATAGCGAGGCGCAGACGTTGCTGGAACGTGCGGTTAAGCTGCAGCCCTGTGCGCCGATATTACACTCTGGGTTGGGGGATCTGGCCTGCGAAAATAGTAACTGGACGGTCGCCATTGACGGATTTCGACAGGCAATAAAGTTTGCGCGGCACTCCTGTCATCAGCAGCAGCATAACTATTTTGGTCTGGCCCGCTGTCTGCAGACTCAGGTGTCGGTGCAGGGAGGTGCGAGCTCCTTAAAGGCCGGACAGGAGGCCATTCGAACCCTCGAGAGCGTGGTTTTTGAGTATCAGAAAGACCCGCTTATTCGGTTTAAGTCACGGCTGATGACCTCGGAAACCTATCGTCTGTCAGGTGATATGGATCGTGCCAATGTTACCGCCAAGGATGCCTTCGATGTCTACAAGCAGCTTGATGATAGGACTCAGGCTGAAGAGTTAGACAACCTGCTTGAAGGTGTTGAGGGTACCGTGCTGCAGGTCCCTGTAGCGGAGTTCAAGACCGGCTTCAATCGCCGGGTGTTGACGGAAACCGAATGGGGGCGCAATACCGTTAAGGGTATGGGGTTGTACCGTAAGGCGCGTTTTGCAGAGGCGCTGGCCTGCTTTCTTAAGGCGTTGGATGCGCTGCCGAACAGCCCCAGTGTCCTGTTTAATCTGGTGCAGAGCGGCTATGGGTTGATTCAGCAGCAGCCACAGATGACTGTGGAGGTATTGAGGCTCTGCAACGAAAAGCTGCTCAACGTCAGTATTGGGGCGATGAATAGCAAGCAGCAGGAGCGGTTTCGGGCGCTGAGTTCCCGGCGTGCGTTACTGGCCGAACGCAAGAACGATGCTTAGGGATGGGTTGGCCTGAGTTGCGACCTGATTAACGACATACATTGACAGGGGTTTGGAGATGGCTAAGTTTCGATCGGTGGTCATACTGACCGGCGCCGGTACCTCTGCCGAGTCTGGCTTGCGTACCTTTCGTGCCAGTGATGGCTTGTGGGAGGATCATCGCATAGAAGATGTTGCCACCCCCGAAGGTTTCGTGCGCGATCCTGCGTTGGTGCATCAGTTTTATAATATGCGCCGCCAGCAGCTGCTGGATACCCTGACGCAACCCAATACGGCGCATCAGGCGCTGGCGGAGCTGGAATGTAAGCACGCGGGTGAGTTCTTGCTGGTGACTCAGAATGTCGATGACCTACATGAGCGTGCCGGATCGCGTCGACTCCTGCATATGCACGGCGAACTGCTTAAGGCCCGCTGTATCCGTAGTGAACAGGTATTTGAGATCCGCAGCGATATGAGCCCGCTGAGCCGTTGTCAATGTTGTGGAGAGCTTGGCAACTTGCGCCCTGATATCGTCTGGTTTGGTGAGCTGCCGATGGCCATGGAGCGTATCTACGCCGCCTTGCAAGGCTGTGATCTGTTTATCTCTATTGGCACCTCCGGAACCGTCTACCCCGCCAATGGTTTTGTGCAGGAGGCCTTGGCTGCCGGC
The DNA here is from genome assembly GCA_041586735.1 of Motiliproteus sp. Lineage (GTDB taxonomy): Bacteria > Pseudomonadota > Gammaproteobacteria > Pseudomonadales > Balneatricaceae > Motiliproteus. The sequence continues at coordinate 79,358 of JBFGZQ010000007.1, forward strand.
GCGCATACCGTGGAGTTAAATCTGCAGCCCTCGTTGCAAACATCAGCATTTGCCGAGCAGATCTACGGTCCGGCCAGTGTGGTGGTGCCCGCGTATGTTCAGCGTTTGCTGGTCGATCTGCACTGAGGCGTAAAGGGTTGTAAGCCGATGTCGTCCGACGGCGGTTGTAATAACGACCATACTGTTGTTATCTATCTGATCTAAGCTGTTGTTATTGAGCCAGCTATTGAGCTAGCTAGCTATTGATTCGGCTGTTGCTGTGATCGTTTTTTTAATGGAGGCTGTGATGACCCCTTCTTTCAATGTGACCGCTAGTGTGACTCCGGTGAATGAATTAGAAAGCCTATCTCAGTATGAGATCTCGCGATTGCAGGATAAAAGTAACACCGGCTTGTACCAGTTGTTTCGTAAATGCGCGCTGGCAGTGTTGAACTGTGATTCTGATATGGACGACACCCGTGAAGTACTCAAGCGCTTCGAGAAATTTGATATCCAGATAAGCCAAAAACATCGCGGGATTCAGCTCGATCTGGTCCATGCTCCCGATACGGCCTTCGTGGATGGCGAGATTATTGCTGGCATTCGCGAAAACCTATTTTCAGTATTGCGCGACATCCTCTATGTCGGTGATGAGCTGGATTTGAGCTATTGTCGTCTGCAACCATCAGAAGCCATTACCAACGAAGTGTTCCATATCCTCCGCCATGCGCATGCGCTTAAGCCCCGTGAGAAGCCAAATCTGGTGGTCTGTTGGGGAGGGCATTCTATCGGTAGTGAAGAGTACATATACACCAAAACGGTCGGCTATGAGCTGGGCCTGCGAGGCTTCGATATCTGTACTGGCTGTGGTCCAGGAGCAATGAAGGGGCCGATGAAGGGCGCCACCATCGCCCACGCCAAGCAGCGTATCGAGCACGGCCGCTACTTGGGCATCTCTGAGCCGGGCATTATCGCTGCAGAATCACCCAATCCGATCGTTAATGAACTGATCATCATGCCTGATATCGAGAAGCGCCTCGAAGCCTTCGTGCGCCTGGGGCACGGGGTGATCGTGTTTCCCGGTGGCGCGGGTACTGCCGAGGAGATTTTATTTATTCTGGGCGTGCTGATGGATGACAAAAATGCCCAGATACCGTTTCCGTTAATCTTTACCGGTCCGGCGTCGGCACGCAGTTATTTTGACAGTATCGATCAGTTCATGCGCGGCTGTCTGGGTGATGATGTGGCTCGCTTCTACGAGATTATCATCGATGATGCCGCCGAGGTTGCTCGGCAGATGCGGGAAGGGATCAGCCGGGTTACGGCGCATCGGCGTAAGACCAGTGAGTCATTTCACTTCAACTGGCCATTGCATGTCGATTATGAGCTGTTTCAGCGGCCGTTCGAACCGACCCATGCGCATATGGCAGCGCTTGATCTGCATCGGCAGCAACCGTTACACCAGTTGGCTGCTAACTTGCGTCGAGCACTGTCGGGCATTGTTGCCGGTAACGTCAAGGAGAGTGGTATCCATGCAATCGAGACCCATGGAGTGTTTGAGTTGAGTGGCGATGTGGAGCTGATGCGTGCTCTAGATCGTTTGTTGCAGCAGTTTGTCGAGCAGCGACGGATGAAACTGAATTTCTCTCGTTATCGCCCCTGTTACAAAATCAAACATTAAAGCTCGCCAATATGAGCCCCTTCAAAGCCAGCAAATTGGTGCAGTTGTGCCTGCTTTGAGGGGGGGGATGGACAGATGGGTACAGATACCTAGCTGTCCGTCAGGCGCATAGCATCAGAGGCGTTCGAAGATCGTTGCGATACCCTGACCGCCACCGATACACATGGTGACCAGCGCGTAGCGACCGTTGGTGCGCTCCAGCTCGTACAGTGCCTTAGTGGCAATAAACGCGCCCGAACAGCCTACCGGGTGACCCAGGGCGATAGCGCCACCGTTGGGGTTGGTCTTCGCCATATCCAGATTAAGCCCCTTGGCTACCGCCAGTGCCTGTGCGGCAAAGGCTTCGTTGGACTCGATAACATCCATCTGGTCCAGGGTCAGCCCGGCGCGCTTAAGGGCCAGCAGGGTCGCCGGAATGGGGCCTTCGCCCATGATGTGGTTAGGTACACCGGCGACCGCGTAGGACACCAGGCGTGCCATCGGCTTGTAGCCATCTTTTTGGGCTGTATCGGCCCCCCCTAGCACCAACATCGCCGCACCGTCGTTGATGCCCGAGGCGTTACCCGCAGTCACGGTGCCATCCTTTTTAAAGGCCGGACGCATCTTCGCCAGACTCTCCATCGTAGTGTCGGGCTTGCCATGCTCATCGGTATCGAAGATGGTCTCGCCTCTGCGACTCTTCAGGGTGATCGGTACGATCTGGGACTTGAAGCGCCCTTCGGCAATCGCTACGGCTGCACGGCGTTGTGACTCAACCGCGAAGGCGTCTTGGTCTTCACGGCTGAGGCCATGCTTTTCTGCCAGATTTTCTGCGGTAATACCCATGTGGCCTACGCCAAACGGATCGGTCAGCACGGCGACCATCGCGTCGATCATACTGCTGTCGCCCATACGCGCACCCGAGCGTAGCGCGGGGGCGAAATAGGTACCGCGAGACATCACTTCAACGCCACCGCCGACACCGTAGTCGCAGTCGCCGAGCATAATCGCCTGTGCGGTTGACACCACACCCTGCAGACCCGAGCTGCATAGACGGTTAACGGCCATGGCCACGGATTCCATCGGCAGGCCCGCCTGGATGGAGGCAACGCGAGCGACGTAGGCGTAGCGAGATTCGGTTGGGATACAGTTGCCTACGGTCACATAATTGATTTTCTGGGGATCGACCCCCGAGCGATTGACAGCTTCCTTCATTACCATTCCGGCGAGTTCTGCAGGCTCAAGGCTGCTTAGCGACCCACCAAAACCACCAATCGCGGAACGCACTGCGCTCAGGACGAAGACATCACGATTTGCCATGTATTACCCCTTTATTTAGGTCAAGTAACGATTAATTACGGTTGTCACGGCATCTGCCGATTCACAAAGACTGCGGCTTTAAAGGCTGCTGCCGAAGTCACGGATGGCAGAACAACTATCCCTCAAATCCTTACATTGCTAGCGCTCACCGAGACGGCTTACGACAATGATCTTATTATCGTTGCAGTGAGCACACGAGGGTACCACCGGTTTGGCATGAATTCTCAGGTTAAGTGCTAGTCTTTGGTCTAATAAATGTCAATTTGTTACAGACGCTGTCTGCAGCGCTGGTTCTGGAACCGCTGTGGGGGCTCAGCTAGATTGTCCGTGCTCGACAATGGCAGCTGTTTAAAAATCAATTACATGGCCACATAGCACGGTATTCTGATCGCAATTTGCGAGTGTTCAGTCGGTTTCTCCGGCGTCGCCTTGGTCGGTGCAGCTAAGCGCTGCCCAGCACCGGCGACTAATAAGATGTCCCGCTGAGCGGTATGCTCCAGCCTAGACTCAAACCCAGAGTATGGGCATCAGATATATTAATGTTGTCACTGATAAAGGACAGCTGGAGTCCCTGGTAATGGTAGGAAAGTCCTAGCGCCTGAGCTTTAAAATCCCAGGAGGCACCTAAACTATGCCTGGCTGACCAATGCTGTTGCACCTTGATCCTCGGAAATAGTAGTTGGCCTACTGAGAATAACTCGACTCCAGCTTGTAGTTGTTCGCTACGCTGCCAGTTGACCCAGCTGGTCGTACGGACCGGTAAATGTTGCGAGTGGCTGCGGTAACCCTCTACGCCAGAAAGCACAGGTTGGGTGTCGATAAACCCATTGGCGTCGAACGTAACCACGCTGGAGCTGACTTGGGCGGTGGTGTAGGGCGCATTGTTCCAACGAATGATATTGAACAGGTCTTGGGAGGTGATTCCGACCGCCCAGTGTGGGTTGATCTGCCAGTCTGCATGCAGGTCGAGAGTAAGACCCTGACCGGTAGCGGCGTTTACTGGGCGCTCCAGTAACAGATCTCGGTTGTACACATAGTCTACCCAGGCTTGGCCGCTGTAATGACCGCTGTCGTCGGTGGTTATCGCGCCTGAAATCTTGCCGTCGATAAGTTGTGAGGCGCGCAGATAACTCACTGCCAGCTCCATCTGAATATCCATGGCTGGTTCAAAAGCATAGGCCAGTCGAAGTCCCTGGGCGCTAAGACGGTTACTCTTCATATCGACTTGGTATGTTCTATTGTGTTGTACCGGCAGCCTATTTTCTTCGAGGTAGATGAGTTCTGCGGTGTCTGAGTGAAAGCGAAGGTGATAATCATAGCGGGCCAGCCATGAAAATGACCAGGGACCGCGGCGGAACCCCAGTGCTATCTCGTTATGAGTGAAGGCTTCCTCGCCCGGGGTGAAGTCTCCCTGCAGCTGGTCTAAGGCCGCGTTTATACTGACCGGTTCGCTGTAAGAGAAAGATTCCAGTTGGGTGAAAAAATGGGATTCAGCACGCGCCGATATCGGCACCAACGCGATAATAAACCAGATAGATCGCATGAATTTCTCAATGATTTTGAAAAAGTGACCCTATGACGGAGGGGCTGTAAAAAAGCCCCGGTTTAGGGCCGGGGCTTTTAGCGGTCTACTCGACCTTCAGTATCTTATCGACCCATAGTTGGATTATAAAGACTCGATGCGGTTGGTGGATCCGTCTTTAAGGCGGAAAATAACCGTGCCACTCTCCTCGGTGACCGTACCTAATTGCTTCAGGCTCTCGCCAGAGCCCTTGGTGATCGTGCCTGTACCTGTAGCATCCGCTTCGAGGAGATTAATACTGATGCCATCTTGGTTGGTCAGCACCGCGCTGGTCGGTACGATGTCATCCGGGTTCTCCAAGTCAGCCCCTTTGGCCAACTGCGTAGTGATGTCCAGATACTTACCCGCAGCCCCCTGGGTGATTCTCAGTCCCGCAGAGCCTGTCGTTTCGGTGCTGCGATCCAGATCCAGCTGCACCATAACGTAGGAATTAGAGATCCCGTTAATGATAGCTTCGAACCTCAGCATAGCATCCAGGGTGACAAAGCCTGTGGTCGTAGAGTCCGAAGTAAAGCCAGCACCGGAATTAGATAACCAGTTACCCTCGGCATCGTAGGTGGTTGACCAGTCGTCATTCTCCTCGAAGGTAGCAGAGAAACCAGAACCGCCCACTGTGGCGTTAAAAAGCGCAGCAAAGGAGTCATCGCCGCGGCTGAAACGGCCATCCAAGGTCATGTTCAATGCCGTGAAGCTCAGAGTTTCGGAAAGGGTATAGCTGTTGGTTTCCGTATAGTTTATACCCGTGTCGGTGACTGACCACTCATCATCCTCAGTACCGTCATAATCAAAGCCGGTCAGAGAGACTGATAAGTCGCCCTCGAACATGGCGGCTGGGGTCACTGCCCGTTGCTCCAGTTTGGCATTCAGGTCTAAGGAGATGCTAGAGGGCTGTATGCCCCAGCTGCCGGCAAAGCGCTCTCCTGAGCTGAGCTCGGTGCTCAGGTCACTAAATGTCAGCTGCTGCACCGTGACACTGACGCTGGAGGGTTTGGCGTCGCTGTTAAGGATGCTGAGCATGGCGGTGGGGCCCGTTACGGTGCCAGCCAGGTTTGCATTCAAGGTCAGGGTTCCGGTAGCACTCTCTTGAGTCGTTGGGTTGCCACTGCTATCGGTGCCCTGGGTTAGGGTCAAGCTATCGATTATCTCCTGTACCCCGGTCAGGGCCAGAGCAAAACTCAGGGATAGATCCACCTGATTGATGGCGTCTGTACCGGTGTAAGTCGGATCGACATTAAGCGCTGTTTCAGCAACCGTTAAGGTTATATCCAGTGGGTTATCAACGTTTGGAGTGATGGTTACCTGGATGCCGTTAACCTCTACGATCGCAGGTGGATCTAACTCCTGCTCAACCGCGTCGGCATACACCGCACCTGCTTGAGCCATCGCCGCGGCGGCCATCCCCAAGGCTTTAACGAGATACTGGGCGCCAGGTCCGGTAGCATCGCCAGCGATGCTGAGTTCGTTGGCAAAGGCATCGGCATTGCCTATCAGTGCTTGAGCATCGGTGCTCGCTGTATTGTTTTGCCTGGCTCCCAGCGCATACGCCAGATCGCGCAGGTCGGAGATCATTGCCAGGGCCTGTCTTACATCGCTGCTGGCGGCCTCGGGCGAGGGGTTGCTGGTGGTTGGGCTATCGACAGGCTTGCTGTCTGCATCAGCCTTGTCGGCAGTCACCTTGGCACCGATACTGTCATCGACGCTGGCAATGGCACCGCTGACGCTATTATCTTTTAATAAAGTGTCAGCTTCAAAAAGGACTTCACTTAGACTGGTGCGGGTGGTGTCTGAATCATTGGCGCGGAGCTGCCCGCCGTCATCAGCAAATAGGTTTGAAAAAGCATCCAGATCATCACCAATATCATCAGAGCCTGAGGTGCTTTTCAGTACCGCACCCAAAATAGCCGCAGAATACAGCGCGTTACGTAGCTGTGCGGCGGAGGTGGCGGTAGCGATGGCGGTGGGATTGGTGATGTCGATCGGTTTTTGGCTGATCAGGTCGTCACCGTTACTGAGGCCGAACAGTTGCGCCACCTGGCTGTTGGCACCATTGATGGCATCGGTGCTTAGTGGATTACCTGTGCCGGAATTCTTTTCGGCCAGTTTGGCGGCCATATCGGTCAGCGCGGTCACGTGGGTGCTAACGGTGCCGGTCGCATCGGCGACTACGGCTTTGAGTTTAAATTTGGAGGTTAGGGGGAAGGTTTCACCAAAGAGAACATTAGTGGTCGCGGGGTTCTTATCAGGATCGCAGCCGCCGACCACGTCGCACTTCATGGTAGCACCGGGTTGTCCTTCGATCTCGATCTGAAGCGGACCACCAGTGTATGCCGGATCTAGGACAATGCTGTATTCACCGTTCGCATCGGTGGTTGCTGTACCTACTACAGAGCCGGTTGCATCCTTGGCTGTAGCCTTGCCGCCGACCACGAGACCCTTAACGACCGAGCCGCCTACCGTGCCGGAGCTTGAGGCGCTGCTGCCTCCACCTCCGCCACAAGCGGCTAGTGATGAAGCGATCGCGATAGTCAGCAGATTTTTTTTCAAATTCATAACAGGTCCCTCTGATCTTGTTGTTAAGGATGAATACATCCAACGATCATCCTTGGTTGCATAGCTTTCAAGCGGTGCGGGCACTATAAGCAGCGCATTGACGAGCCTGTTTGTAGCATTTTTATGTGCTTATTTATACAGCTGTTCCTGATAAACATTAACGTTATTGCAGGCAGTAGTAGGGGTTATGTGGCGAACTTCGATGCGGCCCTGTTAGATAACGATCGCTGCCGTTATCGGCCCTGAACAGGGCGGCGCCACGACAATTAAGCTCGAATAGATATAAAAAAACCGCGAACCAGGTCGCGGTTTGGGTGTTCAAACGCTGGTTGGCGCTAAGGCTTTAGCGGTGGCGCAGGGCGTCGATCCGGTCATCGAGTGGCGGGTGGCTGGCGAACAGTGAGGCCAGTCCCTGTTTCAGGCCACCGGCGATGCCGAAGGCGACCAGTTGGTCGGGCATGTCGGCGGGTAGGTTCTGCTCTGCTTTAAGGCGCTGCAGGGCGCCGATCATCGCGGCGCTGCCGGCCAGCTTGGCGCCCATGTCATCGGCACGGAATTCACGCCGACGTGAGAACCAGGCGACGATGGTGGAGGCGAGGATACCCAGTATCACCTCGGCGATCATCGAGGTGATGAAGTAGCCGATACCATGACCCTCTTCGTTTTTCAGGATCACCCGGTCGACGGTGTGGCCGATGATCCGGGCGAAGAACATCACGAAGGTGTTGACCACGCCCTGGATCAGCGCCAGGGTGATCATATCGCCGTTGGCAACGTGGCCAATTTCATGCGCCATGACCGCCTTGACTTCGGCACGGCTGAAACGCTGCAGCAAGCCTTGGCTGACGGCGACCAGGGCGGCATTCTTATTCCAGCCGGTGGCAAAGGCGTTCGATTGTGCGGAGGGGAAGATACCCACTTCCGGCATGCCGATACCGGCCTGCTGTGCCAGTTCGGCAACCGTATCGAGCAGCCATTTTTCATCGGCATTGCGGGGTTGATCGATGATCTGGGTGCCGCTGGCGCGTTTAGCCATCCATTTGGACAGCAGCAGTGACACGAAGGAGCCCGCCATACCAAACACGCCACAGATAACCAGCAGGTTACCCAGGTCCAGATCGATACCGTTGGCTTGCAGGGACGAGCCCACGCCGAGCAAACTCAGGGTGATGCTGGCGATCAGAATGATGGCTAAGTTGGTAGCCAGGAATAGCAATATACGCATGTGATGTTTCCCTAGTAATAAAAACCGATTATAGACGGCCTCGATGCAGCTTAGATGGGGTCATTAAAGAAAAGTTTCAAGGGTATACTAAGGAACCTTTTTAGCCATGAGTCTGCCATGCAAGCCATCATCGACGCGCTCCACGCCCAGCCTGTTAATCCCACCGCCACCGAGGCGCTGCGGTTGTTTCACGGCCGGGGTCACTGTTACGAAGGGCTGGAGCATATCAATGTCGATCTGCTCGGATCGGTCCTACTGATTAGCCTCTACCAACCCGAAACCGCTGCGGCCTTGGCGCCCTTGGTGGATGCCGCCAGGGCGCAAGGGATCCCGACCGTGGCGGTGCAGCACCGCTATCAACAACATGGGCCGCTAGAGTGGTTGCTGGGGGATCCACAATCGACCCTGGTGGTGACCGAGCAGGGGCTGAAGTTTGAGTTGCAGTTGGGGCAGAGCCAGAACCTGGGGCTGTTTCTGGATATGGCCAATGGCCGACGCTGGGTGCGTGAGCAGGCGCAGCATCGTAAGGTCTTGAACCTGTTCGCCTATACCTGTGGTTTTTCGGTGGCGGCGATGGCTGGGGGCGCCGATACGGTCGTCAATCTGGATATGAGTAAGGGGGCGCTCAAGCGTGGGCAGCGTAACCATCAGCTCAATGATAATGACTCCCGCGGGGTGCGGTTCTTGCCGCACGAGCTGTTTCGCAGCTGGGGTAAGCTGAAAAAGCTGGGGCCCTACGAGCTGGTGATTATCGATCCGCCGTCATGTCAGCGCGGTAGTTTTGTCGCCAGTGCCGATTATCAAAAGGTGCTGCGGCGCTTGCCCGAGTTGCTCGGTCCGCAGGCCGAGGTGCTGGTCTGTCTAAATGATCCGGATATTGGCAGTCAGTTTCTGATCGAGTTGATGCACCGCCACTGTCCGACGGCGGTATTTGTCGAACGCTTGGCGAATCCTGCCAGCTTTCCAGAGCGCGATCCGCAGAGCGGTTTGAAGGTGTTGCACTTTCGGTATCGAACCAGCTGATTACCAACATACCTCAGCCATGTCGGGCTTTAGCCTGGCGCCCGCTGCACGTCAATGTCGGGCTGAAGCCCGACCTTGTCTCTACAGGGGGGGCTGAGCAAGAGGCGCTGCTCAGCAGGTTACTGACGGTAGCTGTGCAGAAAGCGGCCGATCCGTTCGATCGCCTCACGCAGGTCATCGATACGCGGCAGAAATACCAAGCGGAAGTGCTGGGTATCGTTGAGGTTGAACCCGGAGCCCTGCACGATCAGCACTTTTTGCTGCATCAGTAGATCCAGGGCCAGCTTTTCATCGTTATGGATGGGGTAGATCTTGGGATCCAGTTTAGGAAACAGATACATCGCCCCCCTGGGTTTCACGCAGCTGACCCCGGGGATGGCGTTGAGCATATCGTAGGCGGCATTGCGCTGATCGTAGAGACGACCACCGGGGACGATCAACTCGTTGATGCTCTGATAGCCGCCCAGCGCGGTCTGGATCGCATTTTGTGCGGGCACATTGGCACACAGGCGCATATTGGAGAGCATATCCAGGCCCTCGATATAGTCCCTGGCGCTGTGTTTTGGCCCGCTGACGATCACCCAGCCAGAGCGAAAACCGGCCGAACGATAGCTTTTCGACAGACCGTTAAAGGTCAGAAACAGCACATCATCGGCCAGCGACGCTAATGGAATATGCTCGGCATCGTCGTACAGGATCTTGTCGTAGATCTCATCGGCGAAGATCAGCAGCTTATGCTCACGCGCCAGCTCGACGATCTGCTGCAAGAGTGCCTTGGGGTAGACCGCGCCAGTCGGGTTGTTGGGGTTGATCACGACTATGCCCCGGGTACGCTCGCTGATTTTGCTGCGGATATCCTCGATATCGGGGAACCAGTCGGCCTGCTCGTCACAGACATAGTGCACCGGTGTGCCGCCCGCCAAGCTGACGGCAGCGGTCCAGAGCGGGTAATCGGGCGAGGGGATCAGCATCTCGTCGGTGTCGTTGATCAGCGCCTGCATCGACATCATGATCAGTTCGCTGACGCCGTTGCCCAGGTAGATATCATCGATGCCGACCCCGGCGATACCGCGGCGTTGGCTCTCGTGCATCACCGCTTTACGCGCCGAAAACAGCCCCTTGGAGTCGCAGTAACCCTGTGCCGAGGGCAGGTTGTGGATCACATCCTGAATGATCTCTTCCGGCGAATCGAAGCCGAACGGCGCAGGATTGCCGATATTGAGCTTGATAATGCGCTGGCCCTCTTCCTCGAGGCGCTTGGCTTCTTCGAGCACCGGTCCGCGGATGTCATAACAGACGTTTCTCAGTTTGTTGGATTTTCTGACGACGGACATCTCGGTTTCCTGCAGGCTGTATCGGCGCTGGATTCAGCGCTCAGTGGTGATCAGGGGTGTGAATAAGCGCTCTATAATACGCGCCGCTGCCGGAGCTGGAAATAGCCTGTATGACTCAAGCCGATGTTTTGTTGCACTCTTTAGCGGCGAGAAGGGGATGCTGGCAATCTGCCTGAAAGGCGGTAGAGTGCTGTTTTCCAGTAGCGGCTTAGGCGGAGCAAATGAAAAACTATGCGTGGATTGTTGAACAGGTACGCGAGCGTGAAGACGCCGAGCCTATCTTCGCCCAGCTCCCCGAGGTTAAATCCGCCGCCCAGTTGCAGCAGCTCCCGGATGATCGTTATCTCTCCGCGCTGTGCCGGCGGGTATTTCGTGCCGGGCTGAAGCATGCATTGGTTGACAGTAAATGGCCGGCCTTTGAGGAGGCTTTTTTGGGCTTTGATCCCCTCAGGCTGAGTTTTATGAGCGACGAGCAGCTCGAATCTCGGATGCACAATAGGGCGCTGATCCGCCATTGGGGCAAGATCAAAGCGATACGCAGCAATGCGTTGATGGTGCGCGAGTTGTCAGAGACCCATGGCGGGTTCGGCCGCTTTATTGCGGCCTGGCCCGAAGCGGATATTATCGGCTTGTGGGCGCTGTTGAAAACCAGGGGCGCGCAGTTGGGTGGCCAGTCGGGTGCTGCATTCTTGCGTATGGTCGGTAAGGATAGCTTTCGACTCACTCCGGATGTGGTCGCCGCACTTAAGGCCCAGGGAGTTGTCGATAAAGTACCCAGCAGCAAGCGTGATCTACAAACCGTGCAGGAGGCGTTCAACCTCTGGCAGCAGCAAGGCGGTCAGCCGTTGAGCCATATCAGTACGCTGCTGGCATTTACCCAAGGATGAGCGCTGAGCCGTTTGAGCGAATAATCCACTAACCACAGCAATGAGATCGTAGAGAAAGAGGTAGATATGACATTACAACGCAGCTTAGGTGTGCTGGCCGTGCTCGTCCTGGGCGGTTGTGGCGCGGCGGATGATCCCGCCCCCCAGAGCCGCCCAGATACGCCAGCCATAGCGGTGGTGGCCGATATTGACCAGGGCCGGGAGCTGTATACTAAAAACTGTTCTGAGTGCCATGGCTTGATGATGAACGGCAGCCTGCAGGGACCGCCGTTAAATCATAAAATTTATGAGCCTAGCCACCACAGTGATCAGGCGTTTTATCGCGCGGTGAGCGTAGGCACCCGGGCGCATCACTGGAACTTCGGCGATATGCCGGCTCAGCCGCAGGTCACTAGCGCAGAGGTGACCCATATCATCGCGTATGTCAGAAACAGGCAGCAGCAATCGGGGATCCATTAATCCGCTAACAGCTGTGTAGGCCACATCTCAATAGCCGCTTGACCTGTGAGTAGCACTTAGGTTTTATCATCAGGTCTTGGGCTTGGCTGTACGCGTCCGATCTAGCAGTGCCGCTAGTACTCAGGGTTGGCAGGGGCGCCGCAACTCAGTTGGCGCTCCAAAGCGTCAGCTTGCGGAACCAGGCGTTGTCTTTGAGGCGTTCGTTGAGTTGTTTGCGGAGTAACTGATGGTCCTCATTGCCCTCCAGCAGCGCTCCGCCATCGATCGCCTCGATAAACAGATCGGCCTCGATCTTACCGCCGAGGTAGTGGAGGTTGATCCGGCTGCGTTGCAGCTCCGGGGCCAGATCCTGCAGTGCATGATCGACGGCGCGCTTAACCTCAGAGCGCAGCGGCAGTAACTGACAGAGCCGCGGCTCAGCGTCATCCTCGGTATCGATGTGAAAGATGACATGACCGATAGAGGTGAACTTTTTCAATAACTTGAGGACGGCGGTATCGCCGATGTAGTGCCCCTCCGAGGCGCTGATATAGGGCGATACCTGCAGATGCATCTCTAGCAGTGATTTAGACCCCATCCGTCGCGATTTGAAACTGTGCACCGCGATCACGCCTTCCACACTTAACACTTCCTGGGTGAGCGCCTCGAGCTCCTCCTGGGGCAGGGCGGTATCGACCAGCTCCTGCAAACTCTTCCAGCTCAGATCCCAGCCGATCTTGGCGACAAAGATCGCCACCCCAAACGCGGCCAGGTTATCGAGCCAGGGCAGTCCCAGCATCGCTCCACCGATACCGACAAACACCACAATCGAGGAGTAGGCGTCGGTGCGTGAGTGCCAGGCGTTGGCGATCAACAGGTCGGATTTAAGCTTTTTGCCGGCAGCCAGGGTGTAACGGAAGATCCACTCCTTGGAGAGGATCGAGAGTAGCGCGACCAGTAGTGTGGGCCAACCGGGTATGCTAGGCGGGCCCTCTGATAGCAGCTGCATGATGCTCTCGAAGGCCATCGCCCCGGCGACGGCGACCAGAATAAACCCCAGCGCGACGGTGCCCAGGGTTTCAAAGCGTTCGTGACCGTAGGGGTGCTCTGCATCGGGTTCATCATGGGAGAAGTTAACGATCGCCACGACCATAAAATCGGTCACCAGATCCGACAGCGAGTGAATACCATCGGCGACCAGCGCATGCGATGCATACAGGACGCCAATGACAATCTTGGCGACCCCGAGCAGCGCATCGAGAATGGCACCGACCCAGGTGACCCGGACGGCGTGTTTGCGCTTATCCGCAGGGAGATCGAAATCCTGCCCATGATGATGGCTATGGCTATGGCTGTGGCTATGACTATGACTATGGTTATGGCTAGAGTGTTTATCTGTGGACATAAGTGCGGGTATCAGTATCTCTGTGGCTTTATCTTAAGGGAGCTTAGGCTATCGCTTACTCTGCATCCAGGCACGTAACTGTACGCGCTGGCTGTCATCGCCGCTCAACCTGCGGCTGAATGTTAGTCCTCGCCGGAATAGATGCAGCCGCTGGTGCAGGTCTCTTTGATCAGCACACGACTCAGCTGTGGCAGCCGCGGCTTCAGCTCATTCCAGATCCAGCGGACCAGCACTTCGCTGGTGGGGTTTTCCAAGCCGGGGATATCGTTTAGATAATAGTGATCGAGCTGGTCATAGATCGGTTTGAAAGCCAGCTTGATCTCGGAGAAATCGATAATCCAACCCGTGTGGCTATCCACCTCACCGCTCACGTAGATGCGCACAAAAAAAGAGTGCCCGTGCAGCCGTCCGCACTGATGGCCTTCAGGAACATGGGGCAGCAGGTGAGCAGCTTCGAAGGTGAACTCTTTATAGATTTCCATTTATCTCTTAGCTCATTGATTTATATGTGTATTTTGTGGATATGTTCTTTTAAACGTAAAGCGCCCCGATCTCTCGAGGCGCTGTTGCATTAGCTTGCAAACAGGATAGCGGTCGATCAGGAGATTATCAAATCGTATTGCGCCGGCGCCGGCGCCTTTCTGCTCGACCAGGGTGGAGAGGATCGGCGCGCTAGGGAGAATGTAATCGGAACTACTTCCGCAGCAGGTGTGAAGCGGTTAATTATTGCGGGGCTGTGCTGGAGCAGGCAGAGACCCCGAACCGCTGGTACTTGCTGCCGATTAGCGCTTAAGCCGCGTGCGGATGAATGTCTCTGCGGATGGCCTCGCCGGTCTTGGCTTCGACCAGCTTGAGCTCGTAGGCCACCTGCAGATTAAGCCAAGACTGCGCATCGCCGCCGAAGTAGCGCGCCAGCCGTAGCGCGGTATCGGGCGTGACGCCGCGCCGCTCGCGGACAATGTCATTAATGCGCGGTGCCGGCACCCGCAGCGCCGTGGCCAGGGCGTTGGCCGACATCTCCAGCGGTGCCAAGTACTCCTCGCGCAGTATCTCGCCCGGATGAATAGGGCGCATTTTGTTAGTTGCCATAGTTTGCCTCCTGGTGGTAATTCACAATTTCTACGTCATAGACCCCGCTGTCGCTCCACACAAAGCAGAGACGCCACTGGCCGTTGATGCGAATGCTGTGCTGGCCCGCGCGATCGCCTTGTAGTGGGTCGTAGGTCTCTGGTCGCGGCTGGGCATAGCCGTCTTTAGTAGGAATCCCCGCCCTTCAGGGTTGGGAGGATGTCAATCAAGCTGCAATCGTCAGCGGATGCAGCCCAGCACGGGCGGCCATAGCCACCAGCGCATCGATGGTAAAGCCGGACATCTTGCCACGGCAGACATCCGCCACCCGGGAGCGCTGTACCCCCATTACTTCGGCGGCCTTGGCCTGGGTTAGCCCGTTGGCTTTGATGTAATTCACGATGCTGTCAAACAGCGCCGCCTTGATCTTTAGCTGTTCGGCGGTGCCAGGGTCAAAGCCCAGGTCATCAAAAACGCTGCCGGTGGTCATGTTCTTGCTCATTTGAGGGTCTCCCCGGCGCTTTTGTAACGCTCAATAATGATGTTTTTATTGACTGTGGTCGTGGCTTAGGTGGTTTTCTGCCAGCAATGCAGCACGGTAACGACCTCGCTAAACTTGGTGACATAAGCGATCCGAAAGGTGGCGTCATCCTCCCAGATTCTGACCTCGTAGACGCCGCTGATCCCTTTTCCCAGGCTGTTTAGCGGCTTCCAATCCTGCGGTTGCTCGCCGTGTTGAAGGCGGTGAAGTTGATAGCCTGCGTTCTGCTTGGCGGCATCAGGGAATCCTAGTAGCTCCGCCTTGCTGTTGCCTTCCCACCAGATCGCTTTAGGGGTTGTTGTCATAGGTGGATTGTATAAGATTTTATACAATGGTAAAGGGCAAAGAAAGGGGGTAGGCATCGGCGGCTGAAAATAGCAGAGTACAAAAATCTTCCTGATTACCCATGATCTTCAGCTACCCGTGCAATGCGTGCCAGGCATACAGGTTCATGTAGGCTGTGGTGAGGCACGAACCGCATCAGAGCGGATCTGCGTTTTTTGATCGATAGATCCTTTTGCTGGTGCTAATTTAGATAGACTTAACTTGCTAGGTTAGACCTTCCGTCTAAGCATTTATTGTTCCTCTAACTGTAAAATAACACTCATTGGCTTGCTACCTTCATGCCTTATATAGTGGACTTCTCCATAGCAGCGGAAGGGCGCTGCTTTGCCTCCTTCTAGCTTATTCTTCCGGATAAATAAGTACACTTTTATACCGCGCTTTTGGTGTTCAATTAACTCCCTTCCTTTTTTGCTTTCTGGTGCTGTGGCGTTCTGGCTTTGCCAGTGGAAGTGTTTTGAATCGATGAAGTAGTCAAGGTGCCGATGGTCTTTGACTTTTCCTTGTTTATTAAGAGTAACAAGTAGGATGTGAACACCAGTATCATTCAGAACCACATGACCACTCTGCCAATTTCCTGGATTGAACGTGTGGCCAAATAGCGGTGGTATTTCTTCGCGCATAAATGCCTGTCCAACAGCCATTGTCTGCGGACTTATGACCCCTCGCAGTCGAGCAAAACTGCGCATGGTCTCGTCTGCTTCCATATCGTTATAATCAGGGTTGGTGGCTTTGAGGACATAAGAGCCAGTCGGGGATTTTGTCACTACACGTAAGAGATATTGATTATCGCCAGATGCGTCTTGTCGCTCAATAGCCATCGTATTGCCGGTAATAGAACCCGCGTTGGTGGTGCTTACGTGCTCCAGGAGTAAGTAGTCGCCATCATGAATAGGGTGTTTACCACCGTTCATCGAGTCGCCAGAGGCTCTGGCGATAAAGTGACGAGCAGGATCTAGGTGTCCATAACCAGCACCGATCGATCGATACTCATCGGACTTCGACGAACCGGTCTTGAAATGGCCGCAGGCGATATTAAGATCAGGGAAATATGCGAGCTCGGTTCGAGTCTCAGTATTGGATGGAATTACTGCTACCGGTGTATCAATACCGGTGCGCTCAGCATAGGTCGCCAGTCTGTAATCGACCAATTCCTGTACGAGTGAGGTGAAAGTTTCGACGTCTGATTTGCTTACTTCAAATACGGGGAGAAAGTGTCCCTCTCGACTCTCAAACCATTTTATAGAGTCATTATTCTGATTACCGCCCAGCCATGCATTGATTGGATTGCCCTTCCAGTATTGATGCCAACGCTCCTCGCTGATCTGGTCGATATCGCTAACGTCTTTATGCAGGTCCGCGGTAAAGGATCTTCGACGCTGAAAAAGATTAAGCGCGTAGCGCGAAATAGTCTTTAGCGATAACGGCTCCAGGAATCCGTTATGCTCCAATAGCACTTCAAGCAGCACCATTTTGAAACTCTTATTCATAGCGGTTGTTTCGACTTCATGTAACCAATCACGATGTAGGTCAATACAGGACTGTTCGGTCTGTTCCAGGTCTCCAAAACTGGCGACCATATCCCACCACGAACCATATTGGCGTCGCAACAGGGTGATGCTCACTCCTGCTCGGTACAGCTCCGTCAGAGTAGGGCGGCGTCCCAAAGAATCCTTCAGTGCTTCATAGTCTTGGCGTATTCCCACACCATCGAGCTGCTTCAGGAATTCGATGATAGCCAGGTCATAGTTGGCGAAGCAGCCGGCGGGAAGGCTTAGATCATTGTGCTCAACCTTATGAGCAAAATCTGCTAAGGCTCGGTAACTGCTGCCGACGTTAAAGAGTGCCTGCGGTTTATTAAGGAAGCCTTTGTGGTTACCAATGAAGTCCAAAACTACGAGTTGCTCTTTGTCTTCGTGGCGGCGTAATCCGCGTCCTAATTGTTGCAGAAACAGGACCTTGGATTCAGTGGGACGCAGCATCATAACGGTGTCGATGCTGGGTAAATCGACCCCCTCATTAAATAGATCTACTGAGAAAATCACTTGAATGACGCCGCTGTCGAGTTGTGTCAATGCCTCCGCTCTGCGAAGTTCAGATTTGGCATGAACCGCCTCAGCGGCAATGCCCCAGCTTTTAAACCGTTCGGCCATAAATTCGGCATGGGCGATGGAAACGCAGAAGGCCAGAGTTCGCTTTAGTCCGTTGCGCTGCCACTCTTTTAAGGCATGTCGGGCACGTGCCAGCGTGGCGAGCTTGTTGGATAGTTGGTTGGGGTTGAACTTTCCGTTGCGCCAAGGAATTTCCTGGTAGTCGACCTGCTCATCGTAGATGCCATGGTAAGTAAACGGGCATAGCAGCTTTTGGTTGATGCCCTCAAAAAGATTGCAGGTAAAAACCAGATTATCGTCGCATAACGAAAGGATATCGGATTGATCAGTTCGCTCCGGCGTAGCCGTCAGTCCCAGTAAAAAACGGGGATTAAAATAATTGATTAATATGCGGTAGGTCGCGGCAGCTGCATGGTGAAATTCATCCACTACGACATAGTCGAAATGATTGGCGGGGAAGCGATCTAAGTGATGCTCCTTTCCCAGTGTTTGGATAGAAGCAAAGAGCAGATCAACATCGGTATCTTTGCTCTTGCCGGTATAGTAGCCGACACGCGCCTTTGGCCAAACGCTGAGGAAAGTTTTTTCCGCTTGCAGTAAAATTTCCTCACGATGAGCGACGAATAGCATCCGTTTAGCGTTGGTTCGCTGGGCATCAAATGCCGCCAAATAGGTTTTTCCCAAGCCAGTGGCCATAACCACTAAACCACGACGAAATCCTTGTTCACGACTTTGCCGTAAGGCATCCAATGCCTCGATTTGCACACCTTGCGGTGTTGGAGGGGTGAGTTCGGCATCGTCGCTGCCGGGTGCTATTTGGAGGGGAATAACTTTACGGCGTTGCTCATAGCGCTCGATCCAGGGGTAAGTGAGAGTAAGTGATCTAGGATCGTTGAAGAGTGCTGTGAACTTGTGCCGAATTTCCGCAAAGCGCTCAGTTGCTCTGTTGCTTCCCTCATCAGGAAAGGCGATGCGGTAATTCCACTCCAGACCATCCGTCAGTGCCGCATTACTGATATTACTAGACCCTACAAAGGCGCACCCTTGGACCCATTGGTCTTGCTCGCTTTCTAAGAAGATGTAGCTCTTTAGATGGAAGCTATGATTGTTGCACTCGTATATCCGGATGTCGGCACCCCGTTCCTGCAGCAGCATCAATATGCGAAGCGCCTGGGGATCTGTCACATTTAAGTAGTCGCTGGTTAATACTCGCAACTCAACGTTTCTCGTTTCCACCGCATCTTGCAGAGTGCTAAAGAGCAACCGTAGTCCGCTGGATTTGATAAAGGACACGGCTAACTCGATTTCAGAGGCGTTGTTAATTTCCTCGAGTAAGCGTGGCAAAAACTGATCGGTGGGTCCGCCAGTGGTTAAGTGTTCGATTGTGTTCATCGTTGTTGTTTCCTAACCAGTGCATTCAGCCACTGCTCTGATTGCCTTTCCGGCCGTATATCTTCGGTTACCCAACGATGTTGAAGGGACAATTCCGGCGCTGTCTCGAGTAATGCTTCAAGGCCGGCTTCATTCAAGTCTGTGAAATGTCGTCCGGCTTGAAAGCGCTCACCTTGTCCGTACTTGAACGATAGGTATATCACTCCTTGCGGTTTTAGAGCACGGCTCAAACGGCTGATTACTAAGGGGAGTTCGCTATTCGGAACGTGTAGTAAACTTGCGCAGGCCCATATTCCGTCAAATTGGTTGTGCCATTCGAAGGCCTGAAATTCTATAACTTCGACTGGTATTGCAAGCTGTTCTGTAACCCATTTCGCCAGAGTCGGGGAGGCATCACACGCAGTTACCTTGAAGCCTTTTTTACGAAATTCCATGCTGTCCCTGCCAGACCCGCAACCCGCATCAAGAATATGGGCCTTTTCAGGTAGTAACGGCAGGAAGTGATCATAGAGCGAGGTCATGTCGACATTAAACGTATTTTGAATAAAAGTGTCGGCGTTTTTGCAGTAGTAGTTCGGACTGTCCCTGGTCATGTGCGAGATCCCTAACGTTCGATAGTGTTGAGCCATTCTTGATACTCAAATATAACCATTTTGGTTTTCTAGCTGCAATGTCGTAGTGCCTTTGTTATCACAGTAATAAAATAAATTAAGACAAATTATGATAAAAAACGGCTGTGAAGATGGTGACCAATAGGGCCGTCGGCATGATAAGGACTAATCGAGAAATGACGCTCGTCCCGGCCGGAACGTTTTGAGCCGTACCCGCAGGCGGTTCATTTCTAGATAGCGCACGCAGTTGGCCGCGGCATCCAACGACTCGAACAGCCACTCGCCGGGCCGTTTTTTGCGGGTTTGGTATGCATACAGCAAAGCGCCGGTACAGCGATCGAGCCGGCGCCATAAATGCTTAGTGGCGGGTGCGGTAGTTGCTGGCGCGTTCGCTGAGTACCTCACTAAAGTCTTCCATCCCTGCGGCTGTTGCGGTCACGCTCACGCACTGCTCGATACTCAAACCCAAGCTACTGCCCGCATCAAAGGCGTCGATGCCGGCACCGATAAACACGAACGCCCAGCCGGATTTCTGCTTTTCAGTAATCAGCTTTTTAAGTTGCTTGGCACTGTACTCCTGACTGGCATTTTCAAAACCGTCGGTCTGAATCAGGCAGATGGTTTTGCGGTCCTGTTTGGCATGAGTAAGCGTGCGTCCCACGGCATCGTAGAGCGCGGTCATGCCCCTGGGTGTAGCGGCATCGAGGGTCAATGCCGGTACCTTGGCCAGCTTGATGCGCTCATACAGCAGTTCGTATTGATCATCGAACAGCGCCAGGGTCAGTTTTGCTTTGCCCGCTAGCTGCTGTTGCTGCTCAACGAAGGCATTAAACGCGGCAATGGCCTCGTTGATGATGCTAGCCATCGATCCTGACCGATCGAGGATGCAGAGTATTTCTATTGATTTAGCCATGAGCGTGATTCCTTTCTAGTTGAGTTCCGTGCGCGGTATGGGCACTGTCTGCGGTTTGTTGTTGCTGGATAGCCAGTTCAAGATCGGCGCGCTCGAGCAGTGCTTGGGGTCACTCGCGCCTGCCTCCTTGCATGGGTCTGTTGATGCTTATAAGATTAGTGTATTGTTTTAATACATGTAAGATTTGTATACGTATACAGGTAGCCTTTTCGCTACATGTCGCTTTTAAGAGAACCGGTGGACCGGCATGAATGATGAAATTAAGTGGGAGTCTCTGCTACGTTACCGGCTGATCGAGATTATAGCCCTCTGGGAGGGGCGGTTGACGACCAACCATCTGAGCGGCACTTTTGGCATTAAACGCCAGCAAGCCTCGCGGGATATCAACAATTATTTGGCGCTAGCGCAGGGTAATATCCGCTACGACGCCAAGCTTAAAGGCTACTGTCCTGCTGAGACCTTCACGCCGCGCTTTACCCAGGGGACGGTGGATGAGTATCTGCAGTTGCTCGATGCCAACAGTTTGCTGGAACAGAGCATGGAGCGCTTGGCGTTGCCGCCAACTCCTACCTATATGCTGCGCGGGCCGGGCAGGGTGATCTCCCCCAGCATTGTCAGAAAGTTGGTCGAGGCTTGTCGGCAGGGATATCGATTAGAAATCACCTACGCGTCGATGAATAATGCAGCCGGGGAGGAGCGTATCATCGCCCCTCACGCCATTGTGTCCAGCGGTTACCGTTGGCATGTGCGGGCCTATTGCGAAAAACATCGTGAGTATCGGGATTTCATCATCGCCAGGGTGTTGGCGATATCGGATTTTATGGGATCGCGTATCGATGACCCCGAGGAAGATAGTTTATGGCATGAGTGGATCGAGCTACGGTTGATTCCACACCCTGATCTATCAGCAGCCCAACAAGCGTTGATCGAGCATGAACGGGGCATGAGTGATGGCGTGCTGTGCATCAGCACCCGTAAAGCCACCGCGATCTATATGTTACAGCTGTTGCAGGTCCCCACCGCAAAAACCGATACCCCTAATGCTACCCCCCTGGTGTTGGAGAACCTGGATGATATTGAGGCGTTGCAGTTCGGCAGGTGATAGTGTTGTTGACCCAGCGCAGCGCCGGTCTTCATCTAGTGCTGCGACGGGCGAGCTGGGAAATTACGACTGATTTTTAACAATATTTTATGGTTTAGCGCCAGAAAATAACGGGGTTGTGGCTGCATCGCGGCCATGCCGAGACAAGGGAGAGAGTGCCATGGGAGCAAGCCAGATCGGCAAGATGACGGTTTATCCTGCCAATAAGCTGGAAGATCTAGCCGCGCTACTCGAAAGGGTCATTAACCTGAGCCCTGGAGGGGTTCTGGAGCCGAGCGTGGTGATCGTCGAGAGTAAGGGGATGCAGCACTGGCTCAATATGGCGCTGGCGGGGCAGAGTAAGGTGAGTATGAATGTCAGCTTTCCGATGCCCGGTAACTTTATCTGGCAGGTTGTCCGCAACGTCTTGGGCGCAGAAAACCTGCCTAGCCAATCGCTGTATCAGCGTGAAGCCCTGGCTTGGCGGCTTGATCGTTTGCTCGGGGCGGATGCGGTGGTGAGCAATCCACTCTGTATCGATGCCACCGGCTACTGGCGTAAAGCGGATCAGGGGGAGGATCGGCTCAAACGCTATCAGCTAGCGTCGGCACTGGCTGATCTGTTTGAGCAATACATGTTGTTTCGGCCCGATTGGATAGCGGGATGGGAGTCCAGTGAGGCGGCAGATGAGTGGCAGGCATACCTGTGGCGAGCGCTGGTTGCGGAGACTCCCGACCACCCCGTCCGGTTACAGCGCTTAGCCCTCGCCGCTGTTGCTAAACATCAACATAAGCTGCCACCCCAGGTCTGCCTGTTTGCAATCAATACCTTACCCCAAAGCTCGCTGGAGTTTTTCAACGAGCTGGCTCGCTATACCCAGGTCCATCTGTTTCACCTCAACCCCTGCGTCGAGTACTGGGGCAGTATCCAAGCAGAAAAAAATATAGCGGCGCAACAGGTTCGCCAGCTCCAGGCAGACAGATGGCTGACTCTCGCAGAGAGCGGCTCGGAGGTTGGCAACCCGCTGTTAGCCAATCTGGGAACCCAGGGGAGGGAGTTCTTTAGCGCCCTGCAGGGGTTGGACGCGTTTGAAATCAGTGCCTTTGAGGCAGAGGTTGTGGGCCACTCCAAGACGCAGGCTAGCGTCTTGGAACGCATACAGGACGATATCCTGCAACTCGTGGATGCCAGGGATCAACCCGTTCAGCAGCTAGATGACAGTATTACCTTCAGTGCTAGCCATAGCGCCCTGCGGGAGCTGCAGACGCTGCATGATTGGCTGCTGCATCAATTCAATGCCGACCCCTCTTTGACGCCTCGAGATATTCTGGTGATGTGCCCGCAGGTGGAGGCGTATGCGCCCTATGTGGGGGCGGTGTTCGATGACGGCAATCTGTCAGAGGATAGGCTTCCCAGAATCCCTTGCTCGATCACCGACCGCAGCCCTAAAGACGCCGAACCTCTAGTGAGTACCTTCCTGGAGCTGCTGTCGTTGCCGGATAGTCGCTTTCAGGTGTCTTCGATCCTGGATTTTTTACGCCTGCCGGCGCTGCAGCAAAAGTTCGGTCTCCAGACGGATGAGTTGGCGGTGATCGAATGGTGGCTGCGCGAGGCCTGTGTTCACTGGGGTCTAGATAGCGATCATAAACAGCATCTGACCGGCCAGCCCGAGGCTTCTGCCATGTTCAGCTGGAGCTGGGGGTTGCGGCGACTGTTGCTGGGCTTTGCGCAGGGCGATCACGAAGCGATTGTCGATGGCGAGCTGCTGCTGCCCCATATCGAAGGGGAGCAGGCTTTGCTGCTGGGGCGGCTGATGCAGGTGCTTGAGCGGTTGCAGCTCCATGCGCAGCAGTTGAACGCTGCGCGTAGCGGGGCCGCTTGGGGTGAATACCTCCGGCGCCTTAAAGACGATTTCTTTGCCAGCAACGAGCAGGACGGCAACGCAGAAACCTATCTGTCAGAGGCCGTTGAGCAGATGGTCGCTTGGATCGAGCGGGTCGGTTATGAGCTAAGGATTCCCTTGTCGGTGGTGCGCTATTATCTTAGCCAGCATATGGGGCAGCCCGATGGCAGTAACCGCTTTATGACCGGACAGCTGACCTTCTGTTCGATGACACCGATGCGCAGTACCCCGTTTAAGATCGTGGCGATCCTGGGGCTTAATGATGGTGAGTATCCGCGCCAATCGGTCCCCAGCGGTTTTGATCTGATAGCTCAACATCCACGCCGGCCGGGCGATCGTTCGCGTCGGGGTGATGATCGCTACCTCTTCTTAGAGGCGCTTATCTCTACCCGCGACAAGCTTTATCTCAGTTACCAAGGCGCTGATATTAAGAACAATGCTGCGCGCCAGCCCAGCCTGATCCTCAGTGAGTTGATGGACTATCTGCACCAGGGCTATGGCTGGTCGTTTGCGCATACCGAGGGACAAGCCTGTCAGTTGACAAGGCAGCCCCTGCATCCTTTCAGTGCGGATAACTTCAGTGCCGATAACTCCAGTGCGAATAACCTGAGTGCGGCCGCTGCCAGTTTTGATGCGCGTTGGTTGGCTCTGGGCCGGTCGGGTACGGATCGGGATAACCTGGTGGAACTTGACGCGCCGGTAGAGCCCATTGATGCGTTGGATATCGAGGCGTTGGTACGCTTTCTCGATAATCCGCCTCAGGTTTTTGCCGAGCAGCGCCTGGGGTTATATCTGGATCAGCAGGTCGATACCATCGACGATACGGAGCCGTTTGCTGCCAATAAATTGCAGGCCTACCTAACAAGGGCGCAGATGTTGGCGGCGGAGTTGGATCCGGATGCGCAACAATCGGTCGAACAGCTAGGGCAGATAGCCCGCTTGTCCGGTCGCCTCCCCGACAGCCTGTTAACGCCGGAGATGTTGCAGACCTGGCAAGAGGAGGCGCTTGAGATCGCCGCTCGAATCGGCGATGCCGGCGGCACTAAAATCAGTAAAGAACAGGTTCGGCTGCAGCTCGGGGCGGTGGTGCTGACGGCGGAGCTGCCCTGGGTTGCAGGACAGGATCGGTTACTGTTGTGGCGGCCGAGCAACCAAAAACCCAAAGACCAGATCCGTTTGTGGCTCTATCACCTGTGCGCCTTGGCCCATAGGGGCGATGAGGTCATCACCCAGGGGCTGTTTCTCGATCAGGACGCGGTGCTGGCTGCCGTTGACAATCCAAGCGGCCATCTGGAGATCATTGTGCAGAGTTATCTTCGGGGGATCTGTACGCCGCTAGCCCTGCATGCCGAGCTGGGCTTAACTCTGGCCAAGTCTCAATACAGCCTATCGAAGAGCAAGCCGATCGCCTTAAAGGCTGATCCAGAGGCCGAGCGTCGCAAGCAGTGGCACAAACTCTGGTTACGCGGTGCTTACACCGAGGATTATGCCTTTTCTATGAATACCTATGTGCGCTGGTTCTGGCCTGCGGCCCCCGAGCTGGACGATTGCTGGGAGTCGCTAGCCGCTATCTATATACCCGCGACCGAGTGCTTGATCGGCTATCAGGGAGGCGACCGCGATGAGTAAGGGAGGTCTTGAGCCCCATACGATCCCATTGCAAGGCCGGCATCTGTTAGAGGCGAGTGCCGGTACCGGAAAAACCTACAATATCACCCGTCTGTATATCCGCCTGTTGATCGAAAAACAGTTGGATGTGCAGAGCATCCTGGTCATGACCTTTACCAAGGCTGCGACCGAGGAGCTGCGCGGACGGATCGATAAAGAGTTGCGCAATGCCGAAGCCCATTGGGGCACGCTGGGTAACAGCGACCCGTTTTACGCAGCCTTAGAGGCACAATACGCCGGCGAACAGGTCGTACCCTTGTTGCGGAATGCGCTGCTGCATCTGGATGAAGCGTCGATCTTTACCATTCATGCCTTCTGCGCCCGGGTCCTGAAACAGCATGCGTTTACCAGCGATATTGCCCTGGACGTCGAGATGGAAGCCGATACTACCGAGCTGGTGTTGGACGGCTTGCGTGATTGGTTTCGGCGTATCGTTCAGGATGAGGCCTACCAGCAGCTGATCGATGTGGGCTGGCATACCCCTGAGGCCTTCTGGGACAAGTTTTCTTGGGCCATAAAAAGTGATCATCAACTCTTGGCGCTGTCCGAACAGCGGGTGATCGAGCAGTGGTTGCAGACTAAGTCGAGGGTCAAGGCCGCGCTGTTGGATCACGAGGCACTTATTCTGGAGTGCTTAGTGAACCACCATGCGCAGCAAGCCGCCCGGACTAACGAATGGGCCGAGTTGCTGGCCTGGCTAGATAGTGCTGAGCTGTCCGAGCCCTCGAAGACGGTTATGGGGTTTGTTAATGGCAATCGATATCGAGGCCAGGATGAGCTAAAAGCCATTTTTCAGCCCTTTAAAGAGCTCAAGGATCAGGCCAAGAAAGAAGTTGGGCGCGCCGCATCCAGCGCTGCCTATCAATTGGTTGTTCAGGGCATCAGCTTCGTTCGAAGCGCTTTTGCCAAGGCTAAGGAGCAGCAGGGGGTGATGGACTTTGATGACCTGATTGCGCGGTTGGCCGAGCGGGTCCAGAGCCCTGCAGGTGGCGCTCTGGTCGCTCAACTGCAGGGCCAGTATCCCGTCGCCTTGGTCGATGAGTTCCAAGATACCGATCCGCAGCAGTACGCCATCCTCGATGCCTTATACCCTAAGGTAAAGAGCCCTAAGGTGAAGAGTCCAGAGGTGACGAGTTCAGAGGTGAAGAGTCCAGAGGTGACGAGTCCAGGGGCCAAGGATCCAACGGCAAATGCGCAGCAGGCGTTGTTTATGATCGGCGACCCGAAGCAGGCGATCTACTCGTTTCGCGGCGGTGATATTTTCACCTATCTGCAGGCACGACAGGCTACCGATTATACCTGGCACATGGATACCAATTGGCGCTCGGTGGCGGCGATGGTGAGCGGTTACAACCGCTTGTTCTGGGGTGCGCCGTTGGCTGAGGATGGCCGTGCTGTATTCGGCTACGGCATCGATTATCAACAGGTGAACGCCACGCCGCACGCCAGCGCCAATAAAACGCCCCTTAGCGATGTGGAGTCTGACAGGGGGGCGATGAACTATGTCTGGTTTGTTCCGGACGCTGCTGAAAAAGAGAGCGTTACCGCTGACTTTAAGCAGGTCATTGCCCGTTGGTGTAGCGCCGAGATCGACCGGCTGCTCAGCCATCAGGCTAAGCTTGGCGATGCCAAACTGCAAGAGCGTGATATCGCGATTTTGGTCAGGACGACCGCCGAGGCGCATCTGCTGCAGGACGCCTTGCAGGCCGCCGGTTATGCCTCGGTCTACCTCAGTGCGCGTGATAACGTCTTTCACAGTGCTGAGGCGGATGAGTTGCTCTGGGTGCTCAAGGGGATCTTGAGCTGTGAAGACAGCAGGGCGCTCGTCAGCGCCTGTTCGACCCACCTTATGGGCGGGGATGCACGACAGCTGGCGGCGATGGCGAGTGATGCCGAGGTGCTGGTCGATACGCGTTATCGCTTTATGGCGCTACGCGAACAATGGCGAGTCAGTGGTTTTATGCCGATGATGATGGGGTTGATCCATACGCACCTCAAACCCAGTGTGGCGCAACATGAACGGGTGCTGACCAACTATCTGCATCTGGCGGAACTGCTGCAACAAGCCTCTGGAAACCTGCGCCATCCTCAGCAGCTGATTGAGTGGCTCGTGGCGCGCATGCGCCTGACAACCGCTGGTCAGGACGCGGAATTGCGTTTGGAAAGTGATGCCAATCTGATCCGGATCATCACCCAGCACGGCTCCAAGGGCTTGGAATACCCCATAGTGTTTGTACCCTATGCCAATTACCCCAAGGATCCGATCAAGTTTAAACGCCAGGAACTTGAATATTATCAGTATCATGACCCCGTCTCTAATCAGCCGCTGCAGATGATTGGACGGGATAGCGAAGCGCAGCGACTCTGCCGTGAGGAGGGGTTTGCCGAGGCGATACGCCTGCTTTATGTCGCCGTGACCCGCGCCGAACAGCGCTGTTATGTCTGTGCCGCACCCTTTAAAGACAGTCAAGACTCGCCGTTGGCGCGAACGCTTAACTTCGCCTCTGGCGACCAGTGGCCCGAGGTGTTGAAAAAACTGGTGGACGGAGGGTGTGATGGCAGCCAGCTGCTCTGCATTCATGAGGCGGAGGTGGTGCAGGTTCGGCGGCCGGCTTTGCCATTGGCCGCGGATACTCTGCAAGCGGCTACATTCAGCGGCAAGATTGAGCGTCACTGGCATCTGAGCTCGTTCACATCGCTGGTCCGCAATGTCAGCCATCGCCGCCAGGATCGCACAGAGCATGATGATGATTCCTCGAGTCGCCCCCTGGCTGAAGCTGAATCTGCGGCACTGCGTTTTAGTCTCGCCAAAGGCGCCCATGCGGGTAATCTGCTGCACGATACCCTGGAGCATTGTGATTTTAGCCAGCCTAACTGGCCGCTGCTGTTGAAAGATCCAGTGCTACGCTTTGGCGGGCTGACGGCTGAGCAGCAGATCGAGCTGGCCGACTGGCTGCAGCAATGTTTGGATACCGAACTGCCGGCCATCGCCCCGGCAGGGTCGGGGCCGACGCTCTCCGGGTTAGCGTTTAAGGCGACACTCCGCGAGTCGGAGTTTTACTTTCCTATGCACGGATCGCAGCGGCAGGCGCTGGTTCAGATTCTCAAAGATCACCGTCAGACCGACGGTGCTATCGACTTGCCCAGATATCAGAGCCTGAGTGGCATGATGCATGGCTTTATCGATCTGATCTTCGAGTTCGAGGGGCGCTATTACCTGGCCGATTACAAATCGACCCATCTGGGCAGTTGCTTGTCGGAATACGATTACGCGGCGATCAAGCGCAACAACGAAGCACATTTCTACGATCTGCAGTACCTCATCTACTGCCTGGCGCTGCACCGTTACTTGAGCACTCGAATCGAGGCTTACGATCCCGGCCGTCATTTCGGCGGCGTCTATTACCTCTATCTGCGCGGCATGCAGCCGGGGTCGGATACGGGTATTTTCCATACCGCCATCAGCCCGGCGCTGTTGCACAGCCTGGATCGGTTGTTCGATGGCGCTGTAAGCGACAACCCTGTACCCAGTAACAATCTACCCGACAACCACTTACCCGACAACAAGGAGCCGTGGGCATGAGTTATGCGAGCAGTGATCGGTGTTTGGCCCAGCTTCAGGATGTTGAAGCGATCGACTATTTTCTGGCAACAGCGCTACAGCAGAGCCTCAACTCAGACAGTGACATGCTTTTTCACCTGCTGTTGGCGTTGCATGGCTCGCTGCGGCAGGGGCACAGCTGTCTGGCTATTAACGACGTTGCCGGTCAATGGCTCTGGGCCGATATGGCGAGTGACAAGAGCGGTTATCGTTTTGCCGATGCGCCGGCATTGGTCGCGCTGTTAGAGAGCTGTCACCTCCATGCCGAGGCGTTAAAACCGCTGGTGTTTGAGCGAGAGCGTCTGTATCTGCGCCGCTATTGGACCTTTGAAACCGAGTTGGCGGACGACCTGCGGGCCAGAATTCAGCCCCAACCCTTGTCATCATCGCAGCGGGTGACGGCCCGTAACACCCTGGGCCAGCTGTTTCCGCAGGCGCCCATTAATTTACCAGGGGAGACCCCTACAGCGGTGGAGCCGGATTGGCAGGCGGTCGCGGTGGCGAATGCCCTCGGCCGACGGTTGAGCATCATCTCTGGAGGCCCGGGAACCGGTAAAACCTATACCGTCACCCGTTTGCTGGCGACGCTGCAAGCGGTGGCGGAGGGGTCGCTGAGGATTGCGATGACGGCCCCGACGGGAAAGGCCAAGCAGCGGCTACAGGAGTCCATCGCCGAGGCCAAAGGCCAGCTGGCTAACAGCGGCTTGGATGCGGCGCTACTCGATTCGATTCCCGAAGACGCCCAGACCCTGCACCGTCTGCTAGGCGTCAGGCCCAACAGTACCTGGCTGCGGCATCACCGCAACAACCCTCTTGCGGTAGACCTGCTGTTGATCGACGAAGCCTCGATGGTGGATCTGCCGATGATGACCCGGGTATTGCGGGCACTACCGGCCAGCGCACAGCTGATTCTGGTGGGAGATGCGAACCAGCTCCCCTCCATCGCCGTCGGTTCGCTACTCTCCGACCTGGCTAGCATTCCCCATCCCGGTTATAGCGCTGCCACGGTTGCAGCCATTCAGGATCTCAGCGGCTACCAGATGCCTGGTGCCTCGAGCGAGTCTCAGGACTACATCAGTTTCCTGCATAAGAGCCATAGATTCGATGGCAAAGGCGGGATCGGCCTGCTAGCCACCGAGGTCATCAGCCTAGCAGCGGACAGCAGCTGGACACGCCTGCAGCAGGCGCGGAGCGAGGAGCTGCTTGCGACCAGCGCCTCTCAGGGACAACTGACCTATATCCCCCCGCTTAAACTCGAGCACTGGCTCGAGCGAGCGGTTGACTATTATTACCGGCATCTTGCTACAGCCGCGGATATCGAGAGCGCTTTTGAGCGCCTGGCTCAATTTCGAATACTGGTGCCCACCCGCGTCGGGCAATGGGGCGTCGAGGCACTCAATGAACGGATCGAGGCGTTGTTAGCCCGCCGTAACCCGAGCATCAAACCGGGGTGCCATTACCACGGACGGCCGATCATGATTACCCGTAACCATCCTAGTCTCAACGTGTATAACGGCGATGTGGGGCTGATCTGGCGGGACGATAACGGCAAACTTGAAGCCCGGTTCGTACAGGAAGGGGGGATACGTAGCATCAATCTAGGCCTGTTACCGGAGGTGGAATCGGTCTATGCCATGACCATCCACAAAACCCAAGGCTCCGAATTTAGCCATGTGGCGATTCTATTGCCCGAACAACCCACTAAATTACTAAGCCCTGAGCTGCTCTACACCGGCATTACCCGTGCTAAAGCGCATTGTTATATCGCCGCGGCAGAGAGTGTGTGGAAGCGCGGGCTAGAAAAGCGCACCGCGCGTAATTCAGGGCTAAAAGAGCGGCTGTGCTTTTAGGGTGCTTTTAGTGGAGTCAGATTGCTTTTATGCCCCTACTTAATTAGGGACCGCGGCGTAAGCGACTACTTCACAGAGCATCTCTTCTCGCGCTAGTCCGGCAACGATCATCGCTGCACGGTTGGGGTAGGGGGCTTCGAAATACTCGGCGTAGATTTTGTTGAACACCGGTAGCTGGTCGCGCGCGGTGACATAGATGAGCACCTGAGTCACGTCGGCCATCGTTAACTCTGCGGCTGCAATGGTATGCTTGAAGTTCTCCATGGTCTGGCGTGCCTGTGCTTCGATGCCGCCATCAACGACTTTGCCTTCGGTATCGATGGGGATCTGCGCGGTGGAGAGCTGACCATTGGCGATGACGGCCCATTCCAGCGGGGCTTTGGAGGCGAACAGGTTGGTTTTCACGGGTTGTTTCATATCGGTATTCAACTCTTTGATTAGTAACTACTGGTTAGTCAGTAAGGGTTGCTCAGTAAGGGTTAGTCGCTAAGGGTTAACAAAGGAGCGCTATTTAGCGCGCCCTTTAGCTTGTTAGCGGTTGGTAATCAGCGGCTTAGAGCCCCTGTTCTTTGGCCATTTTTATGGCGATTTGGGGTGCGGTCCACAACGATGGCAGCAGCACTAATGACACCGGTACGGCGGTTATGACGATAAAGGATTGCAGTGCCGAGATCCCCCCGTCACCGATGGAGATAAGCAGTGCGGCGACCACGCCCATGATCACGCCCCAGAACACTCGGATAGCGGGTTTGGGATCGTCGGTGCCGGTCATCACCATCGATACGGCATAGGTCATGGAGTCGCCGGTGGTGGCGACAAAAATGGTGGTCAGGATCAGGAATAGCACCGAGATCAGGAATCCCATCGGCAGCTGCTCGGTAATCGCTAACAGCGCGGCGGGTAAGTTGAAGCCGGCGAAGGGTTCAGAGATCACTCCGGGGTTGGCCAGTTCAAAAGCCAGGCCGCTGCCGCCGACAATGGTGAACCAGAAGCAGGTGATGATCGGCGCCACCACCGAGATCAGCAGTACCATTTGACGGATGGTCCGACCACGGGAGATCCGCGCCACGAACATCGCCATCAGTGGGCCGTAACCTAGGAACCAGCCCCAGAAAAACACCGTCCACCAGTCCAGCCAGACCGGGCTAGCGCGGAAGGTCGCCATCGGGATGAATTGGTCGAGGTACAGACCGAACCCGTGCAGGTAGCCGTCGATGATGAATGCCGTTGGACCGAAAAAGAAGATGAAAGCCATCAGCGCCACAGCCAGAATGACGTTGGCGCGGCTGAGTATTTGAATGCCTTTGGTCACACCGCTGACCGCCGACAGCGTATAGATAGCGATCAGTCCGATCAGGATGGCCACCT
The DNA here is from genome assembly GCA_041586735.1 of Motiliproteus sp. GTDB lineage: Bacteria > Pseudomonadota > Gammaproteobacteria > Pseudomonadales > Balneatricaceae > Motiliproteus. The sequence continues at coordinate 111,210 of JBFGZQ010000007.1, forward strand.
GGGTGGCGTAGGTATTGGGAATAGCGAACAGTTTTTCCAGGCCGAAGCTGACTTGCAGACCCAGAAAGCCGATCGGTCCCACCGTACCGGCGACAACGGCCAGCACGCAACAGGAATCGACGATAGTGCCCAGTGGGCCAGTCATCACCCGCTCACCCAATACCGGATACAGCAGCGTGCGGGGCTTCAACGGCAGGCCTTTCTCATAATGCAGGTACATATAGACGATGCTGGTCAAGCTGCCGAGGATCGCCCAGGCTAGAAAACCCCAGTGCATAAAGCTCTGCGCTAAGGCGTTATAGGCGGCTTTGGGGGTGCCCGTTTCACTACCGGGCATGTCTGCAAACAGCGGTGGCGGTGAGGTGAAGTGCGCCATCGGCTCGGCTGCTGCCCAGAACACTCCGCCACCGGCGAGCAGCGTACACATGATGATCGATATCCACTTGAAGGTGGATATTTCTGGGGCCTTGATACCACCGAGCACGACCGCGCCGGTACGGCTAATCGCCAACAGGATGCCGATCGCGAAGGTCAGCAGTAATAGTACCTGCCAATAGGCACCGAACAATCTGGTTGCGCTGGCAAAGCCGCTATTGACCCAGCCAGACACCATTTCGATGTCATACAGGGCTAGCACCGCAAACAGCACTAAGACGCCGCCGCTGATAAAAAAAACCGGCAGATCGACGCCTTCCAGCCAGCGGGTTTTGGACAAAGCCGGGTTATCTGAGAGCATCGATGTCTCCGGTGTAGGCAGGTGGGTTGCGTTAGTCATTATAGTCTCCTGATGGATCTCTTATATTTATCGGTTTATCAGGGTATTACTCTGACGGCGCGGGGCCTAGTGGCTCCACGCGATCAGGGTTGTTTCGGATGTACGTTTTAGGTGTAGGTTTTGGGTGTAAGTTTGGGTCGAGATTCATTGCCGCTGCAGTGCGTCATCGAGGAAGTTCAGCCAGTTCTGGCCCATGATTTTGGCAACCTCCTCTGGACTGAATCCGCGTGCTAGCAGGCCGTGGGTAATATTCGGAAAATCACGACTGTCACGGAACCAGGATAGCGGCTGTGGCCAGTCTGCATTGGCCTTAGAGCCCTCGCCGTAATCCATCTCTTTCGACCAGCGGCCGTTGCGCATCCATTCCAGAACCGCCACCGGCTGTTGCTGGCACAGGTCGGTACCTATACCGATCTGGTCGATCCCCATCAGATCCGCCGTGCTGGCCACCATGTCGCAAAAATCAGCCAGGCTGCAGTTCGGACCGTTGCGAAGATGGAACGGATAGAGGCTGAAGCCCAGCAAGCCGCCGGACTCGCCCAGTGCTTTGAGCACCCGGTCAGACTTGTTGCGCTTGGCGTGATGGAAGCTATTGGGGTTGGCGTGCGAGATCACGATCGGACGCTCGGAGATATCGATCGCCTCCAGCGTGCTGCGCTCGCCGCTATGGCTCATATCCACCACCATGCCGACCCGGTTCATCTCCTTGATCGCTTGCCGACCAAAGCGGGTGACACCGCTGTCTTCGGCTTCGTAACAGCCGCAGGCCAGCAGGCTCTGGTTGTTGTAGGTCAGCTGCATGATCATCAAGTTCAGCTCGCGCATCACCTCGATCATGCCGATGTCGTCCTCAATCGGTGAGCAGTTCTGGGCACCGAACAGGATGCCGACCTTACCCAACTGCTTGGCAAGACGGATATCCTGCGCCGATTTAACCGGCATGATCAGATCGGCGTGCTGTTCGAAGTGCCGATGCCATTCGGCAATGCGTAGCAGGGTTTCGCGGATCTGTTCGTGGTAGACGATGGTCGCGTGGACCATGGTGACGCCACCTTGATGGAGCTGTTCGAAGATCGCTCGGTTCCAGTTGGAGTACTGCAGACCGTCGATCACGATCAGATCTTTATGCAGATCTTTATGGGGTTGTTGATGCATGACAGACACCTTAGGCACGGATGTAAGTGGTTTTCACAACGGTGTAGAACTCTTTGGCGTAGCTTCCCTGCTCGCGCGGGCCGAAGCTGGAGTCCTTACGGCCGCCGAACGGTACGTGATAGTCGGTACCGGCTGTCGGCAGGTTGACCATCACGCAGCCCGTTTTAGCACGACGTTTGAAGTCGGTGGCGTACTGCAGCGATGTGGTACAGATGCCGCCGGTCAAGCCAAAGTGGGTGTCGTTAAGCGTGGCCAGCGCTTCTTCGTAATCTTTGACCTTGATGACGCAGGCGATCGGCGCAAAGGCTTCTTCACGGTTGATCGTCATCGCATTGCTGGTCTCGGTGAATAGCGCCGGCTGCATGTAGTAGCCATCGGTGTCCTCGGTCAGCAGCTCACCGCCGTACACCAGCTTGCCACCTTCTTGCTTGGCGGTTTCCAAGTACTTGAGGTTCTGCTCCAGCTGACGCGCATCGGCGACAGCGCCGATGTGCACACCCTCTTTCAACGGGTGACCGACCACCAGCTTCTTCATCCGTTCAATCACGGCGGCAACAAAGCGATCGTGAATGCCCTCGGTGACTATCAAGCGGGAAGAGGCGGTACATTTCTGCCCGGTACCACCGTAAGCGCCACCTACCGCACATTCGACCGCGTTATCAAGATCGGCATCATCGAGGACCACCAGCGCGTTTTTACTGCCCATCTCCAACTGGCATTTCACCAGATTCATGGCGGTTGCGACGGCCACCTTACGACCGGTTTCCAGCGACCCGGTGAAGGTCAGCGCGTTGATACCCCGCGAGTTGATCAGTGTGTCTCCGACCTCGGCACCAGGGCCCATCACCAGGTTGAAGGTGCCCGCCGGTAGGCCTTGGCGAGAGATGATTTCGGTCAGCGCCCAGGCACTAGCCGGGACCTGGTTGGCCGGTTTGAATACCACCGCGTTGCCGAATGCCAACGCCGGTGCAATCTTCCAGGCAGCGGTTGCCGTCGGAAAATTCCACGGCGTGATAATGCCCACCACGCCGACCGGCTCGCGGCGGGTTTCAATCTCAACACCCGGGCGAACAGAGTCGGCCGTCTCACCCATCTGGCGCAGGACTTCGGCGGCGTAATAATGGAAGAACTGACCGGAACGGTACGTTTCACCGACGCCTTCGGCCAGAGTTTTACCCTCTTCGCGGGCCAGTAGTTTACCCAGCTCATCTTTGCGTGCGATCAGCTCATCACCGATGGCCATCAATACAGAATAACGTTGCTCCAGACCGCTTTTAGCCCACTCAACCTGACCCTCGGCGGCGGCGGCGATGGCTGCTGCGGTTTGGGCTGTATCAGCCTGTGCATAGTGGCCGATGATATCACGGGTATCGGCGGGGCTGATGTTGGCTATGCTAGCGTTGCCCTCTACCCACTCACCGGCGATGTAATTTTTAAATATTGAATTAGACATTTTGACCTCCCAATGTTGTTGGATAAATCATAGGCGCTGTGCTTAAATAATAAAAATTAATAAATAATATCTAACGATAAGATTATCTTATTAGGAGGCTGTCGTGCTGCCAGAGCTTAAAATTGCGCAACTACGCCATTTTGTCTGGGTTTCTGAACTAAAAGGTTTTCATGCCGCCGCTGAAAAAGCGCATCGCACTCAGCCGGCCATTTCGCTGTCGATCAAAGATCTGGAAAACAAGCTAGGTGAGGAACTGTTCGAGAAGCGCAATGCCAGAACGGCTAAGACGGAGCTCACGCCGTTTGGAGAGTATTTCCTCCCCAAGGCCAAAGAATTGATCGCCCACCATGATCGTGTCGCTGAAGATATGACGCTGCTGGCAGAGCATAAGACCGGGCATCTGCGCCTTGCCTCCGTGCCATCGATCGCCAGCCGGGTATTACCTGATCTGCTGCTACGCTTTATTGCCGATACCCCCGATCTGCATGTCAGTTTTTTTGACGATAACTCCAATGCCGTGTTGAAGATGGTAGAGGACCAGCACGTGGATTTCGGCATCGCGCACCTGTTTCACGAGCAGGATCATACGGATAAGACCTTTATCCCGATCTGGGAAGACCGTATCGGCGTGGTCTGTCCCCATGACCATCCGCTGGCCAACAGCGATCACCTGCACTGGAAAGCCTTGCGGCAACATCGACTGATCGGTAATGGTACCTCGCGTCTGCTCGAAGACAGCGAGGCGAGTCCGTTACTGGGGAGGTCACAGTTTTATGTGTCCAATATGATCTCGCTGATCGCCATGCTCGAAGCCGGATTCGGCATTACCACGCTGCCCTGGTATGCCTTTCCTAAGGACAGTACCAGGCTAAGGTTTATTCCACTGCAGACTCCTACCGTGATTCGGCGCATTGGTATTGTGCGGCTGAGTAACAGATCGCTGACCCCGCCGGCGCAGGCGTTGATCGATTTTATCCTCGCTAACCAGCCGTGATTATCAAAAAAGCCGCGTTGAATAACGTGGTGATCCTGCAGAATCATAGGAAAAGTAATGGCTTTGCGTTATTTGATAAGCTTGACTTATTAAGCGATAGATCCTTTTGATTTGTGCGATATCGCATTTTTAGTCGATGATGATGGTCACACAAGACGCTATATCATGATGTTTGCTGGAGACTCTGTGTCATCACTCGAGACGCTGTAAGCTAATAGATGAATAGCCCAAGAGGATAACAACAATGACGACTGCTGCCGCGATTCAGAACGCCTTGAGGGGCGATAACGCCTTGCCGCTCCGTCCCGCCAGCCAAGTGATGGATCTGGAGAGGCTGGGTGCGTTGCATCAGAGCCGCTTGAGTTTCATGCGCACCCTGGTGCGTCGGATCATGCGGGAACGCTGGCAGATCGAGCCGGCCCGCTTTGACTTGGATGCTGAGGGTTATGGCACGGTCGTCTATGAAGTCCAGGCACCTAATGGTTTGTTCAGTTTCGTACTGTTTTCTGGCTACCTAGCACCGCAAGAGCGCAATGACCGGGTGATTGCCACCCAGTGGGACCTCACCATGGCGCTGGTGGAAGGCCGGGTCGATGCTGGCTATCTGGAAAAGCTACGTCAGCAGGTCCCTAAACAGGAGGCGGGGCGCGTCGATGCTCGTGTTTTTGTGTTGTCACGCGCCAACCGTAGTGCCAGAAATTTTGACTACGTGGTGGCGCAATTGGCGAGAGGCGAGCAACCCGATGTCGAGCGCATTACCAAGGTGGGTTACCTGTATCGCACGACCGCCGTCTACGGCAGTGGCAAACTGGGGATGGCCGACTGGGAAAAAGTCCGCACTAAGCACAAAGATTTTGCCCGTCCATTTGCCGGTGAGATGTTCGTCTGCTTGATGCTGCGTAACTTCAGCCTGCGCCAAGCCGAGCATATCGCTCGTCATCAGGCCCCGGAGACGTACCAGCCCATGCGACCGGAGATCAAGCGTTACTTCGGTATTGGCAATTCAACCGGCCTGGGAATGGCGCCGTTTCTGGTCAATCACCCATTGCTGATCAATCGCTGGATCGAAATGCGAGAACTGGCGCTGGCTCGGATTCGCATACTAGGTGAGGTCAACACCCGTGTTCATCAGGAGCTGAGCACGCTGATTGAACGCTGTGCCCAGCATACTCGCGATACGGTCACCGAAGATGAGTGGCAGACGCACAACAATGCCCAGGTATTAGAGGATCTGGCGGCGTTGCAGCGCCATACCGCCAACGGCTTCGACAACTGGGACCGTTTGCTGCAGTGGAGTGAGGCGCACAACTCGCTACAAGGGCAAGAGCTGCTGGTGTCGATCATGCTGGAAATCTACCCTGAGCTGGTTGATGAACTGGAGGACTTTCATGATGCCGAAGAGTTTCTCGATCTCGATCCGCTGATGCCGCTGCAGCAACTCAAAGCGGTGATCGAAACCCGATACGACTGGGCGCTGGCGACCGATTTCAATGCCGAAGGGGCACGTGAAACCTGCTGGTATCGTTCCGAAGAGAAGATGGAGCCGCGTCTAGGCAGTATTGCCGATGAAGAAGCCAAGCAGAAGCAGATGGCGCTAGGTGTCGGCTATGCCGTCAGCAAGTGCTACCAGCAACTCTGCACCTATATGAATGACCACCCCGAGCATACCACCGCCCGCTTTATGGTGGCGCGTCCAAAAATGCGTGGCATCGTGCGGCGGATTCAAAGCATGAATCGCTGTATATACGGCGACATCCGCGCCAACCTGCTCGACCGACATGTTCTGCCGATGCATCTGCTGCGTTGCAAGCTGGCCTTCTTCGGCGTGGGTAAGTTCGATCCCCGGTCACGGCTATGGGTACGCAATACCATGTTCCAGGGCGCGCCGTTACTGGAAGATATAGGTCAACCTTTTAGCGATGACTGGTTTATGCCACTGGCACCACTGCAATCGGGGCAGCACTGATGAATATTTCGATGAACGAACTCAAAGCGTCGCTGCGTCGCTGCTTCGAAGCGTCTGGCTACTTTGTCGGTAACTATGAAGACGCTGCCAATATGGTTTTATGGCTGGAAAAGCACGGACTGCATGGTTTGCTAGAGCTTGAACGCGCGCTACCCTATATCAACGCAGATAAAGATAAGCCGCTGAGCAGTGTGGTCTATGAAGATAGTACCTCCGCCATTATCGACAGCCAGGGTCGCAGTGCGCTGAACTGTATCGCCGCAGCAGTTGACCTGGCGCATGCCAAGGCGCTGGAAAACGGCATCGCTACCGTGACCGTACATCACTGCCATAACCGGATGTTTATCCTCAAGGCGCTGACCGACAGGGGCCGCTGTGGTATCAGTGTCGCGGCTTACTGGCAGAATGGCAGCCAGACCGTGACCGAGCATGCCGCTGCGATCAAGGCGGGTGAACGCTATCCCAGCTACAGCGAAGCGCTGACCAACCTACCCGCCTGCATCGATGATAAACAAACCCTTACCATTATCTGCAGTTCAAGAGTCGATCTGATGGCGTCATTGCAGCAATCCAAGGGTAACCGCAATGCCCGCTATATCAGCGCAGCCCAGGTGGCCGACAACAAACAGCGCAGTGTCGAGCAGGGTATCGAGATCGATCGCGATCTTTGGGACGAGATCAATCGGATCGGCACCGGGATCCTGGTTGAAAACAGCGAGTCATCCCGTCAGGGGGCTGGGGGGCGGTAGCAGGCTGGCTAATGCTGGGAGCATGATGGGCTGTTGGCGCCAGGCCGTTATTTGGATCAGCATTACTGCGGGTTATCGCCGTTGCCTGGCGTGCTTATCTCCCTAGGTCCCTAAGCGTTATTGAAGGCAGTGCGCTTCGGGTTGTAACGGTGAGAGTGGACAGTGTTCGCCTAAGGTTTCCAACAAGTTAATCTCCAGCGTTCGGGACATGGTACTCAGAGGCAGGTCGTTGGCTGACAATCCAAAAGGTTCTTCCAGCTCCTCACTGAGTGCGTCCAGACCAAAAAACGTATAGGCCACGATGGCGCAAAACAGCGGTGTGAACAGCCCCAAAGAGGACACCAGACCGAAGGGTAACAGAAAGCAGAACAGGTAAGCGGTGCGGTGCACCAGCAGCATGTAGGCGAAGGGTAGCGGGGTGTTGTGAATCCGCTCGCAGGCTGCCAGCACTCCAGCCATCGAGGTGATCCGCTGATCGAGGCTCTGTACCAGAATATCCGAGAGCAGCTTCTTATTCCGACAAGCCCCTAGCTCACGACCCATCAGCCGCAGGATATAATCTGGCGAGTTTTTCGATTGTTGCAACCGAGGCTGATCCTGCGCATCGATGTATTTGTCAATGTCGTTACCGGGGTCAGATTGCCGCAGGTAGTGACGCAAGGCGTGCGTAAAAGCGATCGACAGGTGCACCAAACGTCGCTTAGCCTCGCGGCCTCCGGCATCCTGATCGTCGATAAAGGAGGTCGCCTGGCGTGCCAGGCTGCGAGCATCTACGATCAGTTGTCCCCACTGTTTGCGCGCTTCCCACCAGCGGTCATAACAAGCATTGTTGCGAAACCCCAAAAATAACGATAACGCCACGCCAAGCAAGGCAAAGGCTGCAGGGGAGTAATTCGGAAAAACTGCCGGCAGGTAGTGCTGAGTCACCGCCACTAATACACCAAGCAGGGTGACACCTATAATCTGCGGAAAGATAAGTGGCAGAATAGAGCCACGCAGAATAAAGAACAGTTGAAAGGCATTGGGTTTGTCACGGACAATCATAGGGGGCTCTGGAAGCGGGTTTAAGAAGCGAGTATAGAGAGAATTAACGCTTTTTTCTGGGCCGATTACGCCGCGCGCGGGGCGTTGTTGCTCCTGATCGAAGCTCTTAAGTTGTGCAGCGCTGCAGTGTTATTTCAGGTGGCGGGTGATGATTCGCTGCAGTTCACCGTCGTCGATGATCGCTTGCAAGCCGCGGTTGAAAGCGGAGATCTTTTGTTCGACATCAACCGTTTGTCGGGCAAACATAACATGGAGTGGGCTGCTGTTGAGGGCCGGCTCGAGTGCTTCGAGCCGACCGAGATAAGCGGGGTTGCGGCTTATCAGATACTCGAACACATAGCGATCCATCACCAACAGATCGATACGTCCACCCGCCAGTTTCCTTATATTCAGGATCTCGCTGGTAGCGGTGTCTTTTTGGAGGAAGTCGGCGTCATCGAATGCCGCTGAGTAAGCGTTGTTGAGTACCGTGCCGATCCGATAGGGCTTGAGATCCTCCAGTGCCGTCCAGCTAATTCCGCGGCCCTTTTGTTGATATAGCCGCACCTCGCTCTGCATATAGCTAGCAGAGAAACGGAACTGTTCGGCTCTTTCATCTGTGCGGTAGGCGGTAGCCAGGGCGTCATGCGCGCCGTGTTTAAGCTCCAGGATCCCCCTGGACCAGGGCCGGGTCTTAAATTCAGTACGGTAGCCACCGCGAGCAAAGGCCTGGGTAATAATATCCGCTGCCATGCCGTAGTTAGGAAGGTGTTCGCCAAAGTAGGGGGGCCAGGGGGTATTGGCGATGCTCACCTTGGGAGGCGAGGCGAGGGCTCCGAGGTTCATATTGATGAGTAACAGCGCAATGAGAAGACGTTTCATCGGCTTATCCCGCTTTGGCTATCTCTCCCTTTAGAAGAGTATGGGGGTCAGGAAGAGTATGGGGGTCAGAGAGTGCATCCGCGAGCAGATTCCGCATGGTTTGGGCGGCTTTGGACAGCGGTTGGTTTTTTCGGGTGATGATATGCAGCTGACGTTCGACCACCGGCTGGCATAGCTCACGATAGACGAGAGGTGGTTCGGTAAAGCGGGGCACGGTCTGTTCTGGCAGTGCGGTAATGGCTAGGCCCGCCTCGATGATACCGGCCATCGCCGCCATGGTCAGCACCTCATACTCGGGTGTATACACCGAATCGGGCAACCCTTCGGTGGCGTTGATCAGTACGTTAATACCGGTATCCTGAGCCATGCCGGCAAAGGGGAAGTCTTTGAGCTTGCGCCAGGCGACGGGCCCTGTACCTTTTGCCAGCGGGTGATCGGGTAGACATACCAGGCCGAGACGGTCGCAAAATAGTGGTGTGTACTCAAGATCTGGATAATCTTCCCACTTGTTGCTCAGGCCAAAATCAGCCTCGCCACGGCGCACCTGGCGGTGGACGCCACGGGCGTTGTCATCACGCAGGTTAACCTTGATAGAGGGGTTGCTCAGCTTGAAACTTTCAATCGCCTTGGGCCGTAGTTTGACTGCAATAGACGGTAGCACGGCAATTGAGACCATACCACTTCGTCTCAAGGCGGCGGTGTGTACTCCCATAATGGCGCTGTCAAAGTCGTCGATCAGCCGTTTGGCAACGGGTAGAAAGTCTTCACCGTCGGCAGAAAGGGTGACCTTGCGAGTGGTGCGGGCGAACAGTTCGACGCCGATCAGATCTTCAAGTTGATGGATGGTGATCGTCAGGGCCGGCTGGGATATCGACAGTTTATCGGCCGCCTGGGTAAAACTGCCCTTTTTCGCCACCGCCACAAAGGCGCGCAGATGGCGTAAATTTAATACCCTGCTTACGGTTACAGCCATTTTATTATTCTCATTTGCAGCGCCTTCCCGTCAGCCAGCAATGCTGACATGACTAGTATAGTTGAGGCAGGGAAGAGGGGGCTATCTTCAATCAGTACGGCATAAGGTTTGAATACCCGAGCAACGACCGGTCGGCTAGTGCTGTTCTGCTGGACGCGCGGCCAAAGACTCGATCTCTGTCAGCCCTTTGGGCAGCTGCTTTGGATCAGCGCTGATGGGTTCGTAGATCTCGACTCGATCGCCACACTGCAGCTGTTTGTCTAGCTTGGTGAATCGGCCGAAGATGCCGGTCTTGTAGCGGTTGAGGTCGAGCAGAGGGAAACGCTCCACTAATCCTGAACAGATGATCGCATCTTTGACCGTACTGCCTGGGGCCAGGCTCAGTTTAAGCCACAACGGTTTCTCGGGGTTAGCAAAAATCACACTGATCTGCAGTTGCATGGTCTTGTTCCTCTGATCTTTTTTTATGTAGCTATTTTTATCAGGTTTTGATTGATTACTCCAATATAAAAAACCAAAGTATTAATTAGTCTTGATTATAAATTGTCTAGGCGGATTTCTGCTGTACAGCGCGCTCCAGCAACCGTTTTGCTGCGATCAGCAGTCCCAGAGCCAGAAAGCCGCCAGGAGGTAGCAGCATCAACAATAATCCCTGATCGGCTGCAAACAGGGTGATTTCGATACCGCTGAATGCTGGGCCTAACAGCAGGCCGGCGTGGGCGAAGAGGGTGCCGCTGCCCAGTACTTCTCGAACCGCACCCAGCAGCACTAGGGCTAAGGTGAAGCCGAGCCCCATCATCAGGCCATCCAGCAGGGCGGGTAGTAGCGGGTGGCGGAAGGCGAAGGCTTCAGCCCGTCCTAGAATCATGCAGTTGGTCACGATAAGAGGGATGAACAGCCCCAGCACTTTGTGCATTTCATGAACCCAAGCGTTCATCGCAAGATCGACCAAGGTGACTAGGGTGGCGATAATCAGAATGAAGATGGGGATGCGTACCTCTTTACTGATCAGCTTGCGGCAGAGTGAGACCAGCAGGCTGGAGCAGAGCATCACCACCGTCGAGGCCAGGCCCATACCGAGACCGTTAGTGGCGGTGCTGGTGACGGCCAGTAACGGGCACAGGGCCAGAAATTGCGAGAAAACCACATTGTTGTACCACAGGCCATCGCCAATGATCTGTCTATAAGAGGGGGTCATGGGCGTCCTCCAGCGGCGGGTAGTGGGTGCTTGGGTCTGTTGTCTCTGAGGTGGCGGATTCAAGCGCTGCCAGTGGCTTTGGTACAATCGGTAGCAGTAATAGCCGTTGTTGCTGTTCGAACCATTGCAACCCCGCCTTGACACCGAGAATCACCGCCTTCGGGGTGATGGTGGCTCCGGTAAATTGATCGAACTGCCCCCCCTGTTTTTTGACCGTCCATTGGGAGGGCGTAGGGTTATCCAGTGAGCGCCCTGTAAAGCTCTCGATCCAATCCGATTTGGCCCGCTCTAACTTGTCTCCTAGGCCGGGGGTTTCTTTGTGGCTCAGCACACGAACCCCTAGCAACTTGCCGTTAGGATCGACGCCTAGCAGCAGCTGAATTGGCCCTCCGTAACCCCCTGGAGCCACCTGCCGAAAGGCCAGGGCGCGGATCTCTCCCTGTCGGGTGGCTCGGTAAACTCTCAGCAGCCCGTCTGGGGTCGGCGAGTTTATGGGGTCGGTCTTGATAAGCAGCGGACTCGCCAGCAAGTCGTTATCATAGCCAGCGTCGGGGATCACCTGTCCCAACGAGGCTTGCAGGTCCTCTGCCAGCCGTTCGGCAATGGCGGATTTAGTGACCTGGTGCATCCCGCTCAGTAACGAGGTGGCTAGCAATGCCGTGGCGCCCAGCAGCAAGCCGGGATAGCTTAAGCGAGCCTGTAACGGCTTTGTCTTGATGGGGATATTCATGCGTTGTCTACCGATCCTGTTGTCTGGGTGGATGCGGTCGATGCTGGAGGGGTCGTTAATCCCGCAGAGGGGCTGATCTTGTTGCGCTTTAACCCCTTGATACGGCGTGTAAAACGCAGGGTAAAAGGCTCGGAGATCGGCTTACCGCTGAGGGTGCAGCCATAGCGTCGGGGCCTGATATAGTGATCAATTAATGGTGTCAGGGCGTTCATCAGTAACACGGCAAAAGCCACCCCTTCGGGATAGCCTCCCCAGGTACGGATGATGTAAATAAGTAGCGCGCAGCCTGCGCCAAAGAGCAACTGACCCTGGGTGGTGCAGGGGCTGGTCACAGGGTCGGTAATGATAAAGAAGGCCGTCAACATCACGCCACCCGCTGTTAAGTGGAGCAGTGGGTGGCTGTAACTTTCGGGATCGAGCAGGTAGAAACTTGTCGAGACCAGCGTCAGCGTACCCAGCATGCTGACCGGCAACTGCCAGTTGATAATACGCTGATAGAGCAGATAGAGACCGCCGGCGGCGATCAGTAGTGTTGAGGTTTCTCCTAGGCTGCCGGGGGCTCTACCCAGCAACATCCCGTCTGCCCAATGGCTAGACAGTTCTGCAGAAAACAGCGGATTGGTTGCGAAAACCTGGGTCAGTCCCAGGCCTTGAGCTAGCTCTGTTTTGACCACGCCCAATAGCGTGGCGCTGCTGTAAGCATCGATGCTACCGCTGTGACGGCTGCTGTCGAGAAAGGTGATCTGGAGAGCGTCAAAAAACCCAGGGGCTGGGCTTGATAATAACGCTGTTGGGGTGATCCAGGTGGTCATCTCTACGGGAAAGGACAGCAGTAGAGCGACCCGTGCAAGCATCGCCGGATTAAAAGGATTTTGGCCGATGCCACCAAATACCTGTTTGCCCAGGATAACCGCGAAACCCGATCCAAAAACGGCGATCCACCAGGGAGCCCAGGGCGGTAAACTCAGCGCCAGCAGTAGCGCGGTTAGCAGGCCTGAACCATCCATCAGAAACGTTTTAATCGGTTTGCCCATCCAGCGCAGGCAGAGCGTTTCAAATATGATCGCGCTCAGCAGGCACAGTGCGATCAGATTCAGGCTGGGCCAGCCGAATTGATAAATGGCGAACAGGGTCGCTGGAACTAAAGCGGCGATGACGCTGCCCATCAATGACGGTACTTTACCGGGGTTACGCACATGAGGTGCGGCTTGAGGGATGCTGATTTTCATGATGGCCCTTTTATGATGGTCCCTGCTCTGAAGAGCTGTTTAGCGCGGCGGCTGGTTTCTCGCGAGCCGCTTTTTTAGCCGCGCGCTGGGCATTTCTCGCGGCCGCCTGGGCATCAAGGCGCGTCTGGCGAGCTTGTGCCAGTTGCTTGGTCTGTTGTGCCTTGGTTGTTGCGCTTTGGCGGTTGTCCAGCGCCCCTTTTGCGTAATTGAAGTAATGCATCAGCGGGATTTTGGAGGGACAAACATAAGAGCAGCAGCTGCAGCTGATGCAGTCTTGAACCCCATGATCGCGTGCGCCCTCGATATCATCGACCCGCAGTCGGGCTGCCATCTCCACCGGCATAAGACCGACGGGGCAGGCTTCCACACAGCGTCCGCAACGGATGCAGGGCCGCTCGGGACCGTCGTCGATCTCTTTACTGGATAGCGCCAGTAGCCCACTGGAACCTTTGACCATCGGTACCCGGTCGTGAGGGATAATCTGTCCCATCATGGGACCACCCATCACCAGGCGCGCAGCCTCCTCCTTCAACCCTCCGCAAAATTCGATCAGTTCTGAGGCGAGTGTTCCGATCGGTATTTCCAGGTTTTGCGGTTCGCGTATGGCCCCTCCGGCGACCGTGACAATACGTGAGACCAGCGGTGTGCCTTGGCGCAGTGCGCGCTGGATGGCGTACACGGTGCCAACGTTGTGAACGCAGACGCCGATACTGGCGGTGCGCGCGCCCTTGGGGACCTCTATGCCGGTGATCCAGCTAATCAGCTGCTTATCCCAACCCATAGGGTAGCGAGAGGGGACTTCGATCACCTCGACGTCGGGGGTTGCCGTGGCGGCTTCACGCATGGCCGCCAAAGCGTGCTGCTTGTTATCCTCAATCGCGATGGTGGCGCGTTTGGCCCCTAGGGCGATGGCGGTTAGGCGTACGCCTTCGATCACCGCCGCCGGGCGCTCACGCATTAATCGATCATCGCAGCTCAGGTAGGGTTCACATTCACTGCCGTTGACGATCAGGGTGTGTATGGGCTGTTGCTGCCCTTGGCTGAGTTTAATAGCAGAAGGAAAGGTTGCACCGCCCATACCCACGACACCGGCCAGGCCGACCCGTTTGGCGATCTCTTGGGGAGTCAGGGTAAAGGGGTCTTCAGAGCCCTGAATGCTATCGCACCAACGATCCTCGCCATCGGTTTCCAGCGTAATAGTACAAACCGGCAGGCCGGAGGGGTGGGGGGCGGGGAAGTCACCGATAGCGGCGATGGTGCCGGAGCTGGGCGCATGGACGGGCGCCGAGATCAGGCCTTGGCTGCGGGCCAGCAGTTGGCCCTTGAGAACCTGTTGACCGACGACCACCTCCGCTTCAGCTGGCTCTCCCAGATGCTGCTGCAGTGGGATATAAAGCCGTTTTGGCAGGGGTAGCCGGGTGATGTGGTGTTCGGCGGTGTGTTGCTTGGCGGCTTCTGGATGGACGCCGCCACGAAGGCCGAATAATCTCATGGGTGACTGACCTCCAGTATCTTTATGACCTGCTCGGTGACCGGTTCTGGTTTGGGCCATTTCCAGTTATTCAGCGTCAGCGGTACCTCTTGCAGCACAATGCCGTGAGTGGGGCAAACGCTGACGCAGGCTCCGCAACCGGTACAGGCGTCTTCCAGAACCACATGGATCTGTTTGGCCGCACCGACGAGCGCATCGGTGGGGCATTCTCTGATGCACTGGGTACAGCCGATACACAGATCACGGTTGACCCAAGCCAGTACCGGGCCACGAGAGGGTTCTTTTGCGCCAGTATGATCACGACCCAGGGCCTCGGCCAGTTGCTTAGCCAGAGTGGGTCCACCGGGAGGGCAGAGCGTCAACGGGGCTTGTTCTTCGATCAGTGCGCTGGCGGCTTGGCGGCAACCGGCATAGCCGCATTGACCGCACTGGGTACCAGGAAGCAGCTGGACTATATGCTCGATGACGGGGTCTTCCTTAACAGGCAGATAGCGCGATACCGCGCTCAAGCCTAAACCCAGCAGAGCACCGACGATGGTGAGAACAACGATGGCTGTGATCATAGTTGGATTCTTTATATGTGATTGTTTTTATTTATGTATAGAGTAAACAAGGGGCTAGCCTGACGGCAGGCCGGTAAACCCCATAAAGGCCAGTGACAGTAATCCTGCGGCGATAAACGCCAGCGGCGAACCGGCGAATAACGATGGCGCCTGGGCCCTCGCCAGTCGTTCACGCAGTCCGGCAAAAATCACCAATACCAGAACAAATCCAACAGCTGCGCCGAAGCCATATAAGATACTGTGGAAAAAACTATGGGCGTGCTGGATATTCAACAGGGCCACCCCAAGGACGGCGCAGTTGGTGGTAATTAGCGGTAAGAAGATCCCTAGGCTCTGATAAAGCGGGGGGCTGAGGCTGCGGATTATTATTTCGGTGAACTGCACCACACCCGCGATCACCAAAATAAAGCTGAGTATACGTAGATAACCGACATCCAGAGGGGTCAGTAGATAGTGTTCAAGTACCCAGCTGGTGATGGTCGCCAGGGTTAACACGAACGTTGTGGCAAAGCCCATGCCCAGCGCGGTGTCCACTTTGCTGGAGGCTCCCATAAAGGGGCAAAGCCCCAGAAACTGCACCAGCACCACGTTGTTGACCAGGGCGGTACCAAAGATCAAGATTAAAATTTCTTGCACCTGCCTCCCCTCCTGATCCTGTGCTTTTCTAAGCACGTCGAGCCTTATTACCCGCAACAACGGTCACTGTTGTCATCATGATTACAGATAATTATTTCTACAACTTAAAAAAAACAAACAATTAATAGTCATGGTATATAAATGTACAGCACGCTGTGTTGGGCTGGTGGTGATCATCGGCGGTTTTGTTTTTTGTTGGCGTTTATCCTGCCCGATGTGACGTGCGTGTAGGGAGTGACGTGTGTTGGTTTTGAACACTCAATTATTGTCTGCTTATAACGCCGGGCGCGTTAATAGCTAGAGATTAATAATCTATTTTTTATTTTAATTGGCGCTTAGGTTGTAGGTTTTTATATGTTAAAGGCAGAGGAATACGCGTTTTAACAGGTCTTACTTTTTTAAATCTACCTTAGGAGAATAACAATGGCAGGAATAATCGAAGCACGGCTGGCTGAATTGGGCATCGAGTTACCGGAGGCTCCGGCACCGGTGGCTAATTATATCCCCTACGTAAAGACTGGTAATCTGGTGGTGCTGTCCGGTCAGGTGACGATCTGGAACGGTGAAATGAAATATATCGGTAAGGTCGGCGAGGATCTGACCGTAGAGCAGGGTAATGAGGCGGCGCGTATGTGTGCGCTGAACCTGATTGCCCAGGTGCGCAGGGCCTGCGATGGCGACTTGGATAGAGTCAAGCAGGTGGTACGTTTGGGCGCTTTTGTGAATGCGGTAGCGGACTTTACCGAGCATCCTAAGGTTGTAAATGGGGCTTCCGACCTGATGGCCGAAGTGTTTGGTGATCGTGGCCGTTGCGCGCGCACGAATGCGGGCTCCACGCTGCCGCTGGGCTTTGCCGTAGAGATCGACGCTATTTTTGAGATCGAGTGAACGCTTTCTAGAAGATTGACGCTGTTAAGCTCTTTCTGACCCTGCGTCATCTATTAACCCGGGTTAATAGATGACGCAGGAACGCTGAATCGTTGGCCGCAGGCCCGGCGTTTGTCACCATCATCCGCATGTCTGTGTTATTCCCTTCTAATTCTCGACCCCATCCCTGATAGGTGAACCGATGCAACTGAATGCCCCCTCTTTGTTTGTCGAGCAGGCATACATCAATGGTGAGTGGTTGGCTGCCGACAAAGGTGCGACCCTGAGGGTCAATAATCCAGCTACCGGCGATCTGCTTGGCAGCATTCCGGATATGGGGTCGGCGGAGACTTGCCGTGCCATCAAGGCGGCGCAACAGGCTTTAGTATCCTGGCGTGCTCGCAGCGCCTCGGATCGGGGGCGTATTCTGCGCCGCTGGTATGAGTTGATTTTGGCCAATCAGGAGGATTTGGCGTTGCTTATGACCCTGGAGCAAGGCAAGCCGTTGGCAGAATCTCGCGGCGAGATCGCCTTGGCGGCCGCCGTTATCGAGTGGTGTTCCGAAGAGGCGAAACGGGCCTATGGGGAGACGATACCGGGGCGCCAGCCCGATAAGCGCATCCTGGTGACTAAAGAGCCCGTGGGGGTCTGTGCCGCAGTCACCTCATGGAGCTTTCCAGCGGCGATGGTGGCGCGTAAGGCGGGCCCGGCCTTAGCCGCCGGTTGCACCCTGGTGCTCAAGCCCGCCTCGCAGACTCCCTATTCTGCCATCGCCCTGTGTCGCCTGGCCGAAAGGGCGGGCCTGCCCAATGGGGTGTTGAACCTGGTCACCGGTTCTGCCTGGGCGATCGGCAGAGAGCTGACCAGCAATCCGCGGGTACGTAAGTTGACTTTTAGCGGCTCTATCGAGGTGGGTAAGCGGTTGATGGCTGACTGCGCCGATACGGTCAAGCAGCTGTCGCTGGAGCTGGGTGGTAATGCGCCCTTTATCGTTTTTGACGATGCCGATCTGGATGCCGCGGTGGCCGGTGCGCTGGAGTCAACATTCCGTAATGCCGGCCAGGGCTGTATCGGTGCCAATCGACTGTTGGTGCACGACAGTGTTTACGATCTATTCGCCGAGAAGTTGGTGGCGGCGGTTAATGCCATGCAAGTAGGCAATGGCTTGGAACCCGGTGTGACTCAAGGACCATTGATAGACGTTAGCGCGGTGGAGCAGCTGCAGGATCAGATCGAAGATGCGGTGTTTAAGGGGGCGACAATTCTGACCGGAGCTGAGCGCTCTCCTTTGGGAGGTACGTTTTTCCTGCCGACGGTATTGGCTGAGGTGACGACTGAGATGCTAGTAACCTATGAAGAAATATTTGGACCCCTGGCGCCGTTGTATCGATTCAGTGACGAAGCTGAGGCGATCACGATGGCCAACGCGACCGAATTCGGCTTGGCGGCCTATTTCTATAGCCGGGATCTTGCTCGGGTATGGCGGGTCGCAGAGGCGCTTGACGTGGGGCTGGTGGGCATTAACACCGGATTGCTTACCACTGAGATGGCACCCTTGGGTGGCATTAAAGAATCGGGCTATGGTCGTGAAGGATTAAAGCACGGGCTGGATGATTTTTTGACGTTGAAATACCACTATCTCGGAGGTATCGAGCCCGCTGGCGTTTGCAATCCCCCTGCGTTTAATAATCAGTAGCTTAGGAGCGCAGATTGTTCACTTATGTTGTGCGTATCGTTGCTTCGCGGTAGTAATCCCAGAGCAATAGCGAACCGATACTGCGCCAGGGCGCCCAATGCGCGGTAAGTTCACGCGCCTGTGTCGGTGTGGGTCGGGTGGCTAGCCTCTTAAGGCGTTTCAGCGCTTCGAGTAAAGCCAGGTCGTCGGCGGGGAAAATATCCTGGCGCTTGAGGGAAAACAGTAGGTATATTTCGGCGCTCCAGCGACCCAGGCCTCTAAGCGCGGTGATCGCTCTGATCGCTTGGGCATCGTTCATCATCGCCAGGCTGTCGATATCGAAGCGTCCTGTTACCACCGCGTCGGCCAAGCCTTTGGCATATTCTATCTTACGCGATGATAATCCAGCGCTACGCAGGGAGTGTTCATCTTGCGCCAGCAGGGCCTGAGCGGACAGCTCCGGCAGCAGAGTGACGACCCGCCCCATGATCGCCTGCGCCGAATGGATAGAGATCTGCTGGCTGACAATGGCAGAGAGAAAGGCTGCAAACCCCACTGGACGGTTCCGCGGGGCTGGTATCCCAAGTTGGCCTACAGCCCGAGCTATGTCGTTATCGACCTCGGCCAAGGCGGTGATGCCGGTAGCGATAAGCTGCTCGTTCATATTATCCGTTAACGATCTCAAGTTTCGGCAGCAATGCGAACCTGGAGGGGCTCCAGGGCAGCCTGCGACAGTTAAAAGTCATAATCAGAACAGTGCCATGCCTGGCGAGATAGGGGGGTGTTTGCGGTTAGGTATCTAGCCACTAGGGGCTCACGCTGCAGCTCGTGTCCGGGTGAGCGGTCGTCGGTCCCAATCACTTCCCCGCCTTCCTGAGTATTACGGGTGAGTTCAATAGTCTCTAGTAAACGTTGCATTATTTTCTCCGGTCACGTTCATCCAGGCCCGACCTGCCTGGTTTATAAGATTATTTTAGGATCGGTGAGTTAATCAGGATCTATAACAAAGGGGGGCTTGTTGCTGAAGAAAACTTATTCTATTAACAAGCAGTGCTTTGTTGTTGGGGCTGTTGATCAGTCCCCAAATTCTAAATCAACTTGGGATCATGTTGGTGGTTTTTCAATCAGCAAACCAATTAAAAAATACAATCGATTGATAAGATTATATTTAAACTTATGCGTTGAAATTGATTAATAAACAAGAGATATAAATCGCTTGTTTTTTTTAATTTGAAATATCAATGCTAAAGGATTAAAAATTAGTTAAACAGCCTCAACGCCGGACTGATCTGTGTTGCGAGGATCGGCAGTTTTTTGATGGCCAAAGTTATCATGAAATGATTCTTGTGTTTCTTTTTTAACAGACTCCAAGCGTTTGATTATTCATCATTCTGCAATGCCCAGGACAGGTTCAACATGCGTAAATACCTACAAATAAACCTCGATGATCGATCCATTGAAACGGAACAGCTCGATGGCGAGTCGGTCGCTCATGCTGGCCGTTATTTTATCGCCAAAACTCTGCTCGAGCAGGGTGTGGCTAAGGTGGAACCGCTATCGGCTGAAAATCCGTTGATCTTCTCGGCAGGGCCTTTTGCGGGCACCAGTTTTTCCAATGCCAATCGCCTCAGTGTCGGTTGTAAGAGTCCGCTGACCGGCGGTATCAAGGAGGCCAATGCGGGAGGAACGTTTGCCTTGGCCATGGGCCATCTTGAGCTGGCGGGTTTTACCCTTCATGGGGTGTCGGCAGACTGGGTTGTTATCCGTATTCCCAAAGAGGGGGCCATTCAGTTCGACAGCGCCGAGCCTTATCTGGGTAAAGGCAATACTGAAGCGGCAGCGCTGTTATACGAGCAATACGGTGACAATGTCAGTCTGGCTCTTTGTGGTCCGGTGGGTGAGTATCAGGGGCTACTGGCGGGTATCGGTTTCAGTGATCCGGAAGGACGCCCGGTGCGTTTGGCGGCTCGAGGCGGCGTCGGCGCCGTGATGGGGTATAAAAAGGTCAAGGCTATCGTGATCGATAAGGGCAAGACGCCGGCGCTGCATGATCGTAAGAAAGTCTCCAAGTCAGTGCGCGAATACGGGGTAAAGGTCCGTGATCATGAAGGGTTAAAAAACCTCAATCAGTACGGCACGCCTTTTATGGCCGATGTAGCCAACTATATTGGTGGACTGCCGGTCAACAATTTTAGTCGCGGGCAGTTAACCGACGGCACGCTGAAAATGGGCGGGCAGTTTATCCGCGAGCAGAACCTCGCCCGTGGTGGTGAGCAGACCCATGCCTGTATGCCGGGCTGTATGATCAAATGTAGCAACGTCTACAACTGTTCTGCGGGTAAAGAGCTGGTCGCCCCGCTGGAGTATGAAACTATCGGCTTGATGGGCACCAACTGCGGGTTGAGTGAACCCGACGATGTCGCGGAGCTGAATGCCGTGGCCAACGATCTTGGGATCGACACCATTGAAACTGGCGCGGTTTTGGGGATAGCGATGGAAGCCGGGTTGGCCAAATTTGGCGACCTGGACTACCTGCGTACGGCACTCGAGGATATTCGCCAGGGCACCGAGCAGGGGCGGGTGTTGGCGCAGGGTGCCGCCCGAGTGGCCGAGCATTATCAGGTAAAACGTGCGCCGGTGGTTAAGAAGCAGGCCTTGAGTGCTTACGACCCACGGATCATGGAGGTCACGGGTATCAGCATGATGGTCACCGCTCAAGGCGGCGATCATACGGCGGGTAATGTCGGGGGCTTTGATTGTAACGGCAAGAGCATCGCCGAGCTGGTGGATGTCAGCATGCAGGCGCAGATCAGCGCGGCAGCCGCCGACTCGCTGGGGATGTGCATCTTCGGTCGTGCGGTGACCGACTTCAATCACGAGCTGCTAACCGATACGGTCAACAATATTCATGGCACCGCGTTAAATCCCGCGTTTATCGCTAACTTGGGGCGTGAAACCTTGCGCCTAGAGAAAGCGTTTAACCAGGAGGCTGGGTTCCAGGAAAGCGATGACCAATATCCTGAGTTCTTCTACGACGAGCCCTTACCACCCACCAACAAGGTGGCTCGATTGTTCAGTGACGAGGTGAATCGCTGCATCGATGTCTGGTGGCAACAACACCCGCAGTGAGGTCGCAAGGAAGAGATCAATGCGCTAGTCGGGCCGCAGTTGGTTGCTCTGGTCGGGTCTAGTGCTCTGGTCCCGTACCTCTGTTGGTTTCGTGACAGCGTCAGCCGAATTGGGCTGAGGGTGGACAATTGTTTCGATGAGGGCTTTATTTCATTGAAATACAAATACTTTTCATCTCTCTCCTAGGGTAGGAGAGTATTAATAATAGGAAAAAGCGATGAATCAAAAGACCAAGCCTGAATTTAATTGGATCGACCCGATGAACCTGGAAGCGCAACTTACCGAAGAGGAGCGGATGGTTCGGGATACCGCCCACGAGTATTGCCAGGAGCGTCTGAAGCCTCGCGTACTTGAGGCTAACCGCCACGAAATTTTTCACCGTGAAATCATGAATGAACTGGGTGAGCTGGGGCTGTTGGGTTGTACCCTGCCGGAAGAGTACGGCTGCGCCGGTGTTAACCATGTCTGCTATGGCCTGGTTGCCCGTGAGGTGGAGCGTGTGGATAGTGGCTACCGCTCGGCGATGAGTGTGCAGGCTTCATTGGTGATGCATCCGATCTACACTTACGGTAATGAAGCACAGCGTCGGAAATACCTACCTAAGCTGGCGACCGGCGAATGGATCGGCTGTTTCGGCCTGACCGAGCCCGATGCCGGCTCCGATCCAGGCAGCATGCGTACGCGTGCCGAGAAGGTCGTCGACGGCTACAAGCTGACCGGCAACAAGATGTGGATCACTAACTCCCCGATTGCCGATGTCTTTATTGTCTGGGCTAAGTTGGAAGGTGTCATCCGTGGCTTTATTTTGGAAAAAGGCATGAAAGGTCTGAGCGCTCCAAAAATTGAAGGCAAGTTCAGCCTGCGCGCCTCCATTACCGGTGAGATTGTGATGGACGAGGTGATTGTACCCGAAGAGAACCTGCTGCCTAACGTCCAAGGCTTGAGCGGCCCATTCGGCTGTCTGAACAAAGCCCGTTTCGGTATCGCCTGGGGCGCCTTGGGTGCGGCTGAATTCTGCTGGCACGCCGCCCGCCAATACACCCTTGATCGCAAACAGTTCGGTCGCCCTCTGGCTGCTACGCAATTAGTGCAACTGAAACTGGCCAACATGCAGACCGAGATCTCGCTGGCGCTGGAAGGTTGTCTGCGCGCCGGTCGCTTGATGGATGAAGGCCAGTGCCCTCCCGAGTTGATCTCCCTGCTCAAACGCAACTCCTGCGGCAAGTCCCTGGATATCGCCCGCATCGCGCGTGACATGCACGGTGGTAATGGCATCTCTGACGAGTTCCACATCATTCGTCACGTGATGAACCTGGAAGCGGTCAATACCTATGAAGGGACGCACGATGTGCATGCTCTGATCCTGGGACGTGCACAAACCGGCCTACAGGCTTTTAGCGCCTAAGATATCAGGCCCCTGACCTCGTTAGGGTTCACCCTGGATCCGCAAGCACAAAAGTTCAGGTAAGACGTTATAGGTTTGCAGCTCCACGCTTTTTATCTTTAAGGGCCAGGTGGCGGGGTTTGGGGTGGCGTCACAGCGCTTAACAGCGTTAGAGGCAATATAGAAAGGGTAAGGGATGTACTATGCAAAATAGAGCAAAAGTGGTTGATGAAAATTTTATTCGCCGAGTAGAGCTGGGTGATCTGCCATCATCCCCTATTTCTTTGTCGCTAGCGGACGTCGGCCTGAGGCCCCCAGAGCTGGTGGAGCTGTTTGAATCGCAGCTGATGAGCCGCCATCTTGATCTGCAGTCGCGGCTGTTACAAGCACGGGGCGAGGCGTTCTATACCATCGGCAGTTCCGGTCATGAAGGCTGCGTTGCCATCGGCAAGGCGTTTGATTATCGGGATATGGCGTTTCTGCATTACCGTGATGCGGCGTTTCTGATTCAACGCAGTAAGCAGTTGCCCGGTGAAACCATACTGTACGATATGTTGCTCTCCTTTGCGGCATCGGCGGACGACCCCATCTCCGGCGGCCGGCATAAGGTGCTCGGTAGCAAACGCTTGGCTGTTCCGCCGCAGACCAGCACCATCGCGTCCCACCTGCCCAAGGCGGTGGGCGCGGCCTACAGCATTCCGCTGGCCAAGCGCATGAAGCTAGACGGCGGCCTGCCCCATGACGGCGTGGTGCTCTGTAGTTTCGGTGACGCGTCTTCTAACCATTCGACTGCTCAGGGCGCGATCAATGCAGCGGCCTGGGCGGCGTATCAAAAGGTCCCCATGCCACTGGTGTTCGTGTGCGAGGATAACGGCATCGGTATCTCTACCGCTACCCCTGAGGGCTGGGTCGCCGCCAACTACGCTAATCGTCCGGGGCTGAAATATATCTATTGTGACGGTTTGAATCTGCTGGATACTTATCGCAAAGCGCGCGAAGCCGCCTTTTATGCCAGACGTCACCGTTTGCCGGTGTTTTTGCATATGCGCACGGTGCGACTGATGGGGCACGCCGGTTCCGACGCCCAGACCGCGTACTTGGAGCGTCAGGCGATCGAGGCTATGGAGGCGCAGGATCCGCTGCTGCATACGGCGCGATTGCTGATCGACAACGCTGTGCTGGATGCCGCCCAGATCTGTGAACTCTATGAAGCGATGCGGGAACGCACGGCGCGTGTTGCGGAGCAGGCGATTAAGCGACCCAAGTTAAAAACGTCGGAGCAGGTGATGGCGTCGCTTATCCCACCGAAGAGCAATCTGCCGGCCTTCAAACCGGCCATGCCAGAGGCGCGTAGCGAAATCTTCGCCCGGGAGAGTCGTTTTCTCAATGAGCCGCAGCATATGGCGCGACTGATCAACTGGACACTGGCCGATCTGATGCTGGAGCAGAGCAATATCATCCTGGCCGGTGAGGATATCGGTCCCAAGGGTGGTGTCTACAATGTCACCGGCAAGCTGTCCGAGCGCTTCGGTCAACACCGGGTGATCAACACCCTGCTGGATGAACAGAGCATTCTGGGGTTGGCGATCGGATTGGGGCATAACGGCTTCCTGCCGATTCCGGAGATTCAGTTCCTGGCTTATGTGCATAATGCCGAGGACCAGATCCGTGGCGAAGCAGCCACTTTGAGTTTTTTCTCCAACGGCCAGTATAGCAATCCGATGGTGCTCCGGGTGGCAGGATTGGCCTACCAGAAGGGCTTCGGCGGTCATTTCCACAACGATAACTCCCTGGCGGTGTTTCGGGATATTCCTGGCCTGGTGGTCGCCTGTCCGTCTAACGGTGCCGATGCCGTAGAGATGCTGCGTGCCTGTGTGAAGCTGGCGCAGGAGCAGCAGCGGGTGGTGGTGTTTATCGAGCCGATCGCGCTCTACATGACCCGGGATCTGCACGAAGAGGGCGATGGTCTGTGGACCCATGATTACGTTCCGCCGGCCGAGGCTAAGCCGATTCAACCGGGAGAGTTCGGTCAGTACGGCGAGGGTACAGAGCTGTGTATTCTCACTTACGGTAACGGTTACTTCCTCTCCCGCCAAGCGGCTAAGGTGCTGGAGGAGCAGCACGGGATCGATCTGCGTGTTATCGATCTGCGCTGGCTGGCCCCGCTTAACGAGGCGCAGCTTGCTGAGGTGATTGCCCCCTGCGCGCACCTGTTGATTGTCGATGAATGCCGGGGCGCAGGCTCGGTCAGTGAGGCGCTGATGGCCATGGTTCAGGAGCAGATACAGGATAAACGCCAGGCACTGGATAAGCCCGCACTCAAAGTCAAACGTCTGACCGCCGCTGAAAGCTTTATTCCCCTGGGACGGGCGGCCACCTGTACGTTGCCCAGTAAGGAAAGCATCCTGGCTTTAGCATTGAACCTGTTAGGCAAAGACGCTTCGCGCTCTTCTGTCAACGTGAAAACCGCTTAGTTGCGCGATCTGGAGAGTAAATAAGATGAAACAGAAGGCGTTGGTAATCTGCCCGGGGCGCGGCACATACAACAAAGAGGAGTTGGGCTACCTGCAGCGGTTTCATGCTGCTGAAGAGGGGAGTGATAAGGCAGCATTTTTTGCCCGCCTCGATAGCTACCGTCAGCATCAGGGGCAGATACCGGTCAGCGAGCTGGATGGGCGGGACACTTTTGTCATGCGCGAGCATACCCGGGGGGATAACGCTTCGCCCCTGATACATGCATGCGCCTATGCGGATTTTCTCAGTATCGATCGAGAACAGTTTGACGTGGTAGCGATCACCGGCAACTCCATGGGTTGGTATATTGCTCTGGCTGCCGCCCAGGCGCTGAAGGAGCCCGCCGCGATCGAGGTGATCAACACCATGGGCACCCTGATGCAAGAGAGCATGATCGGTGGCCAGATGATCTACCCGTTGGTTGATGAAAACTGGCGGCTGATACCAGGACGTCGCGACTATTTACTGGCGCTGATGGCCAGCATCAATCAGCAGGCGGAGGCAGATCTGTACATCTCCATCGAGTTGGGTGGCCTGCTGGTCTTCGGCGGTAACGAAGTGGCACTGAAACAGCTGCTGGAGCAGTTGCCGCCGGAACAAGGGCGCTTTCCATTACGACTGCATAACCATGCCGCATTCCATACCCCGCTGCTCAAGGCGATTGCTGAGCAGGGGCAGAAGATGCTGGGCGCTGAGTTGTTCGAGGCGCCGGCGATACCCTTGATCGACGGCCGCGGCCATATCTGGCAGCCCTATAGCACGGATACCCAGGCGCTGCACCAGTACACCCTGGGTCACCAGGTTTACCTGGCGTACGACTTCTCCAAAGCGTTAGAGGTCTCGGTCAAGGAGTTCGCCCCGGACAGGATCATTATCCTCGGCCCCGGCAACACCCTTGGCGGCGCCGTCGCCCAGGCGCTGATCAACATCAATTGGCAGGGTCTGAGCTGTAAAGCGGACTTTATCAGCCAACAGAAACAAGATCCCTACGTGCTGGCCATGGGCATGGAAGAACAGCGCGTAAAGGTTTGTGGCTGATAGAGGGACCCACCCCTTAAGGCTCTCGCCATGGGCTCTGCCTTTGGCCTCGCACGTTTTAACAGTACTGGCCTAAACGCTATTTTTTTAAAGGTGGCAAGGATGCAGTGCTTTAAAAACATGAATGGTTTTAAACAGAATTTATATTAGCAGGCCGTTTTATGACGCATATATTCAAGCTTCCTGACTTAGGGGAAAACATCGAACAGGGCACGGTAGTCGATATTTTGGTAGCAACCGGCGACCCGGTTGAGAATGGTCAGGTGGTAATAGAGATTGAAACGGATAAATCAGTTGTAGAGATTCCTATCGATAGCCGGGGTGTGGTTGAGAAGGTCGTGGTGTCGGTGGGGGATATGGTAGTGGCCGGGGCGGAGCTGTTCGAGCTGAATACCTCGACCACGGCGGTTGTTGCGCAGGTCAAGCCGGTCGCGCGGGTGGCAGAAAGCGCTACCCTGCAAAGCGTGCCGGTGCTAAAGGCGGCAGCAGGGGTAAAAGCGGCAGAAGGGCTACAGGCTGTTACCGCAGCACCGCAAGAGGCGCTTAAATATGACAACCTGGTTGATATCGCTATCCCCGATCTAGGCAAAGGGCGAACGCAGGCGCTGATCAACAATATCCCCGTTGCTAGAGGCGATATTGTGCAGAAAGGTCAAACCTTGCTGGAGATTGAGACCGATAAGTTTGTGCTGGAGCTGGCGGCGGAGTTTGACGGCCAGGTGACAGAGCTGATTGTAGCTCAGGGGGATGAGGTTGTATCCGGGCAACTGGCACTGCGTATTGCCACCGCTGCCCGCCCACCGCTGCCTGTTAGTGATGAGGGACAGGCGACTGAGATGTATGTGGTTGGAGGGGATGCTGCGGTGGCTAATACGGCGGGTCTGCCGCATGAGCAGCTGGCATCGAATGCCGTGGTCGCCGGGCCAGCGACGCGTCGATTGGGGCGGGCGTTGGGTGTCGACCTGCAGGGAGTGGCGCAAAACCTGGGGCGCGAGCGGCTAGATAACGATGATGTGACCGCTTATGCCAGGGCCTTGATCCAGGGCGTAGCGGGTAAGCCTGCGGCGGCTTGTGGATCAGCAGGCGCTCATGGCTGGTTGCAGGCGCAGGTGGATATGACGGAACTGGCGGCATGGTTGCAACAGCGCAACCAAAGCCTGGATCTTGGGGATATACCGATGGTGACAACCGCACTGATGGTCAAGGCGATGGTCATGGCGTTAGCGCCGCTGGCCGAGCGCGACCTGGCTGTTGAGGTGACGATGGCGCAGGCGCAGGGCATGCTGTCAACGACCGTCGTGCATGCCGGGCAGCAGCGTCTTGAGCAGATCATCCGGCAGTTAAATTTGGCGGCGGATAAGAGTGAGGAAACACTGGGGCAGAGCGCCGCTGTGACTTTGGTCGACTTGGCGGGGTCTGGGTTGCAGAGCCTGAGTGTGCCGGTGAAAGACGGTCAGTTGCTCAATGTGGTGATGGGTACAAGCTGGAGGGCGCCGCGCTATGTCGATGACGCCGTACAGCCTCGGTTGTGGCTACCCGTCAGCCTGAGCTTTGATCTGCGCCGGATAAGTCTGGTTCAAGGTTCTGCCTATCTGCAGCGGTTGCAAGGCTTATTGCAGGATCCCATCGCGTTCGCTTTCGGCATTTGATCGGACATATAACTTAAGACGATCATCCTGAAGGTGGCAAAACCCAGGTGTTAGCGTACCGCCTCAGCCGCTAGGTTCACCGGCGCAGTGGCTGAGAGCTAACAATCAGGTGGGGATAGGCGTTTACGCAATATCTGGACTAGATAAATACTCTATTTTATTGAAGTATAACTGTGTTTTCCTTAGAGTGAGCGAAAATGTTTTGTGCCAGCAACGCTCACTGGCCTCCATCTTGGTATCCGTCGTCTGAACGAAGAGGCCGTCCTTGACTGAATTTTCAGAAGCTTTTGTTGCGGCTTTTTCGCTGTTGATCAGTCTGGATCCCGACTTGGCGGAGATCGTCATGCTCTCTTTGTCGGTGAGTTTGGTGGCGGTATTTATCGCGATTCTGGTGGGTATGCCCCTAGGCGCAGCCTTGGCGATCTTCTCTTTTCCGGGGCGCCGGGTGGTGGTGGTCGGGCTGAGTTCACTGATGGGGCTGCCGCCGGTGGTGGTGGGGCTGATCGTTTACATGCTGCTGTCCCGCTCGGGTCCCCTGGGGGTGCTGGGCTTGTTGTTCACTCCGACCGCGATGGTTATCGCCCAGGTTATTCTGGTGGTACCCATTATCGCGGCGCTGACCCGTCAGGTGGTGGAGGAGCTGTGGGGCGAGTACCAAGAGCAACTGCGTTCGTTAGGGGCAACGCCCAGGCAGGCGTTACCGACCCTGCTTTGGGATGGGCGTTTCTCGCTGATCACCGCGATGCTGGCCGGTTTTGGGCGTGCTATTGCCGAAGTGGGCGCGGTGATGATCGTGGGCGGAAATATTGATCATGCCACCCGGGTTATGACCACCGCCATCGCGCTGGAAGTGAGTAAGGGCGATCTGGCTTTGGCGCTTGGCTTGGGGATCGTGCTGATCTTGATCTCTACCTGTGTCAATGCGCTGGCCCAGCTGGTCAAGCAACCAGGGGTTAAGCCGCCGCTACCAAACCGACGTCCGATAAATAGGGGGGGTCGATGACCATCGATAACATCCTGCCGCTGGAACTCAGGTCGGTCAATTTTGAGGCGCAAGGCAAGCGCCTGATCAAGGACCTCAGCTGCTCCTTTGCGCCGGGGTTGCGTACCATCGTTATCGGTCCTAATGGGGCCGGTAAAAGCCTGTTTCTCAGACTTTGCCACGGCCTGTTGCAGCCCTCCTCGGGCCAGGTTATCTGGCACGGTGGCGCAGGGCAGGACGTGACTCGGGCGCAGGGTATGGTGTTTCAGCGACCGGTAATGCTGCGCCGCTCGGTACATGCCAACGTCGACTATGCCTTGTCCGTGCGTGGGGTGCCGCGAAAATTACGCAATACGATCATCGATGAGGTGTTACAGCGTACCGGGCTGAGTCGTTTTGCCAGCTCTCCGGCTCGTCAGCTGTCGTTTGGTGAACAGCAGCGCTTAGCGCTGGCTCGGGCCTGGGCGCTGAAGCCGCAGATCCTGTTCCTGGATGAGCCGACCGCCAGTCTGGACCCTCCGGCGACCCATCTGGTGGAACAGATTATCGAGGCGATCCATACCGCGGGTACCCGTATCGTCATGACCACCCATGACTTGGGACAAGCGCGGCGGTTGGCCGATGAGGTGATGTTCCTGCATCGGGGGCGGCTGTTGGAACATGCACCGGCCCCACAATTCTTTGATGAGCCTCAGAACGACTTTGCTCGGGCCTTTGTTCGCGGCGAGCTGCTCTGGTGGCATCGAAAAAACCCACTCCGTAAACCTGGCAGTCAAGAGGAAATAGCCCCATGAAACGTTTTTCAACCACAGCATTGCTCCTATCGCTGCTATCGCTTAGTGCGCTGTTGTTCACGGGAGGTGCCCGTGCCGAGCAACCCTTTATCACTGTGGCCTCCACCACCTCGACCCAGAACTCGGGGTTATTCGACGCTATCCTGCCCCAGTTTACCGAGGCCTCGGGCATCGCGGTGCGGGTGGTGGCAGTGGGCACCGGTCAGGCGATTCGGTTGGCGCGTAACGGTGATGCCGATGTGTTATTGGTGCATCATCGTCCTTCGGAAGAGCGCTTCGTCGCCGAACATCACGGCGTCGATCGCCGGGATGTGATGTATAACGATTTTGTCCTCGTCGGACCGCAGGTGGATCCCGCGAACATCCAGGGTGTCGATGATGTCGCTAAGGCGTTGACTCAGATCGCTGCAGCGGCGACGATTTTTGTATCGCGCGGGGATGATTCCGGAACCCATAAGAAGGAGCGCGGACTCTGGGTCGCAGCCCAGATTGACCCCACCACGGCCTCCGGTGATTGGTATAGAGAGACCGGTTCTGGCATGGGAGCGACCTTGAATGCGGCCAGCGCGATGAACGGCTATGCTCTGGCGGATCGGGGAACCTGGATGAGTTTTAAGAACAAAGGTACGTTGAGGGTGATGGTGGAAGGGGATTCGCGTCTATTTAACCCCTATGGGGTGATCTTGGTGAACCCCAATAAACACCCGCATATCAAGGCCGATGCCGGACGCAAATTCATCGATTGGATAACGTCCAAGGCAGGTCAGGAGGCGATTGCTGGGTTTCGAGTAGGGGGCGAGCCGTTGTTTCACCCCAACAAACAGGATTAACCCCGGAGACCCTCCCATCGGTGTGGGTGCTGCCAACTAGCGTTTTAGGGGTTGTGGCTAGATCAATAATTGATGATAAGTTGAACTGCGCGGCAACTTGGTGATAAGGTCTGCTCCGATCAATTGACTCGGCCTGATGGGCGCAGATGCAGCCCCATATTTGAATAGCATGGCCGGCTATAATGGAGCAGAGTGAGAATATAACCATGTCATCAGATCAGCTTGCGTACCCCTTTACCCTGGCTCCTGAGCCGGGAGCGATGCTCGAGGTCTGTCCTGGGGTTTATTGGCTACGGATGCCTCTGCCTTTTGTGCTCGATCACATCAACCTGTGGTTACTCGAAGACGGTGATGGCTGGACCCTGGTCGATACCGGCATCGGTTCTGATTCTGTTAAGGTGATTTGGGAGCAGTTGCTGGCGGGACCGCTGGCAGGTCGGCCTATTAAACGGATTATCGTTACCCACTTTCATCCTGATCATCTGGGGCTGGCGGGTTGGTTGAGTCGTCGATTTAAGGCGCCGCTGTTGATGACCGAACTCGAATTTGAGTTGGCGACCCAGCTGCACAGTGCCTCTGGCGAAGCACGAACCGAGCAGCAACGGCATTTCTTTACTACCCACGGCCTTGGCCCACAGGACGTTGAGCAACAGGCATCAGGAGACAACGTATACCGTGACCGAGTGCCCGAACTGCCCGTTGAATATCAGCAGGTCAGTCATCAGGACTGCCTGGCCATTGGCGAATATCACTGGCAGGTTGTGGTGGGTCGAGGCCACTCTCCCGAGCACCTGTGTTTGTACTGCCCGGAGTTGGATGTGCTGATTGCCGGCGATCAGCTGCTGCCCCGGATCTCTCCCAATATTAGTGTCAGTTTTCTCAACCCCGAGGCCGACCCCTTGAGCGACTATCTGACCTCACTGGAGGATCTGCTGCTGTTGCCGTCGTCGGCACGGGTGTTACCCGCCCATGGGTTGGTGTTTCACGGTTTACACCCGCGGGTGGCTGCGCTACAGCTGCATCACGAGGAGCGCTTGGCGTTGTTACTGGAGGCGTGTCGGCAACCGAAAAGCGCTGCGGATGTGTTGGGGCTGTTGTTTAATCGTAGTTTTGGTCCTCATGAGATGTTTTTCGCCTTGGGTGAGGCGGTGGCCCATCTGCACCATCTGTCGTCGAACGGCTTGGTGCAGCAACAACTGGATCCGCAGGGGGTGATGCGCTTTTTGCGTACGGCCCAATAATCGACACCGATCATCGGCGCACTAGCGCAGGCGCTGCGGATGCGAACAACATCTTAGAAGTCAGATAACAACTAGAAGTCAGATAACAACATCAATTAGACCCTAAAAGGAGAGCAGCATGATTTATAACCCCTGTAACGGAAAATGTACCGATGAAGGCAGTCACTGTGAAGGCTGTGGTCGAACGCATGAGGACGTCGCGGTAACCCGTAAGATGGTCAAGGATATTGTCGGTTATATCCAGAAAAAAGAGTATCAAAATCCGCAGGATCTACTTAGTTCGCTAGCGCATGGCGTCCAGTTCCAGCTGCAGAAAGCGGCTGACAGCGCCAAGGCTTAACTGCCGCTCCAGGTTGACGGAGGCTATAGTCTTATAGTCTCGTTGATCAGTAATATCCCCCAGCGGACTCGTGCGATCTGCGTGAGTCCGCTGATCCTGGTTATATCCGATCAGCCTATTGATTTCTAGGTGAATCTTACCGGTACCCGGTGGTATCCGCCTACCGGTGCTACTTCTCGTTCTGGTGGTTGTTCTGGCACCAGCTCAATGCTCCGCACCGCTGCCAGCAGAGCCTGCAACGTGATCCGCAGTTCCCAAGTGGCCAGCAGTCGACCCGGACAGACGTGCTTCCCGACTCCATAGACGAGGTTCGCTGCAGCATTACCCTGGGGATCGAACCGATTGGGTTCGAAGCGTGCC
Source organism: Motiliproteus sp. (assembly GCA_041586735.1). Taxonomy (GTDB): domain Bacteria; phylum Pseudomonadota; class Gammaproteobacteria; order Pseudomonadales; family Balneatricaceae; genus Motiliproteus. The sequence goes on from JBFGZQ010000007.1 coordinate 143,831, forward strand.
TCGTCGCGGTTGGCTGAGGTCCAATTCAACTTAACGCGAGCGCCGCTGGGGATCTCCTGACCTCCGATCTGTACGGGGCAGGTGGTAATACGCCGATTGGAAACGAACGGATCGTCGAGGCGTAGCACCTCATCGATAACCGCTTCCACTTCATTGTCCGAGGCAACACGAAGCCGCTCTATAAGTCTTGGCTGCTGGGCGAGATGGGCTACCAGTACGCCGACACAGAGGGCGATGGATCCCAGATCGCCACCGGTCCAGTTGCGTAGGATCGAAACCAGTTCCGCCTCCGTCAGCGGCCGCCCATCCACCTCTTCACGGCAGAGTCGGCTGGTCACATCATCGAAGGCGTTACCCTGTGCCCCGCGACGTGGCAGGATAACTGAGCGGATGATCTCATCGAACTGTTCGGCCACATCCATCATCCAGGCATGATCCCCGGAGCGGGTGGCGGCATGGTTTTCCTTCATCCACTCCAGCAATCGTGGTTCTAGCGTGGTCGGCCAACCCAACCACTTACACTGGGCGCGCACTGCGAACAGGTTGCCGATATCGCTCACGGCATCCAGCACCCTACCCCTGGGCAGTTCCGCCATCAGTTGGGCTGCGACTTGTTCGAAGGTCGTTACAAAGGGCTCGAGTGCGTCATGGCTCAGGTAGCGCTCAATAACTTCTCGATAGCGGCGGTGTTCTTCACCGTCCAGTCCGTTGGGTACCTGTAGGTAGCGAGACACGCCGCTAGAAAACCGCTCGTGATCCAGGGCCGCAGCGACTACGTCGGCATGTCTGAGCAGTACCCATTCGCCAGCAATGTTCTTAACCACCGCATGTTGGGGTCGCAACGTATCGGTGTAGGCGCGTAAGTCGTGTCCGACGGCGGACAGGTCATCTGGCATATGGTCGGTCATATCGGTTCCTTCTATCAACGTATACTACGTACCTAGATTATCGCAGTTATGCTAATTTTACGTCTTTAATAGTACCGGTATACAGTAGAGCACCTCGAGAAACCTCGCTGATGTTGTCCTATATCGAGTCGTATATAAATTTTACTGCACTGAGGGTCTGCTCTTAACCCCCCGATACCGTTGGGAAGAAAGCCAGTTCGTCGCTATCGCTGATCAGCGTTTGTGGGTCGACCAGGGTCTGATTCTTAGCAAAAAACAGCTGGCCATCGGCAAAAATGGGCTGCCACTGAGGGTGGCGATCAATGAGCTGCTGCTTGATGGCTGTTATCGAGGTGGGTCGCTCGATCTTCAGTGTCAGTTGTGAGCATCCCAGTTGTTCGCGAAGTTGGGCAAAAAATAGAATATTCATAGGACCTCCGGATTAGGATGGGCGTTATTCCCGATAGACGCAGGCTGGCCGGTTTGTACTGCGCATAATCCAGAACAGGGTCAAGCCCTGAGGCATTGAAGGTGTTATCCGTGCTGGGTGCCGGCAGCAAAGCAGACGGCCTGATGATTGATCGAGTGGCTCATCAGACCGTCTGTGATTACCCAGGCTTAGTGCCCTATTGCTTGGGCGTCACAATAACGTAGAGCTTGCGTACTGGCTCTAGTACCTCCCAGGTACCACAAAATCCACTAGGAATGACGAAGGAGTCGCCGGTAACGAAGGTTGAGGCGTTGCCCGTTTCATCGGCCAGTACCACCTTGCCCGCCAGGATATGGCAGAACTCGCTTTTAGTGGAATAGTCGGCGTTCCATTTGCCTTCGGTGCACTCCCAGATACCTGACAGCATCTGCCCGGAGGCGTCCATGAACTGGTTCCATAGCGTCTGCTCGGGTTGGCCATGGATACAGCGCTCGGCCGGCATGGCGGACACCGAACCTTCGATGGTGGAGGCGGCGAAATCGATCACTTTTTGAACATTGTTAGACACGGCGGAAAACTCCTATAGAAATCTAATAACGATGAATAAAGCAGGGCTTAACTGTCGACGGCGATATCGGCGTTGTCGTAGACAACATGATGGATATCGCCATCGAACAGCGCTTCTAGTTTCAGCGCATCCTCGACAGCGAGCGCGCGCTCAGATGAGCTTTTGGCTACCTCAAAGTCATCCCAGTTATTGAAAAACAGTTCGAAAGTCAGGTAGAACTTGGGTGCCTGGCCGTCGCGAACGACACCTTTTTGATAGCGCAGCTGCTGCAGCTTGGGGTACTTGGCAACCAGTGGCAGGTGAACTTCCTGAACATAGGCGTCAAATTCTGCTTCAGAGCCTTTAACAGTACCTTCGTAGTAGGCGCAAAACGCTAACATAATGATCTCCTTGATGGGTGTTGGGTTGTCTTGTCTTGTCTTGAGCGGTTCGGTGATTAACCCTGGTGCTCGCTATTCAGGCAGTCGTTGCGGACTGGTTTTCACCAGCTTGGCATTGATGGGAACCCAGTCGTCGGCATCGGCGTCAGAATCAGGAAGAATGGCGCCGTGTTCACAATCGAGCTCGCAATTGCCGCAGTCGCTGCACGTTTCGGGGTTGATGGCCAGCATGCTTGCACCTTCGTGGAAGCAGTCGGCGGGGCAGGACTCGACGCAGTCGTAGCAGAGCGTGCAGTCATCAGTAACAACAAAAGTCATAACGACCTCCTGTAATAGGGGTTGGCGGTTGATATCAATCGAGCAGCCAGGATGGTCTGCTCGATTCAGCGCTATTCAACCAGCGCCAGGGTTTAATGAGCCGCTTTATTCAAGCAGTAGGGCATCGATAGCCGATGCTGAAAGATCTTTCGGGCCCATGCGGATCGCATCCCAGGGGCAGACATTCCAACAGAGCTCGCAACCGATACAGTTACTTTCGGTGCTGACGACCTGCTTCTCGCCCTCGTTCAGGGCGTCGTAGTAACAGTTCTTGATACAGGCGGTGCATATGGGAAACTTGCATTTCTCATGATCGATATAGGCCTGCAGTGGGCTGGCCTCAAACAATTGCTGCAATGAGGCGGCCTGGCGTGAGGAGATGCCGTACATGGCATCAACGGTGGCGTAGCCATGGCTGTCCATGAACTTCTCGACATCGTTGATCACCTTGGGCAACCACTCGATCCCTTTTAGCATTAGCACCGAGCCGACCTGCATGATGCGGGCGCCGCTCATGATGAATTCGACCGCGTCGTGACCATCAAAGATGCCGTTGGAGCCGGCGATCTCCATACCCAGCTGGGAATAGATCTCATGAACCCAGCGCAGGGTGATCGGCTTGACCCAGGGGCCGCCAACACCTGCAACACCACCGATATAGGGGGTTCCGGCTTCGATGTCGGTGGCGAAGCCTTTGAAACGGCTGTTGACAGAAACGGCCGCAGCCCCCGCGTCTTTGGCGGCCTTGGCGATGGCTGTTAGGTCGATCGCTTCAGGGGTGAGCTTGACGATCACCGGAATATTGAGCGCTTCGACGCACAGACGGGTGATCTCATAGGTGGCTTCGGGGCTTTGGGCGATCAGCGTCCCCGGATATTTTCCGGCCCACTCGGTGGGGTAGGGCGTATGCAGGTTGATCTCGATCATCGGCACGCCGCAATCTTCGGTCATTTTGCACAGCTTGGGCCACATATCCAGGGTACCGGCGGAGACATTGCCGATCACATGGGCGCCATGTTGCGCGGCGTAGGCCTGGGTTTCCGTGAGATAGGCGATCCACTCTTCATAATGCTCACTGATATAGCCCGAACGGCTATAGAAGGTGAAGTTGCGTGGCACCTTGCCACGGATAACCTTACCCTTGTCGTTCAAAATGGCATATTTAGAATGCTTGGTCAGGGTCGACATCGACTGCATCTCACTGACCGTTTTGACGATGACGCCAGCCGCACCGTTATCAATACATTTCTTGATGTTATCGACGCTGTTGGAGGGTTCAATCGACGCTACGATAATTGGGTTTTTGAATTTTACACCGCAAAATTCAACGCTCATATCAGCCATAAGATGTTCCTATCTCAGGGTATGTCTTTTAACAAGACATTAACTAAACGGATGTTGTTGGTATTATTAAATGGTTTGTTGGTATAAGGGTTGTATGGATTATTGTTCTTTTATTATTAATATTTCAAATTTAAAAAAACTAAGGATTAATAGTTATTGGTTATCAATCTCGGTGGGCAGCTTTGGCGGGAGGAGGGGAGGGAGTGAAAATCTCTACCGCTGATATCCAGTGCCTCTGAAAAATGGCTCCATAGGCATCTCCATGATTGTTTTGAGCGAGTAAGGCCGTTGTAGGCGGAGTTTTTCAGGGTTTGCGGCCTAAGCGCCTAGAAAACACAGGGGTATAGGTATTGCTTATAAATCGATATCAAGATTTTATTGGTAACTATTAATGCACTCGTTGATTATAAGTCGCAGGTATAGGGGTTCGTGATTTCAATGCCGCTTGGCTTGGAGTAATAATTATAATATTGGAGTGCATTATGACTGAAATGGTCGATGGAAATATAAATAGTGGAGAGGCCAGCGACAGTGCTGGTTTTTTTGCCGATGTGGATTGGCCGGTTTTCGCTATTAGCGGTGGATTTATAGGCCTGTTCTGTATTATGGCGTTGATCGATATTGATGCGCTTTCCGGTATGGTTAATAGCTCTTTTGCTTGGTCAACCAAAATTTTCGGCGCTTATTGGCAGTTCTTATTGCTGGCAACCTTTATTATTGGCCTGGCGCTGGCCTTTACTCGCACTGGTGCAGTTAAACTGGGCAATATTGCCAAACCCGAGATCCAGACCTTCAAGTGGATCGCCATCATTATGTGTACGCTGTTGGCTGGGGGAGGCGTTTTCTGGGCCGCAGCCGAACCTATGGCGCACTTTACCTCTCCACCTCCGCTGTTCGGGGTTGAAGCCAATACTGCAGAGGCCGTCTATCCTGCGTTGGCGCAAAGCTATATGCACTGGGGTTTTCTGGCCTGGGCCATCCAGTGCAGCCTGACTTCTATCGTGCTGATGTATCTGCATTACAACAAGGGCTTGCCACTCAAGCCGCGCACGCTGTTGTACCCCATCTTCGGTGAGAAAATTTACAGCAGCTGGTTGGGGTCTTTTGCCGATGCTGCCTGTGTGATCGCGGTGGTGGCTGGGACGGTGGGGCCGATCGGCTTTCTCGGGCTACAGGTCAGTTATGGTCTGAACGAGTTGTTCGGTATGGTTAACGACTACAGCTTACAACTCAGCATTATTCTGGGGTTGATTGTGCTTTATACCGTATCGGCTATCAGCGGTGTGACCCGGGGCATACAGTTGCTCAGTACCATCAATATCTTTTTGGCCCTGAGCTTGATGGCCTTTATCTTTGTTATGGGGCCGACGGCCTTTATCACCGATGCCTTTATGCACTCGTTTGGGCTGTATCTGGATAAATTTATTTCGATGGCAACCTTCCGTGCCAGTCCTGCCTGGTTGGATTGGTGGACCGTGTTCTTTTGGGGCTGGTTTCTGGGTTACGGGCCGTTGCTGGCGATGTTTATCTGCCGGATCTCCCGTGGTCGTACCATCCGTGAGATCGTCACCGTGGTGTCTATTCTGGCACCGGTGGCTACCGCCTTCTGGTTTACGATTATCGGTGGCAGCGGCATCTTCTTTGAACTGGCCAATCCAGGGGTGATTTCCGAACCCTTTACCGGATTCAACCTGCCGGCTGCGATGTTTGCCATTACTCAGGAGTTGCCGATGGGCTTCGTGGTGTCGATACTGTTCCTGATCCTGACCATCATCTTTGTGGCCACCACCGGTGATTCTATGACCTATACCGTCTCTATGGTCATGACCGGTACCGACCATCCACCTGCCGCGTTGCGGGTGTTCTGGGGTGTGGCGATGGGATTAGTCGCCGCGATTTTGATCTCGCTGGGATCGGGTGGGGTCTCCGCACTGCAGTCCTTTATCGTGGTGACTGCGGTACCGGTATCGCTGATCTTGCTGCCCTCGCTGTGGTGCGGTCCGCAGATCGCTCGCAAGATGGCCAAGGAACAGGGGCTTATTTAGCTCTGATAATGGCCGGGTGTAATAACAGAGTTTTATTCCAGCGATAATAACTCCCCCTCTGTTATTGCAGCCTAAGGAACCCCCGAGCTTTGGTGTCGGGGGTTTTTACTGTCTGGATGAGGTAGATAAGTTGTTGTCTATTTATCTGTTTGCAAAGGTTTGATTGCTAATGACTGAGCCTAATTTTATTGAAACCCTAGGGATAGAGCCTCAGGGTTTTGTTGATGGTCAGTATCTTATTGAGCTGCAGGTGGCCTCGCAGCATTTGAATATCGGTGGCATCGTTCATGGTGGAGTGATCTGCAGTCTGCTTGATACCGCGCTGGCACGGTCTTTTTTTCTGGCGCTGCCTGACAAGCATTTGTCCGCGGCGACGTTGGAGATGAAGGTGAATTTTCTAGGCTCTAGCAAACAGGGAACCTTGAAGGCGTTTGGACGGGTGGTGAACACCACTAAACGTACGGCGTACGTTGAAGGATTCGTTGAAAATGAACAGGGTAAACTGTTGGCCAAAGGTTCCGCGACGATGATGGTGTTTGATGAACAGCGGGTACGCTAGTCGCTGTTTTGTAGTGAACCATTGATGCCGGCGGGGGTTGGAATGTGTCAGCCGGTGGTGATGACCTCACGTAACAACCACTCTCGAAAAGCAACTACGGGTTTGTAAGCGGATTTTTCCTGGGGGGTGATTAGATAGTAACCGTAATCACTTTTCAGTGGCTGTTCAAACACTAGTACCAGTTCGCCTCTATCGAGTTCACTTTGGACCAAAAACTTTGGTAATAACACCGTCCCTAGGCCCGCGACAGCGGCTTGGGCTGCCGTTAGAAACTGCTCGAAATACATACCCTCACTACCCTGCGTCGATAAGCCCTGGGCTTTGAACCAGTCGGACCAGGCATGGGGTCGGCTGGAAATATGTAACAGCGGGGTGGCGCTCAGGTCGTGGGCATTTTTTAGCGGGTTGTCTTTTCTAAACTGAGGTGAGCATACCGGTACCACCTCTTCCCCCATCAGGTAGGTGCTGTCGGTATTAGGCCAGTCGGGTGCACCGTAGTGAATGGCTGCGTGCAGGTCTTCCTGGCGAAAGTCGAAGCGCGAAAGCTTGGTAGCAAAGTTGAGAGTGATGGTTGGATTCTCGTTGAGGAACGACGGCAGTCGGGGCATCAACCAGCGTGTTCCAAAGGTAGGTAGTACCGCCAGATTCAGAATCCCGCCCCGCGGTCCTGTCATGGCGCGCAGTGAGGCGGATCGAATGATATCCAAGGCGGATTGAATCTCCTTGGCATAGGATTTTCCGGTTTCTGTTAGGGCGATGGTTTGGTGCAGCCGTTCGAATAGCACCACACCGAGTTGCTGTTCCAGCGCATGGATCTGCTTGCTGATCGCGCCTTGAGTCAGATTTAGTTCACAGGCCGCCACGGTAAAGCTGCCGGCACGGGATGCGGCGTCAAAAGCTGCCAGCATGCTAGTGCTGGGTAATAGGCGCCGTTGGTTGTTTCCGGACATGTTGGTTGCCGAGCCTTGGTGGTTAAAATTTTACCATTGTGCATTGTAAGATCCGGTAAAACAAAAAATCAATTAAAAAAACGTATAGTTTTATTGATGGCTCTTATGAGTTGGTTTTATTTTAAGTGCGATGGTCATCAGTTATCTTGTGGCTTTTTTAATGTAGTGCTGTTGCTGTTGCTGTTACTTTTGGGTCATAGGTTCAACATTATTCTTGCGGTTAGTGTTTTTTATCAATGGATAACGATATTTATATACATAGGGTATCAATGACTTTGTTTTTTTAATTTGTAATATTAATGGCTGTAACTCAATACTAGGCAGCATTATTAATATTGCGCATTACCAAAGATCATGAGCCCTGTGAATATTTATCCTTTGTCTTAGCAAGGCTATTGTTGAATACTAAATCCATCATTTTAAAGCGCGGATTGGATCGCTGCAGATGATGTAGAAAATTCAAAGCGATAATATTACAAGGGGCTGTAAATTTTGTTTGAGCCGTCGTTGTATAACATCTGTTCAGACTATTTGACCTGGGCCTAACAGTCATAGCTAAATATAGCGAGATAACAATGAATAATTTAGAAACAGCTGAACTCATCACTAGGGTGACTAATTATAACGCTCCTTCAGTGTCATCGATTGTGTCGCAATCGGATCTGTCCAAGGTTATGGACCGTTATCAATATTCTGATGAAATTCGTCAGATTATCGAAGATGAGAAGCTGTTGCCGACCGGGTTGATGAGTCGTCTGCATGCCTCCTATCCGCAGCACTCAGGCTTGCTGGAAAGCCGCAAGTTCCTGTTTACTGGTCGTGACAACTATACCGGTCTTAAGGGTTTTCGTGAGGTGATCGCGACTCTTGAGGCTAATGGCGTTGAGATTGGTTATACCGCCGATCGCGAATTGTTTGTTGAAGTGTACCGTTTTCTGGCGACCCGTCACTCGCTAAACAGTATTGATTGGGACAACTTTGAAACGGATGCCGTATTCCAGCTGGTGATGCCTCAACCCGGCATGATCAATGAAAGAGTCACCCAGGCTTACGCGAATGCAGCGACGGATGCCGAGCGCACCCGGATTGCAGTGGCCTACCAGGAGGAAACCAATCCTCATGATGGCAATCAGCAGCTGAACAAGCCTTGGTTTGAAAATAGCGACGGTGAGGTCGAGTTTCTTGATGGTAGTCAGCACAAGTACCCGCAATGCCAGCTGGTGTTTGATCGCACCACCCAGAACTGCTTTTCCTTCTGCACCTACTGTTTCCGTCATGCACAGGTACGCGGTGATGAGGATATGTTTATCCAGAAGGATATCTCCCAGATCCACGATTACTTGCGGGTGCACACCGAGGTCACTGATCTATTGATCACCGGCGGTGACGGGGGCTACATGCCGGTCAACCGACTGGAGCAGTATGTTCGGCCCATCATCGAAGATCCTGCGTTATTGCACGTCAAGAATGTACGCTTGGCGACCCGCTCTTTGACCTTCCAGCCGGAGATGATTCTATCCAGCAAGTACGACAAGATGCTGGAGCTTTTCTCTACCCTGCGTGATAACGGCGTTCAGCTGGCCTGGATGGCGCATTTCTCCACGCCTCGTGAGCTGTTGAACCCGAGCACCATCGCTGCGATTCGCCGTTTGCAGAACGCCGGCGTCAATATCCGCAGTCAGAGCCCGATGATGAACCACATCAGCCTGTTTACCCACGATGACGGCAGTGTGAATGTGGAGAAATCGGCGCAAAACTGGATAGATTTAGCCGAGATCCTAGGGATGCTGTGCATCAGTTTCCACTCAATGTACGCCGCACGCCCCACCGGTGAACACCATTACTTTACCGCTCCTCTGGCTGATTATCAGCGGGTGTTTAATCTTATCTACCGTTCGCTATCCTCCATCAACCGGCCTTCGCGCCATCTGTCGATGACCATCTCTGCCGGCAAACTGGCGATCATGGGTTACTCCATCGTCAACGGTGAGAAGTGTTTCGCGTTGCAGTTTACCGAAGCGCGCAATATGGCGTGGATGGATCGGGTGTTCATGGCCAAGTGGGATGAGCAGGAAAACAAGATCAACTTGCTGCAACCGTTTGAGGGAGAGAAGCATTTCTTTGAAGACGAGCTACAAGAGATCGAAGCTAGCCTGGCTGAGGCGCTGCGTAAGCGGCTGGCGTAACGCTGTTTTAGCTGGGGTTGAGGGCGCTTTAGCCCCTCAATCTTAGCTGCGCGAATATCTCATCTCAAACGTTGAGTGGTAATGATAATGATTGATAAGCACATAGACTCGGTCGCAGCGGCGGTCGCTGACATCTTTGACGGTGCGACGGTGATGGTGGGTGGCTTTGGTGAGGCGGGCAGCCCGATCGAACTGATCCACGCATTGATCGATTCAGGCGCTAAAAACCTGACCGTCGTTAATAACAACACCGGGTCCGGTCACGTGGGCTTGGCTGCGCTGATCGAAAATAAACAGGTGGGCAAGATGATCTGCTCTTTCCCGCGCACCGCTAACTCTACGGTGTTTCCCGACCTGTATCGGGCCGGTGAGATCGAGCTGGAGCTGGTGCCTCAGGGCACCCTGGCCGAGCGCATTCGCGCTGGTGGCGCTGGTATTCCGGCGTTCTTCACCGCTACTTCGGTGGGCACACCGTTGGCCGCAGGCAAAGAGCTGCGTAACTTTGCAGGCCGTGATTACGTCATGGAGTTCGGTCTTAAGGCTGACTTCGCGTTGATCAAATGTGAACGCGCAGACCGCTACGGCAATTTGGTCTACAACAAGACAGCGCGTAACTTCGGTCCCATTATGGCGATGGCCGCGAACATCACTATCGCCCAGACAGGGGCTCAGGTGGAAGTTGGAGCCATCGATCCCGAGAGGGTGGTGACGCCGGGTATCTTTGTTGATCGTATCGTGACTGTGGCTGATCCGGCCCAGGAATCTAAACTCGTCGCAGCAGGGAGGAGCTACCCATGAGCTCACAGACAGACTGTGTTTTAGGCTGGAACAGAGAGCAGATGGCGCAGCGCGCCGCGCTGGATATCCCTGACGGATCTTACGTCAACCTGGGAATCGGTATTCCCGAAAAAGTCGCCCAATACGTGCCACAAGGGCGTGAGGTGATCTACCACACCGAGAACGGACTGTTGGGGATGGGGATCGCCCCGGAGCTCGGTCAGGAGGATCCTGAGTTGATCAACGCCGGCAAAAAACCGGTCACGGTGATCCCTGGCGCAGCCTATTTCCACCACGCCGACAGCTTCGCGATGATTCGTGGCCAGCATATCGATATCTGCGTGCTGGGTGCGATGCAGGTGGCCGAGAACGGTGATCTGGCCAACTGGTCGACCGGCGCAGCGGATGCGATTCCGGCGGTGGGCGGTGCTATGGATCTGGTGGCAGGGGTCAAGACCATCTACGTCATTACCCAGCACTGCACCAAGAACGGCGAGTCCAAGTTGGTCGAATCCTGCAGTTATCCGCTGACCGGTCAGGCGGTAGTCAGTCGGATCTATACCGATCTGGCGGTGATCGACGTGACCTCTGATGGCTTCGTAGTGACTGATTTAGCACCGGGTGTCAGTTTCGATTACCTCCAGGATCGTACTGGCGCCAGGCTGATTCCTGGACAGCAGTTGCTGGGTTAAGACCGAGAAAAGTTAGCCATTTATTATTATCGACACCCTATATGCAGGCTATAACCATGACAAACTTAAATCTGGCAACCGTACCTGATCAAAAAACAGAGCCCTCCAGAAGTGCAGCACTGTATCAGCGCGCACTGAACGTGATGCCCGGTGGCTGCAGTCGCAACACCGTGCTGCGCAAGCCGCACCCTCTTTACGCAGAGCGTGGTGAAGGTTGTTACGTTACCGATATCGAAGGCGTACGGCGGATCGATTTCGCCAATAATATGGCCTCTTTGATCCATGGCCATGCCCATCCTGAAGTGGTTGCCCGAGTCACCGAGCAGTTGCAAAAAGGCACCGCCTTTACCCTGGCGACCGAAATCGAGATCGACTACGCCGAACAACTATGTAGCCGCAGCGCCAGCTTCGAGAAGATCCGCTTCGTTAACTCAGGCACCGAGGCGGTGATGAGTTGCTTGAAAGCGGCGCGTGCTTTTACCGGGCGCGCCAAGATCGCCAAGGTGGAGGGGGCCTATCACGGCCTTTACGACTACGCCGAAGTGAGTCAGACCGCCAACCCTGGGAACTGGGGTGAGTTGCATCAACCCGCTAGCGTGCCGGTGGCCCATGGCACGCCCGCTTCGGCGCTGAATGACGTGGTGGTGATCCCCTTCAACGACCCTGAGCGAGCCATCGCCATTCTAGACCAGCACGCCGACGAACTGGCCTGTGTGCTGATTGACCTGCTGCCACACCGTGTCGGTCTGACTCCCGCATCGCCAGAGTTCCTCCGTGCGCTGCGCCAATGGACCCTGGATAACGGCGCGCTACTGGTGTGCGATGAGGTCATTACCTTCCGCTCCAACTACGGCGGTGCTCAGGAGTGGTACGACGTCCGTCCCGACCTCACCGCGATGGGCAAGATGATCGGCGGTGGTTTCCCGGTCGGTGCCCTGGCGGGGCGCAAAGAGGTGATGGAGGTGATGAATCCGTTGGCCGATAAGGTGTTGTTCCCGCACTCGGGCACCTTCTCCGCCAACCCGATGACGATGGTCGCCGGTCGTGTCTCGATGGAGTTGTTTGACCCGGCGGCCGTACATCGGCTTAACGGCTTGGCCGATCGGGCGCGTACACAGATTAGTGAGGCGATTGGTATTGCCGATGTGCCCGCCTGTGTCACCGGCGGTGGCTCGATGTTCCGGGTCCATATGAAGCCCGAAGCCCCGCAGAACTATCGTGCCGCTTTTGTTACGCCGTCCGAAGCCCGTGCTACCGGTCTGTTGCTGGATCACCTGTTCGATAATGGCATCATGATGATCAACACCTGCTCGGCCACTCTGTCCACGGTCATGACCGAGAAGGAGGTCGATATCCTTAGCGAAGTGATGCTGAGCGGTTTCCGCAGCATCAAAGAGCAGCTTAACGGCTGAACAACTCAGTAATGGCAGCACCGGATAACCGGTCGAGGTGATGAGTATGAACGATGTTTTTATCTGTGATGCGATCCGTACGCCCATCGGTCGCTACGGCGGGGGTTTGGCCCCGGTGCGGGCTGATGATCTGGGTGCTATTCCGCTGCAGGCGCTGATGGCGCGTAATCCTCAGGTGGACTGGAGTCAGGTCGACGATGTGTTGCTCGGTTGCGCCAATCAGTCTGGTGAAGATAACCGCAACGTGGCGCGAATGAGTGTGTTGCTGGCGGGTCTGCCGCAGGAGGTGGCGGCTGTTACCGTTAACCGACTCTGTGGCTCCGGTCTGAATGCGGTGGGTGACGCGACTCGAGCGATTAAGGCTGGCGAGGCCGATCTGATGATTGCCGGTGGTGTAGAGAGCATGTCGCGGGCGCCCTTGGTGATGGGCAAGGCCCATTCGCCCTATGATCGCTCGCAGACGTTGTTCGACACTACTATGGGTTGGCGTTTCATCAATAAGAAATTGGATGAAGCCTACGGTACCGAGGTGATGCCTAGAACGGCGCAAAACCTTGCCGAGGAGTTTGGTATCAGCCGCGAGGACCAAGACCGCTTTGCTCTCTGGAGTCAGATTAAAGCTGCGGCTGCACAACAGGATGGCCGTTTGGCCGAAGAGATCGTGCCGGTGCATATTCCCCAGCGTAAGGGTGATGCGATTATCATCGACCGGGATGAACACCCGCGGGCGACGACCCTGGAGAAGCTGGGCCAGCTACGGCCGTTGTTCGAGCTCGGTAGCGTTACCGCCGGCAACGCCTCGGGGATCAACGATGGCGCCGCGGCCCTGCTGTTGGCCTCGGCAGAGGGTGTGGCCCGTCACGGCCTGACGCCTCAGGCTCGGGTGCTGGGTATGGCGGTGGCTGGCGTACCGCCGCGCATCATGGGGATCGGCCCGGTACCGGCGACCAGCAAATTGCTCGCGCGACTCGGGTTGTCTATCGAAGATATGGATATCATTGAGCTGAATGAGGCCTTTGCCGCACAAGCGCTGGCCTGTACCCGTCAACTGGGTCTGGCCGATGATGATCCGCGTATCAATCCTCAAGGTGGCGCGATCGCTCTAGGTCACCCACTGGGTGCCAGCGGTGCGCGTCTGATCACCACCGCGGTGCGGCAACTGCAGCGTACTGGCGGCCGATATGCGCTGTGTAGCATGTGTATTGGCGTGGGGCAGGGTATTGCGCTGGTCATTGAGCGAGTCTAATACGTTCGCCCTATTCTAACCTTTGTTCTTGGCTTTAGCAGCACGGTGTCTGTGCGTGCTGCTTTTTTGGGTGCGTCAAGTATGAGTTCAGTAACTGCAAACGGAGTCTATCCATTGAATAGTGATCTAAATACGGATCTGCAAACTATGCATTCTAGCCCTATCGATGTAGAGATCGTGAGGCAGAAAATCAAGTCATCTGGATTGACATCGCTAGGACACGCGTCGATTCGGGAGCTGGTCCGGTTGGTGAACGAGATTGAGCAGTCTAGCGGTGAACGTTTTGTGCGCATGGAGATGGGGGTTCCTGGCTTGCTCCCTCCTGACGTAGGTATCAATGCTGAGATCGACGCGCTCAGAGCGGGGGTGGCCGCTAAGTACCCGATGCTGGATGGCCTACCGCTGCTTAAACAGGAGATTTCGCGCTTTTGTAAGTTGTTTATGGATGTGGAGGTGAAGTCTGAGGGTTGTCTTGCGACGGTGGGCTCGATGCAGGGGGGGATGGCAACCTTTATGGTGGCAAACCGTACTCATAAAGGGCGTAGAGGCACGCTGTTTATCGACCCGGGATTTCCGGTGCAGAAAAAACAGTTGCAGGTGTTGGGTCAATGCTACGGCAGTTTTGACGTGTATAACCATCGGGGAGCCAAGCTGCGCGACGCATTGGAGGCACAGCTGAAGGAGGGTCATTACAGCTCTATCCTCTATTCGAATCCCAATAACCCTTCGTGGATCTGTTTTACCGATCAGGAGCTGCAGATTATTGGCGATCTGGCCAATCAGTATGACCTGATCGTGATCGAGGACTTAGCCTATTTTGGGATGGATTTTCGCCAGAATTATGCGGTCCCCGGCCAAGCGCCTTACCAGCCCACGGTAGCCAAATATACCGATAACTATGTGTTGCTGATCTCCAGCTCCAAGGCGTTCAGTTATGCGGGTCAAAGGGTCGGATCCTTGGTGATATCTGATCGCTTGTTTGAGCGTGAATTCGCCGATCTTGAGCCTTGGTACCAGCATCGCCAATACGGCTATGCGACAATTTTTGGGGCGTTATACGCGTTATCATCGGGGGTCAGTCATTCGGCTCAGTATGGGTTGGCAGCGATGTTTAAGGCGGCCAATGAAGGTCGGTTTGATTTTGTCGAAGCTGTCAGTGTCTATGGCGTCAGAGCCAAGCGCATGAAACAGCTGTTTACCGATAATGGCTTCAGCATCGTGTATGACCAGGATGACGGGGCGCCGTTGGCAGATGGTTTTTATTTTACCTTTGCTTACCCCGGCATGAGCGGCGACGAGTTGTTGGAGAATCTGATCTATTTTGGGGTTAGCGCGATCGCGCTGCAAACCACCGGCAGCGAGCGAACCGAAGGTCTGCGTGCCTGTGTCTCACAGGTAAGTGATCAGCAGTTGACTGTTCTTGATCGGCGGTTGCAGTCGTTCAATGATCATTTTAAGGCGTGAGTCTTACTCAGGGGGCTATGTTCGGGTTGAGCTATTGATCCTGAACTAAACACTAAGAAGCCCCCCCGTAGTTATTGGATTCAGGGCCTTGCGCTTCACAAAAAGCGGATGATCTCGTACAGGCTCTTTCTACAATTTAAAAGTAGCCTGTTAAAAGCAACAGGGCTCATCATCAAACCACAAGGCTACTCTGGGTAAAGTTAAAGGTCGCACTAATCGTCAGACGCTAGCATCGTATCCAGTAGCTCCTTGCCGATCTCTCCCAGGTAGAGATAACAACGACCTGCTAGCAGTCCTGCAAACACTGCCCACCAAGACCAGTAAGCGAATCCAGCTGCTACCAGTGTAAGACAGCTTATTAATGACCCCATCAGAGCCCAGAAATAAAGGATCTGCCCAAAGCCATCCCCGGCCTTGAATATGGATAGCAGCAGACCGTCAATAGTGGATTCAGGTTGACTTGTCTTATCTCTGGAGTATCGATTGAATATCATGACCAACTCCTTGCTATATGAGTAAGTTCTACATGCAACACCAGAACATGTAGCGCCCAAGTGAGACCGGTTCACCGACATCTTCGGTATGCGTGCCCGGTATGCATGCCCGGCGTGTATGCCACCACTGAGCAGTCAGCAGGTTAGGAGGTATCCGGGCTAGTTATCCTCTGAAAACCACCAGTCATTCAAAGCCTGCTTATATATACTCTAGATAACCACTCTGGATTACACAAACGATAAATTATCAACGATAATATAACTAATACTCACTTTAGGTGGCTCAAAGGTGACTCTTGGATATTGAATCGGCGCGTACTTTCATAAAAATTATTGATACCGGAAGCTTTGTTGCGGCAGCCCGAAGTCTTCATCTTACCCAGGCTGCTATCAGTCGCAGGATGCGATCATTGGAGGACTACCTGGGCTGCCAGCTTATAGTCCGGAGTAAGTCAGGCGCTACGTTGACGCCGTCTGGAAGACGATTCCTGCGGTACGCTGTCAGTATGGTGCAGACGCTTGAGCGTGCTCGGCATGATGTGGGTGTCGCGCTCACTTTTAGTGGCACATTAACCATCGGCGGACGCTTTGGGCTCTGGGACGGGCTGTTGCTGACCTGGCTGGATACGATGAGTATCAATCAGCCTGATATCCAGATTAGGGCTGAGATCGGCTTTGAAGGAGGCCTAATGCAGAATCTGATCGATGGCAGTCTGGATATTGGTATTATGTATACCCCGCAGCACCGACCGATGCTGCAGGTAGATTGGCTGCTGGAGGAGGAGCTCATTCTGGTCTCCACCACTGAGATGAAATGCGGGATCCCCGACTCTGATACTTATGTCCACGTGGACTGGGGGCCGGAGTTTCTGTCACAGCTCACTACCAATCTACCGGAGCTGAGTAGTCCGCGCATAATAGTCGGGATCGGCTGGCTGGCGCTGCAACGCATCCTCAAAACGGGCGGGTCCGGCTATTTTCCACGCCGTCTGGTGCTTGATCTGATCGGTCAAGGGCGCTTGTTTCCGGTAGTTTCTGCGCCTGCATTCCAGCTACCCGCGTATGTGGTCTACCCCAGATCAGCAAACAACTGGCTGATCGATTCGGCGGTCCGCACATTACAGGAAGTGGTGGCCAGGGTCGTTTGAGATCCATCGATAGGATGAAGAGAGCGTTCGCGACACTGGGCTGTCATCATGGTGCCGAGCCTGCGGTCAAATAAACAACTGTCGGTGGTCAATAGTACAGCTGACCCGTTGTCATAACAACAGCGCCAACTATAGTTGCACTTAAAATCAGTGACTTATAAGTGGTATGTAGATTGCATGTAATAGATGGGGGCTTTTAAATAGATCCATCAGCAGGAGTTTTTATGAATACCATGACAGAGCAAATTTTGATCGAGGTGCTGATCAGCTCAGGAGTGAATAAATGAATACGCTTAATTACGTAGTTCCCACTACCGTGACACCGGTATCAATAGGTAAGCGGTTGCCGGGTGATCTGGCCATGTGGTGTGTTATTTTGGTCGAGCTGAGTGCTTTCGCGCTGCTGTTTATTCTGTTTAGTTGGATGCGTGCTAGTGACCGGGAGCTATTTCTGGCGGGACAGCAGCTAGTCCATCCCACGGCAGGATTGATCAACACCCTGGCATTGCTCTCTTCGAGTGCGTTGGTTGCGCAGGGGGTTATTGCCAACCGTAACGATAGCCAGCGCAATGCCGCCTGGTGGTTATACGGAGCAATCTTGGCGGCGTTGGTCTACGTAGGGGTTAAGTGTTGGGAATACTGGCAACTCGGGAGTGCCGGTCATGGGTTGGGCGGCGACCATTTTTTTATGGGCTATTTCCTGCTCACCGGATTCCACTTCCTACATGTATTGGTGGGCATGCTGATTCTTGGTTTTATGGCAAGAAAACTGCACCGTGGCGGCTACGGACCGAACAATGAGGTTGGGCTTGAGAGTGGCGCCTGCTACTGGCATATGGTCGACCTGCTGTGGATCGTTCTTTTCCCCATTGTCTATGTGATCAGGTAATTATGAAAAAAAATATATTGATATGGTTAGTGTTAATGGCACTAACGTTAATGAGCTTTTTTATGACAGAGTCATCCTCATTGTCTTGGGTGACGGCAGCCATACTGGTGTTTACGGCCTTTAAAGGCATGCTCATTGTCGACGGTTTCATGGAGCTGAGCGGGGTCAATCATATCCTGCGTAAGGTGATGTTACTGTACACGCCCGTGGTGGGGAGTATTATTTTGTATATATTGATGCGCTGATAACAAGCATTTCCAGTAGCTTTTAATGGGCCGCTTTGGTCGAAGAGGACAATTACCCACGAGGTTGCTATAGAGCCACTTCAGCTACCTTAGCGTGGCTGCTACACTGAAAATCGATACCCTGGAGCACGCGATGGCTAGTAAACGTTTTGAGCTGCAGTCACTCAGCCGGGTGATTCGACAGCTGGACGCGGCACCGGACATGGAGACCGCGCTACAGATCCTGGTAGCACGCACGCGTGAGCTGATGGCGGTGGATGTCTGTAGCGTGTATTTCACCGAGCACGATAAGCGCCGGCATGTGATGGTGGCCACTAGCGGTCTAGGGCAGGACGTGCTCGGTCACGTTCAATTTGGCTTCGGCAAAGGGCTCATCGGTCGGGTGGCAGAGAGCGTCAGGCCCATCAATTTAGATCCTGTCTCTGAATCGTTGGATCAAGACTTCGTTGAGCAATCCGGTGGGGAGCATTACCACAGTTTTCTCGGGGTGCCGATCACCCACCGCAGCCAGGTATTGGGCGTTCTGGTGGTGCGGCAGCGGGCGGCGCGTCATTTTGACGATACCGATACCGCGATTCTGACCACTCTGGCTTCGCAGCTGGGTGGCGCCATCGCCTATGCCCGAGTGAGCGGCGTGTTCTGCAGCTTATGTATTGCCGATGGCGCAGAGGGAACGTCTCTTGAGGGGGTGCCCGGAGCACCCGGAATCGATGTCGGAACCGGCGTGGTGTTATTTTCAGCCTCTGACTTGAGTGCGGTACCCAACCGTCAGGTGCAAGATCTCAAACAAGAGACGCAGAGCCTGGTCGCAGCCATAGCCTGTGTTCAGGCTGAGCTGAGTCGACTGAGCGAAGACTTGGAGGGGACGCTTTCTCCCGCGGATCGGGCGCTATTCGATGCGTACGGGTTGATGCTCAATAGCCCGGAAATCGTCGATACCACGGTGCAGTATATCCACCAGGGAAACTGGGCACCGGGCGCATTACGCCAGACCATCGAGGCGTATCGCCAGCGCTTCGACGAGATGGACGACCCCTACTTGCGGGAGCGGGGCGCGGATATCCAGGATCTAGGCAATCGCATACTCGTACACTTGCAAGGCGCCTCGGTGACCCAGGATGACTATCCTGTCAATACCATCCTGATCGGACGTCAGCTCAGTGCCATCGACTTGGGATTGGTGCCTCGTGAACGTTTGCGCGGCATGATCTCGGCACAGGGCTCTTCGCTGTCCCATGTGGTGATCCTTGCGCGTGCGCTGGGCATTCCTGCGGTCGTGGGTATTGGGCGGACGCCCCTGGAGCAGCTGGATGGCCAGGAGGTGGTTGTGGACGGCAACCACGGACGGGTATGCCTACGGCCCTCGCCGCAGTTACGCGGGGAGATCGAGCGCATCAATCGTGAAGAGCGGGCGCTCGAGCAAGACCTTGAACGACTGCGGGACCTGCCGTCGCGGACCCAAGACGGCGTAGAGATACCGCTCTATGGCAACGTCGGTCTCATCGCAGAGGTGCCTTTGGTGGTGGCTGCGGGGGCCGAGGGCATCGGTTTGTTCCGCTCTGAACTGCCGTTCATGCTTTATGATCGATTTCCCAGTGAGCAGGAGCAGATGGAGACCTATCGGCAGGCATTGGCGGCAGTCGCGCCGCTGCCGGTTACTCTGCGTACTCTGGATGTGGGCGGCGATAAACCCCTGCCTTACCTGCCTATTGTCGAAGCGAATCCGGCACTGGGCTGGCGCGGCATCCGCCTCACGCTGGACCGTCCTGAGATCTTTGTTACCCAGCTCAGGGCGGCGCTGCGAGCCAACAGCGAGCTGCAGAACCTGAGGCTGCTACTTCCTATGGTCAGCGGTATAGATGAAGTGGAGCAGGCTCTGGATTTGATAGATCGAGCCCAGCAGCAGCTGCTGGACGAGGGTATCGCATTCTTTCGACCGCCGATCGGGCTGATGGTCGAGGTTCCCGCCGCCGTCTATCTGGCGGCAGAGTTGGCGCAGCGAGTGGACTTTCTCTCCATCGGTACCAATGATCTCAGTCAGTATCTGTTGGCCATCGATCGCGGCAATGCTCAGGTCTCGAGCCGGCTGGATCCGCTTCACCCCGCCGTGTTGCGCGCGCTGCGGCAGGTGGTGGAGGCGGCTGTTCAAGCCGGAAAACCGGTCTCGGTGTGCGGAGAGATGGCCAGCGACCCCGGTTGTGCCTTGCTGCTGCTGGGTATGGGGGTCAACAGCTTAAGCGTCAACGCTGCGGCCCTGCCGCGGGTCAAATGGGCCATTTGCAGTCTGACGCTCGCGCAGCTGAAATCCCTTGCCCAGCAAGCCCTGTTGCTGGATAAGCCGCTACACATTCGCCAGCTGCTGGATAACACGCTCGAAGATGCCGGGCTGAGGCGCCTGTGTTCACCCGCCTTTGATGCGTTGCCTTGACGGCCTAAGATAGGCCATCCTTACACTTGCCCATTAACGCCGCTTGCATTGACCTGAAGACGCTAAGCTAAGAATGCGCTACCGTTTTAATGGTTCATAGTAACGCCTTCAGGCTGCGGCCCCGGCGTTGCTTGCTCGGTCGGGGTTGGCATGATACAAGTTCGGCTTGTCATTCAAAAATCGAATATCAAATTAGTGACTAGTCCAAAAATGAATAGGCGGATCTTTGATCTTGAGCTGCTAAGAACCTTCGTCATGGTGGTCGACTGCGGTGGTTTCACCCCGGCGTCACTGCGACTGCATTCTACCCAATCGACAGTCAGTCAAAAGGTCCTGAGGCTTGAAGAGCTGGCGGGGCAGCGCCTGCTGGAGCGCAGCTATCGCAACGTGCAACCGACCGACGCCGGTGCCACGCTGCTCGGTTATGCCCGGCGCATGTTGTCGCTCAACGATGAGATGTTCGAAGTTCTGGCAGGCGCTGCGTCGCTGACGATTCGCTTGGGCGTGCCGGACGACTTCGCCGCCGGGCGTACCACCCATGTGATCGGCGCCTTTAATCGTCGTTACCCTCTGGTCAAGCTGGAAGTGACCAGCGGTCTCGGTCGCGACCTGAGCGACGGCTATGACCAGGGCGCGCTGGATCTGGTGTTACTGAAACAGCGGCGCGGCAGTCGTGAGGTGGTGGCGAGCTGGCCCGAAACGCTCTGCTGGATTGATAGCGCGAGGGTCCCGTCTTTTGGTCTCGATCCGGTACCGCTGGTCACCTTCTCGCCGCGGGGACTCTATCGTGACGACATCATCGGTGCCGTCGAACAGCTCGGGCGTCGCTGGCGTATCAGCTTCAGCAGTTCGAGCCTTGGCGGGATTCAGGCTGCGGTCGCGGATGGGATGGGCATCAGTCTGCTGCCGGCCCGTGCCGTCACCGAGGAACACCTCCTGTTGCCGAAGGACAGCGGGCTGGCAGCGGTCGATTCGATGGAGATTGCCATCATTCACCGGGCCACGGCGGATCCGATGATTCAGGAGCTCGGCAGAGACCTGGCGCAGATGCTGGAACAGGAGTGCGGTGGTCGCGCGTAACAGCTCGCTGCGGTAACGGCCAGCGGGTTGCTACGCGCGACAGGCTTAACCTAACGCTGGGCGACACCCAGTTGCAGATTCATCTGACGGTTGACGTCCTTGTACAGCAGGTAACGGAACTTGCTCGAGCCGCCGGCGTAGCAGGCCTGGGGGCAGAAGGCGCGCATCCAAATGAAGTCGCCGGCCTCCACTTCGACCCAATCCTGGTTCAGGTGATAAACCGCCTTACCTTCCAGCACATAGAGGCCGTGTTCCATCACATGGGTTTCGGCGAACGGGATGACGCAGCCTGGCTTGAAGGTGACAATATTGACGTGCATGTCATGGCGCATGTCCTTGCTGTCGACAAAGCGCGTGGTGGCCCAGCCCCCGTCGGTATCGGGCATCGTGATCGGTTCGATATCCTGCTCGTTGGTCACGAAAGCTTCGGGGTGGGGCACGCCCTCGACCGCCTGGTAGTGCTTGCGGATCCAGTGGAAGCGTGCGGCCTGGTCGCTGTTATTGCGCAGGCGCCACTCGGATCCCGGCGGGATAAAGGCATAACCGCCCGGTTGCAGGCGATGAACCTCACCCTGCAGTGTCAACTCAGCCTCGCCTTCGACTACGAAGATGACCGCTTCGGCATTGGGGTTCTGCTCGGGTTTGTCGCTGCCGCCACCCGGGCTGACTTCGACGATATACTGCGAGAAGGTTTCTGAAAAACCGGACAGCGGGCGTGCCAGGACCCAGAAGCGGCTGAGGTCCCAGAAGGGTAGATGACTGGTGACGATGTCTCGCATTACGCCCTTTGGAATCACGGCGTAGGCTTCGGTGAATATCGCGCGGTCCGTCAGTAGCTCGCGCTGACTCGGGTGCCCGCCATGAGGGGCGTAGTAGCTGGTCTTCGACATAAATACCTCTTCGGTTGTGGGTCTGAACCGCGGTCGCGGTATCTAGAGTCTGCTTTATCCATGAATGCAGCGAACGCCTGCAGAGTGCGTTGCTCGCCCTTGGCTGAATAATGTTTACTACTGTATAAGACTTATGGTTGTATTCACAAATTAAATGTTTTGATTGGTTGTATTCGTTTTTACGATAGTTGCTCGACGCGTCAACAGTCGTGGGATCTGCTGGTGTCGAGTAGGGTGTGTTAACCAGCGATCTATGTACAGGGCGTTACTCGCTACTGTCAGCGGTCATGGAATCAGGCATTGGGCATGGTTGGTGATCTTTTGTATACACCAAGGTCATGAGTATTGATCAACAGCCCCCGATCCATTCAGATTAGGAGGCTTTTTTGAAGCGTGGTTATCTATCTATGCCCTGGCTGGCCGCGTCCTTGGCATCATGATCAGTGAGTGGGGATAGAAATTGCACGTCCAGGTTCAAGTTAGTGACCCCCTGACGGACCTGTTCTAGGTTTTGTTTGAATTTATCGTATCAATTAGATGTCAATAATGAACAACCATCAACGATTTTGTTAACAATAACGCATTTTGTGCGCTGCATGCATTAATTATGATTAATGATTTTGGCTGTCTGTGTGTACAATGCCGGACAGATACCGGCTCGATGGGTTGCTGCCGGTGTCCCTGAAAGGCGGGGTGTCATTATGGGGCTTAGTCTTTTCTTAGCGCAGCGCGATGCTGAGGCGTCCGCTGGCTTCGGGCGTCCAAAGCAAAAATTCCAGCGATGGTTATGACTGTGCTGCGCCACTGGGGACGCAGGGGGGGGGAGTGTTGATCACCAAGGTTTTGAAAGTCGAGACGGCGTCTTTTTGTCGGGTATTTAGCCTGATTATGCTACAAGAGAGTGTGCTGACGGGGCTGTTATTTCTGCTGGGTATTGCCGTCAACTCAAAGACCATGCTGGTGGGGGCCGTTATAGGTGCTGTTTCGGCGGGGGTGGGTTCAAGGCTGTGGCGCTGCGGTGCCCAGGGTGCGGCATGGGAGGGCGGTAGTTTTAACGGTGCGCTCATCGGCATCGCGGTGCTGTATTACTTCCCGCTCGCTATGAGCTCCATGGTGCTGATCCTGGTGGGGGGCGTGCTCTCCTCAATGGTCTATTACAGGATGTTGCGTTACCACTGGCTGTCGCCTTTTACCGCACCTTTCGTGGTGTCGATGTGGGTGATTCTGGTCGTGGCAGAGGCGCTGGGTTTGACGACCCATCTGGGTTCGGCTACGAGTACGGTTGATGGGCTGGGCATGGTCATGGTTGTTCTACGCAGTATTGGCCAGGTCATGCTGCAGGAAAATGGCCTTTCAGGTGTGCTGTTTGTTGCAGGTTTGTGGATCTGTTCGCGCCGCGCTGCTACGTGGGCGATTATAGGTGCCGGTTTAGGCTCGACCTTGGCTCAAGTTTTTGATTACCCCGTTGATCTGATTCTGGCCGGAGTCTTCGGCTTTAACGCAGCGTTAGTTGGCATTGCCCTGTCCAGTCGATTCCCTGGTCGTGTCATCGAACCGCTGTTCGGTATTATACTGACGGTGCTTATTACACAGGGTTTTCAATTGACCCCTGTGCCGCCGCTGACTGCTCCTTTCGTACTTGCTGCCTGGTTAGTGACTATGGGGGATTGGCTGCGGAAGAAAAGCATTGGTACGTGTATTGATCCGGCCCAATGAGCAAGCGGTTTTAACCTAGATCACAGCGTTGGTGCTCTAGTGACGATGGAGATAGATGACCGGGGTTATCCTGTGGGTTGCCATAGCAACTGCCAAAGCACTTATACTTTGAGTGCCTGGATCTGCTAGCGGGGATCCGTGTCCAACGGTGCTGCGGTTATATCAGCGCAGGAACACCAGCAGGCGGAGACAGGTGGAGTACTCGAGCTTATTTACGTAAAACAACCGTAAATGCGAGGTGTTTATGCTTGCCAGATTGGTCGTGATCGTTGTCATTGCAGTGCCCTTTTTGTGCTTAAAGTCCTTTGCCGAAGAGGTCGTTGTCGCCTTCGGCGAGAACCGCCCCCCTTTTATTATCGGGATCGGCAAACGGGGGTTAGAGGTCGATATAGTCCGTGAAGCCCTAAAACAGAGTGGTCACAGCTTGAAGGTGGTGCAGATGCCCAATGCCCGCTTGAAAGCCACTGCCAATATAGCATTGCAGTGGGGGAGGACTGACGCTGTGGCGGGGGTAAGGGAGGGAGGCAAGGTCATGTACATGTCAGACAGCTATGTCACTTTTCATAATTATGCGATCACCAAGGCAGCTGCTGGGATTCAGATTAATACAATCGCCGACCTCAAGGGTAAAACTGTTGTCGCCTGGCAAAACGCACGGAACGACCTAGGCGATGCTTATCGGCAGCTCGTCGATTCAGCAGTCCCGGGAGTGGCTCTGCTTAACTATTATGAGCACCCTAATCAGCGTGAGCAGGTCGAGATGTTCTGGAAGGGGCGGGCAGATGTGCTGATCATCGATAAATCGGTTTTTGTGTGGCAAAGTCGCCAGTTAGCGACGGTGATCGATACCGAGGGGGCCGTGAGTTATCATGATGTTTTTCCCCAAGAGACACTGTTCTATGTGGTTTTCAGGCAGCAGCGCATTAGGGACGATTTTAATGATGGCTTGCGTGTAATGAAGGAAAACGGACGCTATCAAGCACTGGTCGACAGCTATCTGGATTAGGCCGCACATTATTCGTCCAGCAATGCTCTAGAGAGCCCAGCATCCTCTATCGCCCTTTTGCAACGTCTAATGGTGGTTGTTATCTGGATAAAAAAGACCGCATAAGTTGTTGTTACCCTTTGATGTGTAAGGCATTAGTTTACTATGGCTGGGGATCGGCATTTAATGTCTTAAATGCCTATGGGTGTTTTACTTTTGGTATGCTAGCGTGGAACTTCACAAGGGGGGCTTCGGGCCGGCCATCTAGGGAACCAGCTACATCAAGTCTTAATATCCATCGCCAATAGAGTTATTGAACTAGCAAAAAATGAACGATACAACTCAGAAAAAATCAATGGACAGCGGTGTTCAGTCTATTTACGAGCAGATACTCGGTGCCATCTTTGAGCGCAAACTTCTGCCCGGTACCCGATTGAAAGAGGAGGAGCTCTGCGAAGTTTTCGGCGTGGGGCGCGGTGGTGTGAGAAAGGTACTGCAGCGGCTAGCTCACGAAAACCTAGCCGTAATCATTCCAAACAGCGGGGCCTTCATCGCCAAACCTACTATCAAAGAGTCCAAGGAGGTGTTTCAGGCGCGCAGGCTAATCGAAACGGAACTTGTAAAAGAGTTGGCCTTGCAGTTCTCTCCGGCCAAGTGCGAGGCCCTCAAAGAGCACCTGGCTCGTGAGCAGCAGGCTCACGACGCCGGTAATCACAATCAGCGCATCAGGCTATCTGGTGAATACCACCTCTTGATCGGCAAGCTGGCCGACAAGCCGGTATTGACCGAATTTCTTCGTGAAATAATCTCCCGCACCTCGCTGATTATTGCGCTATACGAACGCACTAAATCCATCCATGGCCACGTCGCTACTCCTCCGTGCCGGGACCACGGTGCTTTGATTGAGGCCCTGGAAGCCAGAAACGTAGATCGGGCCGTGAAACTGATGAATGATCACTTGCTGGATATTGAGGCTGCGCTTAACCTAGATCCTCCGCCAGAGCAGACCGTGAATCTGAAGAGTATCTTTGCCAGCTAAGGCGTAGCGCTATAGATAGAAAACCAGCACAAGGGTCTCCTGCGCTGGTTTTTGTTGTTGCATGTTTATGGCTTAAGTTACGGAAAGTTAGGCGCTTTGCGCCTGGGCAGCGACCGCGCACTTGCTCATCAGCACCCTGTAAGCCAGGCCTCCAATCAGGGCCCAACCACCCAGCCGAATCCGGCTAGGGCTTCCAACGCTGGAATCCAGACGGTACCCACCGAGAACATAGCGCCGATAGCAAATGACTGTAACTGGAACGGTTAACGTCAAAGCTTGCTGTCGTGCAGGGTCACTAGGGTTTTCAATAGGGATTTGGCAGGGTAGGCAGATATCGCCGGTGGCTGTCCGACGCTATCTGCTTAGGGATAGCTTTTAGTTGCGAAAACGTGCGCAGGCTGACCAGTTATTCATCAGCAGGTAATAGGATAGTCCCGCAGGGATCAGGCTGGCGTACCAGGAGATGGAGGAGAAGGTCAGGGCAACCGCCGCTCCGAATAAAGACGCGATGATAGCCCCCCAGTTTACACCCCGATAAGGGCCATTCTCGTTATAGAGATGATCCAGGTTGAGGCTGCGGCGACGCAGAATAAAGTAGTCCACCACCAGTACTGCGAAGATCGGACCGAGGAAGGCCGAGTAGGTCTGCACAAACAGCTGTAAGCCTGCGGACGATTCTTCTTTAACCAGCTCCCAAGGGAAGGTACAGAAGGCCAGCAGGCCGACGATGATCGTTGAGGTGCGGAACTTGAGTTTGAATACATCCATCAGGATATAGGTAGGCGGTACCACGTTGTTAAGGACGTTAGTAGTGACCTGGGCAAAGGCGATGAAGAGCAAGGTGGTGACCAGCAACGGCGTGTTGTCCACGGCGCTGGAGAAAACCTGGATAGGATCGTTAATGCCTGTCGCACCTGAGACCATCAGACCGATAAGGCCCATAAACAGGGTGCAAGGGAGAATGGACATTGCGTATATGGTGGTCAGTAATCCGGGCTTGCTGCCCTTCTCTAGTTCCCTGGAGTAGTCGCTGACATTCAACATCATGGTGCTGTAGATGCCCAAGAATAGCATGGTCGCTGCCCAGAAGGGGGCGCCCCAGGTGCCTTCGATGTTTACCAGGTTCGACGTGATCTCGTCACCGTACTTGTTGATCACGCTGTAGAACATATAAACCAGCGACAGCAAAATAAAGCCACTACCGATGTTCTCCAGCCACTTGATGCCTTGGAAGCCGAAAATTGACAGGCCGATCTGCAGAAACTGGAAGGTGATGAAGTAGAAGATCAGGTTGTCAAAACCAAACAAGGTCGCTGACACGGCGTTAAGAGCACCTGCGCCAACCCAAGATTGGAACCCGTACCAAACAATGGCAGGTACGGCTCGAACGAGACCCGGAAAGCGGGTGCCCGCGAAGCCGAAGGCACTACGTGCCTGAACCATGAACGGAATGCCATATTTGTAGCCAGCGGCGCCGTTAAGCGCCAGAGCAATACCGATGATGAAACACCCGATTGCGATTGCAACACTGGTTTGCAGTAAGTTTAGGGTGCCCACGAGACTCGAACCCATGGCGAAAGTACCAATGGAAACGCAACCTCCGAACCAGGCTAGCAGGTAAGAGAATCGTCCCATGATACGAGTATCTTGGGGGGCAAGAGACTCCTCGCCAGCGGCCTTGGTATGAGGCTCTCCTGGCATGATAGCGTCCGCCGCGGACATGACTGTTTCGTTTTGCATAATTGAATTCCTCGCGGGAGTCGGGCTCCCGATATTTTATAATTGTTCTCTATCCGAGTATTTCCTGATTCGGTCCTAGCGTTCAGGTCCCGCCGATTCTCAACCGTAAAATCTGATTTATTCTGATGACAGGTGCTCAAACTGGCCGGTGAAGACCTTGGGGCGTGGGAATGCAAGGTCGCCGTGTTTGCTGGTACCCAGGCCCAGGCTGACCAGAGATTCGGCCAGTTTAACGGCCGCCGTTACGCCTTCGATCACGGGTAGGCCGACCCTTTGACTAATTTGCGCGGTCAAATCTGCCATCCCGCCGCAACCCAGTACGATCGCACCGATATTATCTTCGGCCTTGGCGCGTAAGCACTCTTCGATGATGCGTTCCAGCGCAGCATCTTCGTCGTTTTCGAGATCAAGTACCGGTATCTCCGCTGCGCGAACGCGACGGCAGTGGTGAGAAAAACCGTAGGACTGCAGCAGGTGCTCGGCGATGATGCCGGTACGTCCAAGGGTGGTGACGATGGAGAACCGGGTGCTGATTAACGTGGCCATATGAAAGGCGGCTTCGGCGATACCGATCACCGGAGCCCGGGTCAGCTCTCGGGCGGCTAGCAGACCAGGATCGCCGAAACAGGCGACAATGTAGGCATCGACGTTGTCGGCTTCTCCGGCGCGCACCTCTTCGGCTACTCCCACCGCACTGATCGCTTCGTCGAAATGACTTTCGATGGAAACGGGGCCACTGCGAGGGTTTGTTGCCACAATGGTTGTTCCGGGAGCGGCGATGAGACGCGCGGCATCGCCCATCTTTTCGGTCATGCTTGCGGTGGTGTTCGGATTTATTAAGCGAATTTGCATTGGCGAACTCCTATGTTGTTACTTGAGAGTGATATTTTGTAATCTCAAGGAGTGTTAATGTGGTTTCTTGCCTACACTGTGCACAATCGATTGCTATCGTGTCAACATTAAATCCTCATTGTCGTTTCCAGGTGGTGCGTATTGTTTGCTGCAAAGTCTGTGGTTTACCTGCGTAGATTTAGAACTGGTCAATCTTTCTAGGCACTTATCAATCTTCTCGAGTCTTTTATAGGTTAGAGCGCTACGGTTTATTCGTGGTGTCCTGTTGCCAGTTATTTTGATGGTTTTAAGATCTTTTTGTTTGTATGGCTGTTGTAAAAAGTATTTTTTAGCTGCACCGGTCGTATGAGTGAGACTGTATTTTTGTTAGCAACCTGTACATCGTTAACGTTTTAGTTTAGCTTGGTAAACAATTCGCGGGTTTGACTTGTTCTGGTTGTTTGTGTCGGTTGTTCCAGAGCTTTAGTTATTTCGCATAAAAAATCAGCCTGTTGAGGGAGTGCCTGCTATGAGCAACGTTTACGATAGAGATTTACTGGGTTACGGACAGACGCCTCCTGACCCCAAATGGCCATTAAACGCCAGAGTTGCCGTCTCTTTTGTCCTTAATTACGAAGAGGGTGGCGAGCGCTGTGTGTTGCACGGTGATCAGGAGTCAGAAGCCTTTCTTTCGGAGATTGTCGGTGCTCAGCCACTTGCCGATGTGCGGCATATGAGTATGGAGTCTATCTATGAGTACGGCAGCCGAGCCGGCGTTTGGCGGCTGCTTAAGTTGTTTAAGAAACATGATATTCCACTGACAATTTTTGCTGTGGCAATGGCTGCAGAGCGCCATCCGGAAGTCATTAAGGCAATGGCTAACGCCGGACATGAGATCTGTAGTCACGGTTACCGATGGATCGATTATCAGTATATGGACGAAGCTGAAGAGCGTGAAC
The DNA here is from genome assembly GCA_041586735.1 of Motiliproteus sp. Classification (GTDB taxonomy): domain Bacteria; phylum Pseudomonadota; class Gammaproteobacteria; order Pseudomonadales; family Balneatricaceae; genus Motiliproteus. The sequence goes on from JBFGZQ010000007.1 coordinate 173,533, forward strand.
ATATCCAAAAGGCGATCGAGATCCTGACCAGAATAACCGGCGAGCGTCCCCTAGGTTGGTACACCGGCCGAACCAGTCCAAACACTCGGCGTCTAGTGGCTGAAGAAGGGGGGTTTTTGTATGAGTCTGATACCTATGACGATGATCTTCCCTATTGGAACCAGGTGGGGGGGCGCTCCCAGCTAACGATTCCTTACACCCTGGATACCAACGATATGCGTTTCGCCAGCAGTCAGGGGTTCAACTGCGGGGATCAGTTTTATACCTATCTTAAGGATGCATTCGACACGCTGTACGCCGAAGGTGAAGACAGCCCGAAGATGCTGTCTATCGGTCTTCACTGTCGATTGGTGGGTCGGCCGGCGCGGATTGCCGCCTTGGCACGGTTTCTCGAGTACGTCAAGCAGCATCAGCATGTTTGGCTTTGTCGGAGAATCGATATCGCCAGGCATTGGCACGAACATCACCCTTGCCAGCAGCGCTAAAAAGCAACTTAGGATTAAAGATGGGCCGATTGAGCGTAGGAGAAACTGATGGCAACCATTCTTACTGTTGAGCCTTTAACTAAGGCCGCGTTTACACCCTTTGGTGATGTGATCGAAATCGCGGGAAGTCAGCACTTTCCGATTAATAACGGCTCGACTGAGCGCTTTCATGACCTGGCTGCCATCGATGTGGCAGAAGCGCAAGGGCGGCCGATCATTAGCATCTTTCGTGCCCAGCCTTTACAGATGCCGCTGTCGGTCAAAATGATGGAGCGCCATCCACTTGCCAGCCAGGCGTTTATCCCCTCGGGAGAGGAGTCTTTTCTGGTATTGGTCGCTCCCCGGGGTGAGGTTGTCCGGCCGGAGCAGCTCAGGGTGTTCTTAACCAATGGCCGGCAAGGGGTTAACTACCATCGCGGCGTCTGGCATCACCCCGTGTTGGCGTTAAAACCCGATCAGGACTTCATTGTTATTGACCGAGGAGGGGAGGGGCATAACTGCGATGAACGGTTCTTTGATGAGGGTCAGCAAATCGTTCTGCCCTTCGTGGTGAAGGGCGATGGAGTAGACGGGATTCGCTGAATAGGTCCCCGTTGTCCGAATGCTGTACTGCCCACCGCCAAGGGGTTGCAAGGTATTAAGACGTCATAGGCGATGACCTCCATATTGACCGGTCGGTTTGCGAGTATGGATGGCGTCTAAGCGTTTTGTGGTTGTTCAACGCGCTAAATAATTCATTATTATTACGGAGTGCAGATAAATGTCTGATCAAAATCCAGTCTTTATACCTGGCCCTACCAATATCCCCGCCCGCTTGCTCAATGCCATGCACATCCAGAGCCGCGACCATCGTGCGCCCGATTTTGTTGATGCGTTCGCGCCCGTATTACAGGACTGCAAACGGGTCTTTGGCACCGCAACCGGCCAGGTCATCATCTTTCCTTCGACTGGTACCGGCGGTTGGGAAGCCACCATCTGTAACACCCTGTCACCGGGCGATAAGGTTCTGATCGCGCGCTACGGCATGTTCTCGCACCGCTGGATCGATCTGTGCCAACGTCACGGTCTGGATGTTCAGATCATCGAATGTCCCTGGGGCGAGGGTGCGCCTGCGGATCTGTTTCAAACGGCACTCCAGGCGGACAGCGATCAGCAGATCAAAGCGGTGCTGGTAACCCACAACGAGACGGCGACTGGTGTACGTAGTGATATCGGTGCCGTTCGCAGCGCCATGGATGCGGCCAACCACCCGGCGATGCTGTTTGTCGATTGCGTAAGCTCGCTGGCGTCGATGCCGTTCGAGATGGATGACTGGGGCGTTGATATCGCCGTCTCGGGCTCACAGAAGGGCTTTATGCTGACCACCGGTCTGGCGATTCTCGGTGTCAGTCAGAAAGCGCTGGCGGCGATGGCAACCGCCCAACTGCCGCGTACCTTCTTTGACTTCCGCGACATGCTGGCCGCTAACGCTAATGGCGGTTTCCCCTATACGCCACCGCTGCAACTGATTCACGGCCTCAAAGAGAGCCTGGCGATGCTGTTCGATGAGGGGCTGGAGAACGTATACGCCCGTCACCATCGACTCGCCGAAGGCGTACGCCAGGCGGTGGCCGCCTGGGGTCTGAGACTGTGCGCCAATTCACCCGAGCTGGCCTCCGACACCGTGAGCGCCATCTACGTGCCCGAAGGCTTCGACAGCAACAAACTCACCGAGCATGCCTTCAAGACCTACGGGGTCTCCTTCGGGATCGGCCTGGGGCAGATGAACACCAAGGCGTTCCGGATCGGTCATCTGGGTTCGCTGACCGACGTCATGGTGCTGTCGGGCTTGGCCTGCATCGAGATGGCGATGGCCGATCTGGACTATCCGGTGGAGCTGGGCAGTGGAGTACGTGCGGCGCAGCAGTATTTCCGTAAAACAGCCCGTAACACCGCCGGCACTAAAGCGGGCGCTATCAGTAACAACCAAGCCGCCTAACGCGCTAGCGGCCCCTGTGATGCACGGGCCGCCTACTCATTAGCAATGCATACGAGGCCTACCATGAGCCGTTCAACCGAACCTACCATGACCATTCCGAGTTACGATGATGTTGTTGCCGCACATGAACGGATCAAGCCCTATATCCACGAGACGCCGGTGTTAACTTCACGTTTTCTGAACGATCTGAGTGGTGCAGAGCTGTTCTTTAAATGCGAGAACTTCCAAAAAGCCGGGGCCTTTAAAGTGCGCGGCGCCTGTAACGCAGTCTTTGGTTTGGATGAAGAAACCGCCAAGATCGGCGTCGCCACCCACTCCTCCGGCAACCATGCGCTGTCACTGGCATACGCTGCCGGTCAGCGTGGCATACCGGTCACCGTGGTGATGCCTCGCACCGCACCCCAGGCAAAAAAAGACGCGGTGATCGGCTACGGCGGCAGCATCGTCGAGTGCGAGCCTTCGACCAGTTCCCGTGAGGCGGTATTTGCCGACGTCGTGGCAACATCCGGTGCCGAGTTTGTCCACCCTTATAACGACCCACGCGTCATCGCCGGCCAAGGCACCTGCGCCAAAGAGCTGGTGAGCCAGGTCGACAACCTCGATGCCGTGGTGGCACCGATCGGGGGCGGCGGGATGATCTCTGGCACCTGCCTGACCCTGTCCAACATCGCCCCCCAGATCAACATCTACGCCGCCGAGCCGCTCAACGCCGACGATGCGGCCCGCTCATTCCGAGCCGGTCATATCATCGCCGACGATGCACCCGATACGGTGGCCGATGGTTTAAAGGTGCCGCTGAAAGAACTGACCTGGCACTTTGTCAGTCATCACGTCACCGACATCCTCACCGCCACCGAGGAGGAGATCGTCGAGGCGATGAAGCTGATCTGGAAGCGGATGAAGATCGTGATGGAACCCAGCAGCGCCGTACCGCTGGCGATCATTCTGAAAAATCCCGAGCTGTTCAAGGGCAAGCGGATCGGCGTCATCATCACCGGCGGCAATATCGATCTTGATGCTCTGCCGTGGATGAAAGACTAGCCCGACCGATTTGTGCAAGTTGAAAGCGCCTCATTTGAATCACACTGTTTGGAGAATAAGCATGAACGCAAAAACAAATTTGGATGACTTTGACGTGGGCTATGACGTTCCCGCCGCTATCGGTATGGATGAAGCCGATATCCAGACCCCCTGCCTGATCCTCGATCTGGATGCCCTGGAGCGCAACATCAAGAAGATGGGCGACTACGCCAAGGCGCATGGCATGCGCCATCGGGTCCATGGCAAGATGCACAAATCGGTCGATGTCGCCAAGCTGCAACAACGGCTGGGCGGTGCCATCGGTGTCTGCTGCCAGAAGGTCTCAGAAGCGGAAGTGTTTGTCCGCGGTGGTATCAAAGATGTACTGGTCTCCAACCAGGTTCGTGACCCGCTGAAGCTCGATCGCCTGGCGCGGCTGCCAAAGCTCGGTTCGCGCATCATCGTCTGCGTCGATGATATCGATAATGTCGCCGAACTCTCCGCCGCGGCGCAAAAGCACGCTACCGAGCTAGAATGCTTTATCGAAATCGACTGTGGTGCCGGTCGCTGTGGGGTCAACAATACCGCAGAGGTGGTCAGCATTGCCCAGGCCATTGACGCGGCACCGAACCTGAAATACAGCGGTATTCAAGCGTACCAGGGCGCTATGCAGCACCTGGATAGCTATGCAGATCGCCAGGCTAAACTCGACGACGCTATCGCCATGGTCAAGGATGCCGTCGACGCTCTCAAGGCGGTCGGCTTAACCACCGAGCTGGTGTCCGGTGGCGGTACCGGCTCCTATTACTTCGAGAGCAACTCGGGCGTCTACAACGAACTGCAGTGTGGCTCTTACGCCTTTATGGATGCCGATTACGGGCGCATCCTGGACAAGGACGGCCAGCGCATCGACCAGGGAGAGTGGCAGAACGCGCTGTTTATTTTGACCAGCGTGATGAGCCACACCAAGGCCGACAAGGCGATCTGCGATGCCGGTCTCAAGGCCCAGTCGGTGGACAGTGGCTTGCCGTTCATCTTCGGTCGTGATGATGTTGAGTACATTAAATGTTCGGATGAACACGGCGTGATCGCCGACCCCAACGGGGTACTGAAGATCAACGACAAGCTGAAACTGGTGCCGGGACACTGCGACCCCACCTGCAACGTTCATGACTGGTACGTCGGCGTGCGCAACGGCAAGGTTGAAACCCTGTGGCCGGTATCGGCCCGCGGTAAGGCGTTCTAAGCAGCCAGCCCCATAGTCTCTCCCCGCTGGCATGGTCAGCTGTCGTTAACAACTGCCGTTAACAACGACTTACTGCCAGTCTGCCGTGCCCCTCTATACCCGGCGCGGCAGACTGAGCGAGCTTCAAGGATATTTTTTATGCCAACCGATATGAAACGGGTCAGTAACCAGGAGGCCCTTGCCGCTCAGGGTATCTCGATCATCTCCGAAGCGGTATGCGAAGCCGTGGTCAGCCGCCCCGATGCCTTCACCGCGGTCGAAAGTGTATTTGCCGCCATGGCCTCGGGCGATGCTTACAACTTCCCGGTGGTGCGCGAGGCGATCGGTCATGCCGATGCACTGTACGGGTTTAAATCAGGTTTCGATAAAGCCGGCATGGCGCTGGGGGTCAAGTCCGGCGGCTACTGGCCCGGTAACGCGGCCAAAGGATTGACCAATCACCAATCCACCATAATGCTGTTTGATCCTGACACCGGCCGAGTTAAATCGATCGTCGCGGGTAACTACCTGACTGCGATTCGTACCGCCGCCTCATCAGCGGTATCGATCGCCCATCTGGCACGCCAAGACGCCAAGGTGTTGGGGATGGTCGGCGCCGGTCATCAATCCACCTTCCAACTGCGTGCGGCCGTCGAACAACGTAACTTTGAAAAAGTGATTGCCTGGAATCCGCATCCCGAGCACCTATCCAGATTAGCGGCCGTCTGTGACGAACTGGGACTGCCTTTCGAAGCGGTCGGCCTTGAGCAACTGGGCGCTCAGGCGGATGTCATTATCACCATCACCTCGGCATTCGAGCCGCTACTGATGAAAGAATGGATCAAGCCCGGCACCCATATCGCCTGCATGGGCACCGATACCCAGGGCAAGCAGGAGGTCGATCCTGCCCTGTTGGTTGCAGCATCGGTGTTTACCGACGAGGTCGCGCAATCGATCAGCATCGGTGAAGCCCAGCACGCCGTTGCAGCAGGGCTGTTGTTCGCCGATCAGATCATCCCGATCGGCGCCGTCATTAATGGTAGCCACTCCGGACGCAGCTCAGAGAAGGAGATCACCCTGTTCGATGGCACCGGCGTTGGGCTGCAGGATCTGGCTGTAGCGGCCGCGGCAGAAAAACTCGCCGTACAACAGGGCCTAACGGCATGGATTAATCTGTAGTTAATAACGCTTATCAATGCGTTATCAATGCCGTTATTGATCGGAACGCCACCTCTCCCCTGTTGAACAGGCGTATTCCTCTCGTCTAGCGGGAGCCTTGCAAACATCTAGGCAAGGGGAGAACCCCCTATCGAGGTTGTTGTGCATGAACAGCACTGAGCAGCTATCAACATCCGCGCTCATCCGCGCGCACCAACACAATGAGCGCTGCGCTCATTGATTAGCCTCTTTCGTCTGCAAGACGCCGATAAAATCTCCCGTATCCACATGAATTGACACTGTAAAAGCAGGGCTGAAGAGCAGGGCTAATAGGTTCAACTCGTTAACCGATGTTGCTCGCGTAGTTTGCTGCCCCGTCATGAAGGGGTGGATCATGCAGACAGAACAGATGCTCGAGGTAATCGATAATGTCCCGATGTTGCATTTGTGATGTAAATGTAATCATTAAAATTATTGATTTCTATTATGACAATGGCAGCGCTAGTATGGTTGGCACGTGATCATCGAATCCGTGAGCGAAAAGCAAAAAAACCTTACACGATCCAGCTTGGCTTTGAGGCGTGGCTGGCGATAACAACAACAGGAATTCAATCATGCAGATGCCGCAAACACTATTGATCCCCAATGGCGACAAAGTCAGCCCCACGTTCTCACAGCAAGAGATGCGTTCACGGCTGGTGAAGTTACGCCACTATATGGCCGAAAATGGCCTGCAAGCGGTGCTCTTTACCTCCTATCACAACATCAACTACTACAGCGATTTCGTCTACTGCCGCTTCGGCCGGGATTACGGCTTGGTGGTGACTCAGGATGATTTCACTACCATCA
>JBFGZQ010000008.1:0-175392 GCA_041586735.1 Motiliproteus sp.
AAATAACTCTGGAAAAACTTAAAACAAAACGTTTTCACGTTCGTACAAAAATCTTTCGTATCAGCGTTACTTCGATAAGTCTTGTGCAACCTATCCCAGTAAGCGCTCACACGAATTGCATGGTCGATTTGTTAAAGAGCGATGCTTGCTGCGCTTCAATCTAGGAAGCTGCTCTCAAGCGAGGAGCGAATTATACATCTCAACTCCGGGTAGTCAACGCTTATTTTTGCGTGTTTTTCGAAGCCTTAATCTACATATCCGCTTCTAAAAACCCGTTCTGAAATCCTGTTAGGAGCTTCAGAACGCTGACTTCGTTTACGCCTTGGCGGTAACGAGGGGCGCATTCTACAGCCCCCAATCCTGCCGTCAACGCCTTTTAGCGTTTATTTTTATTCTGCCCAGATCTGCATACATCACAGGGTGAAGATATGGTGTTTCTTCTTCCCCAGCTTAACCAGAAAGAATCGGCCGAATAGCGCCTTGGAGGCAGAAAACACCTCGCCAGCCAGCATATTCATATCCATCCCTACCGGCTCGCCATTGACGAAGACCGCCTGGCGCTGCAAGGCATCCTTTGCCTCCCGACCTGCCTTAACCAACCCTGCGTCTGTAAACAACGTTGTCAGCGGGTTGCCGGCAAGCTGGTCTTGGTCGATACGGCTACTTGGCAGACCATCCTGACACAACTGCTGATAATCGCTGTCACTCAGCGCCGAGGTATCACCACTGAACAGGGCCTGCGTGATGCGTTCAGCCGCCTGCACCCCCTGCTCACCATGGACCAGCCGGGTGACTTCACAGGCCAAGATCTGCTGCGCCTGGGGACGCCCTTGCGCCGCCAAATCCTCTGCTTCAATTTGAGCAACCTTCTCGACCGGCAGGAAGGTAAAGTAGTTAAGGAATTTGTACACATCCGCATCAGCAGTATTCATCCAGAACTGATAGAACGCGTAGGGAGATGTTTTCGTCGGGTCCAGCCAGATGGTACCCGCCTCGGTTTTACCAAACTTGGTGCCGTCCGCTTTGGTGATCAATGGCATGGTCAACCCAAAGGCCTGCTGCCGATTCATACGTCGGGTCAGCTCGGTGCCACCAACGATATTACCCCATTGATCGCTACCGCCTATCTGCAGCGTACAGCCATGGCTCTGATTAAGCTGCTGAAAATCGTAAGACTGCAATATCATGTAACTGAATTCAGAAAACGAAATACCCGCACCTTCCCGATCTAGGCGCTGCTTCACCGACTCTTTATGGATCATTGAGTTAACCGAAAAGTGCTTGCCGATGTCTCTCAGGAAGCTCAACACATCCAGATTCTGAGTCCAGTCCAGATTATTGACCACCTCGGCAGCATTGCTGGAACAGTCAAAATCAATGAAACGACTCACCTGAGAACGAATCCTAGCGACCCAACTGTCGACCACATCAGGGGTATTTAACTTCCGCTCTTCGGCCTTAAACGACGGATCACCAATAAGTCCCGTGGCGCCACCCACTAGCGCGATAGGTTTATGTCCGGCCATTTGAAAACGCTTGAGCGCCAATAGCGGCACAAGAGAGCCAATATGCAAGCTGTCAGCCGTCGGATCAAAACCGCAATAAAGCGTTCTCGAGCCTTCGCTCAGATGCTTGTCCAACTCATCATTGCCGGTCACCTGCGCAATTAAGCCCCGCGACTGCAGATCTTTTAACAAGGTATTCTCAAACGTCATGGTATTCACCTACAACAAGGCTCGGTCTGTTAGCCACAAAAAAGTTGGCGTATTTTACGCGATAGCCTCCTGCAGGCACAAATCCAGTGTTAGATTTGCTCAAATAGCGGTCTATCTGGCTATAAATCGACCTATATCATGGATCCTGAGAGGCTGATTTCTTATACTGTGGCAAACGAGGAAACCAGATACGATGCCCATGCTTAGTCAACTGCGCACTCTCAAGCGCGTCCCGAACAAAACTCATTGGATCGCTATTTCGGTCTGCGCCAGCCTCTTTGGCATCGTATTACTGCTCCCCTCTGAGCAAGTGGCGGCTAATAGGCAGGTTGTTATTGCGTTGCAAACACCCACACCAGCCATCGAGCCCCAGTTCACGTACAGTACGACCACCTCCACAATAGCCGGTCCTGAACTATCGCCAGCATTATTAACACCTATATTAGCACCCATGCAGCCACCGGCCGCAGCTCAACCTCCGGCCACAATTCAACCTGCGGCTCACGAAGATTGGCTGAGCATTCCAATTCGCTCAGGCGACAACCTCACCACGCTGTTTGAGAAAGCCAACCTAGGCGCCAATCAACTCTATCCACTGATCAATGGTATTAAGCCTAGCAGCGCATTAAAGAAACTCATGCCTGGAGAGCGGTTAGAGTTCCTAATAGACCAGAGTGAACTCATAAAACTGCGTCATATTACCTCCCCCCTAACCCAGACACTGATCACTCGCACAGAGGAAAAGTTCAACATAGAGTCGATCCAGCTTACGCCGGAAATCACCCACCGCTACCGACATGGCCGTATAGATGACTCCCTGTTTTTGAGTGGCGAGCGGGCGGGCCTGAGTCAGCAAAAGATCATGGAGCTTGCGGGTATTTTTGGCTGGGATATCGATTTCGCTCTAGATATTCGTCAAGGCGATGAGTTCTCTCTGATTTACGAACAGCAGTGGTTGGACGGCGTGATGGTCGGTGAGGGCAATATCGTCGCTGCGGAGTTCACCAACCAAGGCAGCACCTTCCAAGCCGTTCGCTATGTGGATAGCAAGGGTAGCAGCAACTACTACACCCCCAATGGCGATAGCATGCGCAAAGCATTTTTGCGCACTCCGGTCGATTTTTCTCGCATCAGCTCACGCTTCAACCCCAGCCGTAAACACCCGATTTTCAAGACCGATCGCCCCCACCGCGGCGTCGACTATGCAGCCCCTACAGGCACTCCCATCAAGAGTTCCGGCGATGGCAAAATCATCCACGCCGGTACTAAAGGGGGGTACGGAAAAACAGTTATCGTTCAGCACGGCCAAAGCTATACCACACTCTATGCACATATGAGCCGAATCAAGACCGGCATAAAAAGTGGCACTAGAGTCCAGCAGGGGCAAACGATCGGCTATGTCGGCAGTACCGGCTATGCCACCGGTCCCCATCTGCACTACGAGTTCCGGATTAACGGGACGCATCGCAATCCGCTCACCGTGCCGCTGCCGCACGCTTCGCCACTGCCTAAAAAAGAGTTGGCCACATTCGTACCACTGGCCAGCGACCTGCTAGCCCAGCTCAGCAACTTCCGGTTGACGCAACTGGCTAAAAACTAGGTGAATCCGGCTGAGGGTTATTATATAGGGCTGATGTCCGGCACCAGCCTCGATGGCCTCGATGCCGTGATTGTCGACTTCAGCCAACAACCGATCAAACTGCTTGCCAGCGCCACCCGGCCAATACCCAGCACTCTCAAACAGACCTTATTCGCACTCACCCAACCCGGCGAAAACGAGATAGAACAACTCGGACGGGCTGATATTCAGTTCAGCCACCTCCAAGCGCAGCTCGTCAACGACCTGCTGCGGCAAGCGAAACTCACACCCCGCCAGATCACTGCGATCGGCAGTCATGGGCAGACGATTCGTCACCGTCCTTCTGGGGAGTCCCCCTTTAGTCTGCAAATAGGCGATCCAAACACCTTGTCCGAACTGACCGGCATTACCGTTGCTGCGGATTTTCGCCGTCGAGATTTAGCCGCGGGCGGTCAAGGCGCACCCCTGGTACCCGCCTTCCATGCCGAGCTTTTTAGCGCAGAGTCCACTGACCGAGTGATTTTGAATATCGGCGGCATGGCTAATATCACCCTGCTCCTTGCGAGCAGCGGCTCGCCTATCACCGGCTACGATACGGGGCCGGGTAACATCCTTATTGACAGTTGGATCCACCGACATCAGCAACAAGGGTTTGACCCTGATGGGTCCTGGGGACGTAGCGGCCATATTGATGCGCCACTACTGGCGCGACTACTTCAGCACGACTTCTTCGCACAGTTGCCACCTAAAAGCACCGGTCGCGAGCAGTTCCACCTTGGCTGGATCGATCAGCAACTGACGGCACTAGGACGCCCTGTGGCGGACGCTGATGTACAGGCCACACTCACCGAACTCACCGCGCGCAGCATCGCGGACGCCATCCTCAAACATAACCTGTACGATGCCGAGGTATATGTCTGCGGCGGCGGCGCGCATAACAGCTACCTACTTGAGCGACTACGACGGCACCTGGGTACACTCAGCGTCACGACCACCGCAGCGCTGGGCTTGCCGGCTGACTGGGTAGAGGCGTGCGCCTTTGCCTGGCTGGCCAAACGCTGTTTGGCGCAGCTGCCCGGCAACCTGCCCTCCGTGACCGGAGCCCGTGGCGAGCGCATACTCGGCGGCATCTATCTGGGAAACAGCCTAATCTGAACGCCCCATCTGACAAGCGGCTGTGGCTCGACTACCCTTAGCCATACTGCTCTATACCCTCCAACTGTCATCAAGGACGATGCCATGCACTTCACCCCTCTTAGCGTTTCACTGCTGGCCGCGGTGCTATGCCAGTACTCTCAAGCCGACGCCAACCCAAACATTGCTAGCCAGCCATCGACTTCACCCACCGACTCAAATCAGATCCAACCCAGCAACAGACCCAAACTGATGCTCGCCAACCGCTACCACGACGCTATAGATATCCAGCAGTATTGGATTAGTGAAAAGTTAGATGGTGTTCGAGCTTATTGGGATGGCGAACAGCTCCACTCCCGCCAAGGCTACCCCATCCGCGCTCCGCTATGGTTTACCCAACCCTTACCTAAGACAGCCTTAGATGGTGAACTCTGGAGTGGCCGGGGGGAGTTTGCAGCCACATCCGCCACTATCCGCCGTTATCAACCCATTGACCAAGAGTGGCAAGCGATCCAATATCGGGTATTCGACCTACCCTCTAGCCCACTGCCGTTCAAGCAACGGATGCACGAACTGCAACAGCTTACCCAGCAGATTAATGTCCATCACTTGGCCCCCCTGAGCTATCGACAGCTATCAACGCATGAGGAGCTGCACAGCCTATTACTGCAGCAGGTCGATTTAGGCGCAGAAGGCTTGATGCTAAATCGCAGCAGTGCGCTGTATCAGGGCACGCGGACCGACGACCTGCTGAAGCTAAAAATCCATCAGGATGATGAAGCCGTGGTTCTGCAACACCTGCCAGGAAAAGGCAAATATCAAGGCATGCTGGGTGCGATCATCGTTCAGTTGGCATCGGGACGGCAGTTTAAGATTGGTACAGGGTTTACTGATCAGCAGCGCCTGAATCCACCATCTCTAGGCTCGGTAATCAACTTTAAATACTACGGCCTGAGCAAGTCCGGCACTCCACGTTTTGCCAGTTTTATACGCGACTACGCGGAGTCTGACCGCCCAGAATAGCTATGGGGCTACCCTGGGCCTATAGGGGGCTACAGGGGGCTATAAACCCGAATATCGATATAGCTAGGGGTTGTCCTCGTGAATCGAGTCCTCAAGAGGGAGCTGCATATGGATGGTCGAACCGGTAGCGAAATTGGAGGTCACAGCCATATGCCCCTGATGCTGCTCGGTAATAATATAATAGGAGAACGAGAGGTGATTTCCGGCATCAAAATCTTCGGCACGAGGTTGATTGCTGAAGAAAGGTTCAAACAGGCTCACCTGCTCCTCTTCGGTCAAGCCCACGCCATTGTGCTGAATCTTTATCCACAAGTTGCCATACAACTCAGACAGAGAAACCGCTATCCTCGGCTGGTAATCCGTATGATCGGCACTCTGTGCTGCGGTATGACAGGCATAGCAGGCGTGCCGGAACAAACTTAGAAAGACCTGCTGCAGCTCGGTAATATAACAGGGAAGTAGGGAAAGATTTTTGTCAAACGTACGCTGAAGTGCGATATTTTTAAAAGACAAACCATTGGACACCGCTATCACATCCTGCGCGAGTCGAATAGTGTTATTCATCACATCAACTATATTGGCCCTCTGTTTATCGTCCTTACGACTCCGGGAAAACGCCAGCAAGTTACTAATAATAGCGGATACCTGCTCCCCCTTAAGGGACATATCACGAATAACCGCATCCATCCTCAGCATCTTCTTATCGTCTATAAGCTGTTGATCGGCCTTGATATGACTATCTGACAACATAATCTGAAAGCGTTTCAAATCGATCATGATAGCCTGTAAGGGCGCATTGATATCGTGTGCCATAGTCGAGGCCAACTCACCCATAAAGGACATTTTATCATTATGGATCAGCATGTTTTCTGCCGCTGTCTGCTTGCTAACATCATCAACCAGAATAACCACACCGGGCTCCTCCTGGTCCTGCAACGGATAGATCGTTATATCAAAGTGCGAGAGGCCACTGAGGTTCTGTTTCAGATGAATCGCCTGATTGGTTGCTATCGCTTGCCGAATATGTTCAGGCACTACCGTCATGGTCGGATAGGCCTCCCAGAGTGTTTTACCCAGCGCTTGCTGAGCGGTAACACCCGATAGCTCTTCAACCTTTTTATTCCACTGGGTGACCCTGCCCTCCTCATCCAAACCGACCAGCATCAGCGGCATCGAGGTCAAAATATCTTTGATATAGAATTCCGACGAACGCAGCTGATCGGCGGTAACCACGTGCCGAGCAATCTCCTGCTCGAGTAACTGGTTAGTTTGTAGCAGCAGCTTGTTGGATCTATTCAGCGTGGCCGTTCGCTCCTGAACACGATCTTCAAGCTCACGGCGGATCTGATCTAATTCTCGATTCGCCCGATGCGCACGACGCCGTGCAAGAAACAGATAAACCGACACAATCGACAGCAATAGGATCAGTGTGGCACTGCTCCAGTTCGCCAAATGCTGCCAATTGGTTCGGCCATCCGCATCTTTAAACAGCGTCAAAACGCCGGCTAACGCCCAAGAACTCTGGGCAGATAGCCCTAAAAAAAACAGAATATTTTTCATAACGTAACTATAACCATTGCACCAACATCACAGGTTAACCGGAACAGGGTAGTGTTCAGGTGAGTCGCCATCACAGCGGTTGATAATAACACAGGGTAGTGTTGTAACGGCTCAACGGTTGCCGAGTCGAAGCATAAATCCTACCAGGCTGTTTGCTGCTCGCTATTTTGACCTTACATCCTGCCACCGCCTAAAAAACCATCTAAATTAAAGTACAAGAAACCATCGACTGTTCAACGTTGTCATAAATACAGGTGCCTTAATCGATCTCTGAAGCCAACTACAGCAACTATACTGAACAGCAACCTGAGCTGAACGATGACCGAGACAGCTGAACTAACCCCTGTAGCAGGTCGCCTTGAGCATGATGTGCAACACGGCAGACTAATGACGAAAGGTACGTGAGATGAGTATATTCGTGAATTTCAAAACCCGTTACGAGGCCTCCCAGCAAGAGGAGATGTCACTGCAGCAGTACCTCGATATCTGTAAGCAGGACCCGGGTGCCTACGCGAGCGCCTCCGAACGCATACTCCAGGCGATCGGTGAACCGGAGCTGGTCGATACTGGGCGCGATCTGCGCCTAAGCCGAATTTTTTCCAATAAACTGATCAAACGTTATCCCTCGTTCAGTGAGGACTTCTATGGCATGGAGGAGGCGATCGAACAGATCGTCTCCTACTTCAAACATGCCGCTCAGGGTCTGGAGGAGAAGAAACAGATCCTCTACCTGCTCGGCCCCGTCGGTGGCGGCAAGTCATCGCTGGCAGAGCGCCTCAAAGAGTTGATGCAACACATTCCGTTTTACGCCATCAAAGGCTCACCAATCAATGAATCACCGCTAGGGTTGTTCAATCCCGCCGAAGACGGTGCCATTCTAGAAGAGGAGTACGGCATCCCGCGCCGTTACTTAAGAGGCACGATGTCACCCTGGGCGGTGAAGCGGCTGCAGGAGTTCGGTGGCGATCCCACTCGGTTTAAAGTGGTCAAACTCTACCCCTCGATTCATAACCAGATCGCCATCTCCAAGACGGAGCCTGGTGATGAAAACAACCAGGATATCTCCGCCCTCGTCGGCAAGGTTGATATTCGCATGCTGGAGGAGTTTGCCCAGCATGATCCCGATGCTTACAGCTTCTCCGGTGGCCTATGCAAAGCTAATCAGGGGATCATGGAGTTCGTGGAGATGTTCAAGGCTCCGATCAAGGTGCTCCACCCATTACTAACCGCCACCCAGGAGGGCAACTATAACAGCACCGAAGGGATGGGCTCGATCCCCTTTGAAGGGATCATTCTGGCGCACTCCAACGAGTCCGAGTGGCAAACGTTCAAGAACAGCAAGACCAACGAGGCCTTTATCGACCGAGTCTATATCGTCAAGGTCCCCTACTGCACTCGGGTTTCTGAAGAGATTCATATCTACGAAAAACTATTAGAAAACAGCTCATTAAACATGGCACCCTGCGCACCAGATACACTGAAGATGCTGGCGCAATTTACGGTGCTATCACGGATCATCGTGCCGGAAAACTCTAATGTATTCTCCAAGATGCGGGTCTACGACGGCGAGAACCTCAAGGACACTGACCCCAAGGCTAAATCGATCCAGGAGTATCACGACAACGCCGGTGTCAACGAGGGGATGGATGGCCTTTCCACCCGATTCGCCTTTAAGATCTTGTCCAAGGTGTTCAACTTCGACTCCACCGAGGTCGCCGCTAACCCAGTGCACCTACTGTACGTCCTAGAAAAAGAGGTCGCCCAGCAGCAGTTCCCTCAGGAGGTTCAGGAGCGCTATATCGGTTACATCAAGGAGTTCCTCGCGCCTAAATATATCGAATCTCTGGGCAAAGAGATCCAGACCGCTTATCTCGAGTCCTACTCGGAATATGGCCAGAATATATTCGACCGTTACGTGACCTACGCCGATTTCTGGATTCAGGACCAAGAGTACCGTGATCCTGAAACCGGCGACATACTCAACCGGGAGGCAATCAACGAAGAGCTGGAGAAAATAGAAAAACCTGCCGGCATCAGCAATCCTAAAGACTTCCGCCATGAGATCGTCAACTTCGTACTTCGTGCCCGAGCGAGCAACAAGGGCAAAAACCCCAGCTGGCTCAGCTACGAAAAAATGCGTGCGGTGATCGAGAAGAAGATGTTCAGCAACACCGAGGATCTACTACCGGTGATCTCCTTCAATGCCAAAGCCTCTTCGGATGATCACAACAAGCATGCCGAATTCGTCAAACGGATGATTGAACGCGGCTATACCGAAAAACAGGTACGGTTGCTCTCCGAGTGGTATATACGCGTGCGTAAGTCACAATAGCCTTCAGCGCAATAAGGAGAGGTATGAGCTATATCATCGACCGACGCCTGAACGGCAAAAACAAAAGTTCGGTAAACCGGCAACGGTTTCTGCGCCGTTACCAAAAACATATCCGCAAGGCGGTGAGCGATTCGGTTAAGCAGCGCTCGATTACCGATCTTGATAGTGGTTCAGAGATCAATATCCCCAAAGGAGACATCTCTGAACCGGTGTTTCACCATGGCAGCGGCGGTATCAACACACGGATATTTCCTGGCAATAAAGAGTTTATCGCTGGCGATCAGCTCGAGCGACCTCAAGGCGGAGGCGCTGGCGGCTCTGGCAGCGGTGCCAGTAACTCAGGAGAAGGCGATGATGAGTTCAGTTTCCATATCAGTCGCGATGAGTTTCTGGAGTATCTGTTCGAAGACCTCGAACTCCCCAACATGGTCAAGAAGCAGCTCCACGACAGCGGTGATTACAAGCTGACCCAAGCCGGCTTCACCAATCAGGGTAATCCTGAGCGGCTCAACATTGTACGTTCATTGCGCAGTGCTCATGCTCGACGCATTGCCCTCTCAGGAAGCAGTCGACGACTAATCCGCGAGCTGCTCAAAGAGCAGGAGTTACTGTTAAGCGAGCCGCCATCAGCCGTTCGTAATCAGCGTTTAGCTGACATTGAGGAGGAGTTATTACTACTTCGGGCCAAGGTCAGCAAGCTACCGTTCTTAGACACCTTTGATTTAAAGTTTAATAATCTGATTCGCACCCCGGTCCCCAGCTCCAAAGCGGTGATGTTTTGTGTTATGGATGTCTCCGGCTCGATGACCCAGTCGGTCAAAGATGTCGCCAAACGCTTCTTTCTGCTGCTGTACCTGTTTTTGAAACGCTCCTACAAACAGATCGATGTGGTATTTATTCGCCATCACACCCAGGCCAAGGAGGTGGATGAAGAGGAGTTTTTCTACTCTCGAGAAACCGGTGGCACGATAGTATCCAGCGCCATTACCATGACCGCGGATGTGATCGCCGAACGCTACCCACCCTCACAATGGAATATCTACGTTGCCCAGGCATCAGACGGCGACAACTGGGACGGTGACTCAGACACCTGTCGCGAGCTACTACTCAACAGGATTATGCCGCTGGTTCAATATTTTGCTTACGTCGAGATTACCACTGGCGAGCATCAAAACCTGTGGTTCCAGTACGAGAAGGTACGCGCAGCGCATCCTGACTATTTTGCGATGGAAAAGATCGAAGACGCCGCTGATATTTATCCGGTATTTCGCCAGCTTTTTGCGCGTCGTGAGGTGTAGATCATGCATCGGCCGCACGTTCTGCTGTCCTCGGTGCTCAGCCTATTAGCATTGTCCGGCTGCAACCACAGGCTACAATCGGCACCCAACATAGCGCTGCCGCAGTCCGCCATTCAGTGCCCTGAACCGCGACCGCAGCCCGGCCAACATATCGCCTGTCCGATGAACTACCTGCCGGTATGTGCAATCCATGTCGATGGCTCTCGAAGTACTCTATCCAATGCCTGTAGCGCCTGTGCCAATCCAGAAATCAGCGCCTATATCGACGCCCTGTGCCCCTGATCCATTCCCCCCACAAAACCTATATTGAGAGGCCGATATGAAGACTAAACAACCTATATCGACCGGTTCTGAATGGACCTTCGAGTTACTACAGCAGTACGATCAGGAGATCGCCAAGTCGGCAAAAAAGTTCGGCCTGGACACCTATCCCAACCAGATTGAGGTCATCTCCTCCGAGCAGATGATGGACGCCTACGCCTCGGTGGGGATGCCGCTCAATTACAACCATTGGTCGTTCGGCAAACAGTTCCTGAGCACCCAGAAAAGCTACCACCGCGGACACATGGGGCTGGCCTACGAAATTATTATCAACTCCTC
Source organism: Motiliproteus sp. (assembly GCA_041586735.1). GTDB lineage: Bacteria > Pseudomonadota > Gammaproteobacteria > Pseudomonadales > Balneatricaceae > Motiliproteus. The sequence continues at coordinate 11,242 of JBFGZQ010000008.1, forward strand.
ACCCGCCATCGCTTACCTCATGGAAGAGAACACTATTACCATGCAAGCCTTGGTTATCGCCCACGCCTGCTACGGTCACAACTCGTTTTTCAAAGGCAATTACCTGTTCCGTACCTGGACCAATGCCACCGCCATTATCGACTATCTGTTGTTTGCAAAGCGCTATATCGCCGAATGTGAAGAGCGCCATGGTATTGAAGAGGTGGAGACCCTGCTCGACTCTTGCCACGCACTGATGAACTACGGTGTCAACCGCTACAAGCGCCCCAGCCCTATATCTGCCGAGGAGGAGAAAAAACGTCAACAAACCCGCTCGGATATTCTCCAGCAGCAGGTCAATAAACTCTGGGACACCATACCCAAACAAGCGGATCAACAAGATAGCTCCAAAAAACGCTCTCGCTTCCCTAAGGACCCGGAGGAGAACATCCTCTATTTTTTAGAAAAAAATGCCCCGTTGCTGGAGTCTTGGCAGCGCGAAATCATCCGCATAGTACGCAAGATCGCTCAGTATTTTTACCCGCAAAAACAAACCCAGGTGATGAACGAAGGCTGGGCCTGCTTCTGGCACTACACCCTGCTGCATGACCTCTACGATCAAGGGCTGGTCAGCGATGGTTTTATGATGGAGTTCCTGCACTCGCACTCCAGCGTGATTTACCAACCACCGTTTGACAGCCCGCATTTCAATGGTATCAACCCCTACACCCTGGGCTACAACATGATGCAGGATATTCGCCGCATCTGTGAACACCCGACCGCAGAAGATTATCAGTGGTTTCCTGACATTGCCGGTTCAGACTGGCAACGGACCCTCGACGATGCCATGCGCAACTATAAAGATGAAAGCTTTATCCAGCAGTTCCTGTCACCCAAGCTGATGCGTGACCTGCATCTGTTTAGCATTGTCGATGACGAAAAAAGTAAGCATCTGCGGGTGTCAGCGATCCATAATCAAAGTGGCTATCAGGAGATTCGCCGTAATCTGGCCGAGCAGTACAACCTCGGCAGTCGCGAACCCAATATCCAGGTGTGGGACGTCAATGTAAGTGGTGATCGCTCCTTGACCCTACGCCACTTCCAACACAATGGCCGCCCGCTGGGCGATAGCACCAGCGAGATGCTTAAACATCTACACCGGCTATGGCAGTTTGATATTCACCTAGAATCGGTTAGTAACGATGCCGTCATTAAAACCGAACACTGTCCGCCGCGCCCAGACACCACCGCAGCCTGAACTCAAATCCGCGGCCAGCGCTCCAGGCAGGACTCCACAACGGTGGTCATTGTCGGTATCATCGGCTTTTTGGAAGAGTTTACATGGGCGGATCTGCCTCAGAAGCGCTGCCGATACGCAGCGCTTTTTCCCTTACACAGCGCTTTGCAGAACTCAATCGGTTACTCACCAAACTTCGCCCCTACTGGCAACTGCGCAGCTTCGAGCGACCCGGGCTATCTTGGGGTAACCCACCACTGCAGGACTGGCTGGGTCGCTTATCCGATCAACATCGCCACGAGTTAATCAATGATGATGCCCTTCGCGCCGACGCGCTAAGCCCGTTTATTCCCCAGGCACGGCGTCTCCAGCAACTGTGCGAAATCGCAGCACAATCCCAGCGCACGATTCAAGCACCACCAAACCGCTTCAGTAACCATATCCCTGGGCGCAAATGGTCACAGATCCAAGCCTTCGATCGGGCCCTGCACAGCGACAAGTTGCCCTTTATCGAGTGGTGCGCCGGCAAAGGCCATCTGGGGCGGCTACTGGCCTATCACCATCGACAACCCGTACTCAGCCTCGAGCTACAACCGCAACTCTGTCAGCAAGGCCAGCAGCTGGCCGATAAGGACAAGCTACCCTGTCGTTACCAGGCGATCGATGTGATGTCCGATGCGGCCAGGGTCCTACTGCAGCCGCAGCAACATGTGGTCGCACTGCATGCCTGTGGAAAACTCCATATACAGCTGCTCCAGGCAGGAACGGCTCGGGGCGTCCAGCGTTTCAGTATTTCACCCTGCTGTTATCACCTGATCGATCAACCGCACTATCAGCCACTGAGTCGCGCCGGCCAAGCCAGCGAACTGCAGTTAAGCCGTTACGACCTGAAACTGGCGGTTCAAGAAACGGTGACTGCGGGTCATCGCGAGCGGCGCCTGGGACAACGCGAACTCAGCTGGCGGCTCGGCTTTGATCTGCTGCAGCGCCAAGTACGAGGGATCGATACCTATCTCAACTGTCCGACGGTGCCGCACTCGCGTCTAGCGGGTAGCTTCAGCGAGTACTGCGCCTGGATGGCCGAGCGCAAACAACTCTGTCTGCCCCAGAGCCTCGATTACCAAAATTTTGAGCGCCAAGGCGAGCAACGCGTCATCCAGATAGAGCAAATCGAGCTGGTACGAACGCTGTTCAGACGCCCGCTGGAACTCTGGCTGGTACTGGATCGAGCCCTGTTTCTTGAACAACAGGGTTATCGAGTACAGCTACAGCAGTTTTGTGAGCGCCAACTAACACCCCGCAACCTGCTGATCCAAGCGCAGAAAGCATCCGCCTAAAGATGATTCTCGGTTAACGACGCTGCGGCCCTGGACCCAGGTAGTTATTGACCAGTCGAGCCAGGCCATAACCCAATAGCACCCCCGTGCCATTCGCCAACAGATCCAACCACTCTGCGTAGCGATTGACATAGGGCTGGATCAGCTCAATCGCGCCACTCCAGCCCACAACAAACAGCCCCAACAACAACAGATAGCGGGGCTTACGCAAGCCGGCTGGAAACATCAGCACGGCATAAGCCAGCAGGTGGTGGGTCTTATCGCTACCGGGTGCCTGTGGCAGGTGCTCCACCGGCCACAACGACAGCGCGGTAATCAGCAGCAGATTGAACAACGTCAGCGCTAGCCAGTGCGTTTGTATAAAGAGCAGCAGTCGAGTCATAAGATCTCTAATAATTGGATTGTTGATACCCGCAAACAAAAACGCCCGCGCTAGCTACAGCACGGGCGTTTTTGAGGACTAGCGCGGGCTTAGAGTACCAAGCGGCGCACATCACTCAACAGCTTACCCAGCGTGGTCATGAACAGACCGGCATCGACACCGTTAATAGCACGGTGATCGTAAGACAGCGCCAGCGGCAGCATATTCCGGGGCACAAACTCCTTGCCATTCCAGACCGGCTTGATGTCAGCGCGGGAGACCCCCAGAATCGCAACCTCAGGGGCAGACACAATCGGGGTAAAGCCTGTTCCGCCAATATTACCCAGACTGGATATCGTAAAGCAGCCGCCTTGCATCTCAGCTGGCGTCAACTTCCGCGCCTTCGCCTTAGCACCCAGTGCAGCGGCTTCTGCCGCCAGCTGGTAGATCGATTTCTGGTCGACATCTTTAATTACCGGCACCATCAGGCCCGCGGGGGTATCCATCGCCACACCGATATGGATGTATTTCTTGTGGACGATATGCTCGCCGTCGGCGTGCATCGATACATTGAAGTTCGGATGCGCTTTCAGTGCAGCAGCCACAGCCTTGAGCAGGAACGGCAGCGGCGTCACTTTAACACCCGCTTTCTCGGCATCGGCCTTGATATCCGCACGGAACTTCTCCAGCTCGGTGATATCGATATCATCAAACTGAGTCACGTGAGGAATATTAAGCCAGCAGCGGGTCATGTTGACCGCGGTGACCCTCTTGATCTTGGACATCTTCTCCAGCTCGATCTCACCGAACTTGGAGAAATCGACCTCAGGAATCGCCGGAATACCAGAGCCGCCGGTGACTGCAGCAGCAGCCTTAGGTTTGGCGGCATCGGCCAGCGCCTGCTTCACATACGCCTGCACATCCTCTTTGAGAATCCGCCCTTTGGGACCGCTGCCGTTGACCCGCGTCAGGTCCACGCCAAACTCACGTGCAACCGCACGCACGGCAGGACCGGCATGCACAGCTTTATTGGCCTGCTCAAGCTTAGCAAGATCCGCGCTAGGCGCACTCGCTACCGGAGCTGCTTTGGCAGCAGGTGCCGCGCTGGCTACAGGCGCACTCGCAGCCGGAGCAGCTGCCGCAACCGGCTCCGCAGCCGGTGCCATAACGACAGCACCACCGGCGACCTCTAGCTCAAGAATCAGATCGCCTTCGCTGACGCTGTCACCCTCTTGGATCTTGACCGACTTCACCACCCCGCCCTTAGGCGCGGGGACTTCCATCGATGCCTTATCGGTCTCCAGCACGATCAGCGAGTCACCTTCGGCGATGGTATCGCCTGCCTTGACGCAAACTTCGATCACGTCGACGTTTTCACTGCCACCGATATCCGGCACCTTAACCGCCTCGACACCACCGGCGGTAACCGCCATTACTGGCGCGGCAGCAGGAGCAGGAGCAGGAGCAGGAGCAGGAGCAGGAGCAGCGGCGGCAGCAACAGAAGCAACACCACCGGCCGCAGCGATCTCAGCAAACTGCTGGCCTTCGCTGATGGTATCGCCCTCCTTGATGGTCAAGGCGGTGATCACCCCACCGAAAGGAGCGGGCACCTCCATCGAAGCCTTGTCGGTCTCCAGTACGATCAGCGAATCGCCTTCGTTAACCGAGTCACCCACTTTGACGCAGACCTCGATCACATCGACATTCTCATGACCGCCGATATCAGGCACCACCACCGGCTGAGCGGCGGCAGCGACAGGCGCAACCTGGACGACGGGAGCAGCCTCTGGGACTGGGGCAGGGGCCGCTGCAGGGGCTACGGAAGCTTCCACAACAGCACCGATCTGCAATTGGGCAATCACATCGCCCTCTTTGCAGGTATCGCCTTCTTTGATCAATAGCTGGGTAATCACTCCGCCCTCTGGCGCAGGTACCTCCATAGAGGCTTTGTCAGTTTCCAACACGATCAATGAATCACCCTCTTTGATCGTATCGCCAACTTTGACGCAAACCTCAATAATATCAACAGCATCATGGCCACCGATATCCGGAACAGTAATGTTTATCACGCTCACGGTGTTATTCCTCTAGTCATATCGCGTTCAATCCCTGACCGTTAAACGGTGGTTGGATTCGGCTTATCAGGGTTGATATTAAACTTCTTGATCGCCGCGCTGACTTCAGCAGGTTTAATCGTGCCCGCATCGGCCAACGCCTTCAGCGCGGCGACCACGACGTAGTAGCGATTCACCTCAAAGAATTCACGCAACTTAGCGCGGGTATCGCTGCGACCAAAGCCATCGGTACCCAGGACTACGTAATGGGCGGGAACAAACTCACGAATCTGATCGGCGAAAGCCTTCATGTAATCGGTCGACGCGATAACGGGACCTGAACGGCCGGCCAGGCACTCCTCTACATAAGAGATACGTGGTTCAGCTTCCGGATGCAGCATATTCCAGCGCGAGCAATCTAGCGCTTCGCGCCGCAGCTCGTTGAAACTGGTGGCACTCCAGATATCGGACTCCACGCCATAGTCGGCCCGCAGAATATCGGCTGCGGCACGTACTTCGCGCAGAATCGTACCACTGCCCAGTAGCTGGACTTTCTTCTTGGCGCTCTTCTTACCCTCTTCCAGCAGATACATCCCCTTAATGATGCCCTCTTCAACACCCACGGGCATCGCTGGCTGAGAGTAGTTCTCGTTCATCACCGTGAGGTAATAGAACAGGTTTTCCTTGTCGACGAACATCCGCTGTAAACCGCTGTGTATGATCACGGTCAGCTCGTAACCGTAGGTCGGATCATAAGAGATACAGTTAGGCACCATCGCCGCCAGCAATTGACTATGACCATCTTCGTGCTGCAGGCCTTCACCGTTAAGTGTCGTACGCCCCGCAGTTGCTCCGATCAGGAAGCCGCGTGCCTGAATATCACCCGCCGCCCAGACCAGATCCAGGGTGCGCTGCAGGCCAAACATCGAATAGCAGATATAGAACGGAATCAGGGTACAGTTATGGTTGGAATATGCTGTTGCCGCCGCGATCCAGGCTGACATCGAACCGGCTTCGTTGATCCCCTCTTCTAGGATCTGCCCCTGCTTAGATTCCTTGTACCACATCATCTGATCATGATCGTGAGGAGTGTAGCGCTGCCCCTCAGAGGTGTAGATACCCAGTTGCCGGAACATCCCCTCCATGCCGAAGGTACGGGCTTCGTCAGGAACGATAGGAACGATGCGCGTACCGATATTGGCGTCTTTCGCCAGGGTTGACAGAGTACGGACGAAGGACATAGTAGTAGAGAGTTCGCGCTTGCCGCTGTCTTTTAGCTGGCCACCCAGATCATCCAGGCTAGGAATAGTCAGCGCTTCGAAATCGCTACGGCGCTGCGGATAGAAACCACCCAGTTTCTGCCGACGTCCCAGCATGTATTTTAATTCAGGGCTATCGGGCGCAGGACGGTAGTAGGGGGTGGATTTGAGTTGTTCATCGTCCAGCGGAATATTGAAGCGGTCACGAAAATCGACTAAATCGTCCATCGCCACTTTCTTCATCGAGTGGCTGGCGTTCTTCGACTGACCCGACTGACCGGTGCCATAGCCTTTAACCGTTTGCGCCAGGATAACCGTCGGCTGGCCCTTATGATTGACTGCTTTATGGTACGCGGCATACACCTTGTACGGATCGTGGCCACCACGGTTGAGGTTCATGATGTCCTCGTCGGTCATATCCTTGACCAACTCCAACAGCTCAGGACTGCTGCCGAAGAAATGTTCGCGGGTATAAGCGCCACCATTAGCCTTACAGTTCTGCAATTCACCATCGCAGACTTCGTTCATCCGCTTAATCAGCAAGCCCTGGGTGTCTTTTTCGAATAACGGATCCCAATGACGACCCCAGAGGACCTTGATCACGTTCCAGCCGGCACCACGGAACTCACCTTCCAGTTCCTGGACGATTTTACCGTTGCCGCGAACCGGACCATCCAAGCGTTGCAGGTTACAATTGATCACGAAGATCAAGTTTTCCAGTTTTTCACGGCCCGCCAGAGCGATGGCACCGAGAGACTCAGGCTCATCACATTCACCATCGCCTAGGAACGCCCAGACTTTACGGTCACCGCGATCTATCATCTCGCGCGCCGACAGATAACGCATCACATGCGCCTGGTAGATCGCTTGAATAGGGCCTAGGCCCATCGAGACGGTAGGGAACTGCCAAAAATCAGGCATCAACCAAGGATGCGGGTAAGAGGAAAGGCCGTTACCGTCGACTTCTCGACGATAGCTATCCATCTGCTCTTCGGTCAGCCGGCCTTCAAGGTAAGCACGGGCGTAGATACCGGGAGCGATATGGCCCTGAAAAAACACCAGATCGCCTTCTTGATCACCGTCAGGACCACGAAAGAAATTATTAAAACCAATATCGTACAGGGTCGCGGAAGAGGAAAAACTGGCGATATGGCCACCCAGCCCCTCATCATTGTCGTTGGCTCGCATCACCATCGCCATCGCATTCCAGCGAATCAATGAACGAATCCGACGCTCCATGAACAGATCGCCCGGCAACAAGGGTTCATCTTTAGGAGCAATACTGTTGCAATACGGGGTCGTAATCGCGGTCTCGGTCTCGGCGCCTAGCGCCCGTGCCTTCTCACCTAACTTCGCCAGTATATATTGTGCTCGAGCAGAGCCCTCGCTATTGGCAACAGACTCAAGGGCATCCAGCCACTCCTGAGTTTCAATAGGATCGATATCGTCGATATTGTCGTTTTGCACCATCGTGAGCTCCATAAAGCGCTTTCTGTTTACACTTAACGAACAACTGAGTCGTCAAGCCTAGATAAAACCTCTGCTGCAATCACGCCGCAGCGCAGCATATATACAACCAACCGATTTTTATCTACCGATAAAAAAGTGTAGCGATACTACAAAAATAGCGTGTCAGTGTCTATAAAATAGCCATAAAACCCGTATAAAAACACAAAAGGTAGTAAAACTACATATTATTACTTACTCAACTCCGACCGTCTACGCGAGCGTTCCTGCCTTGCTGCTTCTTTGCCATAATCAGACACCACCTCTTCAACATAAGCCAGATGAGTATGCGCAGCCTGGCGCGCAAGCTCTGGATTACCAGCAAAAACAGCCTCCATCAGCAGCTTATGCTGACCATGAATCTTGGAACGATGGCCTCGCTGCGGATAAACATACTCAAGATTGCTCATGATGTTTTTCTCGACCAACCCCAGCAGCGCACGCATAGTATGCAGCAACACCACATTATGAGCCGCCTCAGCGATCCGCAGATGAAACTCTACATCCGCCTTGACCTCTTCAGCAAAGGACTTCGATTCATGATGCGTTTCGAGCTCGTCGTAAATTTGGCGAATCGACTTTCGATCCGCTTCGGTGCTCCGCAGCGCAGCATAGTAAGCAGCCACACCCTCCAACGCGTGACGAAACTCCAGCAGATCGGACTGCGCTTCCGGATGGGAGGAGAACAACGTTAGCAAAGGATCCACATACCCGGCATCGAGCGTGGCGGTTACGTAGGTCCCCCCGCCTTGGCGGCTAGTCAACAACCCCTTAGCGACTAATTTTTGTACTGCCTCACGCAGCGAGGGGCGAGAGATATCAAACTGCAGCGCCAAAGCGCGCTCTGACGGCAACTTTTGCCCCGGCTTTAAACTCCCTTCTAAAATCATGCTCTCCAACTCATCTCCAATGACATCAGAGATTTTGGGCTGTTTAACGCGCTTGTAGGTCATAAGATCCGGCCTTTCCAATGGTATTACCAATTTAGCATGCAAGCACTTATACCATGATGATCAAAAAATACAACCACCACTCTGTCACAGCAGAAATCGCAACCAATCTTCGTTGATTATTTTTCACACTTCAAATTATAAGAAACTAAATCATAGTATTCAATAATATACAGCGCAGCTTAGATCAAAAACTAATCAACCAACCGAAACCGGCTTGACATCAGCAGGACACGCACCTAGGATGACAACCTCAAGCAAAGATTGGTATTACCACTTTACCAAATGGCTCACCCAGACTGTAAATATATAAAAACAATGAACCATTGAGGACCGACCATGAGAAAGTTTACTCGCACCGCCGTGACTGCTGCGGCTCTAACTGCAGCCCTATCGGCAACACAACCTGCGTTGGCTGCCGAAAAAACCCTGCTTAAAACCCCGATCGCATTCGGCTCGCACCTGCCGGCGCTGGGCACCCCGATCCAGTGGGTCTCCGAACAGCTGCCGCTTATGAGCGGCAACAAGCTGAAGATGAAAATTTATGAGCCGGGTAAGCTGGTAGCGCCTCCCGAGATCCTGGGCGCGGTCTCCAGCGGCAAGGTCAACTCCGGTTATGCCACGGCCGGTTACTGGCAAGGCAAGATGCCTGCCGCGGCGCTCTTTTCTGCTGTGCCCTTCGGTCCAGAAGCGGGTGAATATCTCGCCTGGATGTATTACGGCAACGGCCTGAAACTGTACCAAGAGATGTACGATAATGGCGGTTACAACGTCAAAGTGCTGCCGTGCGCGATCATCTCTCCTGAGACCTCGGGCTGGTTCAAGAAGCCGATAGACAAGCCTGAAGACCTCAAGGGCCTAAACATGCGCTTCTTCGGCCTGGGCGCCAGCGTCATGGAGAAGATGGGGGTCAGCACCTCACAGCTGCCTGGCGGTGAGATCTTTGGGGCGCTGGAAAAGGGCGCTATCGATGCGACCGAGTTCTCCCAGCCGGCGATCGATCAACGCCTCGGTCTGCACAAGATCGCCAAGTACAACTACTTCCCAGGCTGGCATCAGCAGTCCACCGTGTTTGAGCTGCTGGTCAACAAAGACGCCTGGGCCGATATGAGTCCTGCCAACCAGGCAATCCTGGAAAACACTTGTAAAGCCTCGATGACTAATTCGATCGCCGAAGGCGAAGCGATGCAGTTCGAGGTGATGGCTAACGCCAAGCACAACGGTGTTGAGATTCGTTACTGGAATGACGAGATGCTCGCGGCCTTCAAGAGCAAGTGGGATGAAGTGGTGGTTGAGCAGAATCAGGATGCGTTCTTCAACAAGGTCTATACCGATCTGACCAGCTTCCGTGACGGCTATGATCTCTGGGAAGCGCACGCCTTTCTGCCCCGTGCTAAACCTAGCCTGTAACATTCTATAAGACCCTGAACAGGGTGTAAGTCTCGGCCGGGGACCGCTCCCGGCCGTTTTATAGTTTGCATAGGCTATGGTTTGTACTGGCTATTGTTTGTACAGGCTATGCAAACCATCCCCTTATTTTCTCCATCCGCGGCTCCTGAGAGGTACCCCCGTGACGACCCACCATCATCCCGTTCCGATCTCTGACGGTATCGACTGTTTCATTCGCAAGCTCGGCAACCTGATCGCCTGGACCTATGTCGTTCTGGTGCTGGTCATCATTCTCCAAGTGGTACTGCGTAAAGGCTTCTCCAGCGGCCTGATCATTCTCGAAGAGCTGCAATGGCATCTCTATGCGATCGGGGTGATGTTCGGCCTCTCCTATGCCCAGATCAACAATGCCCATGTACGGGTCGATCTGGTCTACGGCGGCTTGCGTATCAAGAGTAAACGGATCATCGATGTGCTCGGCATCCTGTTTCTAGTACTGCCCTTTATCGCCGTTATCTTTATTCATAGCCTTGATTTTGTTGCTGATGCCTGGCGCATCAATGAATCATCTGAATCCCCATCCGGTCTGCCCTGGCGCTGGGCTATCAAGGCCGTTATACCGCTCAGTTTCGGCCTGCTGGCCTTGGCCGTGGTGTCGCGTTTGATTCGTGACGTTGTCCTGCTGATTCGGGGAGTGTAACCGTGGAAGTTAATGAAATTCTTGTTATCGCGATGTTCCTATCGTTTATCGCGCTGCTATTTACCGGCATCCCGGTCGCCTACGTTCTGGGCGGCATCGGGGTGATATTCGCCGGTATCGGCTTTCTGGCCGATATCTACCTGGACAGCTTTACCGGTCTGGACTTTTTAACCCTGGGGCTGGTGGTCAATCGGCTCTACAAGATCATGGATAATTGGATCCTGGTGGCGCTGCCGATGTTCATTTTTATGGGCATCATGCTGGATAAATCCGGTGTCGCCGAAGAGCTGATGGAATCGATGCAGGAGCTGTTCGGCAAGGTCCGCGGTGGTCTGGCGATCACCGTCACCGCGATCGGTATTATCCTGGCAGCCTCTACTGGGATCATCGGTGCCTCCGTGGTGCTGCTGGCCGTGATGTCACTGCCGGCGATGCTGAAACAGGGCTACTCCAAACCGCTAGCGCTGGGCACCATCGCCTCGGCGGGCACCCTGGGAATCCTGATTCCACCCAGCATCATGCTGGTGATTATGGCCGACCAGTTAGGTCTGTCGGTGGGTGATCTGTTTATGGGCGCGGTAATTCCGGGGCTGATGCTAGGCGCGATGTATATTATTTACATCGTCATGGTGGGGATTCTGAGCCCGGAGTCCGCTCCCATTCCGGCCGATGCCAAAACGGTCACCCTCAAAGCCTTTGCCGGGCTGATGAAGGCGATGCTGCCGACTCTGGCGTTGATCTTCGTGGTGCTGGGTTCGATCTTTGGCGGTATCGCCACCCCCACCGAAGCGTCTGGCGTCGGCGCCTTGGGTGCAAGCCTGCTGGCCCTGTACAACCGCCGCTTCAACCTCAGGGTACTTAAAGAGGTGATGCAGGGGACCTACAATACCACCGCCTATATCTTTTTAATCTTTATCGGCGCCACCTGCTTTGCGCTGGTGCTGCGTGAACTGGGCGGCGACGAGCTGATCGAGTCGTTCCTGACCGGCCTGCCGTTTGGCCCCTACGGCATCATCGCCTTTATCCTGTTTATCATCTTCCTGCTGGGATTCTTCCTCGACTGGATCGAGATCACCCTGATCATCTTGCCCCTGCTGGCTCCGGTGATCAGCGCACTGGGCTTTGATATTGACGGCTACGGGGTGGTCGATAACCCCGAACTGGTGTGGTTCGTGATGCTGGTGGCGATGGCCTTACAGACCTCGTTCCTGACCCCGCCGGTGGGCTTCGCCTTGTTCTATCTCAAGGGGGTCTGCCCGCCCGATATCAAACTGTCCGATATCTACAAGGGCGTGATCCCCTTCATCATCCTGCAGCTCATCGCCCTGGTGATCCTGGTGCTCTGGCCACAGCTGGTGATCTGGTTGCCTGCCGTCGCCTACGGCTAAGCACCCGAATCTTGATCGGTATCCGGAAAGTGGCATGCAATCCAACATTGGATGCCACTCAGACGGCTCTCAACCACCCCGTGCAAGGCGGGCTATCATCCTAACAACATGACACCCCAGCCACCCCTGCAGGACGTCAATATGAAACCAAACTATCAGCAATTTCGTCATCAGCTTGGCGATTTTATTCCTGAATCGCGGCTGATCAGCGATCCACTGCGCACCCTGGCTTACGGTACGGATGCCAGCTTCTACCGTTTGATTCCACAACTGGTGGTACGGGTTGAAACGCCCGATGAGGTTGCACAGATCCTGCGCCTGGCGCGAGCTGCCAAAATAGCCGTCACCTTCCGCGCGGCGGGCACCAGTTTGTCTGGCCAGGCAATTACCGACTCGGTGCTGATTCAACTGGGTGACGGCTGGAAAGGCTATAACATCGAGCCCGACGCCTCAAAGATCAGCCTCCAACCCGGGGTGATCGGCGGCCATGCGAATAAATATTTGGCCCCTTTTAACAAGAAGATCGGGCCGGATCCGGCATCGATCAACGCGGCGATGATCGGCGGCATTGCCGCCAACAATGCCAGCGGCATGTGCTGTGGTACGGCGCAAAACAGCTATCGCACTCTCGACAGTATGCAACTGATTTTGGCCGACGGCACGTTGCTGAACACCAAAGATCCTGCCAGTCGCGCAGCCTTCAGCGCCAGCCATGCCGAGTTGCTCGAACAACTCCGACGACTCAGCGAACAAACACGGGCCAACACCGCGCTGCACGAGCGCATTCGCCACAAATACCGCCTCAAAAACACCACCGGGTACGCGCTCAACTCGCTGGTCGATTTCGACGATCCGTTTGAAACCCTGCAGCACCTGATGATCGGTTCGGAAGGCACCCTCGGCTTTATCTCTGAGATCACCTACCGCACCGTTGACGAACACCCGCACAAAGCCTCGGCGATGATCCTGTTTGCTGATGTCGAAATCACCTGTCGTGCTGTCGCCGCACTGAAAAAAACCCCAGTGTCGGCGGTGGAGCTGATCGACCGTGCGGGTCTGCGTTCGGTGGAAAATAAACCCGGCATGCCGGGTTACATCAAAGAGCTGGGTGATCATGCCACAGCGCTGCTGGTCGAGACTCGCGGTGGCTCCAAACAGGAGATGCATAACAAGGTCGCCGCCATCAGTTCGACGCTGGAGCCGTTTAAAACCCTGCAACCGCTGCACTTTACCGACGATCCCCGTGAATACAATCAATTCTGGGCGATTCGTAAGGGGCTATTCCCCGCCATTGGTGCGGTACGCAACACCGGCACCACGGTGATCATCGAAGATGTCGCCTTCCCCGTCGAGCAGCTGGCCGAAGCGGTGCACGATCTGCACATCATATTCACCGAACTGGGCTACCAAGACGCGTTGATTTTTGGCCACGCGCTGGAAGGTAACCTGCATTTCGTCTTTACCCAGGCCTTCGACACTCAGGCCGAGATCGATCGCTACGAGCAGCTGATGGACCAGGTGGCTGATCTGGTGGTCGGCAAGTACGATGGTTCGTTGAAGGCAGAGCATGGCACCGGCCGCAACATGGCGCCTTATGTTGAGCAGGAGTGGGGCGCCGAAGCTTACGCACTGATGTGGCAGATCAAGCACCTGTTTGATCCCGACAACCTGATCAACCCCGGGGTACTGCTCAACACTGACAAGCAGGTCCATCTGCAGAATCTAAAGCCCCTGCCACCCGCCGATCCGCTGATCGATAAATGTATCGAGTGCGGATTCTGCGAACCTAGCTGCCCCTCACGCGCACTGACCCTGACTCCGCGGCAACGGATCGTGATCCGCCGTGAAATCGCCCGCCTCGAAGACTGCGGTGAAGACCCGGAGCGACTCGAGCAGATGCGCAGTGATTACGCCTACCAAGGACTCGATACCTGTGCCGCCTGCGGTCTCTGTTCGATGGCCTGCCCGGTGGGCATCAACACCGGCGATCTGACTCGAGCGATGCGCAGCGAGGCCAATGCCAAGCATGCCGGCAAGGCGCAGTGGCTGGCCGACCATTTTGCAGGCGTCAGCAGTGCCAGCCGGACGGTATTCAAACTGGCCGATATCACCCACGGACTGATTGGTAGTAAAGCGATGCGCGCGGTCACCGGCGCGGCCCGTAAAATCAGCGGCGGCGCGGTGCAACAGTGGACTCCGTCGATGCCCAGCGCCGCCCCGAAAATAAAACCCTTGGAGGATCATCGCGCCTCGACGTTCAAGAGTGAGCGCAAAGTGGTCTACCTGCCCAGCTGCGCCAGTCGCACCATGGGCCTACAACGCGGCAGCAGCGAGCAACAGTCGTTGGCCGAAGTGACCGTGGCGCTGCTAAACAAAGCCGGTTTTGAGGTGATCTATCCAGAAAATCTAGACGCGCTGTGCTGCGGCATGCCCTTTCAGAGTAAAGGACTGTTCGAGGCGGCCAACAGCAAGGCCCTGCAGACCGAGGCTGCGCTATTAACAGCCTCCAACAACGGCGACTATCCGATCTACTCAGATACCAGCCCCTGTACGCTGCGGATGCAGGAATCGATCGACAACCGCTTACAGATCTTCGAGGCGGTGCAGTTTATCCAGCAGTTTGTGCTTGAGCGGCTGCAGATCACCCCGGTGCAGGAACCGATCGCGTTGCACATCACCTGCAGCAGTGCGCGAATGGGATTGGCCGACAACCTGGTCAGTCTTGCTAAAGCCTGCGCGCGCGAAGTGATCATTCCCGACCAGATTACCTGCTGTGGTTTTGCCGGTGACAAAGGCTTTTCGACTCCGGAATTGAACGCCTCCGCACTGCGCAGCCTCAAGGATTCCTTACCTAGTAACTGCCGCGAAGGCTTTTCAACCAGCCGCACCTGCGAAATTGGTTTGTCAGAGCATAGTGGCATAGAGTATAAATCCATTGTCTATCTGCTGGAGCGCTGCTCACAGCCACGGACCTCGGTTACTTAGACCCTCACATGAACGCGTGCGTTAAACCTCTCTCAGGCGCCACGCCGCTGGCGCTAATGATCACTAAACGTTATATACAGAGACAGGAAGGCTCTATCACAACGCGTCAGCAGGTATCAGCTGTTCTCGGCTGCAGCAGAACTCAGACGCCAGCGCTCGACCACGCCAAGGACATACGCATTACAATGATCATTACCCATCACCCATTCACGGAGCTCCACTATGTCTCTTCCTGATACTAAAACCATCCTTTACACCACCTCACTGGGCAAGCACAGCCGTCCGGTATTTCGCCAAGCCCTGAAGATGGCCAGCGTTTATAATGCCAAGGTAGTGATGCTGCACGTCGTCGAGCCGATCGGGGAAACCGGTCAGGCGCTGATCCAGAACTACCTGCCCAAAGACCTGCTCAAGAGCATCCATGACGAGGGTCTAGAAAAGATCAAAGCCGACATGAAAGCGCGGGTGATCAAGTTCTACGAAGAGGAGATGGACAAGCTGGACACGCAGCCGGGGCTGGTGATCGAGCAGGTGGTCGGTGAAGGCAACCGTTCCGACGAGATCGTTGACGTTGCCAAGGCGATCAATGCCGACCTGATCGTGATGGGTTCACACAACAGTCTGGGGCGCTCCAGCAGCACCACCCGCCAGGTGATCAAGTATTCCGGACGTCCGGTACTGGTCATCCCCACCCGGGTTAAATAAGCCCTTTATCACCACTTCAACCTAAGGACATCACGGCGGCATGACGGAAACCACTCTAGCGCTCACCGAGCGTATCTTTCTCACCGTCTTTCCGCTGTTCGTGATCGTGCTGTGCGGCTATCTGTATGGCCGCCGCCACCGTCCCGATATCGAATTTGCCAACCGCGCCAATATGGATCTATTCATTCCGGCGCTGATTTTTCACTCGATGGCCACCCAAGCCTTTCCACTGGTGCAATACCAGCAGCTGGCACTGGGTGGTGTCGTGGTTGTTCTGGGCTCGGGGCTGCTGCTCTACCCTGTGGTACGGCTATTAAAACTCAATCTTAAAACCTTCCTGCCGCCGATGATGTTCAATAACTCCGGCAACATGGGGATTCCGTTGATTGTGCTGGCCTTTGGCGAACAGGCCCTGCCTGCTGCGGTGATTTTGTTTATCGTCGAAAACACCCTGCATATGAGCGTCGGCGCGCTGATGCTCAATCGTCACACCCGGCTATTGCAGCTGCTGAAGATGCCGATGATCCTGGCCACTATCGCCGGTATTGGTTGGAGTGCATCGAGTTTGACGCTGCCCAAGGCGGTAGAGCTGCCGGTACAGATGCTGGGGCAGATATCGATCCCACTGATGCTGTTTACACTCGGCATTCGTATCGTCGAGGTGGGCCTCAAGAGTTGGCATCAAGGAGTACTGGGTGCCATCTTGTGTCCTCTGTCGGGGGTGCTGATCGTGCTAGTACTGCAACCCTGGCTTGGACTATCCGAGGAGCAATTTGCCATCCTGCTAGTATTCGGTGCCCTGCCCCCGGCGGTCCTTAATTACATGATGGCCGAGCGCTACCAACAAGAACCGCACCAGGTCGCCTCTATCGTGCTGTTGGGCAATATTGGCGCGTTGCTGATCATCCCGCTAATACTGGTATTTGCGCTCTGATCCGGCAGCACTGACGGTAGCATCTCTCCGCTGACTTAGCCCTCAGATAGCCCTCACTAGCTCCGATTGCTCCAAAGCCACTAATAATGTCACGCTGAAGGGGTTAGAATCAGGCTACACCCCTAACTCGAGTTCGCTGTATGTTCCGTCGTACCAAGATCGTCACCACCCTCGGCCCGGCTACCGATAAAGACAACAACCTGGAGCGTATCATTCAGGCCGGTGCCAACGTCGTGCGCCTGAATTTCTCGCACGGACAAGCGCAGGATCATATTCAACGCGCCCTCAGGGTTCGCGAAATCGCCCAGCGACTAGAGATCCAGGTAGCCATCTTAGGCGACCTGCAGGGCCCTAAAATACGTATATCCACGTTTAAAGAAGGCAAGGTCAAGCTCGAAGTGGGTGCAGTATTTATCCTCGACAGCGCCCTCCCCGCTGGACAGGGCAATGCTAGCGCCGTGGGCCTAGACTACAAAGCCCTGCCACAAGACCTGCAACCGGACGACCTGCTGCTGCTCGATGATGGTCGTATCCAACTGCGGGTCGAGAGCATCCTTGGCAGCCAAGTTCTGACCCGAGTAACCATCGGCGGCAGCCTGTCCAACAACAAGGGAATCAACAAGCAGGGGGGCGGACTCTCGGCGGCGGCGCTGACCGACAAGGACAAGGCCGATATTCGCACCGCAGCACAGATCGGGGTTGACTACCTAGCGGTCTCCTTCCCACGTAACGGCGCCGATATCCACTATGCTCGCGAACTGGCGTTAGCGGCCGGCTTGACAACCCGTATTGTGGCCAAGGTCGAGCGTGCAGAATGTGTCAGCACTCCCGAGGCGATGGATGAGATCATCCTCGCCGCCGATGTGGTGATGGTCGCCCGCGGGGATCTGGGCGTTGAGATCGGTGATGCCGAGCTGGCAGGGGTACAAAAGAGTCTCATCCGTCGCAGTCGGCAGCTCAACCGCGTGGTGATCACCGCCACTCAGATGATGGAGTCGATGATCACCAACCCGATGCCGACCCGTGCCGAAGTGATGGATGTTGCCAATGCGGTGCTCGATGGCACCGATGCGGTGATGCTGTCTGGCGAAACAGCGGCGGGCGAGTTTCCAGTCGAGACCGTACGTTCGATGGCAGAGGTCTGCCGTGGCGCGGAGAAACACCCGAGCGTTAACGTCTCCAAACACCGGCTGGACAAAACCTTTACCGATATCACCGAGGCGGTGGCGATGGCGACCATGTACGCAGCCAACCACCTGCAAGGGATCAAGGCGATCATCAGTCTAACAGAATCGGGTAAAACCCCGTTGCTGCTGTCACGGATTAGCTCGGGACTGCCGATTTTTGCACTCTCCAGCAACGACGCCACTCTCAACCGAGTCAGCCTCTACCGTGGTGTTAAACCGTTGCGCTTTCTGCATTGTCAGGGCGATATCACCAAGGTCGCCGAACAGGCGATCGCGCTATTGAAAAATAAACATTACCTGAGCCCGGGCGATCTTGTCATCCTCACCCATGGCGATGACTACGCACCCGGATACGGCACCAACAGTCACAAAGTGCTGACAGTGAGATAATGCTACGCATCGGCGTGGATCTTGGTGGCACCAAGATAGAAATTCTGGCCCTTGATTCGAGCGGCAAACGTTGTTGGAGCCGGCGTGTCGCAACCCCTCAAGGCGATTATGCCGCAACGCTGGCGGCGATCACCAGGCTGGTGCTGGACGCTGAATCCGCACTGGGGCAAACGGCGAGCGTTGGCGTCTGTATCCCTGGCACCCTGTCGGCCGATAACGGCCGGATCAAAAATGCCAACTCCACCTGCCTGATCGGCCAGCCCTTAGACCGCGATCTAGAGCGGTCTCTGCAGCGCAGCATCCGCCTCGCCAATGATGCCGATTGCTTTGCGCTCTCCGAAGCTTGCGATGGTGCGGCAGCAGGTGCCGCTAATGTGTTTGGCGTCATTCTCGGCACCGGGGTCGGCGGTGGCATCATCCTGGGCGGCCAACTATTGGCAGGCCCCAACGGAATCGCCGGTGAATGGGGCCACAACCCACTGCCCTGGGCCGACCCGCAACAAGACCCGGCGCTACCCTGTTACTGCGGCAAACGGGGCTGTATCGAGACCTACCTGTCCGGCCCAGGACTTAGCCAGCATTATGCGCTGCTAAGCGGCCAAGCGCCGCTGCGTGTCGAACAGATCATCCAAGCTGTCGCAGCCGGCGACCCCAGGGCTATACAGGCTTTGGAATACTACGCTGATCGCTTGGCCCGCAGCCTGGCCTGCGTAATCAACCTGCTCGATCCACAGGTTATCGTCCTAGGAGGCGGACTCTCCAATATTGCCGCACTCTATAGCGAGATCCCCGCTCGCTGGGGTGCCTACGTGTTCTCGGACCGGGTCAACACCCTGTTAAGACCCGCCTTACACGGAGATGCCAGCGGAGTACGGGGTGCCGCCTGGTTATGGAATGCGGATGGCAGCACCAAGCCGAGTGCTTAACCACCCAACTAATAATTAACCACTGACCGCTAATGACTAACGACTACAGGTCTATACAATACCTGCATACCGGTTCAAGTCTGGGTGCCCATACCGATGAGGTGCGGTACGCATTGGATTATGACGCTAGCGCCATAGAAGCACTGCGCTAGGGTAAGCAGTGAGTCAATAAAAGAACCCACGCATGCGGATACCGAGCGCACGCCCATACGGAGAGCACTGCAATAAAAAATCCGCACCAATCACTAGCACGGATTTCATCTGCGACTTGAACCAGCGAGAGGCAGCCAGTAGCGGCTCAAACAGGCGCAGGGTTACTCTTGGGTAGCAGTAACAGCTTCTGTTTCAGGAGACACGGCTTCTAATTTCTTTTTGACTTCAGCCAGCTCACGCTTAAGCTCAGACACTTCACGCTTAGAGGCCTTGAGCTTAGTGTTCAGGTCTTTGGACAGCGCGGTTTGCTCAGCGATACGCTTTTTCTGATCAGCCAGCTGGCGCTTCTGACGTTCAGGATCAAAGGCCTGATACTCCTTAAGCGTTTTCTTGACTTCATTGAGCTCGATAGAACGCTCTTTAAGCTGATCCGCTAGCTTGCGTGCTTTGACATCCTGTCCCACCACACCTTCAAGCCGAAGAATCTGCTGTGCTGTTTTTAACTTCTCAATCTCGCGATACAGCTCCTCGTTCTCTGAGGCCAGACGGTCATCACTGTGAGTGCGAGCTTCGCCAAGTTTTAGCGCCAATGATTTAGAGGCTTGCTTCTCTGCAGACAACAACCGGTTCAGCTCATTGAGCTGAACCATAGCTTTTTCTAGTTCAACGGCGGCGTTTTGTGTGGTTTTGATAGAGGATAATTTCAATTGAGACATGTGTGGACGTGATACCTACTTGAGTTTGGTGCTTCTAGCTGAGTGAGGGTTTTCGTTCAGCATCTATATTTTAGTCCACTATTATAAAGGTAAATGAAGCCTTTTTGCTCACCATTTGTTCAATCTATGCACTTTATCCTGAAAAAAATGTCTCTATGTCGACTAAAAAACTATAGATCCGCTAATAAATATTGATAATACAAACAGTTAAGAACAAACCCAGCAAATAGCTGAGAGAGCAACCGATACGCCAAGCAGACCGCACTCAGAGGAAAGTCATGCAATAACCCGCCTAGCGCCTTCATAATTGCACAATCCACACTGATAATTACCTAGACTACCAGCCCGATCTCTTACGAAATAACACCATGACACCGACCATCTGGCCGTCCTTAGCCACCGCCTGCGTCCTAGATGCGATCTAAGCAGCGCGATAGCACAGCGCGCTGCTTAACACGCCATACAGCTTGCAGGCGGGGTGTCAGCGCGCCTTAATACTCAGTGTTTTTCGCCGGCTCGTCGCAGCAGTGCCAGCGACCGCGCTGGGCGTTTTTGACCGCCGCAACACCACGGTCGCAGGAGCGGCATCCTTGACCAGCACTAGCGCCGATTCAGCGTCACCCGTTGTCGTGGCAACCCAGGCCCTAGCAGGGGAGTGAACGCCGAGAGGCGACTGTAATGCGGCATCGACCACAGCAGGACTCGGTGGTTCGGGGATCAGCAGCCGATCCAAGACCTTAAGCTGATTAACCATCTGGGCCTCTTCCGCTGCTACTCGTTGCCTTACCGTATCGACAGGCGTATCGATCGATGATCGCCGCAACGTCGCGGTGGCGGTATCAGGCCGCATCGAGTCCACCACAGCAGGCATAGGTTGTGGCTGCGGTGGCTGCTGTGGCTGCGGTGGCTGCGGTGGCTGCTGTGGCTGCTGTGGTTGTGGTGGCTGCTGTGGTTGTGGGGGTTGTGGGGGTGATTGTTGTGATTGTGACTGCGGTGATGGTTGAGATTGAGAAGCTACCGACTTAGAAGCCTGGGCCCCCACTTTTATCCGCAATAACAATCTGCTGAACTCTTGCTGTAGCTGCGCCGTCTGCAGCGACAGATCACTACTTTGATCAAGCGCTTTCATCGCAGAGGCCGAACTCTCTTTGGCCTGACGGTGCAGGACCATCAGCTGCGCATTGGCCGATTGCGAAACGGCCACGGCCTCCATCGCCAAGCGCGCCCTGAGTGCGGCTTCATCCTGCTGTGCTTGCAATTGCTGCAACGCACGCTCCGATTCAGCCAGAGCAAGGGATAGCGACTGCGCATTGCTTCTGATCTGTTGCTGCGCATTACTCAGCTGCTCCACCGATGCCACCGCCCTCACCAGCAGGCCGATGCCTTCGGCAAAGAGTGCTTTATCCAGCTCTGCCGAGTGATCGACGCTGGCAGGTTTGCGCGCGACAGACTCATTCCCCACAGCAGCAGGGGATTCAGGACGGGAACGCTGCTGCACGGGCTTAGCCGCGATGAATGTCGGTGTAGTGTTGGATTTCGGTGCAGTGTTGGATCTAGGTGCAATGTTGGATTTAGGTACAGAGCACGCCGGCGCTGTACGTTGCGGCGCGATCGTTCGAGAGGCTATAGACGGCGTGGTGGGGGGCTTAGGCGCCGGCGCCATTTTTACTCTGACCGGCTCCTCTGGCAGGTCCTTCATCCAGGCCCGCTCATGATCTACCTGCCTAATCCGCTTAACTACGGCATCGGTAATACCAAACTTATAATTCCGCAGCGAGCGCGCAGCCAGTTCAACCGTATGCAGTAACTCCATCTCCTTCAACTCGGCGATGTCATCAGCATAGTCGAGCTCTTCAATCACAAACTGCGCCTCTCCATGCTCTCGAATCTCGTTATAGAGAGGAAAATCCAGCCCTGCCTCGGCCGCACGCAGATACAGTTCCCAGCGCTGATCTATAGCTCCGCGACAGGCACCCACATAATTCTGACCACTAGCTTTACTAAAAACCTTAAAAACAACCACAGATGACCTACGAATGACGAATAGATAACACAGATAAAACAGCAGCGTAGAGGTCAGCAAAGCCTTTCCTGCTGTACCACCTAAAAACACTGGGTAAAAAAAGCGACCCTTAGGCCCAACCCACGCCCTGAACAAAGCCGCGCATTATACCGCTCCAGCAGAGCATTAAAAGGGGTTATTAACGGCTAAAGGGCCGCCCTGAGGAGTAACGATTGGATCTGATAAGGACCAGAAGCTGATGCCTGCATGTAGATATTTTCGCCGAAAAAGAGACCGCCAGCAGCAGCCCCCTCAAAGCACGCCCTAAGGTGTAATATTGGGTGATAACTGCTGCTCATGCCAAAAAAAAGAGACCGGCCAGAGCCGCTGTTCGGGGTGATCAAACCGCTGCCAGAGCTGCTGGTAGGAGAGCTGTAGACTGGGATGTTTATGGGTCGGCGCGATCTCCGCCAGCGGCTGTAATACAAAGGCGTTTTTAGTAATTTCAGCACGCGGCAACAGCCCGCCGCTGCCATTATCGAGGCGAAACTCACCGACATAATCGGCATAACTAAGGATGTCGATATCCAGCGTTCTGGCGCTGAATTTTCTAGCATCACGGCAGCGCTGATGATCATGCTCGATCTGCCGCAACGCTACAAACAGCTGCGGCAGACTCTGGAGGGTATCGAACCCAACCACCAGGTTATAAAACAGATCACCGTCAAAGCCGACCGCCTCACTCTCATAGATGCTAGAGATGCACAGCGGCGCATAGGCCGCCGCCAGCGCATCGAGACAACTACGCACATAACGCTCACGATCAATATTACTGCCGATGCTCAAGTAAACCCGCGCCATCAGCAGCGCGCTCCACGCTCGATAATAACCCCCACATCCTTAGCACCACGCACCGCACCAGGCTTACCCAGACGTAGACGCAGCCAGGGCACTGGAAACTCGTTGAGGACGATGGTCGCGATCTCCTCGGCCATGGTCTCAACCAGCAAAAACTCACTCTGTTCGATAAAATCGATCAGCCGCTTACTGACGGTCTTATAATTGAGCGTGCTATCAATATCTTCGCTGGCCGCCGCCTTGCTGATATCGGTGCCCATCTCCAGATCCAGATTGACCCGCTGCCTAATCTTGCGCTCCCAGTCGTAAATACCGATCACGGTTTCCACTTCCAACTCCTTGATATAGACGATATCCATCTGCATGCTCCTAGGTTTGTTGGCTACTAACAGGGGCTGTAGTAACAGCGATGATTGGCGATGCCGGAATATCAACAGGCTGCAGCTCCACCATTGGCCAGCGCGGACGTGCCTGAATGGTCAAATCACTGCACTGCCCCGCCAACAAGCGCTGACATCCCGCGTAGGCGATCATGGCACCGTTGTCGGTACAAAATTCCGGCCGCGCGTAGAACAGAGCGGTGCCATGCCTGGCCGCAATCTCAGCCAGCTTGTGGCGCAACATCTTATTGGCGCTTACACCACCGGCGAGCACCAGGGTTTTCATACCGGTTTGCTGCAACGCACGACGACACTTGATCGCTAGGGTATCGATCACCGCATCTTGAAATGCCAAGGCGATGTCGCTGATATCCTGCTCGCTGAGTCCCGCATCACTCTGTCGCAGCTTCTCGGTGGTATTTAGGGTAAAGGTTTTCAGCCCGCTAAAACTCATATCCAATCCGGGCCGATCGGTCATCGGCCGCGGAAAGCGAAAGCGCCCCGGGGTGCCCTGCTCTGCACGCGCCGCAATCCGTGGGCCGCCCGGGTAGGCCAGTCCCAGCATTTTGGCGGCCTTATCAAAAGCCTCACCGGCGGCATCATCCAGCGACTCGCCCAGCAACTGGTAGTCGCCCAACGCATTGACCTGCATCAACTGGGTATGACCACCCGAGACCAGCAGCGCCAGAAACGGGAACGACGGGGGCGAGTCCTCTAGCATCGGCGCCAGCAGATGACCTTCCATATGGTGCACGCCCAGCACCGGCACCTGCCAGGCCATTGCCAAGGCGCTGGCCAAGGACGCGCCGGTCATCAAAGCGCCGATCAAGCCGGGACCGGCGGTATAAGCGATCGCATCAACCTCGGTGGACGCACAACCGGCCTGCGCCAGTACTTGGCGAATCAGCGGTATAAGTTTGAGAATATGATCCCGCGAGGCCAACTCGGGCACCACGCCGCCGTACTCGGCATGCATCGCCACCTGGCTATAGAGTGCATCGGCCAGCAGGCCGCGGTCGCTGTCATAGAGCGCGACGCCGGTCTCGTCGCAGGAGGTCTCGATTCCCAATACACGCATAGCGATTCTCTGGCCAGACCGCGCTCCCACTAAGGAATACCACGATCTTGTCGGTTACTGTCAGGATTAAGCCGCATGATACCAGCCCCAGAAGACGATACCATCAAAAACCACTGCCATGCTTTACATAAGATCCTAGACAAGCTTAGAATACGCGCCCCTGAATTTTTTCCAGGGAAGGGTATCTGTGGCACGGAGCGACTAATCGAAACGTGGGCAGATAACGCTAATATCGTTAACTTAAGGTAAAACAATGCCAAGTGTAAAAGTCCGTGATAGCGAACCGTTTGACATCGCTCTGCGTCGTTTCAAGCGTGCCTGTGAAAAAGCTGGCGTGTTGGCTGAAGTTCGTAGCCGCGAATGCTATGAAAAGCCCACTACAGTTCGCAAGCGCCAGGCAGCAGCAGCCGTTAAGCGTCACGCTAAAAAGGTCTCACGCGAGAATAACCGTCGCGTTCGTCTGTATTAATCTCTGCTTCATAGCGGATTAGTAACCAACAGACTTAAGATCACGTCAGCATCAACATTACTTTGCCAGGCATAGCAATATGACCGACTGCGCTATCAAGCTTGAATTAAAACAAGCCCAAAAAGACGCCATGCGAACCAAAGATAAGGATCGCCTGAAAACGTTGCGCGGCATGCTGGCAGCGATAAAGGATGTTGAAGTCAACGAACGCATCGATGTGGATGATGCTCGAGTTGTCGCTGTTCTGGATAAAATGCAGAAACAGCGTCGCGATTCGATCAGTCAGTTTGACGCCGCCGGACGTGATGATTTATCTGAGGTGGAGAAGAAAGAACTGGAGGTGATTAAACAGTTTCTTCCTGCCCAGCTATTAGACACTGAGATAGACCAGTTGATCGATCAAGCGATCAGCGCCACAGGCTCCAGCTCGATGAAAGAGATGGGGCAGATTATGGGGATATTAAAACCCCAGATGCAAGGCCGCGCCGATATGGCTATGGTCAGCAAGCTTATCAAGGCAAAACTCAGCTAAGCTCAAACCACCTGAGCGGCTCTAGCTAAGTTATCAACACCCTGACAGCACTCCAGCTTCGCCCTGAAACAGACGGGCCGCCGCATCCGCAAAGACAGGCATGGCTATACGCTGATGGCTGGGCAACTAACAGCTCGACTACTGATCGCTACCAACCGAGAGCCCGATGGCCGGACGCATCCCGCAAGATTTCATCGACGACCTGCTGCATAGAACCGACATCGTCGACGTGGTCGAAGAGCGTATACAGCTCAAGCGCACCGGACGCAACTACTCAGGCCTATGCCCCTTTCACAAAGAAAAATCTCCGTCATTTAGCGTCAACCCAGAGAAGCAATTTTTTTACTGCTTTGGCTGCGGCGCCGGCGGCAACGCGCTCGGCTTCGTCATGGAGCATGATCGACTAGAGTTTCGTGAGGCCATTGAAACGCTGGCCAAACGCCACGGCCTTGAGATCCCCGCCCAGGCGACAGAAAACACCCAGCACGACAAACAGCGCCAGCGCAGCTACCAACTACTGCAGCGCGCCAACGACTTCTACCAGCAACAACTGCGCAGCCATGCAGAGCGCGACAAAGCGGTCGACTACCTTAAACAACGCGGACTCAGCGGTGCGATCGCCAAGCAGTTTGGTATCGGCTACGCCCCGCCTGGCTGGGACAACCTGCTCAAGCAGATCGGTAACGAGCACCAGAACGCCCTCGACGACGCCGGGCTGGTAATCCAAAAAGCCGACGAACAAAAATGCTACGACCGCTTCCGCGACCGGATCATGTTCCCGATCGTCGATATGCGCGGCCGGGTCATCGCCTTCGGCGGCCGGGTACTTACCGATGAGAAGCCCAAATACCTGAACTCACCCGAGACCCTCACCTTCAAAAAACACGAGGAGCTCTACGGCCTCTATCAAGCCCGTCAGAGCAACCGAGAGCTCCAACGAGTGCTGATCGTCGAGGGTTACATGGACGTTGTCGCCCTGGCCCAATTTGGCATCAGCAACGCGGTGGCCACTCTCGGTACCGCCACCAGCGAGCAGCACCTCAAGCGGCTATTCAAATTGATGCCAGAGATCGTATTCTGCTTCGATGGCGATAACGCCGGTCGTAAAGCGGCGCAACGGGCTCTTGATAACGCCCTACCCTTGATGGAGGATGGACGCCAGGCCCGCTTTCTATTCCTGCCCGACGGCGAAGACCCCGACAGCATGGTCCGCAATGAGGGCACCGAGGCCTTCAACCGCCGCATCGACGGCGCACAACCCTTATCAGAATTCCTGTTTGACAGCCTGTCCGAAGGGATAGATCTTAGTAGCGGCGAAGGACGCGCCCGCCTTAGTGCACTCGCCGTACCGCAAATCAACAAGATTCCGGGACAGGTATTGCAGCAACTGATGCGCCAACAGCTAT
This sequence comes from Motiliproteus sp., assembly GCA_041586735.1. Taxonomy (GTDB): domain Bacteria; phylum Pseudomonadota; class Gammaproteobacteria; order Pseudomonadales; family Balneatricaceae; genus Motiliproteus. The sequence goes on from JBFGZQ010000008.1 coordinate 38,123, forward strand.
CAACACTGAGCGGCCTGGAGCAGCAGTTTTTCACCCCCAAGCCTGATAGCCAACCACAACCACCCGCCACCTCATACGAGACCCTCTACGACTCTAGTTATGACGAGGGCTATGATAAGAGCTACGACAAGAGTTACAACAAGGGCCATGGCACCAGTTATGGCCGACCCTCATCGCATGCCGAGCAACGCTCAACAGCAAGCCAGCACAGCCGCTCGCACCCTCCGCGCCAGGGCAGATCACAGAGCGCCCCCAAAACCACCAGCGCCTGCACCAAAGCCCTAAAGCTGCTCCTACACCACCCCAAACTTGCCCTCAAGGTTGACCTTGAAACCAGCGATGCCCTGGATATCCTCTCTGAACCAGAGTTCCGGCTCTTTAAAGCGCTCATTGAGCAGCTGCGCAACGCACCCAACCTGCCGACCGCCGTGCTCTTGACTCAATGGCGCGACAGCAGCTACAGCCCACTACTCCAGCAACTGGCTCGTGATGAATTACTGATTCAACCCGGCGAGCAATTAGAACAGGAGTTCAGCGACCACCTGCAACAGATCGCCGTACAGATAGAAGAAACCCGCCTAGGATTGCAATCTGGCCACCAGCCCCCATTAACAGCCGAACAGCAAAAACAGAGCGCCTTGAAGAAAATGGCATTTTTAAAGCTTCAAGACCGCCGTAACAAGCGAAACTAAACTACGCTAACCCTAGTCACGTTATGGTGTTCTCTATACAACACCGATATAATATGCGGCTATTTTTTGAACCTTCGAACTTGGGTAAACGCTTCCATGTCAGATAAGTCTAAGCAGCAGTCTCGACTTAAAGAACTGATCGCACGGGGAAAAGAGCAGGGCTACCTGACTTTCGCAGAGGTCAATGATCACCTTCCCGAAGATATCTCCGACCCCGAACAGGTCGAAGAGATTATTCGAATGATCAACGATATGGGTATCTCCGTATCAGAGGTCGCCCCTGATGCCGATGATATGGTGGCTGAAGGCAACACCACGGATGAAAGCGCGGCAGAAGAAGCTGCCGCCGCATTGGCCGCAGTAGAAAGCGAAGCAGGGCGCACTACCGACCCGGTCCGCATGTATATGCGCGAGATGGGTACCGTAGAGCTACTCACCCGTGAAGGCGAGATCATCCTAGCCAAGCGAATCGAAGAGGGCATCCGCGGGGTCATGTCCGCACTGGCCTCGTACCCGAGCGCCGTGCCCACCGTACTCGCGACCTATGAAGCGTCTTTGCAAGAGGAGGGTCGCCTTAGCGATGTTCTCAACGGCTTTATAGACGCCGACGACAGTCCCCTGGCTCCTGCCCCGGTCACCAAGCCCGTCGTCAAGGCCGACACCACTAAAGATGATGATTCTGACGATGACGACAGTGACGATGATGACGACGATGAGGATGAAGAAGAGGGACCTACCGGCCCCGATCCTGAAGAGGTCCAACGCCGCTTTGACGCCCTGACCGAGCAGTATCTCAAAGCCGAAAAAGCGATCAGCGAACAGGGTCGAGACAGCAAGCAGGCCCAGCAAGAGATCGCCGCGGTGGCCGAGATCTTCGCCCCTCTCAAGCTGGTCCCCCGGCTGTTCGACGGCCTGGTTCTGACCGCCCGCTCGGTCGTAGAACAACTGCGCGCCGAAGAGCGCAACATCATGAAGATCTGCACCCAGCGCGGACGTATGCCGCGTAAAGACTTCATCAAATCCTTCCCTGGCAATGAACTCAACAACGCCTGGGTTGAATCACTCTGCAACCCAGACGGCCCCTGCGGTCGCTTACTGATCAGCAGCAAGGTTGAGCTACTCCGCTCACAGCGCAAACTAGGACAACTGGAGAAACAGTCGGGGTTAACCCTGATCCAGATTAAAGAAGTCAACCGGCGCATGTCGATTGGTGAGGCGGGAGCCCGACGCGCCAAGAAGGAGATGGTGGAGGCCAACCTGCGACTGGTGATTTCGATCGCTAAAAAATACACCAACCGAGGTCTGCAGTTCCTCGATCTGATTCAGGAAGGCAACATCGGCCTAATGAAGGCGGTAGATAAGTTTGAATACCGGCGCGGCTATAAATTTTCAACCTATGCGACCTGGTGGATTCGTCAGGCAATCACCCGCTCCATCGCCGATCAGGCCCGTACCATCCGCATCCCGGTGCATATGATCGAGACGATCAACAAGCTCAATCGCATCTCCCGGCAGATGCTGCAGGAGATGGGACGCGATGCGACCCCCGAAGAGCTGGCAGAACGCATGGAGATGCCGGAAGATAAAGTTCGCAAGGTGCTCAAAATTGCCAAAGAGCCGATCTCGATGGAAACCCCCATCGGTGATGATGAAGACTCCAGCCTGGGTGATTTTATCGAAGACGTGGCGGTGCACTCGCCGATAGACAGTGCCACCAGCGAAGGCCTGTGCGAAGCCACGCGTGAAATCCTGTCAGGTCTGACCGGGCGTGAGGCCAAGGTACTACGGATGCGCTTCGGCATCGACATGAACACCGACCACACGCTCGAGGAGGTGGGTAAACAGTTTGACGTGACCCGTGAACGGATTCGCCAGATCGAAGCCAAGGCGTTGCGTAAATTGCGCCACCCATCGCGCTCCGAGCACCTGCGTAGCTTCCTCGACGAGTAAGTAGCCGTTCGGAAAAGCCTAGCTTGCTAACTGAAAACCGGACTCTCGTACAGAATCATCCGTACAAGAGTCCGGTTTTTTTTCGCCTCAGCGATTAGCAATGCCAAACGGGATATGCACGGAGGGCGATACCGAGGCGGCAGCATCCAGATGGCCACGCTGATCATCGAAGAAGATGTGCGGCGCCCAGATTTCTAGCACTCTACGCTTCTCCACTCCGCCCAGAAAAAAGGCATCATTGACCATCAGATCCCAGCTGCGCATGGTATTAATCACCCGCTCATGGGCAGGCGCATTGCGCGCCGTCACGATCGCCAATCGCAGCCTGGGGCGGTAGTCAGGCTGCTGCTCTGCACGCGCCTGCTCCAACTTCTGGATCTGGGCAATCTGCGCCAAGAACCCCTGCAACGGCCCCGGATTGTGTGGAATATCAGCACGCTCGACCTCGTGACGCTTAAACTGCTCTAGGTCAGTGTCCTGAAAGACCATTTCCGACTCGTCATCGGCCAGCACCCCGTCAAAATCAAATGCCAAACGCAGCTCATCGTCGTCGGCATCATCCGCCGCGCTAGATTTGAGCACCAACCCTGCCGGCAGACCGCGCGCCATGGCCTGCCTGACATCCTCTTCATTGGCACTTAAGAACAGGCTGATATTGAAAGCCGGAATAAACAGATAGGGCGAACGCCCCTGCTGGAACACCGCGCGGGTAATCCCAAGACCGTAATGCTCGATAGACTTAAAAACCCGCAACCCGGTGTCCGGATCGTTATGCGACAGCAACACCACCTCGACCGGAGGATTGTCAGGATCCAATTGATTTAATGCCAATAAACGCCGTACGAAAGGGTAGGCAATCCCAGGCTTGAGCGGCCGGTTTTGATGCTCGCGCTGGTAGGTCCGGTAAGCGCGCTCACCCTTCTTCTGGAACACCGCATCAGAGTGTTGCAGATCAAACAGCGCACTGGAGGCCAGCCCTATCACCAACCGGTTTTCAATATCATAGGCCATCAAAGTCAATCCTGTTGAGTCTCGATCCGCTTACAATCTTCAACCTTCGGTTGATAACGCTCAGTGATATCCTCAAATGAGATCATAACCGCATAGGGCTGGTTCTGGCCTTCATGATATAAGGGGTCGGTATTGACGCTCAGCCAGATCCGCTCGCCCTCCAACCTATCCATGCCAACTACCACGCCTCGGGAGGATTTGCCGCTGGCCATCGTGAGCAACGAGGGGTATTGATTCACCGTTAACGGCGCACCCTGGCTATCGTAAAACTGCACCCCGCCCTGCCCCGGGCCATTCGCCAACAGCACCTCCAGCGCCCGACCCAGGATACGCTCTGCCGCCGGGTTACACATATCAAGATGGCCACTGGCATCCCGCAATAGCACCCCTTCCGACAGGGCGTTTATAAGCGACCGATAGCGCTCCTCACTGGCACGCAATGCCATACTGGCGCGTTTCAATTCAGTCACATCGTGGACGATACCAATACCGCGCAACACCCTGCCCTGGGGATCCAATTCAAACTGGGCCCGCTGGTGTAGGGTTTTAATCACGCCCTCAACGATGATTCGATGTTCAATATCGTAGTCATCGCCCTCTAGCGCCGACAACCAAGCCTCGTCTAGTCGCTCCTGATCATCGGGATGAATAAAACTCAGAAAACCTTGATAATCGAGGGTACTCCCCGGTGATAGACCGAAGATACGGCAGGTCTCATCGGACCAAGACATCTTGCTGCTGGTAAAGTCCAACTCCCAGCTGCCCACATGCGCCAGACTCTGGGCACGCGTCAGCAGCCGCTCGCTGTGACTCAGCCGCTCTCGGGCGGAGCGGCTGGCCGTAATATTCTCTTTGACCGCCAGATAGTGACTCGCGACACCCTTAGCATCCAACACCGGCGTAATCACGGCGGACTCCCAAATAAGAGTACCATCCTTACAGGTATTGCAAAACTCGCCATACCAGCCCCCGCCAGCCAGCAGTGTTCGCCACATCGCTGCATAGGTCGACGCGTCGGTCTGATCACTCTTGAACATTCGTGGATTCTGCCCCAGCACCTCCTCTAGGCTGTAACCGGTGATCCGTAATAGCGCCGGATTGACATACTCGATAGTCCCGTCAAGAGCGGTTATCAACACCGACACCGGGCTTTGCTCTATCGCCGCAGAGAGTAGTCGCAGTTGGTTTTCATACGATTTACGCACACTGATATCGCGAACAAACGCCAAGTTGAAGCCACCCGTCGAGCATTCAACATAATTGCTAACCACGTCCACTCTTTGCAATTGCCGATCTTTGGTCTGGTGAGTCGCCTCACACTGCAGTTGCCCCTGCTGCTTCAATCGCTGCCAATACAACGGTAGTTTGTCGGGATCAATACTAGGATCGACATCACCCAGCTGCATCGCCAGTAGCTCTTGGGCCGAGTAGCCCAATCCTTTACAAGCGGCCCGATTGACGTACACGAAGCGCCCCTGCTGATCGATTAAATAGATCCCCAACTCGATACGATCCAGTGCAAGCTGGGCGAGCTTAAACCGGTCTTCGCGCTGGCGCACCACCTCAGCACCCTGCTCAACCTCATCGCGCCTCGCCATCAGGATAACGAAGCCGCCTGCCAGGCACGCCGCTACCAGAGCACTCACGAGCAGAAACCACGCCGAGAGATGCTGATTAGCGATGATATAACGACCATCCGCCACCAACTCCAGCAGCCACTTTCGCCCTGCAAAATCGATATTAAAATGCGCGTCAAACACCGGGTACTCTACCTGCTGTACCAGCGGCTGCTGCAGCTTAGAGGTCATTCCAGCATCGGGACCCAGGGCAACAATCTGCACCGCATGATCCGGATCGGTTATATCCAGCAAGCGGTAGCTAACGCCCTGCTTGATCTGGGCCTCCAGCAACTGCTCCAGCACCGACCCCAGCCGCAGCACAGTCACCACAAAACCCAGAGTCCGATCCGCATCGACAGCCCCAGAGACGGCTGTATCAACCGCAACAGCTAATACTAGGCCTGCACGCTCGTCCTCTGCCAAGGTCAGTACGCCGCTGGCAGCAACCCCATCGGATCTCTGGGCCTGCGCCAGTAGCTGCTTGCGGGCCAGACTGGAGTACAGGTCATAACCCAGTGCGCGCTGGTTAACGGCCCTAGGTTCAATAAACTCCACCGGGGCATACTCATCCCGGGGCGAGGCGACTACCGCGACACCCAGCTCATCGCGTTCGGTAATCTGATAACCCCTAAACCCCTGCTGCTGCATCTGCGCTTCAAACAACGGCCGTTGCGCTGCGCTGATCCGTGGATTCCAGGATAACATCTGCAACTCCGGCGTTCGCGCCAGTAACGGCAGGGCGTAGGTGCTGAACTCCTCCCGGGTCACCTCCTCCGAGCCCTGAAAAAAACGACTCAACGCCTCAACGGCACCGACCTGCTGATCACGAAGATGAGTGAGCTGCTGATAGAGCGTGCGCCCCTCATGGGTGAAGCGATCCTGGATTCGCAGACCCTCCCAATAGCGAATAGCGCTGATATAGCCCACCAATAACACCAAGGTCACGGACAACGACAGGGTCATTAACCCACGTCGCTGGCGCCAGCGATGCGCCGGTGGCGACAGCCAGGCTAATAATATCGGGGTAACGAACACCACCCCAATCGCATCACCCACCCACCAAAGGCTCCAATTAGACAGCAGCTCCTCAAGACTGATACGACCATACAGCCAGAGTGTAGCAACACCACAACTGGCGCTGACCAGGGACGCCACCAAACAACCCCAGCCCAGAAAACGTACGACATCCACGGCGCGCACCAACGGATTGGGGAACCCCACCCAGCGGCGTACCAGATAGCCCCCCACCAGAGCCTGAAACACAGCCCCAAGACCCAGCAGCAAGGCCTCACCCCAGTAGGCGCCCAACCCCAGGTGCAGCAACACCTTAGCGCAAAATATCCCGACAGCCGCGCCCTTGCCGTACAACAACACCCCCGCCAAGGCCACGCCCGACGCCGGCCAGACCGGTGAGATCAGTTCGGGGGGAAATTGCAGCAACAGTCCAAGCCCTGCACCCAGCAGGTACGCCAGAAACAGGAAAACATTAGCGCTAACCAAACCCTGTATAAATATTTTTATGTGATCCATACCCAGAGAACGAAGTTGTTGCAGGCTCTCATATCCTGCCATCTCAGGCAATTGCTAACAGCCTAGCCATTGTTATCGATAGGTATCGTTACCAGATAGGCATCTGTTACCAAGCTATCACTAGGGTGCCAGCGGATTTATGGACGAGGATGTCATGATCGTCCCCATCTCCCGGGATAAATCCTGCCCCTGTCCTGGCTAGGCTGTCATACTCGGCGGCGAAAAAAAACCAGATGATGATTCCCCATGCAGCACGGATTTTTACTCAGCAGACACAGCTTTGATCGTGGCCATCAGACCGAGATCAGCCTCTGGCTGAGCTCTGCCGAGGGTCCGATACAGCTAATCATCCGCGGTGAGCGACCGCTATTTTTCATACAGGACGCCGACCAAGCGCGCGTATCAACCGCTCTTGCCAACGCGGGCCTAGACTTCGAACTCCGCCCTCTCAGCCTCAAGACGTTTCAGCAACAGCCGGTGACGGCGGTGTATTTTCTGACCCTAAAGCATTTCTACCAGGCCCAGGCGCTACTGCAGGCGCTGCAGATCAGCCTGTTTGAGGGTGATATACGTTTGCACGAGCGCTACCTGATGGAGCGCTCGGCATTGGGGGCCGTCGAATTTCAAGGCCAGCGTCACCAACGGCCAGGGTTCATGCAGATACAAGAGGCCAAACTGCGTGGTGCCGATTATACCCCCCACCTCAAGAGGGTCTCGCTGGACCTGGAGTGCTCCCCCAGCGGCGAGCTCTACTCCATCGCCTTGTATGCCGAGGGGCTAGCACGGGTATTGATGATTGGGGCACCCGAATCGGCTCCCGGTGACATCGTTTGGGTCAGTGATGAGAAGAGCCTGCTGCGGGTGTTTGAAAACACCCTGAGTGCACTGGATCCCGATCTGATTATCGGCTGGAATCTAGTGAATTTTGATTTCCGGCTGCTATTAAGACGCGCAGAACAGCAGGGGATGCGCTTACGGCTAGGGCGAGGCGGCAGCTACGCCCGCTGGCGGGATGCTCGAGACGACAGTAACAGCGGCTTTATCACCCTACCCGGACGCGTGGTGATCGACGGTATCGCCGCGCTGAAAACCGCCACCTACCAGTTTTCTAGCTTCAGCCTGGAAGCGGTCGCCCAGCGGCTGCTCGGCCGCGGCAAGCTCAGCGAAGATGTCGATACCCGCCTGGCGAGCATTTGTCGCGACTTTAGCCACAACAAGCCCAAACTGGCCGCCTACAACCTAGAAGACTGCCGCTTGGTGTGGGATATCTTCCAGCAGACCCATATCCTGCAGTTTTTACTGTTTCGCACCCAGCTCACCGGTCTAGAGCTCGACCGCAGCGGCGGCTCGGTGGCCGCCTTTAGCAACCTGTATCTGCCCAAACTGCATCGAGCCGGCTATATCGCCCCGAACCTTCCCGAAGGCGGCGGGCTAGCCAGTCCGGGCGGCTATGTGCTGGATTCGGTTCCGGGGCTGTATCGTCACGTGCTGGTGTTAGATTTCAAGAGCCTGTACCCCTCGATCATCCGCACCTTCAAGATCGACCCCCTCGGGCTGATCGAGGGCTTACTGAGCCCCGCTAACGCTATCGCGGGCTATCACGGCGCCCGCTTCTCACGCACCCAGCATTTCCTGCCCGATATTATCACCCGGCTGTGGCAACAACGGGACCAGGCCAAGCAAGCTGGCGATCAGCCGCGATCTCAGGCGCTAAAAATTCTGATGAACTCATTTTATGGCGTGCTGGGTTCGGGGGGCTGCCGCTTTTATGACACCCGCTTAGCCAGCTCCATCACCTTGCGGGGACAGGAGATCCTCAAACAGACCACCGGCTGGATCGAAGCGCGCGGCCTGAAGGTGATCTATGGCGATACCGACTCGCTGTTCGTGCATCTACCAGGACAACCGAGCAACACCGAAGCCGACGCCCTGGGACGACAGCTGACTGCCGAGATCAATCGCCGCTGGCAAATGCTGCTCAACGAACAGCACGGACTCAGATCATATCTACAACTGCAGTATGAGACCCACTTCGAGCGGTTCCTGATGCCGACGATCCGCGGCAGCGACACCGGCAGCAAGAAGCGTTATGCGGGACTGATCTGCACGGACGGCGACCAGCGGCTTATTTTTAAAGGTTTGGAAGCGATTCGTAGTGATTGGACCTTGCTGGCCAAGAGCTTTCAGAACGAGCTTTATCGGCTCATTTTTACCGATCAGGACCCCGCGGCCTACGTGTGCCGCGTCGTGACAGAGACGCGAGCGGGCCAGCGGGATGAGCAGCTGGTGTACCGCAAACGTCTGCGCCGCATCCTCAGCCACTACGTGAAGAACATTCCACCCCAGGTTCGCGCGGCACGTCTCGCCGATGCACATAACGCACGCCTGGGTAAACCCTTAAAATACCAGCAGCGGGGCACGATCGCCTACCTGATGACGATCAACGGCCCCGAGCCGCTAGAGTATCTACATAGCCGTATCGATTACCAGCACTATATCGACAAGCAGATCCGACCGATCGCCGATGCGATACTGCCCTTTATCGGGCTCTCCTTTGAGCGCCTGATCGGCACCCAGATGCGGCTATTCTAACCGCTATTAACCCTACTGAATGGCGGTGAGAGTAGCCTCCTCGACCAGGGTCGGATAAAAGTATCCCATCCCAAAATCGGTATCCAATTTGACCCTACCCACCGCGGTGATCTGCGCGCCCACCTCAGCCGTTTCTTGACTGGTGACGATCACTCGATCGGTATCACCCGAGCCGCTACCGTCCTGCAGGTGGATAAAGTTTCGCCGCATGATGCCGTTATTTACCTTGATGACCTTGCCGGTAATGCTGACCTGTTGGCTGGCTAACGCGACACGCTGGGCATGCAGAGCCTCGACGCTGACCGCATCCGCAGCGATCGATGAGCTAACCACCCCTGAAAGGGTGATCGCGGCCAGGGTCTTAATTACTATATTCATGAAGGCGTCCTTATAAGTGAGAGGGCTTTTCTACCGCAGCCAGAGCAAGAAAAAAATCTAATATTCCGGCGTCTTACTTAAACTTTCAACCTCATATAAAGACTAAAAATAACTTATTTTGCTATACCCTGGTTTTTACCCTGACAAGGCTGATATATTTTGGCAGCACAATCGCTATATCCATAAGATGTTAGACACCCGCCTCCGCCTACTAACAGCCCTACAGGACTCTAGATAACAGGATGCCCACCCCGTCTATCCGACATCGACACCTACCCGACGTTGCCTGCATGCTGTTATGTATCGCGCTGCTGCAGCTATCAGCGCCCGTGGTCGCCGATCCCCTGCCTACCGATACTGTCAGGGTGTATGTCAATAGTAGCGCACCCTCCTCCGAACTCTCAGATACGGTACTGCGCTCTATTTTTTCCATGCATCTGACGTTGTGGCCAGACGGGTCACCGATTCGAGTCGTGGTGTTAAACGATGTCCACCCCGTGCATCGGCAATTCAGCAAATCGGTATTGGGGCTTTTCCCCTACCAACTCAGGCAGATATGGGATAAAGGGGTGTTCTCCGGTACCGGTGAAGCGCCGATCCAGGCAACCAACGAACAACAGATGCTCGAGACTCTAGCAACCACACCCGGCGCCATTGGCTATCTACTTCAGCAACCGATAACAGAGGGCATCGAACTTGTTGAGCGGCCATAGCACAAAGAAAAAAAATACCACGCATAAAATGACAGCAGCATTCCAGCTCCCACTACTGCTGCTGACGCTGCTTGCACAGCACCAGGCGGCTGCAGAGATGCGTGGCAGCTGGAATGGCTTTATCTCCCAAGGCTGGATACTCAGTGACCACAATAATTTCTATGGCGACTCGGATGGCACCCGGGGCTCTTTCGATTACCGAGAACTGGGACTCAACGCTGTCCTTCAGGCAACCCCTCAGCTAAAGCTCAATGCCCAGCTTCTCTCTCGCTGGGCGGGCGCCACCAGCAGCGGTGAGGCTGACGTGGATTACCTGTTCGCGGACTGGTCGCTGCAACAGCAGCTCGATCAACAAGCGGGTGTGCGGTTCGGTCGAATTAAAAATGCCTATGGGTTCTTCAACGAAACCCGCGATATCGCCTTTACTCGGCCCGGCATCACCATGCCGCAATCGATCTATTTTGATCAGGCAAGAGAGCCATTGTTAGCTTCAGATGGCATCGCGCTCTATTACCGCAAGGCCACGAATCTAGGCCAATGGCTGGTCGATCTGCAATACGGCAAGCTGCAGGCAGGGGATTCAACCGAAGCGATCTTTATGGGTCGACCCAGGGACGGCAGCTTTAGCGGTAGCCAGGCGAGACTGGCTCGGATTATTTTCGAGCCGAGCGGCGCGCACTGGCGCTTTGGACTCACAGGCTTCGATGCAGAGCTACCCTTCAGCCCCGGAGAGATTAGCCTGCTGATCACGATCGTCTCGGCTCAATACAACCTAGAGTACTGGAGTTTCACCACCGAAGCGCTACAGGGCAAAACCCGCTGGCAGGATCTGGGACCAGGGTTCGCCGAGGAGAAAACGATGCGTTCCTTCTACCTGCAGCTAGATCATCGCCTCGGTAACCAGTGGCAAGTCATGCTGCGCTTCGATCGCCAGAAACTGGACAAGGATGATCCACAGGGTGAAGCCTTCAACCGGCAAACAGGACAACCCGGACACCTGCAGTTTGCTCGAGACTGGACGCTGGGGCTCCGCTACCAACCTAACCGCCACTTGGATTTTAGTGCAGAACTCCATCGCATAGAGGGCAGTTCCTGGCTATTTAAACAGGACAACCCAGCCCCCAACACCCTAGTAAAAAATTGGAAGATGCTGATGTTGCAGGCCGCTTACCGCTTTTGAAAGACCCCGAATCAGGTCCAATCCATACCGTTAGCAGCAACCATAGCGGCTGTCTTCTGAAAAAGTTCGAACGTACGGGGAGCTCATGAAAAAACGATTTTTCAGTTTGAAATGGAAGCTGCTGCTGCTGATGTCAGCAGTCTTCTTTATCATCGCCCTAGGAGTTTCCTGGATCTCCTATCTGCGCGCAGAGCAGCAACTACAACAACGACTGGAGACCCATCAGCAACAAAGCCTCAGACTACTAGACAGCCAGATAGCCTCGGTCCAGCAGCTATTGATTAAGCGCCTGGAGTACCTGAGCCTGCTGGTTCAGCCAGATAGCCAACCCCTGCCCCCCGCCGAGTTACTAGCCCAGCTGAACTTGCAGTTCTCACACACCCAGTGGCTCTGGGGGCTGGAGCAGCTCCAAGCCCATTCTGCCGCCGAAGGATTAGTATTCCAACAAGGTCCTGACAACCCGCGACTACAGCGGTTAACCCAGCAAGCGATAGCCAGCGAGCAACCCGCCGTGGGAATCAGCTGTGATAGCCGTTGCCACGTGCTGGCCGCGGTGCCCATTATTCTAGCTCAGGGCGAAGTCGGTAGCCTGGGGATCGCTATATCGATTGCAGACATCGTATTGCAAGCCCAGCAGCGCAGCGGCTGGGAGACCGGCGTGTTGCTGCAAGCGGCATCCCCAGCCACCGCAGCACTGCCCGAGTGGCAGCTCGATGTGGCTGCGCTAAGCAACAAAAACAAAACATTACCGCTATTAATCGCTCTCGCCCACAAGCACCCCCTTATTAAAGAGGGCACTTACCAGCAGCAACTATCAGGACAGAATATCGAGGTGTCATTGATCCCGATCAATGGCCTTGAAGCGGGTAGCACAGCGTTTTGGATTCAGATCGCCGACGTCAGCGACGATTACCGGGCGATCAAGAGCGCCTTTATTACCCAGCTAACCATCACCCTGAGCGCCCTGCTGATCAGTGGCCTGCTGCTAGTACTGCTACTGCATCGCCCCTTAGACAGACTGGCTCGCGTCGCCAGCAGCCTGCCCTTATTGGCACGGCGCGATTTTAATCGGATCCGTGAACAGCTGCAGCAACACACCCCCCATCCTCGGCTAGGCTCCGCCGATGAACTCAGCATGCTGGTGACCAGCAGCCTACAACTAGCCGATGAACTGCAACAGCTCGATCGCGAGATGCGCAGCCGTAATCTCAAGCTACAGCGCAAAAGCATGGCACTCTCCAGACAGAGCGACCTTGTCTCTGGGTTACTCGATAATGCCCAGGCGGTGATCCTGGTACAGGACAACCAGGGATGCTGTAAAAGTTTGAATAAGTTTGGACGCACACTGTTCGGGTACGTCAAGCCGCAAACCCAGCCGCAACTTTTTTCCGAGTCGTTCGGTGCCCTCGACGCCGAGCAACGGGCACACTTAGATGAACTCTATGCCGGAGTTCGACACCTATATCGCCACCAAACCGAATGCAATGACGCCCTAGGGAATTCGCACAGCATCTCCTGGATTCATTCATCGTTGACCCAGCAGGACCGCTCCAACAGCATCCTCAGTATCGGCATGGATGTCAGCGAACAGATGCGGGTACAGCAGCAACTGCATTGGCTCGCCAACCATGACTCGCTGACCAAACTGCCCAACCGCAGCCATCTGCAGCAACAACTCAGCCATAGAATAGCTCTGGCTCAAGAGAGCCAGAGCAAGCTGGCGGTACTTTTCTGCGATTTGGATAATTTCAAACAGATCAACGACAGCCTCGGCCATCCGCTGGGTGACGCGTTACTGACGCAGGTGGCGGAGCGGCTAACGGCCCTGGTCAGACGTCAGGATATGGTCGCTCGACTCGGCGGCGATGAGTTCATCATCCTGCTAGACAATCTGGCCAATACCGACAACGCCACCCAAGTCGCGGATAAGCTGCTGCGCAGCCTGGAAGCGCCCTGCATCATCGACGCCCAAGAGCTGTTTGTTTCCGCTAGTATCGGCATCGCCCTGTACCCGCAAGACGGACATGATACGACTACGCTGATCAAACACGCCGATCTGGCCATGTATCAGTCCAAAGCCACCGGCCGTAAACGCTTTTCACTTTACACGCCGGAGCAGTCGCTGGGTTTGGAAGAGCGTTTAAGCCTCGGCGCCAGCTTACGCCATGGGCTCGAACGCAACGAGTTCGTGCTTTACTATCAACCTCAACTGGATATCGATGCCCAGCAGGTGATCGGCGTCGAAGCACTGATCCGCTGGAACCACCCGACTCGGGGGATGGTGCCACCGGACAAGTTCATTAGCATCGCCGAGGAGACCGGTCAGATCGTCGACATCGGCCGCTGGGTCATCATCGAAGCCTGCACCCAGCTCCAGCGCTGGCTGGCGCAGGGTCTGCCCGAGATATGCATGGCCATTAACCTGGCGGGACCGCAAATCATGTCGAATCAACTGATCGATGATATACGTCAGGCCTTAGCGCAAACCGGCGTCAATCCAAAGCTAATTGAGTTTGAGGTTACCGAGGGCTTTATCATGAGCCAACCGGAGAACACCATCATCCGCCTTAATGCGTTAAAGGCGCTGGGTATCAGCCTATCGATTGATGATTTTGGCACCGGCTACTCCTCACTGAGTTATCTAAAAAAATTGCCGGTCGACAAACTCAAGATCGATAAATCTTTTGTCTTTGATATCGGCCGCGACGCCAGCGATGAGGCTATTGCCAAGGCGGTGATCGCGCTGGGGCAAAGCATGAAGCTGAAGGTGATCGCCGAAGGCGTCGAAGAGTTGCGGCATATAGAATTTCTGCGCAGCAACGGTTGCGATGAACTGCAGGGCTTTTATTTCAGCAAGCCCCTACCCGCCGATGAGTGCGCCCGCTACATCCGCGAATACCAGCCACCGGTATTGCCGCAGCACGCCACCGCTGGTGAAGGACTCAGCGTGACAGAAATTTAATGCTGCGCTCCATCCCCTCTAAGGTTAACGGATACATATGCCCGGCAAATTGGTTGCGGATCATACTGATCGACTGAGTATAGCTCCAGTGCGATTCCGCCATCGGATTCAACCACAGGGTCTTGGGCCAGTGATCGAGCACCCGCTGTAACCACAGCTGCCCGGGCTCCTCGTTATAATGCTCGACACTGCCGTGCGGGTAAGCAATCTCGTAAGGTGACATCGAGGCATCGCCGATAAAGATCACCCGATAATCCGAACCGTAGGTATGGAGTAGATCCTGGGTGGGAATCGATTCACTAAAACGCCGTGCATTATCCTTCCATACTTTTTCGTACAGGCAGTTATGGAAATAGAAATACTCCAGATGTTTAAACTCGCTGCGAGCCGCAGAAAACAGCTGTTCACACTGGCGGATATAGGGATCCATCGACCCGCCGACATCGAAAAACAACAATAACTTAGCCGCATTATGCCGCTCAGGTACCATCTTGAGATCGAGATAACCGGCATTGCTGGCCGTGGCGCGGATGGTATCCTCGAGATCGAGCTCCTCAGCCGCACCGGTGCGGGCAAATTTGCGCAGTTTACGCAGCGCTACCTTGATATTGCGGGTGCCCAGCTCGACGTTATCATCCAGATCGCGAAACTGGCGCTTCTCCCAGACTTTCACCGCCCGCTGGTGCTTACTTTCACCGCCGATGCGTACGCCTTCAGGGTGATAGCCCCCGTGTCCAAACGGCGAGGTGCCGCCGGTGCCGATCCACTTACTACCGCCGGCATGTCGGCCCTGCTGCTCTTCCAGGCGCTGCTTCAGGGTCTCCAGCAGCTTATCCAAGCCGCCCAGCGCTTCGATCTGCGCCTTCTCCTCCTCGGTCAGCTGTTTGAGAAAGTCGGCTCGTAACCAATCTTCGGGAATCAACGCCTCGACCAGCCCTTCGCCTTCCAGGTTCGCCAAGCCATTAAAGTAACGAGAAAAAGCCTGATCGAAGCGGTCAAAAAACTTCTCATCCTTGACCAGACAGAGGCGCGCCAGCAGATAAAACTGCTCCAGGTTGGCAAACACCAAACCCTGCTGCAACGCTTCGATCAGGGTCAACAGCTCTTTGAGAGTGGCCGGCACCCGGCTTTTGCGCAGCGCGCCAAAAAAATCGATTAGCATAAATAATTCCGATCACCCATTTCAATAACGACAAGCGGGCGGCTAGCGGGCTTCACGGCGAGCCATAAATGCCAGCCGCTCTAACATCTGTACATCCTGCTCATTTTTCAGCAACGCGCCATAGAGCGGTGGAATCGCCTTGCTTGGATCGCGGTTAGCCAGCACCTCCGGGGAGATATTATCGGCCATCAGCAACTTCAACCAATCGATCAACTCGGAGGTCGAGGGCTTCTTCTTCAAGCCATTGACGTCGCGCACCTGGAAAAACAGCTCCATCGCCTGCTGTACCAGCTGGCGCTGGATGTCGGGATAGTGAACCTCGACGATTTTTTGCATCGTCGCTTTATCCGGAAACTGGATATAGTGAAAAAAGCAGCGCCGCAAAAACGCATCAGGCAGCTCTTTTTCGTTATTTGAGGTGATGATGATAATCGGCCGATGCTTCGCTTGGATCCGCTCGCCGGTCTCGTAGACAAAGAACTCCATCTTATCCAACTCAACCAGCAGGTCATTAGGAAACTCGATATCGGCCTTGTCGATCTCATCGATCAGCAACACCACCTGCTCGTCCGCTGTGAAAGCCTGCCACAACAACCCTTTGCGGATATAGTTGTTGATATCATGCACCCGCTCATCACCGAGCTGGGAATCACGCAGCCGCGACACCGCATCGTAATCATACAGTCCCTGCTGTGCCTTGGTGGTCGATTTGATATGCCAGCGCAACAACGGCTTAGCCAGTGCATCAGCCAACTCTTCAGCCAGCATGGTCTTGCCGGTACCCGGCTCCCCCTTGACTAGCAATGGACGCTGCAGGGTGATGGCGGCGTTCACCGCCATTCTAAGATCGTCGGTGGCGACGTATTGATCGGTACCTTCAAAATGCATAACGGGCTCCATCAAATGGCAGGGGTAATGGAAAACCCGTAGTTTAACAGATTCTCGCGCCCGAAGAATGGCAAACGCGAGGCTAAACCCTAGCGTGCCTAAAAATGGGCTACGCTTAAACCTTACAGAGCCGCTGCTTGTTGAGGTACTCAGAGGAGATTGATATGACCCTAGGAATTATCTTGTTACTGACTATCTTCAGCGCCGCACTGTGGTTTTGGCGCTCGCGCACCTCGGCGGCGATCCATAAAGAAACGCTCCGCCCAGCCACCGCGACGGGCTCGCTATATCATGCGGTGTTGATAGAGAGCGCTAGCGGGGCCTGCGACGCCGCTGTGGCGATGCAGGGAAAACCCTTCCTGGCCAATCAGACCCCGGCGCTGCCATTACCCACCTGCAACCATGAGCGCTGCCAGTGTCACTACCGCCATCGAAATGACCGCCGAGATGACGAGCGTCGCAGCGCCTACGCACTCGCCTACGAAAATATAATGCTCGCCACCCAACAAGATCGGCGTCAATCAGCGGGTCGCCGGCAGCCCAAGACCTGACGGCAGAGCAGGACAACGGCGATGACTGAGGGCGTTATTCTGAGTCGTTGTTCTGGAATGCTTATTCCGGGACCAGGGTCTCAATCCGGTAGAGTGCTTTGCCGCTGTCGCTGACTTTAGGCGCAAACCACTCCAGCGCCTCGCGCACCTCCTTTTTTAGCGTCCAGGGAGGGTTGACCAGGATCATACCGCTGCCAGTCATGCCCTTCTGGCGGTGATCCTCAGTTATATCCAGCTGATACAGCTCGATATTACGCATACCGCTGCGGATAAAGGCTTGTTCCAGGGTGCGCACCCGCGACTCATCCACCAGCGGATACCAGAGCGCATAGGTGCCCGTGGCAAAGCGTTTGTGCAGCTCTTTGATATGGTTAACCACCTGAGTGTAATCACTCTTGATCTCGTACGAGGGATCGATCAGTACCAGTCCGCGGCGCTCGACCGGTGGCACCAGTGCCAGCGAGCGTTTAAAGCCATCGCCAAAATGGCAGTTGACCCGCCGCTCGGCTTTAAACAGTCGCGCCAGTAACGGATGATCCTTGGGGTGCAGCTCACACAACTCCAAGCGATCCTGTTTACGTAATAGCTGCCGTGCTATCCAGGGGGAACCGGGATAGTTACGCAGCGCCCGCCCCTCATTGAAGCGTTCGACCAGCGCCCGATATTCGGCCAACGCCGGCGGCAGGCCTTTCTGTCCCCAGAGCAGCCCTATACCCCGAGAAAACTCATCGGTTTTTTTCGCTTCGCTACAGAGCAGGCTGTAACCCCCGGCGCCGGCATGGGTGTCGATATAGCAGATCGGCGCCGCTTTCTGGGCCATGTAATCGAGCGTCCGACTCAGCACCAGGTGCTTGAGAACATCGGCGTAGTTGCCCGCATGAAATGCGTGGCGATAGCTGAGCATAGTTAACTCCAAAAATGAATCTTGAGAACAGTGACGATCACCGGATAACAGGATCTATTTAAGCGACGGAATCAGATCCTTGATCGAACCGATCGAACCCAGCAGCGCGGTGGCTTCATAGGGCACGAACACCCGCTCACCCGCTTTGGCAATATCGGGCAGGGTCTTCATATATTCCAGCGCGATCAGGTAGCTCAGAATCTGCTCCTCCTTGATGCTGGAGCCTGCCGCCTCCATCAGGGTCTGGATCGCCTTACGCTGGCCTTCGGCACGTAAGATCGCCGCCTGTTTCTCACCCTCGGCGACGGTAATCTGCGCTTCTTTCTGGCCTTGCGCCGTGGTCACGGTGGCACGACGTTCACGTTCCGCGGTCATCTGCTTACGCATCGCCCGTTCCACCTCTTCGGGAACGATGATGTTCTGGACCTCAACCCGGTTGATCTTGGTGCCCCATTTGTTGCCCGCTTCATCCAGGGTCACCGTCAACGCGGTATTGATATCGGCACGACTCTCCAGCAACTTATCCAGCTCCATCTCACCCACCTTGGAGCGCAGCGAGGTCTGAGTCAGGGTTTCGATCGCCTGAATCAGGTTCTCGACCGCCAGCACCGCGTCCTTCGGGGTGATAATCTGGAAGTAGAGCGCGGCATCCACCAGCACCGTGACATTGTCTTTGGTGATCACCGGGATCTTGGGGAAATCTGCCACCACCTCGCGCCGATCGACACGGATCGTATCCTGGGTCACCTGCAACTGCTGTCCCTCAATCGTCTGGTAGCGGCGCATCTTGATCGCTCGTGGGCGATCGATAAAGGGGATCAGCAGGTGCAACCCCTGATCCAGGGTGCGGGAATACTGGCCCAGACGTTCGATCACCATCGCCTCGCTCTGCTGTACGATAACCAATCCCTTGACAAAAAAGATCACCACCACACTGGCAAAAACCAGCAGCAGTAGCGTTACCGGGGTTATCTCAATCATGATCGTTAATCCTTGCTCGCTGGGTTGCTGGCCGTCGGGGTCACTATCGCGGTGATGCCGCTAAAGCGCTGCACGATGACCGTCTGTTCTACGTTAAGGGCGCTATTATCGGCACTCATAACCGGAAAAAAGTCGCCTTTGATACGAATGCCTAGCCGACCCTGCTGCTCAATCAGGGTATAGGCCTGTCCGGCACCGCCCGCCTCGCCAGCCAGGCTGATGCTATCGACCCTGCTACGCTGTTGTTTGAACAGCCGGACTAACAACGGCGTCAGGATAATAGCCGCCACCGTGGTACTGGCGATCTGCAGGGTCAGCGATCCGCCGATCCATGCCGCCACCGCTCCGGCCAGGCAGGAGATCCCCAATGCCAGCGCCACAAAGGCCAACCCCAGCATCTCCAGCGCCGCCAGAATCATCCCCGCCAGCAACCACCAGTGCCAGGCTTCAATCTCCCAGGCCATCCGTCCTCTCTCCCTCAGCATGACAGGCGCTGTTATTGATGAACAACACCGCGCTCTTTAAGCGCATCGACTTTATTTACATCCGCGTTTGGCTTTTACCGCCGTGAACTTTAAAGTAGTTGACCTATGACGTATACGCCTAACGCACTACAGCGCCCATGAATGCCGAAACCCTACTGCGGGTGCATCCCGATGCCGTCTGCCCTGAACTGCCTGCAGGCGATCTGTGGGTGTTTGGCTACGGCTCGCTGTTGTGGCGCCCCGGCTTTGCGTATCTACAGCGCCAACCGGCGCGGTTATTCGGCTACCATCGCTCACTGTGCGCCTGGTCCTATACCCATCGAGGCACCCCTGAACAGCCGGGCATGGTGCTGGGTTTGGATCGGGGAGGCTCCTGCTGCGGCTGCGTTTACCAGGTCGCCGAGCAGCAAAAAACCGCCATCGCTGACTACCTGTTCGCCCGTGAGATGCCCACCCCCCTGTACCTTGGGGTGATCCACCCTGTCCGACTCGCACAGGGGGAGAGCGTCAACGCCCTGACCTTTGTCGTCAATCGCCACAGCCCGCAGTACGCAGGCCCTATCAGCCCCGCTATCGCCGCCGCGCATGTTCGTCATGCCGTCGGCATCAGTGGCAGCAGCCGCGATTATCTGCACAACTGCATCAGCCATCTCGATGCATTAGGCCTGCATGACCCGCACCTCTCAGCAATTTACCAGCAGCTGTAAGCCTTGCCGACTTATTACAGACCTGAATCGAGTAGTCACTACCTCCGCAGAATGCATCATTACGCTTGTAAAGCGTATCGAAGCGCTTCTGTTGACGGGTATTCATCGGTAGACTCCTGTGAGCTGATACTCAATATGAGTATTCAGGAGCTTAGTAGCGGTGACATGGATAGGTTGTTTTTCTGCCGCACAGCGGTTTCGTTCAACAAAACGGTCAAACCGTTCGTCACTTTGTTCCTCACTCGGACGTCTGGTGCTGCGCGGCTTAGCTCGGCGTTGGGCAACGAATAGCCTGCTCTAATGGACCCACGAACTTTTATTGAGACATTGGCATTTTCCGTTATGCTCGCGGTTATTCTCGTCGTCGGGCGTTTGTTGGGGTGCCTAGTTATTGCAATACGCGCACGCCGATATCAGATCATGATCATCTCTGTTGTAGGCCTGGTTGGTATGGTGGCTGCAATTAGCGCGGTAGTCATTGTATGGTTTGGCTACGGAGTTGCGCACACTGGGAAGAATGCCAAGACAGATCTCATAGTACTGTTCAGTACTGTGCCCCCGTTCTTTTTGATCTCATTTGGCTTGTGGCTACTGGGGGGAAAGCTTCACTTACGGCTCCGATCTCGTATCGCCCAACAAGGGTAACGTTCATTTTAAGGCGCTCTGCCCACTTGTTGATCGCGCGATAAGCTGACCTCCTCATCCATCAGGAGGTAAATTCATGGTCTATTCCGTTCGCCGCACCCCGACCCAGTGGCAGGTTCTTGTCGATCCCACTCAACCAGCACTTTCGTGGCGCAATCCGTTAATTCACTGGCCCACCTGCTCCCGATGACCGGCATCATCGGCAGAGGTAAGCCATGGAATCTAATCGATCGACAGATACGGTAGCCAGGTAACGATCTCTGGAAAAATCACCATCAACACGACCAACAGGATCGAACAAATGATGTAGGGAATCGACGCAAGGTAGATTTCTTTCATGGTAGTACCTGCAGGCGCAACCCCCTTCATAACGAACAGGTTGAGGCCCAGGGGAGGAGTTGAGAAACCCACTTCAAGAGCGACCAGCATAACGATGGAGAACCACACCAGATCGAAGCCCAGTGATTGCGCCAGTGGGAAGAAAAAGGGCACCGTGATCATCATGATCGAAATAGCTTCCATGAACGTTCCCAATGACAGAAGCACCAAGACCATAATGACCAACATCAGCAAGGGCGACAAATCAAAGCTCATCGCCCACTGGATCAGACCACTGGATGCACCCGAAAATGCGAGCAACTGACTGAACGTGGCGGAACCGAAGACAATAAGGTACGCCATCAGTGTGACTTTAAGGGCGCCAATTACCGATAGCTTGAACGCTTCAAATGACAGGGCCCGGAACAGAACAGCCAGAACAATAACGCCCAGAGCTCCGAAGGCAGCAGCTTCCGACGGCGTGGCAAAGCCGGTCAACATCATGACGACAATCATCACGATAATACTCAACATCGGGATGATGTTGCGAGCGATAATCTTGAATTTCGATGCCAACGGCACGCTCTCGACGTCATAGGCTGGTGCCGCATCAGGATCGAGTTTGATCTGCAGCCAGATGGTCACCATGTACATGGTTGCCAGAACCAGTCCCGGTATGATCCCGGCAATCAGTACATCGCCGATATCCAGCTTTGCAAGCGTAGCCAGCAACACAGCAATGGCCGACGGAGGAATGATGATGGCTAGGCCGCCTGTACCCAGAATAGGCCCGATGGACATATATTTTTTATATCCGCGGCGCTCCATTTCCGGCACCAGCAGAGAGCCCAGCAACGCCGTCGAGCCCATGGACGAGCCGCTGAGCGTCGAAAATGCAGTGCCGCCCACAACGGTGACATAAGAGAGGCGGCCGGGAACCCGACCCATCAACATATCGATAGCATTGAACATTCGCATCCCGAGACCGGTTCGGAAGAACAATTCCCCCATCAGAAGAAACAGGGGGATTGGAACCAGGCCAAAACTGGAAAGTGCGCCAAACCCGTTATTCAAGACCTGGGTCACACCGGCACCACCTCCCATAAAGTACCAAGCGCCAACGATGTTGGCTCCGATAAAGGCAAAAGCAACCGGTGCTCCGACCAGTATCAAAATCAGGACAACCGATAAAAGAAACAATAACGCGTCTTGCCATGCCATGTCAGACTTCCCCGCTTTAGCAGCTATGGAACGTATTTTTAGAGAAAATAAAACGGGTAAACTCAACTCCCATCAACGCGAAGCTGATCGGATAAGTGATCGTAAAAATCCACATCGGAATAAAGTAGGTCCTGACGTCATAGTCACTATCCTGAAAATTGGAAATCGCGAGTTCCAGCCCCTTCCAGGCCAGCACAAGACTAATGACCACACAAAGCAACATGACGAATCGGGATAGAACATTCAGAACACTCGGAGGCAATTGGTTGATAGCTACCTCAACGAATACATGCCCTTTCTCTCGAACCAGCCAGGGAGCTCCGAGCAGAGTCAGATAGAATAATGAATATTCGGTCGAGGTAAACAGCCATGCCGGGGGTTGAGCTCCGAAGTTCCGAATGAGCACCGACACAACCACCGCAACCATCAACCAAACCAGCATCAACCCCGATACAAAGGCGAGAGAATCAACTAACCTATCGTAGAGGCGAACGAGCAGAGACATAAGATTTCTCCTCATCTAGAAACGGGAACGGCCGGACCGCAATCCGGCACCTGTTTATTATTCTTTGGTAGCTGGCTTATTGAATTTTTCGATGAGGTCGTCGTAATGAACCAAGCCGTCCGTATGCAGTTCCATGCGGTTACGCATCCGGGTCAGAGATGCGTCTTTTGCCGCTTCAATATAGCGGGTAGCAACGCCATTCTCTAAGACAAACGGCTTCATGCCATTTTCTTCCAGAGCGGCTTGCTGCTCATTGGAGAGTTCTGCGAAAGCCTCGGCACTCTTGCGCTCGTGGTCGATAGCTACTTTCTGCAGGATGTCTTTGGCATCGTCACTGAGTTTGTTCCAGCTATCTAGGTTGATGATCACACCCATGTCGGTGGAGTAGAAGGCAGGGTCAATACGGTAGTTCAGAAACTTGTCCCAGTTGAGATCCTTCATGCCGATTGTGGTCCAGCCAGTGGCGTCAACAATGCTGCGCTCTAGAGCAGAATAGACGTCGGTGGTCGGCAGGCTGATCGGCTGGACTTTCAGATAGTTCGTGAAGAAAGCGTCGTACACTGCGTTACTGCGCAAACGAATGCCAGACATGTCGAGGCCACCGTCATCGTTCATCTTCGGCTCATTAATGGTGTAGAGGTTGTACTTCACACCACTGTCGAACCAACCAAGATAATAGACGCCCATTTTTTTCTGATGAATCTCATTCAGAAGATCTATACCGCCAGACTCGCGAGCATAAATGGCGTTGCTATTAGAGGAAATCAGCGCATCCCGCTCAGGCACTCGGCCTGCATAGAAGCTGGCCGCAGTATAGGCCATATCGGCAACGCCGCTACGAACGGCGTCAGGCTGCTGAGACAGGCCGATAACCTCAGGCCCACCGAGGACCCGGATACGAATCACACCTTCACCTTGTTCATTGACCTTATCTACAAACTCCAAAAAGCTTTGCGTATAAATCAGGGAGGAAGGAAATGCGTGAACGGCTTTTAACTCCTGTTCTTTCGCCATCGCACCCATTGCGAACAGCAGTGAAACACCGGCAGTAATAGCAAGACTCAGCTTTTTCATGTTAACCTCTTGTGTTTATTATCAATATTTGTTGACTTTCCAGCGCCTGAGTTATCCCAACCAGGGATAGTGTTTCAGATACCTCTCTCTGAAGGTTTCAATTTTTGGCGTTTGCGCCAAAGTCAGATCGATATCGTCCCAACCGTTCAGGAGCTTCAACTTCCAGGTTGGATTGATATCGAATGAGATCGTTGTGCCCTTACACGTGATGGTCTGGGCCGCCAGATCGATGTCGACCTGGCCGGGCTTACCCGCCAGCGCTTCCAGCAACTGTTCACAATCATGCTCTAGCACCAATGCTGGGAGCAGGCCGTTGTTGACCGCGTTAGAGGAAAATATGTCGCCAAAACTCGGCGCAATAACGCAGCGGAAACCAAAATCTACCAAGGCATATACCGCCGCCTCACGAGAGGAGCCACCGCCAAAATTTCGCCGAGCTACCAGAATTTCCGATGATCTTGTACCGGGATTATTCAGAATAAAGTCTCGAGACGACCCGCTAACGTCGAACCGCAGGTCATGCAGCAAGAAACCGCCATAACCATCGGCCCGAGGCTCTTTCATGAATCGCGCAGGGATAAGTTGATCAGTGTCGACATTTTCAAGCGGCAGTGGACAGGCTAGCGAGGACAGTTGTGTGAATAGTTTCATGGTCGATTACCCAGGATATCGCGAATATCGGTCAGATGACCCGTAAGCGCCGCCGCCGCCGCCATGGCCGGTGACATCAGATGCGTTCGGGCACCTGGGCCCTGACGCCCCTTGAAATTACGATTGGTGGTGGACGCACAGCGCTCACCGCTTGCAATCAAATCACCGTTCATGCCAACACACATGGAACAGCCAGACTCCCTCCATTCTAGGCCCGCGTCGATGAAGACTCGATCTAGCCCTTCGGCTTCCGCCTGGACTTTCACTACGGTGGACCCAGGGGAGACAATCCCAGACACCTTACAGGTTTTACCCCTCAACACCTCGGCCGCCGCTCTAAGATCTTCGATACGGGCATTGGTGCAGGAACCGATGAATACCTTGTCGACACCAATTTCAGTCAGCTTCTGACCAGGCGTGAGCCCCATGTAATCAAGGCTGTCTTGAATTTGACGGGCCTTAGCCTCGGAACCGGCTTGGGTAGGATCCGGTACGGTGGCACTGATAGACAGCGCCTCTTCCGGGGAAACACCCCAGGTGACTGTGGGCTCCACCTCTCCACCATTGAGAGTGATCTCACGGTCAAATTCCGCATCATCATCACTGTAAAGGGTGCGCCAATACGCGGCAGCCTGCTCAAACGCCTCACCCTGTGGCGCTTGATCACAGCCCTTGACGTATGCAATGGTTTTTTCGTCCGGTGCGATCATGCCGCACCGGCCACCACCTTCGATGGACAAATTACAGAGCGTCAGGCGAGCCTCTACACTCAAACTACGAATGACGCTGCCTGCGTACTCAATGGCATAGCCCCGTGCGCCATCTGCCCCTAAGCGAGAAATCCAGGCTAGGGCGATATCTTTGGCGGTCACACCCAGTGCCAGTTGACCGTTTATAGTAATCCGCATCCGCTTGGGCTTGGATTGCCACAAAGTCTGGCTAGCTAACACATGAGCCACTTCCGATGCGCCAATACCAAACGCCAGCGCGCCAAGTGCGCCGTGAGTTGACGTATGGCTGTCGCCGCACACCATCAATAAGCCTGGCTGGGTAATGCCCTGCTCTGGCCCCACTACATGCACAATGCCTTGGCGTGGATCGTCCAAACCGATCAGCGTTATCCCGTGGCGATGGGTGTTATTGATTAACTGCTCGATGACGTTGCGTACTTTGGGCTGAACAGCGATAAGACTACGATCAATAGTGGGAACATAATGGTCCGCAATACCGATCGTGTATTCGGGGTGACGTACAGGTATAGCGCGCTCATCCAATTTGTTGAAGGCGTGAAAAGAACCTTCGTGCGCCAAGTGCCGATCAACCCATAGCAGACTCTGGCCCTCTTCATTTTGGCAAATTTCATGAGCCTGCCAAACTTTGTCAAATAATGTTTTACCTGTCATCGACCTACCCTTGTTATGACCCGTGCATCGCTGCCTGGTGTCGGAGTGGAAAACTCCGATTAACTGTCTATTATTATGGTCATTAAACACATCATATTGCGCACATTAAATGTACTATATACTATACAGGACAAGGTATTGTACTATTTAGATAATGTCAACCATTGACCGGGCCAAGCTACTTTAATTCTTTAATCCTTAGCACTGAGGCTGCCAGTAACGCTGGTCTACACCGCCAGCACGGCACAGGTCGATTTCAATGCGGTAGCGATCCGGTCGATAAAGGGCATGCAGATGCTCGACTCCCTTACCGTCATTGTCGTACATAACACGAGTCAAAGAGATTAGAGCCGAACCTACAGCTACATCCAGCGCAACCGCCACATCCTTGGTTGCCAGGACGGCAGAGATGCTCTGCGTGGCGTGGTCCAAGCGCACGCCGCTGCGCTCAAGCAGCCCAAACAATGGCGTTGTTTCTAGCTCGCTTTCGTTGTAGCTGAGAGAGATACGCTCTGGAACGTAAGTGGTGAGATAAGAAAATGGCTTATCTTCCGCTAGACGAACCCTGATAGACCGCTGTACGCGGTCGTTTGGCTCAAGACGCAAGCGCTCCCGAACTCCATCCGAGGGGTAGCAATAGCTGAACTCCAACAATCGGACACGAGAGCTCTCGCTAAGCTTCACTATATTGGGAAGAAGATTAGAAACACTGGCGGTCATGATCGTTGCACCCACCGGGCGCTCACACACCAACGTACCTACCCCGGGCTTACGTATGATCAGCCCTTCCTTAGCCAGTGCTTCTAAGGCACGGCGCACCGTCATCCGCGAGACCCGGTGCTCCTGAGTCAGCTTCAGCTCTCCAGGAATCTTGCTACCTGGCACCATACCCCCGCTGACAATGGCGTCCTTCAACAACAGAAACAACTGGTGGGACTTCATGCCGCTAGGCCCATTATCATGCAGAGATGTAACCATGTTGCTTACCTTTCAGTTACGCGGCCATCAGCACTTGACAGCTCACGGTAATGTAACATATAAATGTATTATCTATAGAACAATAAAATAGTCAAGCGAGACCGCAGAGACACTCTCACAGTGAACGAGGACACACCATGCCAATGTTGCAGATCAACCTGCTCTCAGGCTACAACAATGAGCTTAAGAGGCGCATGTCTCAAGCCCTTACTGCCGTTATTGCGGGCATTACCCGGGCCAAGCCTGAAGCCATTTCCATCTGGATTCACGAGGTCGAGTCAAACAACTACAGCCGTGGAGGCATAGCTCGTCAATCTGGCGCTGGAGCCGCCGATCCGACTTCACTCGTTCATGACTATCTAATGGCCATGGAGCAGCGTGAACTGGACAAAGCCCAGAGTTTTCTGGATAAGAACTTTGTGATGACATTCCCGGAAAGTGGTGAGCTGTCATCGCTCAGCCAGTTAGTGGAATGGTCGAAAGGCCGGTATCAATTTGTTAAGAAGACCTTGACCTCTACAAACGTTGCATACGAGATGGATAAAGTCGTGGTGTTTGTCAGCGGCACCTTATACGGCAAATGGCCCGACGGCACCACCTTTGACGGCGTTCGCTTTATTGACCGGTTCGAGATTCGTAATGATCGACTGGTACGACAGGACGTCTGGAACGACCTAGCATCCGCACAGCCGTGATCACCGAAAATCGTAAAATCGACTAATCCCTAGCAGCGCACAAATCAGAATGAGCACCTATCTATGCCCAATACAAACAACGTCGTCACACCAATGACACTGAAAAACAGACTGCACAACCCTAACATCGTGGTCGCCCCTGGTGTGTACGATGCCCTTAGCGCTTCATTAGCAGAACAGGCGGGCTTCGATACCGTTTATCTTTCTGGCGCCAGCCTGGCCTATACCAAACTTGGACGCCCCGACATAGGCTTGATGAGCCTCACCGAAATCAATGACACACTGGCCCACATTCGCGAACGCAGCGAGGTTTCTATAGTTGTGGATTGTGATACCGGTTTTGGTAATGCACTCAACGTGATGCGCAGTGTTCGTTTACTGGAGCGGTCTGGCGCAAACGCCATTCAGCTGGAGGACCAAACTTATCCTAAGCGCTGTGGCCACCTTCGGGGTAAAACCCTGGTAAATACTGGCGAAATGGTGGGTAAAATCAAAGCCGCCTTAGACGCAAGAAATAGTGAACAGACCCTAATTATCGGCCGCACCGACGCCATTGCTAACGAAGGTGTCGATAAGGCGCTGGAACGAGCTCAAGCCTATTATGAGGCTGGAGCAGACATTATTTTCGTGGAGGGCATTCGTTCACCCGAGCAAATCGATCAGGTCATGATCCAGTTTAAAGGTCTAGTTCCAGTGATGGCGAATATGGTTGAAGGTGGCGACACTCCGCTTCAAGATGCAGCCACTTTGGAGTCTATGGGCTTTTCCATGGTGATTTTTCCAGGCGCACTGGTTCGTGCGTTTACCCACATGGCGTCCCAGTTTTTCGCCACTCTCAAAACCGACGGTACCACTAATAATTTCCGTGATCGAATGCTGGACTTCACCCAACTTAACGATTATCTGGGCACCCAGAAAATGCTGGAGCTCGGCCAACAGTACGAAGACAGTACACGCTGAGGCCACACATAATTTGAAATCAGGAGCAGCACCATGATTACTAGTGATAAAACCGCCAAAGAAATTTTCCATGAGGTTATGCAAAACCCGCAGCGAGTGCCGTTCGGTTTCGGCAAAAAAGCGATTTTGGTTAATGTCGATCCACAGAAAGCGTATACCCGTACTGATCTATACAAAACGGCCTATGAGACAGATCCTCGCCAGTTGGAGTACGTAAATGCCCTGTCGAAGCGATTTCGCGATCTGAATTGGCCGGTGGTATGGACGCATGTAGCATTTCTGGATTCGGCGGAAGATGCTGGCGTCTGGGGTACTCGCACGAACACCCCAGACTCTCTTCAAAATATCAAATACGGCTCTGACCGTACCGCTTTTGATGAGCGTGTAGAAATTGACTCGTCCCGAGATGTGATCTACAGCAAGCGCATGCCATCGGCTTTTTTTGAAACACCGCTGCAGTCTTTGATGGTATGGCACCAAGTGGATACCGTGATTATCACCGGTGGCTCCACAAGCGGCTGCGTACGCGCCACTGCTGTTGAAAGTCTCTCGCGGGGCTACAGAACCATCGTTCCTGAGGAATGTGTAGCTGATAAGCATGAGAGCTATCACTACGCCAACTTGACAGATCTGCACCTGAAATACGCCGACGTGATGGGAATCCAGAGCGTGCTGGGCTGGCTCGATGAGCAAATCGCTAAGCAAGACTAAAAGCGTAGTAAGCCTTCACGACGCGGTGGGGCCTCAAGCGTCTCACTGCCCGCACCCCGCGAAATAACAAAAGGCGAACGTTATGAAAGAGAGTCTCGGCATTTACGACTATTGGCCGTATAAAGATCGTCCTAAGATTCAGTGGCCCAACGGGGCCAAAGTGGCCTTATGGGTGGCACCTAATATTGAATTCTACGAACTGGATCCACCCAGCAACCCCCACCGCAAGGCTTGGCCTCAACCGAGCCCAGCCCTTCCGGGATACACCATCCGGGACTATGGCAACCGAGTTGGCCACTATCGCCAGATGGCCTTACTCGACAAATATGGTATTCGCGGCTCTGTGTCTTTATCCGTCGCACTTTGCGAACACCATCCAGAAATAATCGAGATGTGTTGTGAGCGTGACTGGGAGCTGTTCAGCCACGGCATCTATAACACACGTTATACCTATGGTCTCAGCGAAGAGCAGGAACGCGAGATGATTCGCGATTCCATTGAAACTATTTATCGCCATAGCGGACAGAAATGTGCCGGCTATCTGGCACCGGCTCTGTCACACTCGGAGCGTACCCTGGATCTGTTTGCTGAAGTGGGTTCCGAGCTGTTCGGAGATGAGGCCGGGATCTACACCTGCGATCTGTTCCATGATGACCAACCCACCCCGATCATGGTTCGTAACGACAAGCGTTTTATTTCCATGCCCTACTCACTGGAAATGAACGACACCATTGTTTACGCAGTGAATAAGGTAGAACCACGCCATTACGGCACAATGCTTAAGCGCCACTTCGACCGTTTATATGAAGAGGGCAAGGAGTCCGGCACGGTTATGTGCATCCCAACGCACAATTATCAGGTGAGCTGCCCTCACCGCCTCAAAGCATTCGAAGAAGCTCTGGAATATATCACTGGCCACAGTGATGTGTGGGTCACCACTGGCCGGGAAATCGCCGACTACTATCTCAAGCATTATTACGATGCAGCCCTACAGGATATTAAAAACAAGAAAGGGAGCGCAAAATGAGTCTCGATAAATACTTGGAGTATCCTAAACGCTCCTACGGCCACGATCACGACCGCTTCAGCTGGTCGATGCTGGCTGACCGTGCCCCAGTTAAATGGCCCAATGAAAAACGGGTTGCAGTTTGGATTAATACCTCCCTGCAGTTCTACCCTCTGAACCAGCGCGGAAAACCGTTCAAGGTGCCCAACGGGATGACAATGCCATATCCCGACCTACGCCATTTTTCCCTACGCGATTACGGCAACCGCGTGGGTATTTATCGCTGCCTGAAAGCCTTTGAGCGCTACGGTGTGCGCCCTACCTTCGCCATTAACAGCCAATTAGCCCAGGAGACCCCCTACCTGCTGGAGCAGCTGAAGCAGCTTGATGCTGAATTCATCTGCCATGGCTGGAATATGGATCACCTACATTATGGTGGGCAGGACGAGCAAGAGGAATTTGAACTGGTCAAACGTTCTGTTGATACTCTCAATGCGCTGATCGACACTCCTGTGCGCGGCTGGCTAAGCCCGGCCAGGAATCAGAGCTGGAAAACGCCGGAGCTGCTCGCCGCCAATGGCATCGAATACTGTTGTGACTGGGTCAACGACGACATGCCTTACCGTTTTGAGACCGAGAACGGCCCGCTGATGATGATGCCCTTATCCACAGAGCTGGAAGATCAGTTCATCATTGGTCAGAACCTTCACTCCGAAGATTCTTGGGCTGAACAGGTCAAGGATGCTTTCGATTTCCTGCTTGAAGAATCTGCAACTCAGGGCGGCCGTATATTGGCACTGAATATACATCCCTGGATGATTGGTCAGCCCCACCGCATCAGCAGCCTCGAAGCCGTTCTAGACTACATCATGGGGCACTCAGAGGTTTGGCAGGCAACAGCCGGAGATATCCTACAGGCATTTAACACGCAAACAGGAGTGACCCATGGCGGACATCAGGACTGATGGAGGAACCATCAACTTTGATTTTAGCATTCCCTTGGTGATTATCGGTGGCGGAGCCTGTGGTTTAGTAGCTGGCTTGACCGCCATGTCGAAGGGCATCGAGACCGTCATCCTTGAAAAAGACGACACGCCCAGGGGAAGCACCTTCATGTCTTCTGGCTTCATTCCAGCCGCTGGCACACGTTTTCAGCGGGCCGCGGGGGTGGAGGACAGTCCTGCTCGGATGGCGGAGGATATCCTGCGTAAGAATCACGACGAAGCAGACCCTGCCATCGTCGCAACCCTAGCCGAAGCCTCGGGCGAGGTAATTGAGTGGCTTGCAGACGCGCATCAGATCCCGTTTGAACTGGTCGAAGGTTTTCTTTATCCCGGTCACAGCCGTATGCGCATGCACTGCACACCGCGCCGGACAGGTGAAGAGCTGATGTCCTGCTTGTTGATCGCGGCTGAACAGGCTGAGCTTCCGATTCTCACCGAAGCTCAGGTGACAACTCTACACGTGGACGATAACCGGCGGGTACGCGGCGTTTCTTTCCAACGTAGAGGCGGTGCCATCGAACAGCTCGGGTGCGATACGCTACTGTTAGCGTGCAATGGCTATGGCGGCAACTCTGAATTGATTGCTCGCCACATTCCGCAAATGAAAGATGCTCTCTACTACGGCCACCAAGGAAATCAGGGTGAGGCTATCCTTTGGGGCGAAGCACTGAACGCCAACCTGAAGGACTTGGGGGCCTACCAAGGCCACGGTTCAGTGGCTTGGCCACACCAAACCCTAATTTCTTGGGCGGTAATGATGCACGGCGGCATACAGCTTAATCAAGAAGGCAAACGTTTTTCCAACGAACAGGGTGGCTATTCTGAGCAGGCAGCCAAGGTCCTAGCACAACCCTCACAAATTGCATTCAACGTTTTTGACGCCCGCATTCATGAGCAATGCCTACAATTCGAGGACTACCAAAATGCTCAAGCCGCCGGGGCGATTAAGATATTCGAATCCCTAGACGCGCTGGCCGATGAACTAGGCCTGCCCCATAGCGCAGTGCTGAATACTTTCCTGGATATGAAGGAGCTTCAGGGGCGAGGCGAAACCGATCAGTTTGGCCGTCAGTTTACTGCCGAACAAAAACTCACGCCGCCGTACTATGTGATTCGGGTAACCGGCGCCCTCTTTCATACACAGGGCGGACTGGAGATTACAACCGATGGCCGGGTTCTCGATATCCAGGGACAACCTCTACCTAACCTGTTTGCAGCCGGCGGTGCCGCACGAGGCGTTTCTGGCTCTGGCGACAGCGGCTACCTGTCCGGCAACGGACTGCTCAGTGCGGTTGTGATGGGAGCCTTGGCAGGCCAAGGCGCTGCAAGATCAATCACCGGAGAAAATGGATGAGTAGATCACCATAAGCGCGGGACCATTGCATCGGTTAATGGCAACCGGTTTCGGGGGGCGTCGGATTATGAAATTAGCCTGTGAAATGAGTGCGCACGATTGCTTACTAATATCATTATCTATTTCAACTCGATGGTCCTGGAGCCGTTTGCTGACACACTTTGAGCTATTCCATTACACACATCTCATGCCTTTGCTAAAGTAGCGCACTCCAGTCACTCACTGCGACACTATGTGCCTGCATCAACCCTTCAAAGACACGTGAGGCCTGGCTGAAGGAGAACGGCTTCCGCAATCAGATTCAGCGTAAGGGCAAACAGAACAAGCCTCTGTCGGAATGCCAGTAACGACACAACCACCGCATTGCAAAGAGTCGTGCCCGAGTCGAGCACGTCTTCGGGAGCATCAACCAGATGGGTGAGACCTCGGAAACGACCATTATCTTGAATATGAGGGGCAGACAGTCGAGACCGTTAAGATTCAGGTAGCATTCTGCCCTTATTGCGGCGAAAAACTCGCAGGCGATAAGGAGGTTGTTGTGCCACAGTTTCAACACCATAACTTCGGTGGCAGGAAGTGAAAACTCATAACCAAGCCATTAAATACGCTTCCTTCGGTCGGGGACGCTCGCTCCTCGCGCCGTTTATAGCGGGCGTTATGGGTTCCTCAGTTGTTGCTGTACGTCCACCCTCTTGTGGAGGATTCTGATTATTTCAATCTCAGTACTGGATTTTCCCCGGTAAAAAATCACATGGCTCGAGCACGGAAATTTTCTATAACCAATTATAAGGTAATCGCATTTAGTACCAGCATCAGGGATCTCAGCAAGCATATGAAAAACATCATCAAACTGTTTCGTGTAAATCTGCCGCTGCTCTTTGCCCCATTTACGCTGTGTGTAAGCAGCAATGGATTTCAAATCGGTCTTGGCTCTACGGGTTAATGTGAATATTCCCATTATCCAAGTTCATCATCCAATTCCTGCATCAAGCTTTCGTAACTATACTCAGCTGTTCCACTATTTTCGCCCTCTTTCAGCAAGTGGCGAAGCGTAGCCATTTTCTGCTCATTATCTTCAAGCAGCCGCAATCCTGCGCGTACAACCTCACTTACAGAGGCGTATCGACCATCATCAATCTGCTGAGTTATAAAGCCATCAAAGTGCTCACCAAGAGTAATACTTGTGTTCTTACGCATACCAACACCACAATATACCAATTAATACCAAATAATGGTACAAACCCCATAGCAAGTCAATCAACTACGCGTCTATTGCGCCTTCACAGCGAACTCCTTTACATTAATTAAGCGCCAGTGTACTACCCATTAACCCTTGGCTATGGCCAACAAACCGGAAAACGACTAAACATTTACGCGTGACCGCGGTCCAATATTTTCAGGCGCTGGAATCCAGCCCTTGAGCTGCAGCGCGCCAGCCGTTATCTTGCCCGTCTGCACCATTGTCTATAGCTGGAACTGATTTATGCGCCTGACCCTGTTACTACTGATCGCCTTTGCACTGCCCGCCTGTGCAGAGCAGCCCGCCCCTGCCAGCCAATCCCTGCAACTGCTGTATTCCGGTAACCTGGACGGCGAGCTGGAGCCTTGCGGCTGCTCGCTGGACTCCGATTACGGTGGTTTGCAGCGGCGCGCCACGCTGGTCAACCGACTCCGCAGCGAAGATCCCGAGCTGCTGTTGATCTCCACCGGTGGCCTGTTTTCAGCGGAGATGAGCAACGATCTGATCAAAAATAGCTTTATTCTCACCGGCATGGCGCAACTTGATTACGACGCCATCGGCATCCAGTGGGCCGATCTGGTACATGGCGAGGAGCTGCTGATCAACTCGGGACTGCCATTCGCGGTGGGTAACTGGAAGTCCAAGCAGATCGCCCGCCACCAGCCAGAAAAATCAACACCTGAGAAGCTATTTTTCAGCCAGTGGCTCGACCCTCTGACCTCCCCTGTTGCAACCATGCAGTCACTCTCGCCCATCACCCCCGACACCCAACCCCTGAAAGAGGCGTTGCAGCACGCCAAACAGCAGGGTAAGTTGACGGTGCTGGCGACCACCCTCGAGCTGGACGCGGCTCAGCAGCTGTTCGACCTGAGCGTGATCGATATCCTGATACTCAAAGCCGGATACGAGGTCTATGCCGAACCACTACAGCAGGGCAACACCCTGATACTGCGACCCGGCTCGCGCGGGCAACGCATCGGCCGCTTAACACTGGAACTCAACGCCCAGCAGCGCATAGCCAGCTGGCAGCATCAGGTGATCGACCTACCCGATAGCATCGCCGATGCACCCGAGCTCGATAGCTGGTATGGCGACTATAATGAAGCGCTACGCCAGGATTATCTGCAACGCGTGGCCATGCGCAAGGCGCTTGATAACGGCGAATCGCCCTATCTGGGCGAACAGCAGTGTCAACTGTGCCATCCTCAGCAGCAGCAGATCTGGAGTCAGAGCGAACACGCCAAAGCCTTCGATGACCTGGTGGCGGTGGGCAAAGCCTACGACAGTCATTGCGTCAGCTGTCACAGCGTAGGCTTCGAGCAACCCGGCGGTTACCTGGATCAGGCGCTGACCCCCAACCTAGCCGCGGTACAGTGTGAAAACTGTCATGGTGCTGGCCGTGAGCACGCCGCCAGCGCCGGTCAAGTCGCGACATTCAATAAGGCTTTGGCTCCTGAACAGATCTGTGCCCAATGCCACACCCGTGAGCACAGCCCGACATTTAACATCGACAGCTACTGGCCCAAGATAGCCCACCCGATGAAGCCGATGCTCGGCAGCACGCCCTAGCCCTAATAGATAACCCAGAGATCGGTGGGCCAGTCAGTCTCGCCGCAGGGCTTGGCTTCACCAAGCCTACGCCTGAGCCCTTGGCTCGAGGTCCAGCACTCAGCGCTCTTGCTGCGAGGCCTCCCAGCCCTGCATCAAGACTTTGCGCTCGCTGCCCCAGCGAAATTGACCGAGCTCACCGCTTTCACGAATCACCCGATGGCAGGGGATCAGGAAACCGATACGGTTAGCCGCCAGCGCCGTGCCCACCGCACGCGATGCTCTGGGCGAGCCCGCCAGCGCCGCCAGCTGCGAATAGCAGATCAACTCTCCAGAACCCACCCGCAGCAGCGCCTCCCAGACTTTAAGCTGGAAGTTGGTGCCGCGCAGCAGCAGATGCAAGGGTTCGGCCGGTCGTTCTATGGATGGTTCTATGGACGGCTCAGCGTCTTGTCCGGCGCGAAAAATCTGCCGCGCCAAGCGCTCGGCCCCCGGATCATCGCGTGTGAGCCGCGCCTGCGGCCAGGCTTGGCTCAGCTCGACCTCAGGCCTTTGGCACAGCTGCTCGCCAAAGGCCAGATGACAGACTCCTCGCAGCGTCCAGCCAATCAGCGCCATCCCAAAGGGGGTCGCGGCGCAGCCGTAGTGGATGGTTAACCCGCCCCCCTGAGCCTTGACCTCGCCGGGCGTCATCGCCTCACAACTGATCATCAGATCATGCAGCCGCCCGGGGCTGGACAGCCCGGCCTCGAAGGTCGCCTCCAGCAGCGAGGCCGAGCGCGACAACGCCTGCCGAGCCCGCTCCTTGGTCAGATACTGTAAGAACCGCTTCGGTGACACCCCGGCCCAGCGGCTGAACAGGCGCTGGAAATGGTACTCACTCAGCCCCACCTCGGCGGCTACTGCAGCTAATGAGGGCTGGCAGTGGGCCTGCGCACGCAGATACTCGATCGCCCGAGCGATTCGCGCATACTGCGATGGCTGCTCGCGATCCGCAAGGTCAACCATGGGGGTTCAACAGGCGTAAGCAGCGGGCGGTATCCATATTAACGTCCTGGCTATTTTTAAACGTTGACGAGCTAGCAGACCGATACTCATCGCGTCGGCCCAACCACAGATGCCACTCTAGACTCGGGTGGCGGAGGGCGCCACCCGGTTGTTGCGCTCGAAATGATTATCTTTTGCGCGTTAGCGGCGTTTATGCCGCGGTTTAGCCGGCTTATCGCCCCGGGGTCGGGCCAGACGTACCAACTTGAAGCTGCCATTATCGGCGAAGGTATCGATCTCGGTGAACAGCCCCTGCGCCTTGCGCTCCAGCGGGATAAACTGATTCACCACAAACGCGGCGACGCCATCGAAAGCCGTCAACCGTGCCGCCGTCGCCACAAAGCGCTCAGTGAGTTCACCCTCCAGCGCAAAGCCCTGATGAAATGGCGGATTGCACAGCAACAGATCAAAACGCTCGGTCAGACTGGCACCGCAATCATCACCGAGCACCCTACCGCTGATCTGCAGCCGATCAAAATTGTGCTGGCAGGCCAACAGCGCGGCGGCATTGTTATCGGTAGCGGTAACGGCTACGGCGCCCTGTTGATGCGCCTTAACGGAGAGGTAGCCATAACCACAGCCCAGATCCAGCACCCTAGGTTGCTCTGTGCTCAACCCCGTCCACAGCTCGGGGAGATGCTCGGCCAGGAAGGCACTGCCCTGATCCAGCTTATCCCAGCCGAACAGCCCCGGTTTGCTGATAAAGCCCTCGGCAATCTCGCGTAGCTGCGGGTAATCGCGATCGTCTAAGCGCTGCGACTGGGCAGTATCGCTCTCGCCACGAGTCAGCACCGCGGCCAAGCTGCCCTTACCCAGTTTATCCAGTTCGCCCTGGCCGAACAGCTTGCGCGCCTTATCATAGTAGGTCTTGGTGCCCTCCTGCTTGGCGCCCAAGAGCCGCAACTGGCCACCGGGTTTGAGCAGCCGCCAGGCCTGATTAATCACCTGATGGACCACCGCTTTCTCTTTGGAGACCCGGTAGTAGATCCGCTCAAGACTGGCATCCGCCCAGGGACTGAAATCAAAATCACTAAACCGAATCGGCCACCCCAGCGCCTCTGCGCGTTGAAACAGATCGAACCTATTGCTCAGCAGTGCGATACCCGCTTGTGGGACTATCTGACTCAGTGTGGGCAGGTTCTCATCCACCACCCAAAGCCCATCCAGCGCGGCGGGGTGCTGGCTGAGCTGCTGTTGCAACGATTGTTCGATCAGATCCATAGGGTTCTCGGTAAGCGGCTATTGGGGGATTAACGGATAGTTCGGATTAACGGCTATTCCGGGTCACAGGCATTTCAGGTCATCAGCATATCCAGTTAACCGGCACCCGAGGGGAACAACGACCGGGATTAAAACTGGGCAACCTCTGCCGCGCTCAGCGGCCGAAACTGGCCCACTTCGAGATCACTGTCCAGCACCAGATCGCCGATCTGCTCGCGGTGCAGGCGCACCACTCTATTACCCAGTGCCGCAAACATCCGCTTGACCTGATGATAACGACCTTCGGTAACCAGGATCTGCATCTGGGTCGGCGAATCGATCAACAACTCGGCGGGCAGGGTCGGTTTGCTCTCACCGCGCAGCATAATGCCCTGGGCGAACTGCTCTCGAGCGGCCTCGCACTCGGCCACAGAGAGCGGATCTGCCAGCTCCACCCGGTAACGCTTGCTGCACAGCTTTTTAGGCGAGGTGACTCTATGGCTCCACTGGCCATCATCGGTCAGCAGCACCAGCCCAGTGGTATCTCGATCCAAGCGCCCGGCCGGGTGCACACCGGCACGCAACGCCTCAGGCAGCAGATCGATCACGGTCTGATGTTCGGTATCCTCGGTAGCGCTGACGACGCCTTCGGGTTTATACAGCATCAGGTACACCGGCGCTCGCAGCGCTACAGGTTTATCGGCCAGCAGCACGGCCTGATCGCTACTGACTTTGAAAGCCAGATCGCGAATTCGCTGACCCTCGACCTGCACCGCCCCGCGCTGGATCAACGGCCGAACCTGAGCACGACTCATGCCGCTGGCCAGCGCTAAAAACCGATCTAGACGCATCTTCTCGGCCACGCCCGGCACCATTTTTTTTGCTTTTGCCATGCTCTCAAACACCCTGATCAACAATGGCGGCCATCATAGCAGGCTGGAAACCGGGGTCCAGCGTTAGCAACCGCTACTTATCTCCATTACTGAAATACTCGCGGGTGCCATGAGCACGAGTCGCCTGGCTGATCCGTTGCAGCGCCGAGGTGTAGGCGGCACTGCGTAGCGACAAGGATTGCTGTTCGGCCAGCTGCCAGACCCGCTCGAACGCCTGTTGCATGTATTGCTCCAGCCGTTCGCGCACCTGCTCCAGATTCCAGGGATAGCCACTACGGTTCTGAACCCACTCAAAATAGCTGACCGTGACGCCGCCGGCATTGGCTAGGACATCTGGAACGATGGTGACCCCCCGCGCATCTAGCGCCGACTCCGCCTCGGTCTCTATGGGGCCGTTGGCCACCTCGACGATGGTCTTGGCGCGTATCGACGCCACATTGGCGGTAGTAATCACCCCTTCGAGCGCCGCCGGAATCAGCAGATCCACATCCAGCGCCAGCAGTTCGGCATTACTGATCTCACGATGCTCGATCAGCTGACACACCGATTGCTCGCAATAGACGGCGCGCACCTTACGCGACGCCTGTTTCTCCGCCCACAGACTGTCGATATCGAAACCCTGCTCAGAAAAGATACCGCCCTGGGAATCACTGATCGCCACGATCTTGTAGCCGTCTTGCTGCAACAACCGCCCTATATGATAAGCCGCATTACCAAACCCCTGGATCGCCACCCGGATGCTCTCGGGCTGCCAACCGCGCAGGCTGGCCAGCTGGCGGATACAGAGATAGGCACCACGACCCGTGGCCTCGTCACGCCCCAGACTACCACCCAACGGAATAGGCTTGCCGGTAATCACCGCCGGTACCCGCTGCCGCTTTATCGCCTCGTACTCATCCATCATCCAGCCCATAATCCGCGCATTGGTGTAAACATCGGGTGCCGGAATATCGGTATCCGGACCGATAAAGTCCGCCATCGCCCGCACATAAGCGCGCGATAAGCGTTCCAACTCCATTGGCGACAGCGCTTTGGGCTGAACGATCACCCCACCCTTGGCACCGCCGTAGGGCAACCCCAGCAACGCACACTTGATCGTCATCCACAGCGCCAGCGCCTGCACCTCGGCCTGTGACACCTGCGGGTGGTAGCGAATCCCGCCCTTAGTGGGCCCGAGCACATCGTTGTAGCGGCAGCGGTAACCAGTGAAGTACTGGGTAGAACCGTCATCCATACGCACCGGCAGCGACGCCTTGAGTAGCGCCTTAGGCTGCATCAGTGACTCGACCACCTCGGCATCGATAGCCGCACTGTCACCTAGCTGGCGCACCCGCTTGAGTGCATCTTCATATACGTTGGTGGTTGTCATGAGGGCCTCCATTAACGTTAATCGCGGTCAGGTAACTGTAGCTGCAAACTCAGGATCACCGCGTAGCCATCGCACCGACATCGAATAAGATCAACATCCCAACGGCGTGCCTATGGCCGATGTCGGAGTCCAGAGGACAGTTAAAAGAAGCACCACAGAGCATTGACGGTCACAAAAAAACCTCTAAGATGGCGCTGGATGGTCGCGTTAGCAAAAGACCAGAAAACAGCAGTCTGTTTTCTAACAGAGAGTACCGCGGGTGTAGTTCAATGGTAGAACGGCAGCTTCCCAAGCTGCATACGTGGGTTCGATTCCCATCACCCGCTCCAGCCCTGCTTGCCCATATAAATAAATGACTTACATAGCAACGGTAGGACAGCTAGAAGCCGTAACTCCTCTCTATTTGAGGACAAGTGCCCGCCAGTATTACCCGCGGCTTAGCCATCAGATCCACACTTTCTCAAGCGCCGTAGCCTTCGCTCACGGCTATCAGCACCTTTTTGAAGGCTTCCGCCGCCGGCGGAATCCAGCGGTCACGCCGTTGTATCAACACCATCTGGCGTATAATCTGTGGTTCTAGCAACGGTCGTACTTGCAGCTCTAGCCCAGTCAGACCTCCAACACCCAACGATGGCAAGACGGTGATGCCCAAACCGAACTTGGCCAAGGCAATGGCGGAAGACATGTAGCTGACCTCCAACCCAATCGGTAGCTCAAGACCTGTCAGCACACCACTGTCATCCATCAAATCCCGCACACTGGTGCCGGTGCGCATAGCAATAATCGGCTCGCGATGCAGCATATCCCACTTAAGCGATGCGTGAGCCGTCAGTGGATGCGACGCAGGTAATACCGCGACCAGGGCATCACTGGCCAGCGTTGTAATTTCATAGTCGGCTTCGAGCTGGGGCGTCAGTACGGTAATGCCAAGATCGCACGCTGACGAGTCCACTGCCGCGATCACGCCGTCCGCTGGGCGGTCAGTTATATGGATATCGATAGACGGGTAGGCTTTGCAGAAAGACGCCAGCGCCAGCGGCGCCAGGGAAGCCGCGATGGACGGCAGCATGGCGAGTCTTACACTGCCCTGCTCGAGATCGGTGATGGAACGAATATCGGCGAGTGAGCGTTCCAGATCGGAGACAATACGCCGCGCATCCGGTAACAGGTATCGACCGGCCATCGTCAGACTGACCGCACGTGTGGTGCGATCGAACAGTTTCAGCTCCAGCGCCAACTCTAGATCGCGAATAATCACGCTCAAGGTGGGCTGGGTCATATGCAGGCGATCCGCCGCCCGGGTAAAGTTCTGTTCCTCGGCCACGGTCAAAAAAGCCCGCAGATGGCGCACATCCACATTCATAGAGTTCTTCTATTTATTTATAGAAATAATTCGTTTAATCAATAAAACGAAGCATGCTCCAATGCATCTATCTAATCAAGCAGGTACAAACAATGAAAACGCACCTAATGAAAACGCACCTGATGGTGGGTGGCGGTGCCGGCTTTGCGGGCGATCGCATCGATGCCGCTGTAGCCGTAGCCCGGGATCTTGCCGCTCACAGCGGGCCTCGTTTCCTGATCTTTGAAACCCTGGCGGAACGTACCCTGGCCCTCAGCCAAGACCCGGCCGCGCGCGAGGCACGAGAGCACATGATGCTGCGGCGTTTGCGCGAAGTACTACCAGTCTGCCTCGACGCTGGCGTGCGTATTGTCGGCAACTTCGGCTCATGGAACCCACAGCAGACCGCCCGCAAAATTCACACTCTCAGCCGCGAGCTCGGCTGCCGCCAGCCCCGTGTCGCAGTGGTGATTGGTGACGATTTACTATCGCACCAGACACCCGACGATATCCTTAACTTGTCAGTCGACGCGACAGGCACGGCCAATGACACTCTGATTGCCGCTAATGTCTACCTCGGCGCCTTTCCGATCGCTCAAGCGCTAGATCAGGGCGCCGATATCGTCGTCACTGGCCGGGTGGCCGATCCATCGTTGGTATTAGGCCCCATGATCAGTGCCCTCGCGTTGCAGGAGACCGACTGGGATGCCCTGGCCTGCGGCACCCTGGCTGGGCACCTAATCGAATGTGGCGCCCAGGTCTGTGGCGGCTACTTTGCCGACCCCGGCCTCAAAGAGGTGCCGGATCTGGCCTGGGTGGGTTTTCCCATCGTTGAAATTACCGACACGCTGGAATGCCTGGTGCGCAAACCGGAAGACACTGGCGGTCGTATCGATAGACACACCGTAACCGAACAGCTGCTGTACGAGATCCATGATCCGGCCGCCTACCTGACGCCTGATGTAGTACTGGATATAAGTCAGGTCGGCGTGACCGACCTGGGCGACAACCGAGTGCTCGTCAGCCAGGCCCGGGGGCTTCCCAGGCCCGATACCCTGAAAGCCACCCTGTGCTTCGATGCCGGCTGGATTGGCGAAGCGGAAATATCCTACGCCGGCCCCAATGCCAGGGCCCGCGCACTGCTGGCAATCGATATTATACGTAGCCGTGGCACTCGACTTTATCCCGACATGCCACTGCGCTGCGATCTGATTGGCGTACTCAGTGCCTTTAGTAGCGCTGAGGGCATCACGCAGACGAACGACGACCAGGGTACAGAACCTCTTTCCAACCCGGATGGCGCCAACGATGTGCGAGTCAGGGTTGCGACCTCTGAGTCAGATCGATCCCGGGTTGAAGCGCTGCTGGGCGAGGTTGAGGCCCTGTATACCACGGGTCCTGCCGGCGGAGGCGGTGTGCGCACGAGTGTGCAGCGACGCATCACCACTGCATCGGCCAGCATCCCGCGGGACTATGTAACAACCCAGGTCCTCATGTTCGGCCAGGCAACAGGAGAATAACGATGACAGCATCTCTGATTGAAGTACCGCTGCACTTGATCGCCCACGCTCGCGCCGGCGACAAGGGCAACCGGCTCAATATTTCGCTGATCGCCTACGATGCGGCACTCTGGCCCTGGCTCGTGGAGCAAGTGACCGAGGCCTTCGTGCAGGCAGGTTTTGCCGCACGCCAGCCCAGCGGCGTCAAACGCTACCTGCTACCTCAGCTGCACGCCATGAACTTTGTTCTCGACGATGTTCTGGACGGCGGCGTCAACCGCTCCCTGGCACTGGACCGCCATGGCAAGACGCTGTCGTATCGGCTACTGACACTGAGGATCCAGGTACCCGAACAGCTACTCCCCAAAACTAATTAATCGCTAAAACCGGGGCAACCACACCCCCGGCTATATTCCAACAAGAAGGATAATAAAAATGATCAAAAAACTGTGTGCACTCTCCACAACCCTCGCCGTACTGTGCAGCCCAATCGCCCATGCTGACCAGGACCTGCTGATCGGGTCAACTGCCGCCTCGTCCAGCCACTACGGCTATTTCGTGGCGGTATCTAAACTGATCAACGGTAGCGTCCCCGGCGTTAGCAGTTCGGTGGCCGAAACCGGCGCCACTCTGGACAATCTACGCCGTCTGACGCGTCATCAGATCGATATCGGACTGGTGACCACCAACAGTCTGCATGAAGCCTACAACGGCGCAGACGGCTTCAAAGATCGGCCGGTACACTCCAAACTGCTGTGGATCTATGCCCTGGCACCCCAGAATGTCGCTGTACGCAGCGATGCTGGCGTCAACGATCTGCAACAGCTGGCCGGCAAGCCCTTCAACCCGGGTATCCGCGGCTCGTCCACCGAAGCCACCAGCGAGCGAGTACTGCAGCTGCTCGGCATCGCGCCCGACTTTGTACGTGGTTCCACCAGTGATGTCGTCAATGCCATCAAAGACAACCGCATGATTGGCTACGTCAAATCCGGCGCTGGTCTCAAGCCCGATGCCTCGACGCGGGACATCGCCACCCAAACACCCCTGACCATTCTCGGCTTGTCTGAGGATCAGGCCGCTAGCGTGAAAGCCCAGCTGCCGCAGTTGTCCATCTTCAAGGTTCCGGCCATTGCCGACATGAACATTCCGGACTATATGACCTGGGGCTTTGGCGTCGGCGCATCCGCCAGCGACCAGCTTGATGAAGACGTAGCCTACAGCATCGTCAAGGCCGTAATGGAAGATAAGGAGCAGCAGGCAGCGGCCATGGCCGGACTCAAGGACCAGAATCTGGCGGAGATGACACTGGCATACGCTACATCACCATTGCACCCGGCGACCATTCGCTACCTGACGGAGCAAGGCTACGACGTGCCCGCGAACCTGATCGATAATTGAGCTGAGTACAGGATACCGACATGATGAAGCAATTAGAGCAACTGCGGGTAAACGCAGCCCAGCTTGTCGCCTTTGTGCTGGTCAGCTTCGTGCTGTATACCTCAGCCTTCGGTGAACTCACCAGTCTGATCCAGCGACCGGCTTTCCTGGGGTTGATCGTCCTGCTGGGTACCCTGCACTTTCCGCTGTGGAAGGACAGCCACTGGCGCCCCCTGGGTGCAGTCGTCGATCTCGTGATTGCTGCGATCGCCCTCGCCGCCTGCGGCTACATCGTTGTAGAGTCCGACGCGATCATGACCGGACTGCCCATGGCCAAGACGGCCGATCTGGTGCTGTGCTGGGGTCTGGTAGTCCTACTGCTAGAGCTAGCGCGCCGTACCGTTGGCTGGATATTTCCCTGCATGGTTGTGCTGATGCTGGGCTATACGCTGTTCGGCGCAGACCTACCGGAGCCGTTGCGTCATCGCGGCTTCGACATCTATTTCGTCACCGAGACGCTGTTCCTTGGGGATCTGGGTCTCTGGGGTATGCTGTT
This sequence comes from Motiliproteus sp., assembly GCA_041586735.1. Classification (GTDB taxonomy): domain Bacteria; phylum Pseudomonadota; class Gammaproteobacteria; order Pseudomonadales; family Balneatricaceae; genus Motiliproteus. Next base: position 83,024 of record JBFGZQ010000008.1, read on the forward strand.
GGGTGTCGCGGCAACGGTAATTGCAGCCTTTACCGTCTTTGGTAGCTTGCTGCTGCAATCGGGCGGTGGACATGCCCTGCTGAATCTGTCGCTGCGGGTCGGCGGCCGCTCCCGCGGTGGTGCTGCCAAGATCGCGACGATCGCCTCGGGGCTGTTCGGCATGGTATCCGGCAGTTCGGTAGCCAACGTCGCCACCACCGGTAACTTCACCATTCCGATGATGCGAAGGCTGGGGTACCCGCCCGCACTGGCGGGCGGTGTCGAGGCCGTTGCTTCAACCGGCAGCCAGCTGGCGCCGCCCATCATGGGGGCCGCCGCCTTCATCATGGCGGAACTGATCGACAAGCCTTATACCGAGATCGCACTGGGCGCCATTTTGCCCGCCGTCCTGTTCTACGGCGCGGTGTTCATGACCATTCATTTTTTGGCCATTCGTTTACGCCTCGACCCGGTTCCCGAAAGCGAACTGCCCAGCTGGCGGCAGGCACTCGACCTGACCCACCTAGCACCGGTACTGGCCGCATTTTCAGGTCTAGCGTTCGGTATCCTCGGCGGTAACAGTATCCAGACGACGGCCTTCTATGCCATTTGCGGGGTGATTGTCGGCTTCATCGCCGTGCGACTTCCGGGGCGCACTAGGGCAAACACTGCCCAGGAATCGTTACCGACAATCCTCTCCGCGATCGGCAACGATGTCGCCAAGGGACTGGTCGTGGTGGGCATCCTGCTGGCCTGCGCCCAAATACTCGTGGCTATGATCAACCTGACCGGCATCGGCGTGTCGATGGCATCGGGCATCTTGGCCCTTGCCGGAGACAGCCCCCTGGCCGTGGCGATCATCGTGGCGCTGGTCTGTATCGTCATGGGCATGGGTGTGCCGACGACCGCCGCCTATGTGCTGGTCGCCGCAGTAATGGCTCCGGCCTTGACCGGCATGGGCTTTGATCCCTTTGCCGCGCACATGTTCGTGTTCTTCTACGCCACGCTGTCGGTAATTACACCGCCGGTCTGCATTGCGGTCTTCGTTGCCGCCGGTATCGCAGGGGAACGCTGGAGCAAGGTAGCGGGCTGGGCGCTGACGCTGTCCGCCGTTACCTACCTGATCCCGTTTCTGTTCCTGTTCTCCCCGGGCTACCTCGGCCAGGGCGGTGTACTGGCCATTATGCAGGCGGCCCTATTCGGTGGAATCATCTGCATCGCGGTGAGCGTGCTGTTCAGCGGCCTGGCATCGCGAAACCCGCCGGCACTTGCCGCCTGGTTTGCCGTCGCAGTCTGCGCAATCTGGCCATCCATTTATGTCCAGCTTGCAAGCCTACTGCTCATCGGCCCGGCGATCTGGCTGCTGCGCAGCCACTTGAGTGCGGTAATCGCTGCACCCGGCTGTGTAAAGTAGGCCTCGACGGGGGGCGAAAGTAACTGGAGCCTTCCGAGCCGAACCAGAACACCAAAGCAAACGAAGTCCGCAGGGCGCGGCGATAGACTACGCCGCGCTCTGACCTGCACCTTTACCGCAGTCACTAAGGATCGCTCTCAGTTAAGCCTGCCAGATCACAGCTAGCAGTGTGCAAAGGGAAACTCCCTCGAACCTCCGCCAGTCAGTGTTCTATAACACGCCAATGCCCCCACGTTTCGACCCCAGGCGCTCCAGTATTCCACGACTTTTTAACGTAAAAGACATTCGCTCAGCAGTACTGAGGGAACACTTGAGCTGCCTGGCCGCTTCAACTAGAGTCATATATTCCGATTCAGGGTCTTTGAATAGTTCCAACAACTTTCTCTCAAGTGGCCTTAGGGGAACCACTTCTGGCTGAATGCTGGTCTCTTCCCCCCTTCCCCCGACTACACAACCCCCTTATAGACCCCACCCATAGCCTTAATCCGACATGAACACAATAGCAACAGATGGACTACTGTCTGGCAGAATAGCTCGCAGGTGTTGGTCTAGATGCTCGTAGGTATATTCAGCGATGGAAACAGCCACAAACCTTAGCTCCCATTCATTAAGGACCCAAAGCAAGTAGCATGCCTTGATCAAGGCATGTATTTCATCAGCCTGACTGACTGACGCCCAGTATTTGCAATATTGAACCGCGGCTACCCAACGCCCGTCAGGTATAGCGATGAAGTCATATCGCGCTTTGATCGAGTCAGAACTGATAGCAGTCCCGTTCTGACTAAAGCTATAAACATTCAGTAGTTAGATAGGTTCTGTGGGCTTCTCAGAGGCGCTTTGAGACGTAGGTTCGATTCCCGCCATCCGCTCCAGCTTTGTTTACCAATATAAATCAATACCCTCAAAAACAACGGCAAGAAGGTGATCGAGACCAGTATTTATAGCCTGGAACTAGTGATCACGGCTTTGACCTTGAGCCTGTACAAGCCTGCGCCCGCTTCAATCTATGACAATAACGTATGTGGCAATCCCGCAGAACAGGAGCGCATGCTAGGCATCGATAAACGCTAGTTGAGGATCAATCCCGTGCCGAGCAACATACCGGCGGCGCAGCTCAGTCCTGCAAAAAACCGCAACCCAGACCACAGCCAAACGTTGTCGGTCAGCCCCATGCCTGCCGTAGTGATGAGCGCAACCACCAGATCACAGATCAGTGACGCGATCAGGGCGCCACACAAATAACCCAGATAACTCATCGCTGCCAGCCAACCTGCGGGCCGCTACCGCAGACAGCCTAAGCCCCCGCCGCCATGATAGAAAATTGATAGCTTAGCGGGATGATATCTTCAGGCAATCCATGAGGACGCTGCTAGGCTCTTCAATAGCGTGTTGTTTTCAAGCACTCGCAGTGAGAGCCTTGTTATGAATTTTGAAACCGTTGTTCTAGGATTTTTCGTCATTCTAGCCTTGGCGCTGAACCTGGTTTTCGTCGTAGGAGATATCGATAACCCCGCCCAGCATAACGTCTGGATTCTGACCATCGCCATCTTTGCCAGCTTGATTGCCGCCGGCCTTAAACTCGGCGACCGTTCGCAATTAGGGGCTATATTGTTGGCCGCGCTATTGGTGGCCAACCTGTTGCTGATTGCCGCCCGGTTGGTGTGGATCGCGGAGGGGGATGCGGGTAGTGCAGGGCTTGCTAGCGAACAGATGGGGCTGATCGTGGCGCTGGCCTATGGCGCGCTAGCTGCCAACCTGGTGACGGTGCTGACCCTGGCCGCCGACACGCTGATGTCGCGGCGTTAGTCCCACGCGGGGCAGCCACTATGACCACCACGTCGAATCTGAGCCGGGTTACCTCTATCGTATTGCGCTATATGCGCGGTCCTATATTGTCACTGATCGCCGTGTATGGGGTCGGGGTTACCGGCATGTCGCTGATGCCGGGATTCGATGCCCAAGGCAACCCGGCGTCCATGAACCTGTTCCATTCATTTTACTTCTTCACCTACACCGCCACGACTACCGGCTTCGGCGAAATCCCGCATCATTTTAGTGATCAGCAGCGGTTGTGGGCGATCCTCTGTCTCTATATGGGGGTGATCGCCTGGTTGTATGCCTTCGGCTCGATTATTCAATTGATTCAAAACCCGCATTTCATCACTGCCGTGGCGGAGCGCCGCTTTGCCCGTACGGTCAAAAACCTGCGTGAACCTTTCGTGATCATCTGTGGCTTCGGTGATACCGGTAGTTTGTTGGCCCGTGGCTTGAGTGACAACCTGATCCGCGCGGTGATCATCGACAGCGACGCCGAGCGGATCAAAGCCTTGGTGATGCGCGATTACCGGGTCGATATGCCCGGCTTGTGCGGCGATGCCAGTGTCCCCAAACATCTGATTGATGCGGGCATCCACCAGCCCGGCTGTCGTGCGGTTATCTCCCTGATCCCCGATGAAGAGCTGGTGCTTAAAATCGCGGTGATGACCCGTTTTCTTAATCCCAGGGTGCGCATCATCTGCCGGGCGAGCGATCGACAGCAGCAGCAACATCTGCGCTATCTGGAGTCGGTGACGGTCATCGACCCTTTCGAATTATTTGGCGCTCAGCTGAGCATGGCGATTACCGCGCCAAAACTTCATAACCTGACGCAATGGCTGGTGGGAGACCCCTCGGTGAGCCTCGACTGCCCGCGGATAATTCCTCCGGGAAACTGGATTCTATGCGGCTACGGTCGTATGGGGCGCTGGTTGCAACAACACCTTAATCAGCACCATATTTCTACCTCCATCATCGATCCTGAACAGCCGGAGTCCGGGGATACTGGACAGCTGATCCGCAGAGACGCCGACCATCAGGCGCTGATCAGTGCCGGTATTGAAGGGGCCGTGGGTCTGGTGGCCGGCACCGATAATGACTCACGCAACCTGCAGATCCTGCTGAATGCCGGGGCACTCAATCCTGATGTGTTTCGGGTCGCGCGGCAAAATCAGCACGAGAATGAGGTGGTCTTCCGCGCTGCAGAGGTGGGCCTGACCATGCAACCTAGCTTGCTGGCGGCGCGCACTATATTGCTGCAACTGATATCGCCGCTGGCGCAGCAATTGCTGGAGCAGCTACGCGACACAGATTCGACACTGACCGATATCCTGGTGTCTCGCTTACGCCACACGCTGGGTGTTCATGCACCCCGATTGTGGGTCACCCGCTTAAGCTGCGAGGAGACCCCGGCGGTCGCCGAGCAGATCGCCAGTGGCGCTAAACTCCGACTGCAGGAGCTACTGCGCGATCCCGCTAACCGAGATAGCAACCTGTGTTGTGCGCCGCTGGCGCTCTGTCGTGAGCAGCGCCCTCAGATGATGCCCAATACCCGCGAGGTTGTGCAGCTGGGCGATGAGATCCTGTTTTGCGGCGACCAACGCAGTCGTCTGCTGCTGGCCGCTAGCCTGCACAACAGCTACACCCTCCATTACTTGATGACCGGCGTAGAGCCGCCACGGGGCATGGCGTTACTCTGGGTCTGGAAAAAGTTAGGCTTAGCTGCTCAGCACGGCAAGGGATAACGGCGTACCCTGCAGGGTAGCGTTCACAGCCATTATCTAGACCCTAGCTGTTTTAGCCTTTGGTATCCCTCGTCGATCACTGCCATACTGGCGCCATGTTAACCGCCTCCGCCAAGCTGCTAGATCCTGTGATACAGGTCGCTCGCCATTCGCAACAGGATCCCGACTCGTTGCTGGCCAGCGCAGGCATCGACACTGAGCGTATTGCCCACACCGGCGCCCGCATCCCTGCTGAACTCTTTACCCGACTGTTGCTTGAGCTGGCGCAGCGTACCGGCAACCCACGCTTGGCCTTGCGGATTGGCGAAGCCACGCAACCGCGCATGCTCGGCTCGGTAGGTTTTCTGATCTCCACCGCGCCCAATCTGCGCCAGGCCTATCAGCTGCTCAACGACTATCTGCCGCTGTTGATCGAGGGGGTCCACCTGAGTCTCGAGCAAGAGGCGCAGCAGGTCACCCTGGTGCTCGATCTGGCCGACGACAATGACCGCACCCTGGTGGAATGGTTGCTGGCCTGTCTGCACAATTGGACCCGCTGGCTGACCGGTAAACAGGTTCCGCTGGTCAGCGTCGACCTGGCCTTTCCCGAACCCTCCTCACCACAGAGCTACGAGCAGTTCTTCGCCGCGGAGGTGTGCTTTAATGCCGATCGTAACCGGCTGCGCTTTGCCGCCCAGCATCTAGAACTCAGCTGCCTGGATGCCAATGACGAGATGCAGCGGCTGCATCAGAGCTTTGCCGACCAGCTGCTGAGCGCCTCTGGCCGCGACGGCACCCTGGTGGCACAGATCAAAAGTTTAATCCGTAATCGACTCAGCAGCGGCCAGCCGATCGGTCGCCAACAGCTGGCCACCCAGCTCAACCTCAGCCTGCGCACCCTGCAGCGCAAACTGGATCAGCAGGGCACCCACTTTCAGGCGCTGTTTGACCAAACGCGTAAAGACCTGGCGCTGCAGTTGATCCAGCGCGGCGACCGCAGCTTCGGCGAGATCGCCTTTCAACTCGGGTTCTCAGGGCTATCCGCCTTCCAAAAAGCGTTCAAACGCTGGACCGGATTGGCGCCCGGCAGTTATCGCAGCGCCCAACGTCCGATCACTATCGTTCCAGCACCGAGTCAACCGCGCGCCCTCAGTGATTTGATCGGCACCACGGGGATCACCGAAGAGCGGTTTTATCCACTGGCGCAGCAACTGCTGCAGCTGATTAGTGACTGGCGCCAGCACGATCGCAAGCGTCCCCTACTCAGCCCACACCGCATCGGTATTGATAACAACGGGCTCGACAGTAACAGCGAACAGGACTACCGGTTGACCCTGGTAGACCCTGAGCCTCTTAATGGTGCGGGCCTGCTGGAGAGACTGCGTTACGAGGCACCGGAGGTCAGCCTGGCACTCCCTTACGCCGTCGACGAGCGCGCCGAATTGTACCAGCTCGGCTGTCTGTTCTACTGCCTGCTGCACGGCCAGCCACCCTATATCCACACCGACCCCGGCGAGCTGTTGCAGGCCCATCTGCAGCAAACTCCGGCATTCGATCCGCAGCTTTCGACGGTACTGACGCAGATTCTCAACAAACTACTGGCCATTGCCGCCGAGGAGCGCTACCAGTCGCTGGTCGGGCTGCAGCTAGATCTGAAGCAGAGCCAACTGGCCGACCAGCAGCACCAACCACAGGCCCTATTCGAGCCGGGTAGCCGCGACGCACCCACCCAGATCATCAGTGCTGAACACCACACAGGGCGTGAACAGCAACAGCAGGCACTCCAACAAGCGCTGCAGGACATCCACAGCTCTGGCCGGCTGGTATTAATAGAAGGGGGCTCGGGTAGTGGCAAGAGTAGCCTGGTCGAATGCCTTAGGCGTCCGCTGTTCCGCGCCCAAGGGGCACTCCTCAGCGCCCGCTTTGGTCCTCAGGCCGGCGATGATCTGGAGATCATTATTGAACTGGCCAGACAGCGGTTACGCCACAAGCTGGCGCTATCCAGCGCGCGCCGTGACCTCTGGAGCCAACGATTGCAACGGCAACTGGGTATCCACGCAGCCCTATTACAACCGCTGCTGCCGGAGCTCAACGCCCTGCTGCCGCCCCCCGAGCCGCTGACGCTCAGTCACCGTGAGCGCCGCCCATTGCTGCTAGAGGCGCTAGCAAAACTGTTTCGTGCCAACCGTGACCCACTGGTGTTGTTTCTAGATGATCTACACCACGCCAGCAGTGACGCCTTAGCGCTGCTCCAACGTCTGCTCGAGCCATTGGAGCAACAGCCATTACTGCTGATCATCAGCCACGATCCGGCGCACACACCCACGGCAAGCCCCTGGGCATTAGCGCTACCAGGCATCCGCTACCATAGACTCTGTAGCCAGCTGACCCTGAACGCACTGCCACGCAACGCCATACAGCAACTAGTACAGAAGCTGTTCCAACAGCTGACCCCAGAACTTACCGCCCTCTCGGACTGGCTGTTCCAGCGCAGTGCCGGCCATCCGGCGACACTGGCCCAGGAACTTGAACAACTACGCCAGCAGCACGGGATCTGCTACCAAGCCGCGCCCCCACGCTGGCTGTGGCAACCGCAACAACTGCCACCGGCGCTGGATCAGGATCTGCAACAGCTGCTCTACGCTGCCCTGACAGAGCTGCCCCCCGCGACCTACGAGCTGATGCAGTGGGCCGCAATTCTGGGAGACCCCTTTGAGCTTGAGCTGCTGGCAGAGATCCGCCAGGATCCGTTAGCGCGAATGACGATCCATCTATGGCCTGCCCAGCAAGCAGGGTTAGTGCAGCAAGTCGGCAACGAGACCCTGGCCTTTAGTCATCCCGCGTTGCGCTCGGAACTATTACGGCAACTGGACGACAGCGATCGCGCGCCCATCCACTGGTTACTGGGCGATACCCTCTACCAGCGCTGGCAGTCACGGCCGCAATCATCACCGCCGCCTGAATCAGCACCACAGCCCGCATCAGCGGCGCCACTGCTACAACGCTGCATCAGCCAGTTCAATCAGGGTTACCAACGGGCGCCTCAACCCCAACGTCGCCAGCGGCTGATCACCCTCAACCTAGAGGCGGCCAGACAGGCGCAGCAGCAAGGCAATCTGCGATTAGCACGCAGCGGCTATCAACAGGCTTTTGCACTGCTGCAGCCCGCGGGACTGAAGACCCCTCTCGGTAGCACGGTCATTATTGAGGGGGCGGAACTGGCCCGCCGCTGCGGCGATCTCGCCTGCGCCGAGCAGTGGCTGGCGAAACTACAAGGCGACAGCGAGGCAGCAGCCAAGCATTCAACCTCAGCACCACTGGCGGTTGCCATCAGCCGTTTACAGCTACAGCTACAGCCACAACAACACCAAGACCAAGACCAAGACCAACAACCACAGACCGCGATACAACCGCTGCGCGTCGCCCTAGCGGCACGGGGCATCGACATTCCACAGCATTCGAGCCAGCTCGCCGACAGCCTGCAGCGGCTGCTCAGCGGAGCGCATTCGATAGCCGCTGCTGACGAGCACCGGGAGGCGCTACTCAAGCAACTGCTGCGCGTCGCCGAAGCGCAACTCGATCCGTTACTATACCAAAGTACGGCCACCCTCCTGGCACGCTATGGTAACGACCCCATACTTCACAAGCGGCTGTTAGCGGCGTTGCGGCTGGAGCTGTTGGCGCAGCCTGACAGCGCCCAGACACTCCCCGAGATCGATCTGCACCAGGCGTCTGACTCAGCCCCCTTATCGATGCAACAACAAACCGATCACCTCGAAGCGCTACTGATCCAAGCCACCCGCATCACACCTTGGCTGAGCCCCCTGCCCTTGAGTCACGTGCAGCTGGATCACCTGCGTACCCAAGCACGCCAGCTCGGTCAGCTGGAGATGGTCGGTCGTTGCACCCTGGCACTATTTAATGGCCGCTGGTTTAGCAACGAAACGCTGCCGCAGTTACGCATCGAGCTGGAAGCCGAACAGGCATCTCTGGACCTATCACTGAGTAGCGAACGCCACGCGCTGGCGTGCTCAGCAACGCTGTTGGTCCAGCAGCTGACCCAGCCATCGACTAACAGCCTGGTAGCCGGCATATCTGACCAGCTGTCACCCTGGGCGCTACTGGCGCAGTGCGCACTCAACTACCTGCTGGATCGGCGCGCGCACTGGCCCGGCCTGCTCGCCCAGGTCGAGCAGGCCCAAACCCGGCTCAGTGGTCTCTATGCGCAAACCCAACTGCTGCTATTTTCCAGCCTAATGGAGGCGGAACTGGCCGCCCAAAGCGGCCAGCCTGACCCCCGTACCCTGTATAAACTGCAGCGCAATCAAGCCCTGATGCAGCACTGGGCCAGATTAAATCCGGCGGGGTTCAGCGCCCAGGCGGCGCTGCTGGATGCCGAGCTCAAACAGCTCAGCGGACAACCCTGCGAGGCGATTTTCGAGCACGCCCTGCACGCCTGCGAAGCGGCCGACTGCCTAGTCTTGAGCGCCCTCACCTTCGCACGCTTCGCCCGCTACTACCGCCATCGCGGCCTGCTTACCCAGGCGCGACTACTCCAGGATGAAGCACAGCGTCACTACCAGCGCTGGGGGGCTCGGGCATTACTTACAGAGCACCACCCTTGACTCACAACGCGCACGGCAAACCGCCTTAGCGACCGCGCCAGGGTATTAACGATGACCATACTAGTAGTAGGTAATGGCTGTTTAGCGCGCTAGAATAGCCGGTAAAAATATAACGACAGACAGGGTAACTCGATCCATGAACACCTCCGCCCCTTGGCGCATTCTGGTGGTAGATGACGAAGAGGGGGTGCATAGCATTACCCGGATGATTTTCCGTGGTTATCACTTCGAGGAGCGCCCGGTCGAGCTGGTCAGCGCCATGAGTGGCGCCGAGGCGCGCACCCTGCTCAGCGAGCAGCCCGATATCTGTTTGGCACTGCTGGATGTAGTGATGGAGTCAGATGACGAAGGGCTGCGACTGGTAAACTATATACGTAACGAGCTAGGCAACCTCGATATGCGGATTATTCTGCGCACCGGCCATCCTGGGCTGGCGCCGGAAACCGATATCATCCTTAAATACGATCTCAATGACTACCTCTGCAAATCTGAACTATCCGCCTCCCGATTACTGACCTCGGTGATTGTGGCGCTACGCTGCTACCGTGATATCTGCCTGGCCCGTCACTCCCCACACCCCTCAACGCCTGCTATCGCCAACCCCACTGAGGACCTGACCCGGCCGCTACTGAGACCCTTGCTGAGCCAGCATCGCCAACAGCTGGATCGTTTGCGCCAACTCGAGCACTCCCCGATGGCGCGTGATCTGCTGCAGGAGCTACACTGCAACCAGCTGCGCATCCAAAGCCTCTATAACCAGCTAGAACCGGCGTCGGTAGAGATCCCCAGGCTGCAACCGCTGGCGCCGCGAAAACTGATCGAGACCCTGATCGGTGATCTATTACCTTGGGCGCGGCAACAGCGACGCCTGCTCGACTATCGCTACGATCCGGCGCTGCCCGAACACCTGAGGCTACCCGACACCGCTTGCCAGCAGTTGTGGCTGACGTTGCTCGATCACTGCCTGTCTGCCGACAACGGTCCGGACCTGTGCCTGCATCTTGATTATCACCCCCAACGGCACCAGCTGCAGCTACGTATCGAAGGCGAGCAAGCCGCGCAACAGCCCAGCGCTCAGCCAGACCGGCAGTCGTTATGGGATGGCGTTGGCCGCCGCTACTGCGATAATCTGGCGCAGCGCCTAGGCGGTGGCATCAAGGTACTGGCGGACAGTGCCGACAAGGTGCTGCTGATCTGCACGATCGTGGCCGAGCCTTGCGAAGAGTAGCGCGATGCTAACCCTAAAAAAAATCACCACCCTGGCGTTGATATTGCTGCTGATACCGGGGGCATTAGTCGCCGCCAGCGCCAGCCTGCCAGCCGCCTCGCCGCTAAAGATACTGATGGTGCTCTGGCGCGGAGAGACTGCCGCCGAACAAGGCTTTATCGATGAACTGCAACAGCAGCAGATCGCCGTCGAGATCACCCGCATCGATGCCCACCAGGACCGCAACCGTCTCGCCGAACAGCTGTGGCAGCTGGCACCCCGCATCGACCAGTTTGATCTGGTCTACAGTTTTGGCACCACCGCCTCGGTGATGGCCAAGACCATCATCCGAGGACGCAGACCCCAGCTGTACAGCATGGTGTCTAGCCCTATCGAGGCTGGACTGGTGCCCAACCATCCGAACAGCCCACCCCTGACAGGTTCCACCGATGCGATCCCCGCTCGACTGCGCCTGGACATCGCCCGCCAGTTGTTCGACATCGAGGGCATCGGCTTCCTGTTTAATGCCAGAGAGCAGAATGCACGCGTACAGCTCGAAGAGCTGGAGCAACTCTGCGAGGAGCTGGGGATCAGGCTGCAAATCCTTCGGGTCGCCCCCAATTCAGAGAGCCTAGCGAACCAACTACGACGCTTACAAAACGGCCATATCGAGATCGATACCCTCTACCTGCCCAGCGATTCCTACATTATCAGCCAGTCAACAACCATCATGAAGGCACTCAAAACAACGCCCTATCGAGTCATCGGTGCCACCGAGTCTTTCGTTCGTGATGGCGCCTTGTTAGCAGTCGCACCAGACTACAATGCCTTAGGACGCCACCTGGCGCAGCACTTACTGGAATTGCAAGCAAGCAGTTTCCGCAGCCACTTAGCACCCATTACCGTTGAGCGACCGCGAATTATCTATAACGAGGCCACCCGCTTGCGTCTCAATATACGACTACCCGCGACCCTGGTAGATAAGATGGAAGCGATTCACTAACCGCTGCGGCTGTTATCTAAACACGACTCCAGTGTTACCAAAAAGGTATGGGCATCCACACAGCTTTTGGGAGAGAGCATGAAACTGATTACCCGCTCAGCATTCGACGCACTGCGGCTCAACGACCGCAACGAATACGATACCGATACCAGCGGCGATACTCAGATCGTCAGAATCTATCGCGATGGCAACTTGATCGCTAAGAAGAAAACCCAGAAGAAAACAGTGCGCTATTTCGCCATAGCCGGTTATGAGCACTACCTCAAAAACAGCGGCTCATAAAGCCCTGTCACTGAGGTCCACAAAGCGGCCACTGCAAGCCAACCCCACTGTTGACTCGTCCCTGAGTCGAGTTATTAACTCACGGGTTAATAATTTGGGCTATTTGCATTCTAGGGTACGCCCTAAGCCGGCCGTTAGAACGTACTGATATATACCTGTCAGCGTACACCATGGATTACCTCGCACACCTGTTTTTACTTTCTTGACGAGGTGATGGTACCGGCGAGGTGGATCAATATGTAGTGCACCCCATAACGAGGAGATACCACTCCAAGGCTCGCAAGTTCTGCTTAGGAACCGTTATTCAAATCGATCCCAGTAGGGAGGATCGCCAAAAAAGCCTTCGATAAAGTCGATAAAACTTCGAACCTTGCTCGCAAGCAGATGACGGTGCGCGTATACCGCGTACAACGCCATCGGCTCGGGTTCATATTCAGGAAGGATGACCTGTAGCTTTCTGTCTTCGATGGAGGAGCCAGAGATAAAGGTAGGCTGCAGGACTACGCCTGCACCAGCGACGGCGGCTGCGACTAGCACATCGCCGTTGTTACTGATCATTTCGCTGCTGTTGTCACGGCCACTGCTTTGCAGCCAGCGGTACAGCGATTGGCTGGCATCCAGCTCCATATAACTGTAGCGCAAGTAGCGATGATCCTTGAGATCTTCAGGGCGTTGGGGAATTCCGTATTGTTCCAGGTAGGCCGGTGAGGCGCACATAACCAGCCGTATCGGTGCGATCCGTTTGGCGATAAGTGACGAGCTTTTCAGGTGACCGATCCGCAACACAATATCGAACCCCTCCTCAATGACGTCAACCTTGCGGTCGTTCAGCTGCAGGTCGATGCCGACGCCCGGATGGGCTTTCTGGAACTCGCTCAGCAACGGTGCCATGTGATGGATAGCGAAGGATACAGGTGCACTGATACGCAGCAGACCCTGGGCCTGGGTTTGTAGATCTCCTATTTGACTCTCGATGTCATCGATGTCGTTCAGAACCTGTTGAGCTTTCTGATGATAGCGCGCTCCCGCTTCGGTCAGGTGGATCATACGGGTGGTGCGGTTAAGCAGGCGTACACCTAGGTGTTGTTCAAGTTGGGAAACATACTTGCTGACCAGCTGCGGGGACATTTCCAACCGGTCGGCGGCGCGGGTGAAGCTGCCTTCGTTCACCACCGTGACGAAGGCGCGCATGGTATTTATGCGATCCATTGGATATTCCAGTGTCTGTCATCTTTGATGATTGTCAATTTATTGTTGATAATAAACCAATGCTTTCCATCTTAGTCTTTTAATATGGCGATAGTATAGTGAGTTCATCATCTGGAGCATGGCTTCAGGAGAAAACCAACAGATGAATCTTCGAGGTGACTATGATGAACTCTAAATTTGCACAGGCTTTGTTCAACTCCAACGGCGGTTATGCCGCGTTGGCCCTGCGGGTGCCGGTCGGACTGACCCTGGCAGCCCACGGCGCTCAAAAACTATTCGGCTGGTTCGGCGGCTATGGTCTGGAAGGGACAGGGCAATGGATGGCTAGTATTGGTCTGGAGCCGGGTTACCTGATGGCTCTGCTGGCTGGCGGTGCCGAGTTCTTCGGTGGTCTGGCACTGGTGTTAGGGCTGTTAACCCGTCCGGCGGCAATGGTTTCTGCCTTTACCATGCTGGTGGCCATTTTTGCCGTGCATATTGGTAATGGCCTGTTTATGTCCAACAACGGCTACGAATATGCCCTGACCCTGTTTGCGGTCACGTTGGCTCTTTCTATTCAGGGCGCTGGACGATTCGCACTGGACAAGCTGCTAATCGAGCGGTTTGCTGGTGCCGGATACAGGCAGCTTAATGACGCGTGAAGCTTCGTTGCATGATCACAACACGGCAATAGCCGATTGAATTTGTGTGCCCTTATGAGTGGATGACACTTCTGTAACAGGATGATTGATTATGTTGGTTAACGGTGTTTGGGAAGAGAACTGGCAGCCGATTCAGGCGAAAGATGACGAAGGGCGGTTTATTCGCCAGACCTCGCCGTTTCGGAGCTGGATCACGTTGGATGGTCTGCCTGGCCCCACGGGTTCTGGTGGATTCAAGGCCGAGCGAGGGCGTTATCATCTCTATGTCGCCTATATCTGCCCCTGGGCATCTCGGACGCTGATGGTTCGCGAGCTGAAAGGGTTGCAGGAGGTTATCGGAGTCACTGTCGTCAACCCGCGGCTGACCGACCAGGGCTGGCAGTTCGGGGGGTATCCCGGTTCTGACGAGGATAGGCTCAATGGTGCGGGCTACATGCACGAGTTGTACACCCAGGCGGACCCGAAGATCTCAGGTCGTGCCACCGTACCGGTGCTCTGGGACAAGCAGACCGGAACCATCGTCAATAATGAGTCGGCAGATATCCTGCGGATGCTGAACAGTGCCTTCGCGGGCATTGTGAATCAGGGTCCCGATCTCTATCCGCAAGACCTTGCCGCCGAGATCGACACGCTGAATGATGACCTTTACAGAGACCTGAACAACGGCGTGTACCAGGCCGGCTTCGCCTCCAGCCAGGCGGCCTATGAGGAAGCCTATCACATTGTGTTTGCTTCGCTGGACCAGCTCGAGTCGCGGCTGGCCGATGGGCGAACCTACCTGTTTGGCGAACGTCTTACGGAAACTGATGTACGGCTGTTCGTGACGCTGGTGCGCTTCGATGCCGCCTACCATGGACTGTTCAAATGCAATCGCAATACCCTGCGGGCCATGCCGGGACTGCACGCCTACATGCACCGGATTCTGGCGCTTGAAGGTATCGCCAGCACGGTGAACCTCGATCATATCAAAGCGGGGTATTACTCCATCAAGGCACTCAACCCCACCCGGATTGTGCCCGCAGGGCCCAGTGAAATATAACGTTGACCGCTGGAACCCCAACCATTAACCGTCACTTGAGAGGTCACCGCCATGGGTGCCAAACCGGATGTTTTGTTTATCTCCCATGGAGGCGGTCCAATGCCGTTGCTGGGTGACCCCGGTCACCGCGAAATGGTGGCTCGGCTAACTGAGATCGGTGGAGCAGTGCCCAAGCCCTCCGCAATACTGCTCATCAGTGCTCACTGGGAGGAATCGGTACCGACCATCACCTCGGGAGCCAATCCGCCGCTGATTTATGATTACTCCGGATTTCCGCCGGAGTCCTATGAGATCAAGTATCCTTGCACCGGTGAGCCTGCGCTGGCGGAGCAGATTCACGAGGTGTTGGAAAAGGCCGGAGGTTCTGCGCGGCTTGATGATCAGCGGGGGTATGATCATGGACTGTTTGTCCCGCTCAAGTTGATGTACCCGCAGGCGGACATTCCGTGCGTGCAGTTATCGCTAGTAAATAACCTGGATGCCGCTACGCACTTAGCGATTGGGCGTGCGTTACAGGCACTGGATTACGAGAATCTGCTGGTGATTGGGTCCGGTTTCTCCTTCCATAACATGCGGGCGTTCTTCACGCCGAGCACGCCGGATATTCAGGCACGCAACGAGGCTTTCGAAGGCTGGCTGGAGGAGACCTGCACAGATGCCAGCATGGGCGAATCGGAGCGCGCGGAGCGTCTGGTGCACTGGTATCGCGCACCCTATGCCAGGTTCTGTCATCCTCGGGAGGAGCATCTTCTGCCGCTGCACGTCTGTTATGGACTGGCGGGAAAGCCGAGTAATGCTCATATACTGGCAACCATCCTCGGGAAAAAATCTGGCATGTTTTATTGGAGATCCGGAGTATCCGGCTTGCCCATCAAACACTGCCGCTGATGTTCTCAATCCAAATGTAGCAGGTTTCAACTTGCATGGCAGATGCGGGCCGTCTCTTCTTTAGCTGTTGTGGGTGTTAAAAGATGCACTGACAAGATTGATCTGTACTAGCCAGATTATGCAAACCTCTTGAAATGGAGCTGGCATAAGCACCAGAAAAAAATAGCGTACGGAATGTTGCTTGCCAATCACTTTATGGAAATTCTGCATGACCTGCCACAGTGGTATTGGCAGTGCCGATGACCGGAAGTAGAGACACCTGTCGAAAACAGAAGTCTTCGTGAGGACCGCTTTGGGTTTCGACGCTTACCAGATCGACTCGGCATTACCTAGCACATTAGAAATAGCTAACGGTCTGCTCTTTGTTCGCAAACAGGCCACTTTGCCCCCGCAGGCCCCCAACCAGCTTTTGCACAGAACGGCGCTTTAGAATCTGACTCTTGCCTACCAGGTTTTGCACCAAACGAAGGGGGGCTTTTCACAGACCTAGAGGTGTATTCCAACCCTAGAATGCAAATAGCCATAACTTGATACCTAGATCGATGCTTGTGATAACTCCAGCAGCTCACGTAGCGCTACCGAGAAGATCGCGCAATCACCCACTTTAGCCGCGCGTATCTCGTCCAACATCTGCTTCCAGCGACGCACCGGCAGCGCGTGCAGCGCTAGCCACTGCGCGACCTGCTCCCACTCATTGGCTGTTGCATCGCTGCCGAGCACTTTGCGGGTCAGGTTACGCTGCTGGCTATTAAGATCATCACGGTAGCTGTCACACGCCAGCGACTGCCAGTGACTCTTGGCCTCATAAGCCCGTACCTGCTGATCGAACCAATGCAGCTGCAGATGATCCCCCAGGCTGAAGTACACCCGCGCCACCCGCTCCACCGGCTGCTCGGTCTGCTCGGCGACCTGGATAATACCCAGCAATGAGAACAGGCTGTCGGCACTCGCCGAGATAGCCGCCAGCTCATCGGGCACGCCGCATTCGGTCAATTGCGCATGCTTGCTCTGCCAATCCTGTAGCCGACTGCCCTGAATCAGGTCTACGATTTTGGGCATCAACAATTCAATGCCGCCACGATAGCGTTCGATGCAGCGCGCGACATCCAGCTCATAGCGATGATTACGCAGAAACCAGTAACTGGCACGGCGTACTAAACGCTGCAGGTCAGTCATGATCTGCGCCTGATCGGCAGCCAGGATCTTGCCATCCAAGCCCTCAATCGCGGCCCAGATAGCGTCCATCGCAAACACATCACGAGCGATCACATAGGCCGCCGCGATATCGTCATACTCGGCGCCGGAAGACTGTTTCACCACGTGCGGGTAGGTAATCCCCATCCGGTTAACGATACCGTTGGCCAGCTGATTGGCGATAATCTCCGGACGCAGCCGATGCTGACTGACCGCCTCGGGAAACAGTTCGTTGATCTTGGCAGGAAAGGCACCCGCCACTTCACGCGCCAGATAGGCATCGTTATGGATCCTAGGGGTAATCAGCGCCTGTTTTAGCTCGGCCTTGATGTAGGAGATCAGCACCGCCAGCTCAGGATGGGTCAGATGACTGCGGCTCTGCATCGTCTCCTTATCAGCGATAAACTCCAATTCTCTGTCGAGCTTACCCTCGGCTTCCAGACTGTCGATCAGGCGTACATATTCATCCAGGTCATGTGCCGCATGCTCGCGTGCCAGGCTTAACGCCTGCACCTGACGGTAGTTGTTGGCCAATACCAACTGCCCTACATCATCGGTCATCTCTTTAAGCAACTGGTTACGCTGCTTAACCGTCAGGTCACCGTTGGCCACCACCTCGTTGAGAAGAATCTTAATATTGACCTCGTGGTCGGAGCAGTCCACCCCACCGGCGTTATCAATAAAATCGGTATTACAGGCGCCGCCCTTGAGGGCGAACTCGATTCGCCCCCGCTGAGTAAAGCCGAGATTTCCACCTTCGCCCAGCACCCGGCAGCGTAATTCGTCGCCATTGATACGCAGTGCATCGTTGGCCTTGTCGCCGACATCGGCGTGACTCTCAGCGCTGCTTTTGACGTAAGTACCGATGCCGCCATTCCAAAGCAGATCGACCGGCGCTTTGAGCAGCGCGGAGATCAGCTCAGCAGGACTGAGCCGATCGGCCTCGATGGCAAAGCGCTGCTTCATCTCTGCGGAGATGGCTATGGACTTGGCCGTCCGAGAAAAGATGCCACCGCCAGTGGACAGCAGCGTGGCATCAAAGTCGGCCCAGCTGGAGCGTGGCAGCACAAACATCCGCTGCCGCTCAACAAAGGTACTCGCCGCATCAGGATTGGGGTCGATAAAGATATGCATATGATTAAAGGCCGCCGTCAACTGGGCCGTTGCCGACAACAGCAGGCCGTTACCGAACACATCACCCGCCATATCACCGATGCCGACAACCGTAAACGGATCGGCTTGCGAATCGAGACCCAGCTCCCTGAAATGACGCTTGACCGACTCCCAGGCACCTCTGGCGGTAATACCCATACCTTTGTGGTCGTAGCCTTGGCTCCCTCCGGAGGCGAACGCATCGCCCAGCCAGAAGCCGTACTCGTCGGCTAGAGCATTGGCAGTATCGGAGAAGGTCGCGGTACCCTTGTCGGCGGCGACCACCAGATAGGGGTCATCCTCGTCGTGACGAATCACATCGGCCGGCGGCACGAGCTGGCCTTCGACCAGATTATCGACCAGATCCAGCAGCCCGCGGATAAAGATCTGATAGCAGGCGATGCCCTCGGCCTGGATCTCCTCGCGGGTGCCTTTTTCCGGCAGGTTGCGGGGCACAAAGCCACCCTTGGCGCCGACCGGCACGATCACCGCGTTCTTGACCTGCTGGGCCTTCACCAGTCCCAGCACCTCGGTACGGTAGTCTTCCTGGCGGTCCGACCAGCGCAGCCCCCCGCGAGCCACCTTGCCGCCGCGCAGATGCACCCCTTCGACACGCGGCGAATACACGAAGGTTTCAAACATCGGGCAGGGCCGCGGAATATTGCCGATCTGACGCGGACTGAGCTTGAAACTCACATAGGATTTGGGCTGCCCCTGGGCGTCCATCTGAAAGTAATTGGTACGCAGGGTGGCCTTAATCAGTGCCAACAACCGCCGCATAATCCGGTCATCATTGAGGTTATCGACCTGATCCAGGGCGTCCAGCACACTCACTTCAAGCCGTTTGGTCAGCGCCGCTACCTTATCACTGGCTTGTCGTGCAGGTTCGAGCCGGGCCCTGAACAGCGCCACCAACAGTTTGGTGACTTGCAGATGACGGGCCAGCGCATCGGCAATGTAAGGTTGACTGGAATCAAAACGCAGCTGGCGGTTATAGCGGGTATAAGCACGCAACAGCGTCACTTCACGCCAGCTCAGATTGCCGCCAATCACCAGCCGGTTAAATTCATCATTTTCAGCCCGACCCTCCCAGATCGCCAAGAACGCCTCCTGAAATAACGGCTTCACGTCCTGCAGGGCGACCGGCTCGGAACTGTTGTAACTGAGTTTAAAATCATGCAACCAGAAAACCCGTCCATCGCTACGGCGCACTTCATAGGGGTGTTCACCGACAACACGCATCCCCAGATTCTCAAGCACAGGGATAATATCGGACAGGATTAACGGCCTGTGTTCATGCAACAGCTTAAACCGCCACATATCACTGGACTCTTCCAGCAATCGGTAAAAACTCATCGTCAAGGGCTTGCCCGCTTCGATCTCAGCCAGACGCTGGACATCGTAGACGGCACTACTAGCAGAGAAGTGCTCGCGATAGGCGCTGGGAAACGCCCCCCGGTAGAGACGGGTATAGCCATTGCCCAGCTCTTCGCCGCAACTCTCGATCAGCGCATCCTGCAACGCTTCATCCCAGGCCCGAGAGCTCTCCAACACCTGGGCTTGCAAGGCCTGCAGGTCCCATTCGGGACTTAGGTCAGGGTCCACCCGCATGACAAAATGGGTCCGCGCCAGTACCGACTCCGAAAAACGGGTGGTGAATTCAGTATCCAGGGCACTGAAATGGGTCTCCAACAGCAACTGCACCCGGTGACGCAGGTCGGTACTGTAGATATCACGCGGGGCGTAATAGAGGCAGGAAAAAAACTTACCGCAGGGATCCGGACGCACAAACAGTCGCACCTTGCTGCGCTCCTGTAGATTAAAGATTCCCAAGGCGATATCAAACAGTACCTCGGGGCTGGCCAGGAACAGCTCCTCGCGGGGCAGGTCTTTAATCACCTGCTGCAACTCTTTGCTGCTATGACCTCCGGGTTCAAAACCGCTCCGCGCGATCACCTCCGCCACCTTCAGCCGCACCAACGGAATAGAGGCAGGCGCCATATCAAATACCGGCGAAGTATAGAGGCCATAAAAGCGTTGCTCGCCAATCACCTTACCCTGGGTATCAAAGCGCTTCACCACCACCAGGTCGCGGTAGGCCGGCCGATGGATACGCGAACGGTGCGCATCCTTACCGAACATCAACGGTTGCGGCGTTTCTATAAAACAACGCTCATTATCGCGTAACTGCTGCAGCAACTTTTTCGCCCGTCGTGGCTGGTGTAACCGTGCGGTACCCAGCTCGCTGCCGTCAACACGGCGAATAGCGACCCCGTCACCCTCTGTACTCAACGCCACCTCATCGCAGCCAAGGAAGGTAAAATTATTATCGAGCAGCCATTCCAGAAATGCCTGAGCTTCGGCGATCTCGCTCTTGGCGATCGCTTTGGGAATTTTTTTTAAACTACGAAGGCTCTGTTGCACCCGCTCTAGCATCGCCGGGTAATCTTTGACCGCCGCGCGCACATCATTCAGCGCATCTTGCAGATCCGCGTCGATCTGCTGCAGTGCCTGCTGGTCGCTGCGCCGATCGACTTCCAGATAGATCACCGATTCTCGCCGACAGCTCGACGGCGTCTGATCGTGCTCTATGACCTGCAGTAACCGACCCTGATCATCACGCTTGACCCTGATAATGGCATTATGGATCGCATGAATAGACAGCCCCTGGCGATTAAGCGCCATCCGTACCGAGTCGACCAGAAACGGCATATCACTGTTGAGCACCTCAACGACGGTATGATTAGAGTGCCAACCGTGCTGCTCGATATCCGGATTAAACACCCGTAACTTCGCAGTCCCAGGATCCAGCTGCTGGATAAAGTGCCAACATGACAGCGTGGCACCGTAGATATTATCGATGTGCCACTCTTCAAGCTCATCGACGGGGGTGACCTGATAATAAAGCCTGGAAAAACGTTCGACCTCCTCCGCCATGCCAGGCGCAAGCTTCGCAGAAAACAGCTCCGCCAGCTTAGTCAGCAGCTTGCTTTTATGGCTGTCTTGATGATCAAGCATCATTAGCGGTTCTCCGATCGTAGGAACGCGTATTGTTGTTTTTTACCGAGCAATGAGAATTCATAGCAACGGGGAATACCGCAGGCAGCAGGGCTGTATCCGCTATTAAGGACGCAGCACCAGTACCGAGCATCCGGCACGCTCAACCACCCGCGCGGAGTTAGAGCCCAACAGCACATGGTCGACCGCACCGCGATGATGAGCAGTCATGATGATCAGATCTGCTTTGATCTTTTTAGCCTGTTTAATGATACGTTCGGCCGGATTACCCTGGTGCACCGTTAACGCCCGATCCACATCCGCGGGTAATTTTTGCTCGGCAAAGTCGATCAGATGCTGATCCACGGCGGCATGCGCCTTCTTGACCACCGATTTTTTAAAGTAGGAGGCCACCAGCGGCGAGCTAAAACCAGGAATCACCGTCATCAGGTGAAGGGTACCACCTTCACGATCAATCTCACGCAACCCCAGCTCCAGTGCCATGTGCGAAAACTCCGGCTCTTCGAGATCCACAGGGATAAGAATCTGTTTAAACATAAAATATCCTTTGCCGGTAACGCCGGCTCGTCAAAGCCGGCTGCACAGGGTACAGCCGGAGATGATTACTGATTAGCCGCGGCTCGGGCCTTGGTTTTTGCATCAGGATCACGACGCCGACGTTGCATCACCACGATAGGGACCAGCAACAACAGTGCCGGGATAAAGATCAACTCCTTCCAGGGTTGATCCTGAGGCACTTCAACCGAGGTGATCAGCTGATCAAACGCCAGCCCGACGGTTTCTGCTCGGCTACCATAGGTGACATTATCCACGATCACCTTGCCGCTGCTATCGAGTAACTCCAAGCCGGCATCCATGAGCCGATCCTGGGTGTTTGCCCCCTTACCCAACGCCAGCAAGGAGACAAAGCTGCGTTGATTACCGACGGCATCCTCACCATCGATATGCAAGCGCAGCTCCGCACCGACCGGAATATCCAGACTACCGCTGGTCAACTGGCTAGCAGCCACCACCTGGTATGGAGGTGAAATCATATCCATCCAGAAACCGGGTCGGAACAGTGAGAAGGCGATCAGGATAAGCAAGGCCGTTTCATAAAGCCGGTTTTTAGCCAGAAAATAACCCTGGGTCGCAGCGGTAAACAGCAAAATCGCCGTCGTCGCGACCACAAAGATGATGATCCCGTGAATCCAGTCGACGCCGATCAATAGCAGGTCGGTGTTAAAGATAAACAGGAACGGCAGGATCGCGGTGCGCATACTGTAGAAGAACGCCACAAAACCGGTGCGGATCGGATCGCCGCCCGACACGGCCGCCGCGGCAAACGAGGCCAGGCCCACCGGCGGGGTCACATCCGCCATGATGCCGAAATAGAACACGAACAGGTGCACCGCGATCAGCGGTACGATCAATCCAGACTCCTGCCCCAGGGTCACGATCACCGGCGCCAACAGCGACGACACCACGATATAGTTGGCCGTGGTCGGCAACCCCATACCCAGGATCAGACTCAACACCGCGGTAAGGATCAGCATTAATAGCAGATTGCCCATCGACAGCACCTCAACCAGGTCGGCCAGTACCGAACCGACACCGGTCTGCGAGACCACCCCGACGATGATACCGGCGGTCGCCGTGGCGATGCCGATGCCGATCATGTTACGGGCACCGACAATCAAGCCATCGATCAACTGATTGAAACCACGTCGAAATTGATGCGCCAGATCACCTTCGTTACGAAAAAACGCGAACAATGCTTTTTGGGTAATCAGGATAAACATCATCAGTACCGAGGCCCAGAACGCCGACAACCCGGGGGAGAGGCGCTCGACCATCAGACACCAGACCAACACCACCACCGGCAGGATAAAGTGCAGACCCGACTTAACGGTGGGACCGACCTCCGGCAGCTCGACGGCTTCGGAGTTCGGATCATCCAATTCGAGATCGGGATACTGGGCCGAGAATCGCACCAGCAGCACATAGACGGTGGTCAACAGCAGCGCAATAAATGGGCTGGCGTATTCACCAAACAGCGGTTTGATCCAGCCGATGCCGTAATAGACGATCATCGACAGCACCGCGGTTGCCAGGAAACCGATCAGGATCCCCGCCAGCCGCTGCAACCAGGGTTTGGCGACGCCACGGCGTGGCAGACCATACATGTTCTGCTTCAGGGCTTCCAAATGCACGATATACACCAGCGCAATATAAGAGATCAACGCCGGCAGGAAGGCGTGCTTGATCACCTCAACATAGGAGATCCCCACATACTCGACCATCAGAAAGGCCGCCGCACCCATGACCGGCGGCATGATCTGACCGTTGACCGACGAGGCCACCTCGACCGCACCGGCTTTCTCGGCACTAAAGCCCACCCGGCGCATCATCGGAATAGTGAAGGTCCCGGTGGTCACCACGTTAGCGATAGAGGAGCCGGAGATCAGCCCGGTCATCGCCGAGGCGACCACGGCAGCCTTGGCCGGGCCACCACGCAGATGGCCCAGCAGCGAGAAGGCCACCTTGATGAAATAGTTACCGGCTCCGGCCTTATCCAGCAGCGCCCCAAACAACACAAACAGGAACACGAAACCGGTCGAGACACCCAAGGCGATACCAAATACCCCTTCGGTGGTGATCCATTGATGATTAACGACCTGCCTCAGATCCGCGCCTTTGTGGGCGATAATCTCCGGCATATAGGGGCCGGCAAAGGTGTAGAGCAAAAACAGCGAGGCCACCACCACCAAGGGGGGGCCCAGCGCGCGTCGGGTCGCTTCCAGCAGCAAAATGCAACCGATAACGGCCACCACCAGATCCTGAGTGATCGGTGAGCCGGGACGGTCGGAGATCTGCACATAAAAGATAAACAGATAAGCGGCAGAAAACGCGCCCAACACCGCCATGATCATATCGGTCGCCGGCACCCGCTCACGCGGCGAGCCCCCAAAGGCGGGATAAGCCATAAAGGCCAGGAACACCGCGAGCGCCAGGTGAATCGAACGCGCTTCGGTATCGTTGAACACCCCAAAGCTGCCGATCAATGGCCAATCATAAAAGGGTAAGGGAGAGGCGATCCACAATTGAAACAGCGACCAGCACAAGGCGGTGCCTAGCAGCAGTGTTCGTTGTATACCTTGGGGATCACGGGCACCGTTGTCGGTTGACGCCACCAGATCCTGGAGTTCAGAATCGCTAAGTTGGGTTTGTTCTTTTGACTTCGTATCCGTCATAAAGCACTCCGGTTCAATACAGCAGGCGTGTCGAAGACACCCGACCTAGCGTCAAGGTCAATGCTAGGCACCGCTCTGCGCGCCCGCAACAACAGCTGCCACTCTTACAGAGCCGGCAAAATTTTTTCTTCAAGTTCATACGTATAGGCCCTTACTCTATTATTGTATTAAGGTAGTTCGTCGAGATAACACTTGCCACTCGTACCACCGATCTTGGCAACCCAGCTGCGTTAAAATATTCAACTATTGATGCAAACACCGCCAAGCGGTTAGTGTAATCGCCACCTGATAACGGATAACGACCATTCGCGCCATTAACGCCTCCACTCGTGCCACCGGCTCGGCATTGACGGCCCGCCAACGCAGCGCCATTAAGCCGGGCAATGGCCAGCACCGCGTAGTGCAGAGTGTGACAAATCCTTTTTGATGCTAGGTGAGATTGACCGTTAAGGCAGGACAAATCGGCAGGATAGCCGATTGGCACAACCACAGATTGCCCGTAGGGTAAGACACAGGGATATGCCGAATGCTTCCGAAGCTGTCCGCTTCAGACTGGATCTCATAGCGCCGCAGGCGCGTATCCGCAGGACGGTTAGGGAGGAGATAACCTTGGGGATTCAAGATCCGCTAGCAACGATCACTCGAGGCCGGGCACGCGCCGCCCTCAAGTGATGCCATCCAGGGAGATCGAGGCCAGGCTAGAAAGCACCTCCCCCACCCTAGCCTCGGCTTGAAGCAGTTCGAGCTGAGCATAGGCGGAACGGCCATCAGGCCGATGGTATTCTATATAGATGAACCAGCAGCCACGGGGAACCCCCCGCTCATCCTTGCGCTTACCCGCTGCCCACCAGATATAGAGCGGACAACCGCTGACATGGGTTATGTACGCAGCAGCCGGCAAGGGTTCCGGGGCGCTCGGGCGACACGGTTCAATCGCCAACACCTCCGCTGAATGGGGTAACAACATGACATATGCTCCTACTAAGGATGACAACGGATACAACACAGAGCACCCTTGAATAGTCGATAGCGACGGTAGCGTTAGGACGGCAAAGTGAAATTGCGTGCTGCAGTGTTTAATATACGGGAAGAATTCCGCTACTATAGCGAAGAACTTCCTCTATTCAAGATTTTTTTCTCACATACAGGATAAAATTTGATGTCTTCTGAAACCGTCAACAGCGCTAGTAAACCTAATACCGCTACCGATCCCCTCAACGAAGTGCTCTGCAGGCGGGTCACCGAGCTGCGCAAGAAGAACAGGCAGACTTTAGAGCAACTGGCGGCGGCGTCGGGAGTCAGCCGCTCGATGTTAAGCCAGATCGAACGCGGACAGGCCAACCCCACCCTGGCGGTGACCTTCCGCATCGCCCAGGCCTTCGGTATCAGCATCGGTGAGCTGATAGACCAGCCCTGGGCCTCGTCTACCATCGAGGTGGTACGAGGGGATGATCCCAACAATCTGTTCCGCTCGGACGAGCAGTGCCAAATCCGCACCCTGTCACCCCTACATATGGAAAAGAATATCGAGTTCTACGAGTTGCGCCTCCTCCCCAGCGCCAGCCTTTCCAGCGCGCCTCATTACGAAGGCACCAAAGAGCTATTAACGGTCACCCGCGGCAGCGCGTGTATCCGATCGGGCGTCACCAGCTACAACCTCGCCGAGGGCGATTCGGCCCATTATCGGGCAGATGTGCAACACGCTATTGAGAATATTGGCACCCAGGATCTGCTGTGCTACCTAGTCGTTACGGGCCAGTGATAAGACCACAAGGGCTGGCGCTTGTTGCCATAACGGCCGCTAACTTAACGCCAACTTAACGTCAATATCGAGCACCCGCCACCCTCAAGCAAGACACCCACCCGAGAGTCATTCGTTAGGGACAGAGGATGCCCCCCGCTATCGGCATCTATGTGCCAGACTAAAGCTGTAGCCCGCCATCAAACAGAGGACTCTACCTAACATCGTTACCTGAAACAGGCTGTTAACGTTGCTCTGCCCCGAGGCGACCACAGATACCCATAAAATCCACCATACAAGAAATAATTACAAGATACTGTTGCTGGCGTGCAAAAATCACCCTATCATGCGCCTTAAATCCTGCATAGTGGATTTTAATCCAGCATACAACGACCAGAGCCCGACCTGCAGCCGGAGACTAGTTATGAGCAAGGCCTTTCTAAGCCATCTACGCGAACAGATTCAAACCCTCCATGAAGAGGGTCTCTATAAGCATGAAAGAGCAATCTGCTCCCCCCAGCAGACATCGATACGGGTAGGCGAGGACCCACCGGTTACCAATTTTTGCGCTAACAACTACCTAGGGCTGGCCAACCACCCTGAACTCATCAAAGCCGCTAAGGCCGGGCTGGACGAGCGTGGTTTTGGCATGGCGTCGGTACGCTTTATCTGTGGCACCCAGGATATCCATAAACAGCTGGAACAGCAGCTCAGCACCTTTCTCGGTACCGAGGACAGCATTCTCTACTCGTCCTGCTTTGATGCCAACGGTGGGCTGTTCGAAACGCTGTTCGGCCCGGAGGACGCTATCATCAGTGACGCGCTGAACCATGCCAGCATCATTGACGGCGTCCGCCTCTGTAAAGCGCGTCGCTATCGCTATGCCAACAACAATATGCAGGAGCTGGAAGCGCAGCTCAAAGCGTCTCAGGATGCGCGCTTTAGAGTGATTGCCACCGATGGCGTGTTCTCCATGGATGGTGTCATCGCCAACCTGAAGGCGATTTGTGATCTGGCTGATCGCTACGATGCGCTGGTGATGGTCGATGACTCCCATGCGGTGGGTTTTATTGGCGAAAAAGGCCGTGGAACGGCGGAGTATCACGATGTCATCGACCGCGTGGACATCCTCACCGGCACCCTGGGCAAGGCTCTGGGCGGCGCGATGGGCGGATACACCTCCGGTCGTAAAGAGGTCATCGCCTGGTTGCGTCAGCGCTCACGCCCCTACCTGTTTTCCAACTCCCTGGCGCCGTCACTGGTCTGCGCATCCATCCGCACCCTGGAGCTATTGGCAGAAAGCGATGACCTGCGCCAACAGCTTAAGGAAAACAGCGCGTACTTCCGCCAGGGCTTAGAGCAGGCAGGCTTTAAGCTGGCCGGAGCGGATCACCCGATCATCCCGGTGATGATCGGCGACGCGGCTTTGAGCGCCACCATGGCCGACAAGCTATTAAACGAAGGGATCTATGTGATCGGATTCTCCTTCCCGGTGGTCCCCAAAGGCGAGGCGCGAATCCGCACCCAGATTTCAGCCGCCCATAGCCGCGAACAACTAGAGCACGCCATAGCAGCCTTCTCCCGCGTCGGTCGCGAACTGGGCATTATCACCTAAGCACGATCAGGCGCGGCTTGAACCCGTTACCGATATCAGCATTAGAGAGCATAACCATGAAAACCCTGGCAAAACTGAAGTCCGAACCCGGTATCTGGCTGCATGAAGCCGAACAGCCGACACTCGGCCATAACGACCTGCTGATCAAGATCCGTAAAACCGCCATTTGCGGTACGGATATCCATATCTACAACTGGGACGAGTGGGCACAACATACCATTCCGGTGCCCATGACCGTGGGGCACGAATATGTCGGCGTCGTGGCGGCGATTGGGCAGGAGGTGAGTGGTTTTGAAATCGGCGATCGGGTCTCGGGGGAGGGGCATATTACCTGCGGTCATTGTCGTAACTGCCGTGCCGGTCGCCGCCACCTGTGCCGTAACAGTGTCGGCGTCGGCGTCAACCGCCCCGGCGCCTTTGCTGAATACCTGGCAATTCCGGCCGTTAACGCCTTCAAAATTCCGGATAACATCGCTGATGACCTAGCCGCCATCTTCGATCCCCTGGGCAACGCCGTGCACACCGCACTGGCATTTGACCTCGTGGGCGAGGATGTGCTGATCACCGGGGCCGGCCCGATCGGCATTATGGCAGCGGCGGTGGCGCGACACGCCGGTGCCCGCCATGTCGTGATCACCGACATCAACCCCTATCGCCTGGACCTGGCCAATAAACTGGGCGTCACTCGGGTGGTGAACATCAATGAAGAGGACTTGGGGGAGGTCATGAACGAGCTCGGCATGACCGAAGGCTTTGATGTCTGCCTGGAGATGTCCGGGGTCCCCGCGGCGTTCCATCTGCTGCTCGACAAGATCAACCATGGCGGTAAAATCGCCATGCTCGGCATTCCGGCCTCCCAGACCGCCATCGATTGGTCTTTGGTGATCTTCAAGGGGCTTACGATCAAGGGGATCTACGGGCGGGAGATGTTTGAGACTTGGTACAAGATGGCCAGCCTGATCCAGGCAGGACTGGATCTGAGCCCCATCATCACCCACCGCTTTCCGATCGACGAGTTCCAGCAAGGATTCGATATTATGCGTTCGGGTTTATCCGGTAAGGTCATACTGGACTGGGAGTAAGAACAGACTCCCCGTCCGCTCAGTCGGCAATATAAACATAATAAAGGATTTATTATCCGTTAAAGGGCTTCTAGCAAAATCGTAAGCCTAGACTTTCAGCTGAATAAGTTTATCAAGTCGCTGACTCTGGTGAACGTTAATCAAACCACCGCAGCCCTGTTCTCGATACCGCCATAGCCATATTTTTTACTTCAATGCGGTTCTATTTGGCCCTCCGCCTGGGGGCCGAAACTCGAGTTTATTGATACAAGCCCATACCTGAAAAATTAACTATTGTTGCTTTTTTTAGAACAGTCAGCGCGTTTTTTAGCGTTTGTTGTGTCTCTAGCCCTATGATTTACTGATATAGCATTTTAATTGTGTGCAAAATAACAACGTCTAAGAGAGTCCTTTTATGAACAACCTCAGCGGCCAGCTAAAGAACTGGCGACTCCACCTCCTGGTGGTCGTCGTATCCGTCTTGGCAGAGTTAATTGGGATTATTAAAATCTCAGTGGGTGTGGGCACGATCGTTCTGCTGCCTTTGTTTTACTCATTTATCATAGGCTTAGTTCTAAATCCCAATATTGTCAAAAAAGCCAGCACCATCATCTCTCGTGAGCAGGCTGCCATGGCCACACCGGTGATTTTGATTTCGGTACTCCCTTTTATTGCCAAATTTGGCACCCTGATAGGCCCGGCAATGGACGAAA
Source organism: Motiliproteus sp. (assembly GCA_041586735.1). Lineage (GTDB taxonomy): Bacteria > Pseudomonadota > Gammaproteobacteria > Pseudomonadales > Balneatricaceae > Motiliproteus. Next base: position 112,577 of record JBFGZQ010000008.1, read on the forward strand.
TCCTGGCGGTGGGACCGGTCATGATCGTACAGGAGTTCGGTAATCTCGGGACCATGCTGATCGCAATGCCCGTGGCGGTTCTGTTGCTGCGGATGGGGCGCGAATCGATCGGGGCATGCTTCTCGATAGCGAGGGAGCCCAATATCGCGCTTATTTCTGACCGTTATGGACTCAAAAACCCAGAAGGTGTCGGCGTGATGGGCGTCTATGTCATGGGTACCATGTTCGGCACGCTGGTATTCGCTCTACTAGCCTCATTTTTGGCATCAACCGGGCTCTTTGATATTCGTGCCTTGTCCATGGCCTGCGGGGTTGGCAGCGGCAGTATGACGGCAGCCTGTTCCGGCGCCTTGGCTGAGAGCGTACCCGCGATGAAAGACGAAATCCTGGCCCTTGCCGGCGCCAGCAACCTAATGACCAATGCCACCGGCCTGTACCTGGGTTTATTTGTTGCCCTGCCCTTAGCTGAGAAACTCTACAGGCTGTTAAGCCGTTTCTCTGATGCAGATCAAAAGAGGAGTCTCAACAATGTCTGAAGCGATCAATAACCCTCAAAAGAACCCCAACACCCAGATAAACCTAATGGATCATGGTTTGGTGTTAGTCATCGTCTGCGCCATTGCTTTGATCAGCAACTGGACAGGCACCGGAACCGGGCTCATTACCGCACTGCCAGGCATGCTGATCATTTACGCCATGGTATTGGGAGGCCTGATTTTAGCCAAGTTTGTGCCTTTCTACCTGCCATCGGTAGCCTGGGTATCGCTCATTAGTGTCGGTATGACCCTACCCATATCTCCAGGATCTGAATGGCTGCTGGGGCATCTAAAAGCCATCAACTTTCTGGCGCTGGTGAGCCCGGTACTGGCTTATGCAGGCCTGGCGATCAGCAAACTTGAAGTGGATACCTTTAAACGGTCTGGCTTCAAAATTGTATTAATATCGCTGCTGGTGTTCTCCGGCACCTTTATTGGTTCCGCGGCCATAGCCAACCTGATGCTGTAGCCTGATGTTGTAAACCTATGTTGTAAACCTATGCTGTAAACCTATGCGGTAACCAACGCTAAGAACCTCTGCCAAGAGGCGCTTGCCGCGGGTTACCGCCTGAAGAGAGGCTCGAGGCCGAGGCGCCAGAGCGCAGACAGCACATTTTATCAGCCTAACTGAGAACTCCGCTCACTGCCTATCAAGACCCGCAGCTCGCACAGCCGTTTTTCTCAGCCCCTTCAATTGATGAGATAAGCCAATGGATACCTTTGTCACCCCAAACTCTCCCCAACACCTGCAGATGATAACCTGGCGCAGAGACCTGCATACCCACCCAGAAACAGCCTACGAAGAGTTCCGCACCGCCGACAGCGTTGCAAAAATACTCACCGACCTGGGAATGGACGTGGTACGAGGGCTAGGAGGCACCGGACTGGTCGGGACCCTGCATGGAAAACACGGCGCTGGCGATGCCATCGCCCTACGAGCGGATATGGATGCGCTACCCATTCAAGAGCTTAATGAATTTGAACATCGCTCTCAAAAAGAGGGAAAAATGCACGCCTGTGGCCACGACGGTCACACCGCTATCCTGTTGGGCGCGGCCAGCGCATTAGCCAGCGCGCCGGATTTTGCAGGTAAAGTCCATTTCATATTCCAACCCGCCGAAGAGAACGAGGCCGGCGCCCTGGCCATGATTGAAGACGGGCTCTTTGAGCGTTTCCCCGTAAAAGCGGTTTATGGGCTTCACAACTGGCCAGGCCTGCCCGCGGGTGAAGCGGCGGTTCATAACGGCCCGGTGATGGCTGCTTTTGATACTTTCGATATCCAGATTAACGGCCAAGGTTGCCATGGCGGGATGCCGCACCTGGGCTACGACCCTATTCAAGCGACCGGCCAGTTAATCACCGCGCTACAGAGTATTGTCAGCCGTAATCTAGACCCCCAAAAAGCCGCGGTGATCAGTATTACCCAGGTACAGGGCGGTGATACCTATAATGTCATACCGGACAAGGTGACACTCAAGGGTACCACTCGCTCATTATGCCCCGATATTCGCAATCTTATTGAGCTACGGATGCAACAAGTCGTCGAGAGTATTTGCAGCAGCCTTGGATGCCACGCCGAATTCACCTACACCCGGCGCTATCCCGCCACGATTAATAGCGAGGCTGAAGCTCAACACGCCCTTGAGGCACTCAAGACCGTACCAGGCATTAACAAAGTACATTCAGACCTGCCAGCCAGTATGGGCGGTGAGGATTTTTCCTTTATGCTGGAACGCAACCCCGGGTGCTATATTTGGTTGGGCGGTGCCAGCGAGGATTACTGCCACGGCCTCCACAGCCCTCACTATGATTTTAATGACAGCACATTACCCTCAGGTGCCAACTATTGGATCAGTTTAGTGCGGCGTCTGCTTCAGAAAGACTGATAACCGGAAGGCAGTAGCATGGACCGTCGAGCGCTAAAGTATTTTTTTGTGGTAGCGAAACTGAGCAGTATTCGTGCTGCCTCAAATGAGCTTCACGTTGCGCCTTCGGCCATCAGCCGCCAAATAAAGAGCCTTGAAGAGCAACTGCATGTTTCGCTGCTTAATCGCTTAGGCCGCGGTGTCGAGGTGACGGCAGCCGGGGATCAGTTAGTCCGTTATATCAAGGCGCTACAACTGCACGAAGATGACTTCCTGGCCCGGCTATCCGACATGCAAGAACTGCGGATCGGTTGCTTGCGTATCGCCACTGGTGGCGGGCTGATGAATGACCTGTTAACCGGTGCCATATCCCATTTTTGGAAACGCCACCCTGGGATTCGCTTTGTGCTCAATATTTGTGGGGGAGACGACATTATTCGTCAGGTTCGCGATGATGAGGTTGATCTTGGGCTGGTGTTAAACAGTCCTGCTGATCCACAAATCGAGAAACTGCTGTCTTGCCGCTTTCCCCCACTGAACCTGATAGTTCAATCCGAAGCCTCATTATCAACGCTGAGCAGTTGCTCGCTAGCGCAATTACAGTCGATTCCCCTGGCGCTGCTTAACAAATCCTTTAGCCTGCGTCAGTCAGTACAGCAGCTAGAGGATGAATATGGCGTTCAGTTCCAGCCCCTTCTGGAGTGCAACTCGTTCGAAACTCTTAAGGTATTTACCCTTAATGGACAAGGGGGGACGCTATTACCGACCGTCTGCATCGCCCGCGAGATTGAAAACAACACCCTCAAGGCAATCCCTCTGGAGGCCGCTCAACCCAACAGATCGTCCGTCGACTTAATCATCCGCAGAGGGCGTAAACACACCGCCGGAATTCAGGCCATTCGTCAATACATGAAAGACTATATGGTGGTATTTAACGACGCTTAGTCTGATTGCAAACAACCATTCTGATCGTTAATCCTATCAACGTATTCGACGGTATCAGCGATACCGCTGCAGCAATCCAAGCCATATTGCCTATAACCATAGATCAGTTTTATCCCTCCCTGCTGCGCGCCAGGTTAATTTAAAAAAACACACCCATAATCACCTAGCTATCCCATTTCCATGACTACACTGGATGGACGCGGTTGATCTCTCGGCCTCCTCCAAGCGCTAGCTGAAGGTCGTCGACAGGGGGGTATCTATGAGCGAACTGAATCACTACCTGAGTCAAAGCTGGCCCTTAGTGGCTTATTTTTTCATAGTGCTGGGGTTGCTACTGTTTATCCTGGTTATCTCCCACCTGCTCGGCGAACGTCATCAGGAGCCGGCCACCGGCGAACCGTTCGAGTCCGGTGTGGTCCATATCGGCGATACCCAATTGCGCTTCTCCGCCCCCTATTTTCTGATCGCGATCCTGTTCGTGATCTTCGATCTCGAGGCCGCCTTCATCTACATCTGGGCGGTGAGCCTACATGAAACGGGTTGGCCCGGTTATCTGGAAATGCTGATCTTTATCGGCATCCTCGCCGTCGCCCTGTTCTACCTGTGGAAGCTAGGCGCTCTGGATTGGGGTCCACGAGGAAAAGCACCGCAACGGCAACCACCCCAGCAGGGCCGGAGCGCGGTATTGCAGGGCAACCCAGCGCCGATCAATCCACCACAACCCTGAGAGCAGACGACCATGGGATGGCAACTTGAGCCTGCAGATTCAGCACTGATCGCGACGAGCGCCAGATCGCTGCAGCACTCGTCAGAGCAAACCTTTGAGCCATCCTTAGAACGACAGGCGCAGGGTAATGTCGCGTTCGCGCGGCTGGAGGATCTGGTGGCTTGGGGCCGGGCGCACTCCATCTGGCCGTTCAACTTCGGCCTGTCGTGCTGCTACGTCGAGATGGCCACGGCCTTCACCAGCCGTCACGATATCGCCCGCTTTGGCTCAGAGGTGATCCGCGGCACCCCGCGCGAGGCCGACCTGATTGTCATCTCCGGCACCGTCTTTAGAAAGATGGCACCGGTGGTTCAACGCCTCTACGAACAACTGATGGAACCGCGCTGGGTGATCGCCATGGGCGCCTGCGCCAATTCCGGCGGTATGTACGATATCTACAGTGTGGTGCAGGGAGTGGATAAGTTTTTGCCGGTCGATGTCTACGTCCCCGGTTGTCCTCCTCGGCCAGAAGCACTGCTGCAGGGACTGTTGTTACTGCAGCAATCGATCGCTAAGGAACGTCGTCCGTTGAGTTGGGTCGCGGGCCCGCAAGGCGTCTACAAGTTAGACAAGGCCTCCCAGCGCGACCTTCACCAAGCCGAGCGAACCGCCGCCCGCACCCTTAGGCCACCGACCAGTATCTAGGAGCAGACATGGATGCAGCCCGGGTAGAACTGTCACTAGCACAGCAGCTCGGTCATCGCTTTGGTGACGCGCTGCTGGCCAACCAGCTCTGCTGCGACGCCATCACCACGCTGTGGATCGGCCGCGAGCGGCTGCTTGAGCTGCTGCACTATCTCAAGCTAGAGATCGAGGGTCCGTTTCTGTGCCTGTACGACCTGACCGCCATCGACGAGCGCCAGCGTGCCAATCGCCAGCAGCAGCCCGATGCCGACTTTACCCTGGTCTACCATCTGCTGTCGTACGACCGCAACGAGGATTTGCGGATCAAGGTAGCGCTGACCGCTACCGACTGCGTACTGCCCTCCATCACCCCATTATGGCCTGCCGCCAACTGGTACGAGCGCGAGGTCTGGGATATGTTCGGGGTTCGCTTCGACGGCCACCCCAGGCTGACCCGTATTCTGACCCCGCCGACGTGGGAGGGTCATCCGCTGCGCAAGGAGCACCCGGCCCGCGCCACCGAGATGGAGCCCTACAGCCTGCCCGCAGAACGCCAGGAAAAAGAGCAGGAAGCGCTGCGTTTCAATCCCGAAGCCTGGGGTATGCAGCGCCACAGCGATACCAGCGACTTTATGTTTCTCAACCTCGGACCCAATCATCCCAGTGTCCACGGCGTGTTCCGTATTATTCTGCAGCTCGACGGCGAAGAGATCATCGACGCGGTTCCCGAGATCGGCTACCACCATCGCGGTGCCGAGAAGATGGGCGAGCGCCAATCCTGGCACAGCTTTATTCCCTATACCGACCGGATCGATTACCTCGGTGGGGTAATGAACAACCTACCCTACGTATTGGCGGTGGAGAAACTGGCCGGCATCCAAGTCCCCGAGCGGGTCAAATGTATCCGGGTGATGCTGGCCGAGATGTTCCGTATTGCCAGCCATCTGGTGTTTTACGGCACCTTCTCGCAAGACATCGGCCAGCTGTCACCGATCTTCTACATGTTTATCGACCGTGAAAAGCTGTTCGGTATTATCGAGGCCTTTACCGGCGCGCGGATGCACCCCAGCTGGTTTCGGATCGGCGGCATTGCTCAGGATCTGCCGTTGGGGTGGGACAAGAGGGTGCGTGAATTTATCGACTACCTGCCCGCCCGGCTCGACCAGTACGAAAAAATGGTGATGGCCAACAGCCTGATCAAACGCCGCAGCCAGGGGATCGGTGAATACAGTACCGCCGAGGCGATCGAGTGGGGGGTCACCGGCCCCGGCCTGCGTGCCACCGGGCTGAACTGGGACTGGCGCAAACACCGTCCCTACTCCGGCTATGAGAATTTTGATTTCGAGGTCTGCACCGCCGACGGCGGCGACAGCTACGACCGCTGCCGGGTCCGGGTCGACGAGATCCGCCAGAGCCTGCGGATTATCCGCCAGTGTCTCGACCATATGCCCGCGGGTCCCTACAAGGCCGACCACCCGCTGACCACCCCGCCGCCCAAAGAGCGGGCTCTGGAAGATATCGACACCCTGATCGACCATTTTCTCAGCGTTAGCTGGGGACCGGTAATCCCGGCAGGCGAAGCCAGCGTCGGTGTCGAGGCCACCAAAGGCAACAACAGTTACTACCTGGTCAGCGACGGCAGTAGCGCTGCGTATCGGACCCGGATTCGAACCCCGTCGTTCCCGCACCTGCAGATGATCCCGTTGATCAGCCGCGGCCTGATGGTCTCCGACCTGATCACGATCATCGCCAGTATCGATTTCGTCATGGCCGACGTGGACCGTTGATAACAAGAGAGCAACTCTTATGAGCCTGAGACCGGAACTAAGCGCCAGCGAATGTCAGCAGATCGACGTCGAGTGCAGCCACTATCCGCAGCGGCGGTCGGCGGCGATCGAGGGGCTAAAAATCGTTCAGCAGCACCGCGGCTGGGTTTCCGATGGCAGCATCAAGGCACTGGCGCGGTATTTGGAGATGTCCGAGGGCGAATTGGACGGCATCGCCACCTTCTACAACCTGATCTTTCGCCAGCCGGTCGGCGAACACGTCATCATGCTGTGCGATAGCGTCTGCTGCTGGATCAAGGGGGCGGACAACCTCAACCGCTATCTGTGTGACAAGCTCGATATCCAACCGGGGCAGACCAGCGCCGATAACCGTTTCACCCTGCTACCGATCGTCTGCCTGGGCGACTGCGACCGCGCACCAACGCTGATGATCGACGGCCAGCAGCACGGCAACCTGACCCCAGCCAGCATCGACCAGCTGCTGGCAGCTGTCACTGCACAAGAGCATACCTCAGCCAGAACCCCGCAACACAGAGCCGCAGACAGCGACATTAAAGCGGGAGGCGGAGTCGATGACTAACTCGACCGATGCCCTGCTAGAGCGACCGCTGACGGCACTGATCAAACCCGATCGCAGCCCGCTGAGTCTGAAAGAGTACCGCGACGGCGGCGGCTATCGAGGCTTGGAGCAGGCGCTCAAGCACCTGACCCCAGAAGCCGTATTGAAACAGGTCACCGACGCCAACCTGCGCGGCCGTGGCGGCGCCGGTTTCTCCACCGGCCTGAAGTGGAGCTTTATGCCGCGCGATTCAGGCGCCCCAACCCCGCGCTACCTGGTGTGCAACGCCGACGAGATGGAGCCGGGCACCTTCAAAGATCGCTTGCTTATGGAGAGTAATCCGCACCAATTGCTCGAAGGGATGGCGATCAGCGCCTACGCGCTGGGAGCCGAGATCGGTTATATGTTCCTGCGCGCCGAATACGGTCGCGCCGCCGCCCACCTGCAACGCGCGCTGCAAGAGGCCCTTGATGCCGGCTATCTGGGCAATAACCTGCTCGGCACTGAATTCAGCCTAACGATCCACCTGCACACCAGCGCCGGGCGCTACATCTGCGGCGAAGAGACCGCGCTGCTCAACTCGCTGGAGGGCAAGCGTGCCACCCCCCGCGCCAAGCCGCCGTTCCCCCAGGTCTGCGGTCTGTTCGGCCAGCCGACGGTGGTCAACAACTGCGAAACGCTGTGCAATATTCCCCATATTCTAGCTAACGGCGCCGACTGGTACCTGAGCCTGGGTCGCGGCGCGGACAGTGGCACCAAGATCTTCGGCGCCGCCGGCAACGTCCGTCGACCGGGGCTATGGGAGCGCCCCATGGGCACCCCCATCCGGGAGATCTTCGAAGACTGTGCTGGCGGGATGAGCCCAGGCTACCAGATGCGCGGCTTCCTGCCCGGCGGCGCCTCCACCGATTTTCTGTTGCCCGAGCATCTCGACCTGGCGATGGATTACGACGTCATCGGCAGAGCGGGAAGCCGCATGGGCACCGCCTCACTCATCGTACTCGATGACCAGACCTGCCCGGTGGCGATGGTCCGTAACCTGACCCACTTCTTCGCTCAGGAGTCCTGCGGCTGGTGCACCCCGTGCCGCGACGGCCTGCCTTGGGCGGAGCAGTTACTCAATGAGATCGAAGCGGGTCGCGGGCGGATGGAGGACCTGGATACCCTGGCCTGGCAATGCCGGTTTATGGGCCCCGGTAACACCTTCTGCGCGTTGGCGCCGGGTGCGGCGGAGCCGATCCAGAGCGCATTGAAATATTTTCGTGAAGACTTTGAACGCCATATCACCGCTAAGGGTTGTCCTTGGCACTGATGATGTAGGTAAAGAGCAGGTAAAGAGTAGCTAAGCTAAATTAACTAATAAAAACAATGAGCCGGGACTAAAGTCTGGCCAGGCCAACAGGAACAATGATGGCAACGATCAGGATTGACGGACAAGACTACCCAGTCGAGGAGGGGCAAAATCTGCTCCAGGCCTGCCTCGGTCTAGGTCTGAATCTGCCCTACTTCTGCTGGCATCCGGCGCTGGGTTCGGTAGGGGCCTGCCGTCAGTGCGCGTTGCTGCAGTACCAGAACCAGGATGATACTAGAGGCCGGCTGGTGATGGGCTGTATGACGCCGGTGGCAGACGGTCAGATCCTGTCGATCAAGGCCGCCAACGCGGTCACATTCAGGGCGGGGGTGATCGAAACCCTGATGACCAACCACCCCCACGACTGCCCGGTGTGCGAAGAAGCAGGCGAGTGCCATCTGCAGGATATGACCGTCATGAGCGGCCACCACCAGCGGCGTTTCCGAGGTCGCAAACGCACCTTTAGCAATCAGGACCTCGGCCCCTGCATCGGCCACGAGATGAACCGCTGCATCACCTGCTACCGCTGCCTGCGCTTCTACCGTGATTACGCCGGAGGGCAAGACCTGCATGCCTACGGCTCGCGCAACCAGATCTACTTCGGCCGCTTCGAAGACGGCACCCTGGAGAGTGTGTTCAGCGGCAATCTGGTCGAGGTCTGTCCCACCGGGGTGTTCACCGACAAAACCCTGGCCGCGCACTACAGCCGCAAGTGGGATCTACAATGCGCGCCCTCGGTCTGCGTCCACTGCAGCCTGGGGTGTAACACCAGCCCGGGCGAGCGGTACGGGATGCTAAAGCGCATCCAGAACCGCTATCACCCTGAGATCAACGGCCATTTCCTCTGTGATCGCGGCCGTTTCGGTTATGAGTTCGTCAACCATCCCGAGCGGCTTCGCCAATCCTACCAGCGTATTGATGGTGAACTGATCCCCTGCAGCGCCGAGGCCGCCGTGACCGCTCTGCAGCAATTTTTTAGCCCTCAGCAGGCTGAAGCTAAACAGGCTGACGCCAATAGCGCCGTACCCAAAGCCCGCCCCATAGGTATCGGCTCGCCCCGCGCCACCCTGGAAAGCAATTGGGCACTGCAGCAGCTGGTCGGCGCCGATCATTTTTTCTCCGGCCTAAGCCGAGCCGATGAAACCCTGCATCAGGCGATGCTGTCACTGCTGCTTAGCTGTACCCACGCCACTACGCTGGAACAGGTGGAACGGGCCGACGCGGTGCTGGTGATCGGCGAAGACCTGCTCAATAGCGCGCCCCGGTTAGGGTTAAGCGTACGTCAAGCGATCCGCGCGGCGAGTCTCGCCAAAGCCGATGCGATCCGAGTACCCCTATGGCAAGACCAGGCGGTGCAGATCGCCGGTCAAGACGTCGGCCACCCGCTGTATCTGCTCCACAGCCAGCGTAGCGAACTCGACAACCTGGCCCGTGATAGCGTTCACGCCAGTCCACAGCAACAGGCGCAGCTTGGTTTCGCCATCGCTCACGCGCTCGACCCGCAAGCACCCGCGGTGGCCGGGCTGGAGCCACGCCAACAGGCGTTGGCCAGCGAGATCGCCACCAGGCTGATGGAGGCCCGCTACCCACTGCTGATCGCCGGTGCCTCCAGCCGCAGCCGCGAACTGATCTACGCCTGCGCCCAGATTCATCAGGCACTGGTTCGCCAACGCGGTAAGGCTAAGCCGGTTGGCCTGCAACTGGTATTCCCCGAATCGAACAGCCTGGGACTGGCGCTCCTGACGCGCCACCAGCACGAGAACAGCCTCGACGACGCCTTTACCCTGGCCAACCTTAGACCCACCCGGGCGCTCATCCTGGAAAACGATCTCTACCGCCGCGCACCGAAAGCGCAGGTCGATCACTTCTTCGACCAGCTCGAGCAGAAGGTGGTAATCGACCTGCTGGCCAGTCCCACTACCGCCCGTGCCGACCTGCTGCTGGCCGCCACCAGCTTCGCCGAAAGCCGTGGCACCCTAGTCAACAACGAAGGACGCGCCCAGACGCTGTTTCCGGTATTCCCGCCCCCCCGGGAGATGGCGATGAGCTGGCAGTGGTTGCGCCGAGTCGCGGCAGCTGACTGGCTGCAGGCTAATCCGTTGGTAGAGGTCAACGATGAAGCACAACTGCTGGCACAGTTGGCGGCCAGCGATCCACTGCTGGCACCGCTGCAGGCGTTGGCCGGCACTGACGCAAACCCTGACGCAAACCCTAACACCACCCACAGCAGCCGCTGGACCACCCCACGGATGCCCCATCGCTACAGTGGCCGCACCGCCCTGCGCGCCCAACTCAACATCCATGAACCTCAACAACCCCACGACCCCGACTCGACACTGGCCTATAGCATGGAGGGCCTGCCGGTTTACCGCCGGGTGACAGCCCAGGACCCAGGCCTGCCCCCGCTGCCATTCGCCTGGTATCCGGGTTGGAACTCCAATCAGGCACAGTACAAATTTGACCAACAGCGTCGCGGCTTGCTCGGACGTGAAGTCGCCGAAGCGCGCTTAATACCCGCCAAGACAGTACAACATCCCACCTGGTACGCCCCGGCAGGACGACGCGCTGACCAGAATAGTGAGCAGCGTGGCGAACCTATGTCACCGGCGTTGCTGATCGTGCCACAGCCGCAGGCGTTCGGTTCCGAAGAGCTGAGCCGCGTAGCCGCTGCCATCGCCGCTCGCACAGCACCACTCAGATTGTGGCTGCACCCCGAAGACGGCCAACGGCAGAGCATTGCCGATGGCGACCAGCTCGTGATTCAGCTCGATAGCCTGGATATCCTATTGCAGGCGCAATTCGATCCCGGTCAGGCACCGGGGACCGCACGGGTGACCGACGGCATGCCACCGCTGTGCGGCTGCACCCTGCCGCAGTACAGCCGCATCATTCGCAGCGGTGCCAACCCGTTGATCGCCAGCGACCGACCGCAGGAGCTTGATCCTAGCCTGCAGGCTGACACTCATCTGAACCCTCACCCTAACCAGGAGCAGGAGCAGGAGCAGGCCGATGACTGATGTCCTGCTGACACTGGCCAATATCGGACTCAGCATCTCGGTACTCCTCGGACTGGCAGCGCTGCTGATCTGGGTCGAGCGCCGCTTGCTGGGGATCTGGCAGGACCGCCTCGGCCCCAACCGGATCGGCCCCCTCGGGGTGCTGCAGGTGGCCGCGGATATGATCAAGATCTTTTTCAAGGAGGACTGGATCCCGCCCTTCGCAGACAAGGCGGTGTTTGTGTTTGCTCCCTGCGTGGTGGTGATCTGCATGCTGATGGCCTTCGCCGTGGTGCCGTTCGCACCAGGCCTGGGGATCGTGGATCTGAATATCGGGCTGCTGTTCTTTCTCGCGATGAGCGCCCTGGCCGCCTACAGCACCATCCTTGCCGGTTGGTCATCCAACAACAAGTACGCGCTGTTGGGTGGCATGCGTTCGGCGGCGCAGATGATCAGCTACGACGTATTTATGGGGCTCTCGTTGATGGGCGTCGTGATGCTAAGCGGCAGCTTCGATCTGCGCCAGATCGTCGAGTCTCAGGCCGAGGTGTGGAACATCGTGCCGCAGTTCGTCGGCTTCCTGATCTTTATTATCGCAGGGCTGGCCGAGAGCCATCGGCTACCGTTCGACCTACCCGAGGCCGAGCACGAGATCATCGCCGGTTTTCACACCGAATACTCGGGGATGAAATTCGGCCTGTTTTTCGTCGGTGAATACTTAGGGGTGCTGCTGATCTCGGCGCTGACCGCCACCCTGTTTCTCGGTGGCTGGCTCGGACCGTTACTACCACCGCTGCTGTGGTTCTGCCTCAAGACCGCATTGGTGGTGGCTATGATTATTTTGCTGCGGGCGGCGCTGCCCCGACCAAGGTTTGACCAACTGATGGCTTTCGGCTGGAAGCTGTTACTGCCACTGGCGCTTGTTAATCTGCTGATAACCGGCGCACTGGTGCTGCTTTTGGCAGACTAACAGGCGCCTAAAAGAGGGCTAAGACGATGACAACAGACATAGATATGGAGATACGACGATGCTGAGTCAACTTCGTTCCCTGTGGGAGGTGCTCAAGCATACCACCACCGAGACCGATACCGTCGAATACCCGGAACAACAGCCTTATCTGGCACCGCGCTACCGTGGCCGCATCGTATTGACCCGCGACCCCGACGGCGAAGAGCGCTGTGTCGCCTGTAACCTCTGCGCGGTGGTCTGCCCATCATCCTGCATCGCACTGCAAAAAACCGAAGATCAACAGGGTCGCTGGCGGGCGGAGTTTTTCCGGATCAACTTCTCACGCTGCATCTTCTGCGGCCTGTGCGAGGAGGCCTGCCCCACCAACGCGATTCAGCTAACCCCCGACTTCGAACTCGGCGAGTACCACCGTCAGAATCTGGTCTACGAAAAGGAGCACCTGCTGATCAGCGGCACCGGTAAGTATCACCACTACAACTTCTACCGCCGAGCCGGCAAAGAGGTCGGCGTCAAAGCCAAGGGCCAGGGCGAGACCGAACAGCCACCCATCGATCGCCGGAGCCTGTTGCCATGAGCGTTGCGCTGTTTTATCTGGCTGCCGCCATCACCCTGTTCAGCGCGCTGATGGTGATCACCCGCCACCATCCGGTGCACGCCCTGCTCTATCTGGTGGTGGCTCAGCTCGCCAGCGCGCTGATCTTCTTTCTGCTGGGCGCGCCGTTCGCCGCCGCGCTCGAAGTGCTGGTCTATGCCGGTGCGGTGATGGTGATGTTTATCTTCGTCATCATGATGCTCAACCTCGGCGCCACCACGCTGGAGCAGGAACAACGCTGGCTTGGCCCCAGTATCTGGATCGGTCCCAGCATACTGGTCGCCGCTCTGCTGGCAGAACTACTGCTGGTGCTCATCGATGGTGGCCTGGCACAGCCGAGCTATGTGGGCCCCAAGGAGCTAGGTATCGCCCTGTTCGGCCCCTACATGCTGGCGGTCGAGCTGGCGTCGATGCTGCTGCTGGCGGCATTAGTGGGCGCTTACCATCTCAGCAGACCTTATCTGAAGCGCGACGCTGCGGCCTCCCCAGCACCGCAAGTAGCGACGAGAGGGCAGTCTAACCCCATCCAAACATCGCCCCCGGCCCAGGCGCCAGCGTCATCCCCACCCCAGGTCGAAGAGCCGAGCGCCGAGGAGGTCCAGCCATGAATATCCCCCTATTGGATCACGCCCTATTGCTGGCCGGACTGCTGTTCTGCATCGGCCTGGTCGGGGTGCTGGTGCGACGTAACTTGCTGTTTATGCTGCTGAGCCTTGAGATCATGCTCAACGCCGTCGCGCTGGCCTTTGTGATCGCCGGATCGGCTTGGCAGCAAGCCGACGGTCAGATCATGTTTATCCTAGTGCTTAGCCTGGCCGGTGCCGAGGTGGCGCTGGGACTGGGACTGCTGATCCAGCTGCAACGTCGGTGCGGCAGCTTAGACCTCAACCAACTCAACCGCCTGCGAGGCTAAGATGCTCTATTTACTGTGGCTAATCTCGGCACTGCATCAACCTCGTGTCCGATCAACTCAACCGACTCTTATTCTGACTGCGAGGCTAAGATGCTCAAGCTGCTCTGGCTGATTCCGACCCTACCGCTGCTCAGCAGCCTGGTGCTGATGCTGGGTGCCGGTCGCCACTCCAAGACCCTGGTCGCTAGCTGCGGCGTCGGTTCGGTGGGACTGGCCGCGTTGATCACATTGAGCATCGCCGCCGGTTTCAACGCCGACGACAGTCACCGCCAGCTGCTCTGGCACTGGTTCTCGGTAGCTGGACTCAGCACCGACTTTGCGCTGTACCTCGACGGTCTGTCGCTGGTAATGCTGATGGTGGTGACCGGTATTGGCTTTCTGATCCACCTCTACGCCGCCGGTTATATGTACGACGACCCCGATTACGCCCGCTTTTTTGCCTGCATGAACCTGTTCCTGGCGGCGATGCTGATACTGATCCTGGCCGATAATCTGGTGCTGCTGTACCTGGGTTGGGAGGCGGTCGGCCTGTGCAGCTATCTGCTGATCGGCTTCTGGTACCAAGATCCAGCCAACGGCATGGCGGCGCGCAAGGCGTTCGTGATCACCCGGGTCGGTGATGCCGCGCTGATAATCGGCCTGTTCCTGCTCTACGCTGAACTCGGCAGTCTGGATATAGCTACCCTGATGAGTGCTGCCAACGAACGCTGGCCCAACGGCTCGACTACCGCCACCGTTGCTGCGCTGCTGCTACTGGGCGGCGCGGTGGGCAAATCGGCCCAGCTGCCGCTGCAAAGCTGGCTGCCCGATGCGATGGCCGGTCCCACCCCGGTCAGCGCCCTGATCCATGCCGCCACTATGGTCACCGCCGGTGTCTACCTGATCGCCCGTTGTCACCCACTGTTTATGCTGTCATCGGTGGCGATGACGACGGTGGCGGTAGTCGGCCTGCTAACGCTGCTGCTGTCCGGCTGCAGTGCGTTGGTGCAGACCGACATCAAACGCATTCTGGCCTATTCCACCATCAGCCAGATCGGCTACATGTTCCTGGCATTGGGGGTCGGTGCCTGGTCGGCGGCGATCTTCCATCTGGTCACCCACGCCTTCTTCAAGGCGCTGCTGTTTCTCTGTGCCGGTTCGGTGATTCTGGCACTCCAGCATCGCCAGGAGATTACCGAGATGGGAGGGCTGGGGCGACGGATGCCGTTCATCTTCGGCTGTTTCTTGATCGGCTGTGCCTGCTTAGCGGCACTGCCCTTTACCTCGGGTTACTTCAGCAAAGAGCCGATCCTGGCCCAAGCCTGGGCTCAGTCGCCGTTACTCTGGTTTGGCGGCGCGCTGGGGGCTCTGATCACCGCGCTCTACAGTTTCCGGTTAATCTTCGTGGTGTTCTTCGGTGAGCTAACCACCGAGCCCAAACCGCTACAGCGGCCCGGATGGGTGGCGCTGAAGATGCCGAGCGCGCTAGCGCTGCTGGCATTATTGGCGCTGTTTGGCGGCGCCTTAGAGCTGCCGCTGGCAACGGTGCTACCCGGAATAGAGGCACACCCGCCGTTGCTGATCGCAGCGCTCAATACGCTGATCCCCATCCTTGGGGTACTGGCTTGCTATAGCCTGTACCGACTCAATCCCGAGCTATTGGTGCGCCTCAAGCAGCTGCCCGGCTCGGCTGCGCTACGCCAGTTTTGGCAGCAGGGCTGGGGCTTCGACCGCTTGTACGACCGCTTGCTGCGACACCCGGTACTCTGGCTGGCCCGGGTCAATCGCAACGACGTCGCTGATCGGCTCAGCCAGGGGATCGTGGCTCTGAGCCGCCTTAGCCACCAACTGCTGGTCGAGGTGCAGAGCGGCCAGGTCCGTTGGTACGCCGGCATCATGACCTGCGGCATCGTGCTATTAATCGGATTGGGAGTGTTTATATGAGCCCGCCGCCAGCCTCGCCTGCAAATCCAAGGAGCGCACTATGTTAACCCTGCTGATCGTGCTGCTGTTGATCGGAGCCGCCGCGGCCTGGCTGGCGGAACAGCGCTCGGCGTCGGCGCCGCGACTGGTGGCGCTAGCAACTCTGGGTCTAGCACTGTTGTTACTGCTACCCCTGCTGTTCAACACCGCCAACGGTGCGTTGATCGCGGTGCAGGGCGACAGCTGGTTACTGCTCGAGCGCCACGCTTGGATCCCTAGGTTTGGCATCAGCTGGCTGCTGGCAATGGACGGTATGAGCCTGCTGCTGGTGTTGTTGACGCTGGTGCTGGGGCTGATCGCGATCGCCGCCTCCTGGACCGAAATAGGTGAACGCCAAGGGTTCTTTTACTTCAACCTGCTGGCTTGCCTGGCTGGGGTGGTGGGGGTCTTTACCGCCCTCGACCTGCTGCTGTTCTTCGTGTTCTGGGAGGTCATGCTGATCCCGGTCTATTTCCTGATCGGCATCTGGGGGCACGAGGAGCGCCACTACGCGGCGCTGAAATTTGTGATCTTCACCCAGGCTAGCAGCCTGCTGATGTTGATATCGATCATTGGCTTGGCCTACCTGCACCAACAGCAGCATGGCAGCTACAGCTTCGACTATTTCGCCCTATTGGGCAGCGGTAGTGAATCGCCCTACAGTTTTTGGTTGATGCTGGGGCTGTTTATCGCCTTAGTGGTCAAGCTGCCCGCCTTTCCACTGCATACCTGGCTAGCCGACGCGCACACCCAGGCCCCCACCGCCGGATCGGTGATTCTAGCCGGGGTATTACTCAAGACCGGCGCCTACGGTCTGATCCGCTTTCTGATCCCGCTGTTTCCCGACAGCCTAGAGAGCTTTGCAGCGGTCGGCATGACCCTCGGCGTGATCGGTATCTTCTACGGCGCACTGCTGGCCTTCGCCCAGTACGATCTGAAACGGCTGGTGGCCTACAGCAGCATCAGCCATATGGGCTTTATCCTGCTGGGGGTCTACGCCTGGAATGCGTTATCGCTGCAAGGCGCGGTGATGCAGATGCTGACTCACGGCTTCAGTGCCGCCGCGCTGTTTATGCTGGCAGGCGCGATCCAACAGCGCATCCACAGCCGCGACATGCGCCAGATGGGCGGATTCTGGAAACAGGCTCCGAGGATGGCGGCCATCGCCCTGTTCTTTGCCATGGCCTCGCTGGGCATTCCCGGGCTGGGCAATTTCATCGCCGAGTTCCTGATCCTGATAGGCAGTTTCCAGGCCAGCGTGACGGCGACGCTGCTGGCTACCTTTGGCCTAGTCGGTGCGGCGGTCTACTCGCTGATCATGATCCAGCGGGTGTTCCAGGGTCCACAGCAATCGAGCCATACCCTGGCTGATTTCGATCGCCGCGAGCAGGGCACGATGGCGGTGATGATGCTGGCGCTGCTGCTGTTAGGACTCTATCCCCAGCCGGCCTTAGACCTGCTGCAACCGGTGATAGCGCAGTTGCAAGCGCTGGGCCAAACCTCCAGCAGCCAACTGGCCGGGGTGATGCCATGACTATTGCTATGACGAGCACGATAACGACCACGATGACCGGCTCACCGCCGCTCGCTGGCAACAACCTGGCGGCGGCACCGATCGACGCCAACGGCTTATTCAGTCTGTTGCCACTGCTGATCATCAGCATGCTGGTGGTGCTGCAGCTGCTGCAGATCAGCTTTCGCCGCGATGCCGAGCTCTGTTATCGACTCAGTCTCGGTGGCCTGGTGGTCGCATTTGCCAGTCTGTTTATGCTATCCGACAGCCTGCCGCAACAGGTCACGCCGCTGCTGCTGATCGACCCTTACGCGTTGCTGTTTATGGGGCTGATCCTGGCCTGCGCCATCCTGCTATTACCGCTGAGCCACGATTACTGGCGTCGCCAGCGGTTGCAGTTGGACGAGTTCTATCTGCTCTACGCGCTGAGTATCCTAGGCGCGTTAGTACTGGTGTGCAGCCAGCATTTCGCCAGCCTGGTACTCGGGTTGGAGCTGCTGGCGCTGGCGCTGGTGGCCATGATCGGTTATCCGTTCAGCGCCCGCTACGACTTTCCCCTGGAAGCGGCGATCAAATACCTGCTGCTGTCAGGGGTGGCCTCGGCAACGCTGCTATTCGGCATCGCCCTGATCTACGCCGATCTTGGCAGCCTCGCGTTCATCGCTCTGGGTCAAGCACTACAGCACAGCCTGATCGAGACCTTAGCGCTGCAAAAACCGCTGCTGCTCACCGGTATCATGCTGGTGCTAGCGGGGATCTGCTTCAAACTGTCGCTGGTGCCGTTCCACCTGTGGACCCCCGATGTCTACCAGGGTGCTCCGACACCGGTCACCGCGCTGCTAGCGACTGTATCCACGACCGCCGTGGCCGCGTTGCTGCTGCGTTGGTATCTGGCCAGCAACGGCTATGCCGTACCGCAGCTGGTCTGGACCCTAACCCTGATCGCGGTCGCCTCGATGCTGGTGGGCAACCTGCTGGCGTTGCTGCAGCAAGATATCAAGCGGCTGATGGCCTACTCCTCCACGGCCCATTTCGGCTATCTGCTGGTCGCGCTGCTGGCACTGAGTCAGTCGGCCAACCCCGCTTTAGCGGTCGAGGCGGTTAGCTACTATCTGGCGGCCTATCTGGTTTCCACCCTGGCGGTGTTCGCGGTAATCATGCAGCTTAGCGCCGAACAGCACGCCGGCGAGTGCCATACGCTTGATCATTACCGAGGACTTGTTTGGCGCCGACCGCTGCTGGCTCTGACCCTGATATTGGCGTTGCTATCGCTGGCAGGTATTCCATTAACGGTAGGCTTTATCGGCAAGTTCTACATCTTCTCGGCCGCGGTAGCGCAACAGCTATGGCTGTTGCTGCTGACGGTGGTGATCGGCAGTGCTATCGGCCTGTTCTACTACCTGCGATGGGTGCTGCTGCTGACGTTAAGCGACTCGATCGACGCCGCCAACGGCGATCCTGGCACCCTCGACACTCACTCCATCGGCACGAAAACCAGCCTTCGCTGGCGCAGTGTTCGCTGGCGTAGTGGCAGCACCTTGGCGCTGGTCTGCCTGGCGCTGCTAACGCTGTTATTGGGCACCCTGCCGACCCCGTTGATCGATCTGATCCGTACCCTGGCGATCTCGATCAGCTAACCCCGACCGGCTCATAGCCACCGCTTAGAAATTAGCCACCGCTTAGAAATAGTACAGCATCAGCGACAGTCCCAGCAGCAGCGCCACCCACAGCACCATGCTGCCGGTAGTCCAGCCGCGCGCCATCACCCCTTGCTGGCCATGATGGCCATCCAACATCTTCAGCGTCCGCCCTGCAAGCCGCACCGATGCTTGCCGCAGCCGCTGATCCCAAGGCGCGACCAGGGTGCAGAGCCTGGCAATCACCCTCGGCAGTCCGCGTCGATAACACCAGTCGGCATCGAGATTGACCGACCGCAGTTCGGGCGGAGAGATAGCGGACAGTTTCAGCCAGGTAAACGCCAACGCCGAGAAAACCAGCAGCTGTAGCTGCGCCAGCACGTGGCTGACATCGTAGGGGCTGTAATCGAGCCGGTATGGCAACAGGGCGTAGAAATACTCGGGCAACCCGCCGATAGCGAGGCACAGAGCGGCGGCAAGGGTCATCGCGACCAGCATATTGCGGGGCGGCTCATGGGCGCTGGCAACCCATGTTGAGTCCGGACCAAAGAAGGCACAAAACGGAATCTTGATCCCGACATAGTGCAACACCCCAGCCGAGGCAAACAGCAACGTCAACCAGATCACCCCGTATCCCTGCTGTAGCGCGGCGCTCAGAAGCATCGATTTGCTGACAAAACCACTGAACAGCGGGACTGCAGAGATAGATGCCGCGCCGACTAGGCACAGCAGCGTGGTCTTGGGCATCCTCTTGTACAATCCGCCGAGTTCCGAGCCGCGAATTTCGCCGGTGACCTGCAGCACCGCGCCCATGCACATCATCAATAGCCCTTTGTACAGCACATGGACGCAGGCATGGGCGACCGTACCATTGAGCGCCAGCTCGGTGCCGATGCCGATCCCTACCACCATAAAGCCCAATTGGCTGATCAGACTGTAAGCCAATACCCGGCGCAAATCGTTTTCGATCACCGCGTAAAACATCGGCCAACAGGCCATCAGCGCACCGATGTAGATCAGCAGTTCGGTACCGGCAAACCCCCGTGCCAACGCGTAGATCGCCACCTTGGTGGTAAAGGCGCTGAGAAACACCGTACCGGTGGGGGTCGCCTCGGGGTAGGCATCGGTCAGCCAGCCGTGCAGCAGCGGAAACGCGCTCTTGATACCGAAGGCCAGAAAGATCAACGCCCCGCCGGGAGCATCCAAACCTATATGCTCGAATGCCAGGCTGTTACCCTCGGCGCTGTAGAGCAGGGTTCCGGCCAGCAACAACACGCCCGAGCCGACCTGCAACAGCAGATAGCGCATCCCGGCGGCCAGCGCCCGATCACTGCGGCGGGCAAACACCAGCAACGCTGAGGTCAACGCCAGCAGCTCCCAGTAGATAAACAGGGTCAGCAGATCGCCAGCAAACACCGCGCCCACCGCGCTGCCCGCGTAAGCCAACGCCGCCACATCCTGCACTCGGTCGCGCAGATGCAGTGCATAGATCACCCCGATCAGCGCCGCCAGGTGAAACAGGTAGCCGAACACCCGCGCCAGCGCGTCGATGCGTACCGGCATCAGCTGATACCCCAACAGCTCGGTCTGACCCGCCAGACCGGGTTCGAGCTGATACAGCCACAACGCTCCCAGCAGCGGTGCGGCCAGCATCACCAGCGCCCGCAGCCATCCCGCCGTGAACGCCGCCAGCAGCGCACCGATAAACAGCGGCCAGACCGGCGATAGCTCAATCATCGGCACACCTAGGATCGATAGACGGGACGTCGGTGCTGTCGACTTCAGGGTCGTCAGCATCGCCTTCGGCATCATAATAGCTCGACCCGCGCATCACCCACTTGCGCAGCTCTTTGGCCAGCAGCACCAACAGCACCGAGGCGACAAAACCGTACAGCGCATAAAAGCCGAACACCCCCTCCCACGGATGCTCGGCATGGCGCGGCAGTAGTGCGTCCAAACCGAACAGCAGCATACAGAGCGCGATCAGCCCTCGCACCAGCCAACGAAGATGTGCGGGATTATCGAACAGCTGAGGCCGATATTGAGGGTGATTCATTGCAGTAGTCCCTCGATCAAGCCTAAGATCGCGTCCGTCTGGAAAAACAGCAGCATACAAGCGGCGGCGGTGATGCCGATAGCCAGCAGGCAGGCCCGGGGTGCTTCGCGGGTTCTTGTTTGATCGAGCGTCTGATCGAGCCCCTGTATATTGACGCCAACCTCGGCATGGGCGAGCTCCTCGGCACGACCGAAAAAGCCCCGCACCGGAATCACCAACAGATAAGCGATATTGAGCAGCGAGCTGGCCAGCAGCACCAACGTCAACAGCCACATGCCGCTATCCAGGGTGGCCTGCATCAACAACCATTTGCTCCAGCTCCCTCCCATCGGCGGCAGACCAATAATCGACAGCGCACCGATCGCAAACGCCAGCATCGTCAACGGCATCTGCCGCCCCAGACCGTTGAGCTGGCTGACCCGGGTTTTATGGGTCACCACCAGGATCGCCCCGGCGCAGAAAAACAGGGTGATCTTGGCAAAGGCGTGCATGACGATATGCAGGCTGCCACCGGTCACGCCGGCCGCCACCCCCAGCATCGCTCCCAGAACGATATAACCGAGCTGACTGATGGTGGAGTAGGCCAACCGCGCTTTAAGGTTGTCCTGAGTTAACGCCACCCACGACGCGCTGATGATGGTAAAGGCCGCCAGGTAGGCGAGCCAGTCGGCGGCCGCCAGGGTCGAGATCCGCTCCAGACCAAACAGGTAGACCACCAGCTTCAACACCGTGAACACCCCCGCCTTCACCACAGCCACTGCGTGCAGCAGCGCCGATACCGGGGTCGGTGCCACCATCGCCGCCGGCAACCAGCGGTGAAACGGCATCAGCGCCGCCTTGCCGCTGCCGAACACGAACAGCAGCAGCAGCGTGCCCAGGACCCAGTTGTCGGTCTGCGCCGGGAAGATGCCGCCACGGGTAAAGTCCAGCGTGCCGGTCAACTGCCAGGTCCAGACCATCGCCAGCAACATAAAACCTATCGAGGTGCCCATCAGCAGCCCCAGGTAGAGCCGCCCGGCACGCTTGGCCTCGGCGGTGCCGGAATGGGTCACCAGTGGATAGGTAGCCAGCGTCAGCAGTTCATAAAACAGGAACAGGCTGAACATATTGGCGGCCAGCGCGACCCCCAGCGTCGCCGCTATAGACACGCCGAAGGCGACGTAGAAACGCGTTTGGTGGGTTTCGCCGTGGCTGCGCATATAGCCGATGGCGTAGATCGACGTGACCGGCCACAGGAAGCTGGCCAGCAGCGCGAATAGCATACCGAGCGGTTCGGGCGATAGCGCCAACGCCAGACCCGGCAACGGTTCGGCCAGCACCAAGGTCGGCGGCTGCTCCCAGGACAGCTCGACACTCAGCCAGACCAGCAGCAGAAACAGCAACACCGAGGTCATCAGCGTCACCGCCTCGCGCCAATTAGGGTGACGATGGCATAGCAGCATGGCCAGGGTCCCGAGCAGCGGTAGCGGCAGCACCCACTGCAACAACAGCGCCGCGGTCATGGGGTACCGCCCAGCAACACGGCGGTCGCCTGCAGGGCGATACCGACGCTCAGGTCGGTATATACGCCGAAATAGATATTGGCAGCTACCAGCAACCAGATCGGCAACAGCATGGATAGCGGCGCTTCCTGCACCGCGGTGCGGCTGTTATCCCAGGGGCTGAAATAGACGCTCTCGACTATCCGCCAGACATAGACCAGCGCCAACAAAGAGCCGACCAGGACCACCACCGCCAGCGGCCATAGCCCCTGCTCCAGCGTCGCCAGCACCAAATACCACTTGCTGATAAAACCGGCGCTGGCCGGTACCCCGATCAAACTCAATCCGGCGATGACTAGGGCTGCGCAGGTCCAGGGCATCTGTCTACTCAGTCCGGCCAGATCCTTGAGCCCGGTCGCACCCAGCCGATAGGTCACCGCCCCCAGTGCCAGAAACAGCGCCCCCTTCATCAGTGCGTGGTTAAACAGGTGCAACAGCGCGGCGCTAACCCCGGTGGCCGAACCGAGCCCCATCGCCAGCGCCATATAGCCCACCTGAGCGATGCTCGAATAGGCCAGCAAGCGCTTGACATTATCCTGGAACAGCGCCACCAATGACCCCGATAACACCCCCACCACCCCCAGCACGATCAGCAGCGAACCCATCGGTAGCTGCTGGAAAGCGAACGTCAGCCCGAACACGCCGAAGATCAGCCGCAGCATAATGTACAGCGCCACCTTGGTGGCCGTGGCCGCCAGCAGAGCACTGACTACCGAGGGGGCGTAGGTGTAGGCGTTGGGTAGCCAGAAATGCAACGGAAATAGCGCCAGCTTGAGGCCGACCCCGACGCTGATAAAGGCAAACCCGGCGCGCAGGGTACGGCTGTCAGAGACGCCAGGCAGCCGAGCGGCCAGGTCCTGCATGTTGAGAGTACCGGTCATCATGTATAAAAAGCCGATACCGATCAGAATAAAAGTCGCGCCGATGGTACCCATCACCAGATAGTTGAACGCCGCGCTCAGCGCCCGTCGATCCGACCCCATGCTGACCAGCGCATAAGAGGCCAAGGATGCGACCTCCAGAAACACAAACAGGTTAAAGGCATCGCCGGTGACGACGATGCCCGTCAGTCCGGCCTGCACCAGCAACAAGGCAGCATAAAAATTGACTCGCCGCGCTGCCGGGACTTCCCGCTCGACGCTACGCCGGGCGAAGCTCAGCACCAGCGCCGCGATCACCGTCACCAGCAGCAGAACGTAACCGCCGAGCAGGTCGATCCGATATTCAATACCCCAGGGCGGTGCCCAGCCGCCGAGGGCATAACTGAGGGTACCGCGGTGCGATACCTGCCACAGCAGCTGCGCCGCCGCGCCCGCGCTGGCCACTGCGGTCACCAGGCCGATCGGCCAGGCCAGCGCCTGGCGGCCAATCAATACGCACAACGGGGCGGCTAGCAGCGGCAGCACCACGACTAACACCGGCAGATGCTCAATCAGCCTCATGACCGCTCCTAGCAGCTGGATTGTGGCCTGGTTGTTTGGGCCGGTGCTGATCCGCTTGCAGCCTGTCGCCAGGGTCCTGAGTGCGCTCCTCGGCCGGGTCTTTGCTCTGGTCTTTAAGCTGAGCGTCAGCCTGATCCAGGCGGTAGATCTGCTCCTCCTCGACGCTGCCGTAAGCCTCTTGAATCCGCACCACGAGGGCCAGCCCCACCGCCGTGGTCGCCACGCCGACCACGATGGCGGTCAAGATCAGCACCTGCGGCAGCGGGTTGGAGTACAGCGACACCGCTTCGCTAATGACCGGCGCATGACCGCCAGCAACCTTACCTATCGAGATATACAGAATGAACACCGAGGCCTGAAACAGCGCCAGCCCGACCAACTTCTTGACCAGATTGCCCTGGGCGATCACCACGTAGAAACCGGCCATCATCAGGAACACCGCCACCCAGTAGTTAAACAGCCCCGGTACCACACTCATAATAGAAAGCTCATAATAAAAAGCTCATATTCGCCAGCTCATCGCCGTGTCCTTATCCCTGTTTTCTGCGGCCGGAGAAGGCGTAGAAGATCGCCAATACCACCGAAAACACCGTAATCCCCACCCCCAGCTCCACCAGCATGATCCCCAGATGCTGGCCGCTGAGCGCTACCGGCGACAAGGCGCTGTAATCGAGTAGTGCCTTACCGCGCAGCAGGCTCAACAGCCCGACACCGCCGTACAGCAGCACCCCTAGCGCTGCCATCCGGCTGAGCCAGCTCGGAGGAATCACCCGCTGGGCTTCACCGTCGCCAAACACCAGATCGTAGAGCACCAGGCCGCTAGCCACGATCACCCCAGCCTGAAAGCCACCACCGGCACCAAAGTCACCATGAAATTGCACGTAAGCACCAAACAGCAGAATAAAAGGAATCAGCACCTTGACGATCACATGCAGCACCACCTGATCATCGATCACCCGCCGACCGGGCCGCAGTGGCGCGACGTCGGTGATCCCCAACAGCAGCAGCACCGCCAACCCTGCGGTGAACACCACCACGGTCTCGCCCAGGGTGTCGTAGCCGCGATAGCTAGCCAGCACCGCCGTCACCAGATTGGGCGTACCCACCTCATTGAGCCCTTGCTCGATATAGCGCGGTGCGACATGCTGCTGCGCCGGTGCCTGGGCATCACCCAGCAGCGGCGCATCGAGGGTGCCGTAGAGCAACACCGCGCCCGTCAGTGCCACCACCACCAGCGGCAGTAACCGCTGCCGCCGGGGCGCAGCCTCATAGCGCTGGGTCAGCCGCAACGTGGCCAGCATCAGTACGGTAGTGATACCGGCTCCCACCGCCGCCTCGGTAAAGGCGACATCGACCGCGTCGAGCACCATGAACAACCCGGCGGCCAGAAAACTGTAGATGCCGAACAACATCACCACCGCGAACAGATCACGCAAGCGAATCGCCGCCACCGCGGTCAGCACCAAAAAACCCAACAGCACGATATCGATCAAGGCTTCGATGGGCGATCCTCCTGGTCGACCGAGCCGGTCACCACGTCAAGCTCGTCGACTTGGGGTCGCAACCCGCCCTCCAGCGCCGCTTTGGCCATCGCATGAGCGGCAGTGGGGTTAGTGGCCAATACGAACGCCATCACCAGCAGTAGCTTCGCGCTATCCTGCGACCAGCCCAGTTGCAACATGACCCCGGTCAGCAGCAGCGGCGTCGCCAAGGTTTCGGTCACGCCCGCAGCATGAACCCGGCAGAAAAAATCGGGAAACCGCAGCAGCCCCACCCCGCCGGTAACACACAAAAAACCACCAGCAATAAAACACCAGCCACTGGCCAGGGTGATCAGCTCGGTCATTCTGGATGCTCCTCGGTCGCCGGCGGTATTGGCTGCGCGGTCACCGGCGGTGCTGCCACGGGATGCTCAAAGAAACGCATGATGGCGATGGTGCTGACAAAGTTGATCATCGCGTAAAGCAGCGCCACATCGACAAAGCTCGACCAACCTAAGGCGTAACCGGCAACCACGATTAACAGCACGATTTTGGTACCGAACAGATTGGTAGCCAGCATCCGATCGTAAGCGGTCGGCCCCAACAACGCACGAATCAAGATCAGCATCATAGTCAGCAGAATGGCCAGGATCGCAGCCAGCAGCATGCCGCTAGATTCCCAGCCTTGCGATACGCCGTTCCATCTCACCCTGATGCAACTCGTTGCAGATCCCCTCGGATAGACTATGGACGATCAGGTGGTCGGCATTGACGTCGGTAGTTAAGGTGCCGGGAGTCAGGGTGATAGAGTTGGCAAACAGGGTTTTCTGTAGCGGCGTGGTCAAGCGGGTTTCCAACCGGCGCCAGTTGGGGTGGATCGGTAACGACGGGGTCCAGATCCGCCTGGCGACATCGATATTAGATTTGAGCACGCTCCAGAGCAGCCACAACCCGTAGCCGATCAACCTCGGCGTGGCGGGAATAAACCCCGGCTCTTGATCGACTCGATCCATCCGCCATGCCAGCCACAACACCCAGAGGACCGACACCAACCCCAGCCCCAATAACAACGGCTCAAAGTAGCCGGATAGCAGCAGCCAGAATACAGCCAGCGTTACAGCGATACCCAGATAATGCATAGCCTAGTCCTCGGTCGCAGTTTTTTTTGGGAGGTTACAGTCCTTAATATTAGACGCTTAGCGGAGCGGTGAAGGGTAATAATAATCGACGAGCTAAGCGCTCAGCGGCATGAGATGACGGGGCGCAACAGCTGTTAAGGCAGAGCCGTCCTAATAGATCGGCTCTAGCAGCTCGTTAAAGCCCCCCCTTTTACAGCAAGCCCTTTACAGCAAGCCCTTTACAGCAAAAGATAGCATCAGACGCCTATGTCCCTAACAATCGACAACAGCGGGCTGCACAACCAACTGATTCGAGGACTCTGTCAATGAACAACGCCACCCTGCAACAACGTAAAGAAAAGGCCTTCGCGCGCGGCCAGGGCACCCTGACCCATGCCTACATTGAAAAAGCACTGAACGCCGAACTCTGGGATATTGAGGGCAACCGCTACATCGATCTGGGCAGCGGTATCGCCGTGGTTAACACCGGTCATAATCACCCTAAAGTTCAGGCGGCGGTGCAGGAACAGTTACAAAAATTCAGCCACACCTGCGTGATGGTAACCCCTTACGCCTCCGCGGTAGAGCTGGCGGAGAAGCTCAACGCGGCGGCACCCGGCGACAGCCCCAAGAAGGCGATCTTGGTGACCACCGGCGCCGAAGCCGTAGAAAACTGCGTCAAGATCGCTCGCGCCCACACCGGACGCAGTGGCGTGATCGCCTTCAACGGCGGCTTCCACGGCCGCACCAACCTGACCATGGGGCTGACCGGCAAGGTCGCCCCTTACAAAGCCGGTTTCGGTCCTTTCCCCGGTGAGATCTACCACGCACCCTACCCCAACGCCTACCACGGGGTATCGGAACAGGCGTCTCTACAGGCGTTGAACATGCTGTTTACGGTTGAGATCGAGCCGAGCCGGGTCGCCGCTATAATCATCGAACCGGTACAGGGTGAAGGCGGTTTCTATGCCGCATCCCCGGCGTTTATGCAGGCCTTGCGCAAGCTTTGTGACCAGCATGGCATCCTGCTGATCGCCGATGAGATCCAGACCGGCTTTGGCCGCACCGGCAAGATGTTTGCGTGCGAACATGCCGGCATCGAACCCGACCTGATCACCCTGGCCAAAGGTATCGCCGGGGGCTTCCCGATCGCCGCGGTGGTCGGCAAAGCGGAAATCATGGACGCCCCCCTGCCGGGCGGCTTGGGTGGCACCTACGGTGGATCACCGCTAGGTTGTGTCGCGGCGCTGGCGGTACTGGAGGTCATCGAAGAGCAGCAACTGTGCCAGCGCGCCGTCCAGATCGGCGCGACTATTGTGGGCCACCTGCAAGCCCTGCAGCAGCTATACCCCCAGCAGATCGGCAACGTTCGCAACCTGGGCGCCATGATCGCGATGGAACTGGTGCATGAGGGCGATGCCAACCGCCCCAACCCCGAGCTGACCAAGGCGATCGTCGCTGCCGCAGCGGGTAACGGCTTGATCCTGCTGTCGTGCGGTATTCGCGGCAACGTCATCCGCTTCCTGCCAGCACTGACCATCAGCGACGCGCTGCTCACCGAGAGCATGCAGCTGCTGGATAACACCCTGGCGGCACTGATCCAATAACGCCCCTATCCAGGTGTTGAGGCAGATATCGGCCTGATGCGGTGCGCTTGCGAACCGCATCAATCAACAGCTAGCAGCCCCTAGCAGCCGCCTTGGCGCGCCGCTACCCAGGCCCGCGCCTTAGACTCATTGCCCGTAAAAAACACCGGCCGACTGCTCGGTAGCGGCAGACCATCCCAGGCCAGTGGCTGACAAAACACCCACCAACTGGATGCTCCGCGGTTTTCGATCTGCAATACCTCCTGTTGCTGCGGCTGGCCCTGTGGCTGCAGATAGACGACATGACTCATGTGTGGTGCTCCTTTATGGATGGTCACCGGACTCCGCCACGGAGTCCGGTGACCTAGTTACTGGTTAGGATTTAACAGCGATAGCGGTCTGGGATAACTCCAACAATTCCCGCAGCGCCACCGAGAAGATGGCGCAATCACGCACCTTGGCGTTGCGAATCTCGCCCAGCATCTGCTGCCAGCGCTGCACCGGCAGCGCCTGCTGCTCCAGCCACTGCTCAACCTGCTGCAAGGGGTTATCGATACCCTCGCAGCTCAGCACCCGGCTGGTCAGGTTACGTTGTTGGCTATTGAGATCATCACGGTAGCTATCGCAGGCTAAAGACTGCCAGTGATTCTTGGCATCAAAGGCGCCGATCTGCTGATCGAACCAGTGCAGATCCAGCTGATCACCGAGACTGAAATAGACCTGCGCCACCTGCTCAACCGGCTTGCCGGTCTGCTCTGCCGCCTGAATAATCCCCAGCAACGAGTACAGACTCCCGGCACCGGCGATCAACACCGCCAACGCATCAGGAACACCCTGCAGCAGCAACTGCGCGTGTTTGTCCTCCCAGCTTTGGCGCCGCCCACCCTGGACCAACTCAGCAATCTTGGGGGCCAGCAGTTCGATACCGCTGCGGTAACGGGCGATACAACCGGCCACATCCAGATCGTAACGATGGTTACGCAGGAACCAGTAACTGGCACGCCGTACCAGACGCTGCAGCTCGCTCAGGATCCGTGCCTGATCGGCGCTTGCGATCTGATAATCCAGCGCTTCGATCGCGGCCCAGATCCGATCCATATCAAAGACATCACGGGCGATCACGTAGGCCGCGGCGACATCCTCATAACCGGCGCCGGTCGACTGGCGCACCACATGGGGGTAAGTGATCCCCATGCGGTTGACCAGGGTGTTGGCCAGCTGGTTGGCGATGATCTCGCGCCGCAGCCGATGCTGACTGACCGCTTGCGGGAACTGCTCACTGATCCGTACCGGGAAGGCACCTGCTACTTCGCGTGCCAGATAGGCATCGTCGTAGATACGGGGTTTGACCAGCGCCTCCTTGAGCTCGGCCTTGATATAGGAGATCAATACCGCCAGCTCCGGACGCACCAGCCCCTGTTGACGACTGCGGCGCTGCTGCAGCTGCTCATCGTCGGCAATAAACTCCAGTCCGCGATCGAGCTTACCCTCGGCTTCGAGACTGTTGATCAGGCGAATGTACTCATCGGGCTCCTGCGCCTCATGCAGCCGAGCCAAGCTCAGCGCCTGGGTCTGGCTGTAGTTGTTGCGCAGTACCAGCTGCGAGACATCATCGGTCATCTCCTTGAGCAGCTGGTTACGCTGTTTGAGGGTCATATCACCGTTCGCCATCACCTCATTGAGGAGGATCTTGATATTGACCTCATGATCGGAGCAATCGACTCCGCCGGCATTATCGATAAAATCGGTAAAGCAGGCACCGCCCCGCAGGGCAAACTCGATCCGCCCCAACTGGGTAACGCCGAGGTTACCGCCCTCACCCAGCACCCGACAGCGCAACTCACCACCGTTGATGCGCAGGCTGTCGTTAGCCTTATCACCGACATCGGCATGGCTCTCGTGCTGCGCCTTGACATAGGTGCCGATACCGCCGTTCCAGAGCAGATCTACCGGCGCTTTCAGCAGCGCCGAGATCAGCTCATTAGGGCTTAGACTGCTGGCCTCGATGGCGAAGCGCTGCTGCATCTGTGTGGAGATCGGAATCGACTTCGCCGCGCGCGAGAAGATACCGCCACCTTCGGAGAGCAACGCAGCGTTGTAGTCGCTCCAATTAGAACGGGGCAACGCGAACATCCGCCGACGCTCGGCGAAGCTGGTCGCAGCGTCTGGGTTAGGGTCGATAAAGATATGCAGATGGTTAAATGCGGCGGTTAACAGCGCACACTCCGACAACAACAGGCCGTTACCGAACACATCGCCGGCCATATCGCCGATCCCCACCACCGTAAAAGGCTGGGACTGGGTATCCAGATCCAGCTCGCGGAAGTGGCGCTTGACCGACTCCCAGGCGCCCTTGGCGGTGATCCCCATGCCTTTATGGTCATAACCCTGACTGCCGCCAGAGGCAAAGGCATCGCCCATCCAGAAGCCATAGTCTGCCGCCAGCGCGTTAGCGATATCGGAGAAGGTCGCGGTGCCCTTATCGGCGGCCACCACCAGATAGGGGTCGTCACCATCGATACGAATCACATCTGCCGGAGGTACCACCTTGCCATCCACCAGGTTGTCGGCCAGATCCAGAAGTCCGCGGATAAAGATCTGATAGCAAGCGATCCCTTCGGCCTGGATCTCTTCGCGCGAGCCTTTTTCCGGCAGATTGCGCGGCACGAAGCCGCCTTTGGCGCCGACCGGCACGATCACCGCATTTTTGACCTGCTGCGCCTTTACCAGCCCCAACACCTCGGTGCGGTAGTCTTCCTGGCGGTCAGACCAGCGCAGCCCACCGCGAGCCACCTTACCGCCACGCAGATGCACCCCTTCAACACGGGGAGAATAGACGAAGGTTTCGAACAACGGCCGTGGCCGGGGAATGTTGGCGATCTCGCGAGGGCTGAGCTTGAAAGAGATGTACGACTTAGGCTCGGCGCTCGCATCCAACTGGAAGTAGTTGGTGCGCAGCGTGGCTTTGATCAGCTCCAGCAGCCGCCGCAGAATGCGATCATCATTAAGATTATCGACCTGGTTAAGCGCATCGGCGACGCTGGCCTCGAGGCGCTTGGCCAGGGCATCCACCTTGTCGCTACCTTGGCGGGACGGTTCAAAACGCGCCCGGAACAACGCCACCAGTAACTTGGTGACCTGCAGATGACGCGCCAGAGTATCGGCCACGTAGGGCTGACTGGAATCGAAGCGCAGCTGACGATTGTAACGGCTGTAGGCGCGCAGCAACGTCACCTCGCGCCAGCCCAGTTTGCCACCGATCACCAGCCGGTTGAACTCGTCGTTTTCGGCCCGTCCCTCCCAGATCGCGGCGAAAGCCTCCTGAAAGATCTGCTTAACATCTTGCATCACCACCGGTTCAGCGCTGTTATAGATCAGGGAAAAATCATGCATCCAGAAGATCCGGCCGTCGCAACGTCGTACCTCATAGGGGTGTTCACCCACCACCCGCATCCCCAGATTTTCGAGGATAGGAATAATATCGGACAACACCAGGGTCTCGCCTTCAGACAGCAGTTTGAAGCGTAACAGCTCGCTGGACTCCTCCAGCACCCGATAAAAACTCATCGCCAGGGTTTTGCCGCTATCCAACTCCGCTAAACGCTGAATATCGTAGACCGCATTACTGGCGGGGAAATGTTCTCTATAGGCACTGGAAAATGAACCCCGGTACAGCGTGGCGTAGCAGTTACCCAACTCCTCGCCACAGGACTCTACCAAGGCGCTGTGCAGGTCTTCATCCCAGGCGCGGGAGAACTCGACCACCTGCGCCTGGAGCGCCTGCTGATCCCAGACTAAGGATTGGTTAGGATCGACCCGGAGCACGAAATGGGTGCGCGCCAGCACCGACTCCGAGAAGTGGGTGGTAAACTCGGTATCCAGAGCATTGAAATGGCTCTCCAGCACCCGCTGCACACGGAGACGCAGGTCGGTGCCGTAGATATCGCGCGGTGCGTAATACAGGCAGGAGAAGAACTTGCCACAAGGATCAGGGCGTACAAACAGCCGTACCTTGCGGCGTTCCTGAAGATTAAAGATCCCCAAGGCGGTATCGAATAGCACCTCGGTAGTCGCCAGGAACAGCTCCTCGCGAGGCAGATCTGTCATCACCTGCTGCAACTCTTTACTACTGTGACCGCCCGCGTCAAAGCCCGCGTGCTCTAACACCTCGGCCACTTTAGTACGTACCAGCGGAATGGTTTTCGGGGCCGCGGCATACACCGATGAGGTATAGAGGCCGTAGAAACAGCACTCGCCTATCACCTTGCCGCTGGCATCAAAGCGCTTGACCACCACCAGATCAAGGTACGCGGGCCGGTGTACCCGGGAGCGGCTAGCGTCCTTGGCAAACATCACCGGCGTCGGGGCGAGGATAAACTGGCGCTCGTTATCACGCAGGCTCAACAGCGTCTTTTTACGACCGGGACCGCGATGCAAGCGCTGGGTTCCCAGATCCGATCCCTGAACCCGGCTGATACGGGGCTGATCGCCATCCGTCTCAACCTGAATTTCATCATAGCCCAAGAAGGTAAAGTTGTTCTCCAGCAGCCAGCTCAGAAAGGCCTTGGCTTCGGCTGTTTCTGTGGCGTCGACCGCTGCCGGCTGCTGATCCAGCGTGTTGATGCAATCTCGCACCCGCTGCTGCATCGATGCAAAATCTTTGACGGCGGCATGCACATCGCCAAGCACATCCAGCAGTCCTGCCTCAATCTGTTTCAGCGCCTCACGATCACTACGGCGATCCACCTCCAGATAGATGGTCGACTCACGCCGCCTAACGGGCAGCGCCTCGCTAGCGGTTGATCCGCTAACGGGCGCCTCATCATCCAGAAGGCACAACAACCGGCCCTGTTCATCGCGCTGCACAGTAACCAGCGCATTATGGATCGCATGGATGGAGAGCCCTTGGCGGTTTAACTCCATCCGTACCGAATCCACCAGGAACGGCATATCAAAATTAAGAATCTCGATCACGGTATGACCCGAGTGCCAACCGTGTTGCTCAACGTCAGGATTGAGTACCCGCACCTTGGCGGATCCCGGATCCAGCTGCTGGATAAAGTGCCAGCAGGACAGGGTCGCGCCATAGAGATTATCCAGGCGGCGCTCAAGCAGCTCATCGACAGGACTGACATGGTAGTAAAAACGGGAAAAACGACTGAGCTCGGCAGCAATCTGTGGCTCCAGCTTGCTACTAAAGAGTTCATCGAGACGGGTCAGCAGCTTGTCTTTCTTGCTACTCAGTAAATCGAACATAGGTAGGGTATCTCTGGCCTTTTAAGGCGATGGTTAACAGACACGGAGGTTGCACCGAGACCCTCTCGGTGCAGATTAGCAATGGGTAAAGAGACTACGGAATACAGCGCTCTGCATACAAAAACAATGACCCGTTGCCGCGAGTCACGGCTAACAAGGGTGCAGGCTTGGATGGCACGACAACCAGAACCACCAGCAGGACTAATCGGGATCGCAACAGCATCCATGCCGCCAGCAGGACGGGCATAGGGATGTCGCTTTAAGGGCAGGCCGTTCATAACAATTTCCGGTTTAGCTCCCGGGCGTTACTGGCTTGAAACATGATGACGTATCTACAACAGCTATCGACGATAACTTCTGGCAACTTCTTTGGGCGTGCCTGATCTAAAAAACAGCGACCCCATACCAGCATGGGGTCGCGCGAGCGACCTTCGTCGCCCAGCAGAGCAGGACGATTACATCCAGCCACGCTCTTTGTAGTACCGTACCGCGCCGTCATGCAGTGGCGCAGACAGGTTGTTCTTGATCATCATCGCCGGATCCAGGTTTTCAAACGCCGGGTGCAGACGTTTGAAACGGTCGAAATTATCAAATACCGCCTTCACCACTTGGTAGATCACTTCGGGGTCCGCCTGGGTCGAAGACACGAAGGTCGCACCCACACCGAAGGTGGTGGTATCGGCATCACTACCGTTGTACATACCACCAGGGATGATCGCGGGGGCGTAGAAGGCGTTGTCAGCGATCAGCTTGCTCACCTCCTTGCCGGTGACCGATACCAGCTTGGCATCACAGGAGGTGGTCGCCTCTTTGATCGAACCGTTCGGGTGACCGACGGCATACACAATCGCATCGACCTTGTTATCACACAGGGCTTGGGACTGCTCAGCCGCTTTCAGCTCGGACGCCAGTTTGAAGTCATCCATGCTCCAGCCTTTGGCATCCATCAGTACTTCCAGGGTGCCACGCTGGCCAGAACCGGGGTTACCGACGTTGACACGCTTGCCTTTGAGATCATTAAAAGTCTTGATTCCGGAGTCAGAACGGGCGACCACGGTAAAGGGCTCAGGGTGTACCGAGAACACCGCACGTAGCTCTTTGTTGGCGCCCTGCTCTGCAAACTTGCTGGTGCCGTTATAGGCGTGGAACTGCCAGTCCGACTGGGCCACACCCATGTCCTGGCCACCATCTTTGATCGCATTCAGGTTGGCTACCGAGCCACCGGTCGACGGCGCGGTACACTTGATACCGTGCTCTTCAGCGCCACGGTTAACCAGGCGACAGATCGACTGACCGACGACGTAGTAAACACCGGTTTGGCCGCCGGTACCGATGGTGACGTAGATCAGATCAGCAGCAACCGCGGCGCCGCTCTGCGCACCCGCAACAAGGCCAGCGGCGATAATGGAGCTGGCAAAAATTTTCTTGAAGTTCATAGGTATAGATCCTTTATTGTTGTTGTATCGGTTTACTGCACGAGCCGATCATAGGCGCGGCTGGGGAGACCGCGCTGAGTGCCACAACCCCTAGGGTCCCTAGGGCCGCGATCAAGCTGCCAGAGATCAGCTGATGGTTTGCAATCCTAGACGTCTTGACAGACAACAATAACCCCTTTCGCGCCATTAAAGCCTCTTGTCGTGCCATAGTGATCCTAGACCCACCCCGGCAAGCTGTTCTTGCTACCCCCTCCCCGACCTTAGTGCTAGCATCATCGCAGCCAAGAGCAACAACGGGACTACTACAGAGACGCCCCCTGCACGCCTGCCAACACCAACACCCACAATAGGACACCACCGATGCGCTGGCTGTCACAGATCAAACAGTACCGGCGCGAAAACCCCCTGGCAGTCAGGCTGCTGGCCTACATCCTGCTATTCAGCTCATTGATCACCCTGCTCTCCACGGGATTGCAAATCTATCTTGATTACCGCAACGACCTGTCGATCATCGACGATCGGATCCGACAGATGGAGGCGACCTCACTGGGCAATCTGGCCAACGACGTCTGGCTCATCAACAGCAAACAGATCCAAACCCAGCTTAACGATCTCTACCTGCTGCCCGACATGCACTACCTGCAACTAGACACCCAATACGAGGAGCACTTCAGCGCCGGTGAGCCACCCCGACCAGACACTCCGCTGATCAAACGCTCTTACACCCTCAAGCACAGCACCCCTGAAGGCGAGCACTATGAACTCGGCACCCTGCAGATCAACATCAACTTGGAGCGTATTTATCGCCATTTGCAAGAGCAGGTACTGGTCATTCTGGCCACCCAGGGCGTCAAAACCTTCCTGGTGTCGATCTTTATTCTGTATATATTTTGGCAACTGGTAACCCAGCACCTCGGCACCCTGTCACGCTATGCCGGCACCCTGACGCTGCAACGACTCCACCTGCCCTTGCAGCTGCAACGCTATCCGCATCAGCAATCCGACGAGCTCAGCCAGGTGGTCAACGCCATCAACCGCATGCGCGAATCGCTGCTGGATGATATCGACAAACGCCAGCAAGCCGAGAACGCCCTAGCAGAACTCAACGAACAACTCGAAGCCAGAGTACTGCGACGTACGGAGAAACTGGAGCAGATCAACAGCGAACTCAATCGCACCCTGGCACAGCTGCAAGGTACCCAGGCACAACTGGTGGAAGCGGAGAAGATGGCAGCCCTCGGCAGCCTGGTTGCAGGGGTGGCGCACGAGATCAACACGCCGCTCGGTATCGGCCTGACCGCCGCGACCTTCCTACGCGACAAAGTGCACGAGCAGCAACGCCACGCCCCGACCCAAAAAACCGCAGAGGATAGCGCGTTTCAAGCGCTGGCGATCGAAAGCTGCGAGCTGATCGCCAACAACCTGCAGCGCGCCGCACAGCTGATCAGCGCCTTCAAACAGGTCTCCGTCGACCAGGCCAGCGAGCAGCGCCGGATCTTCGATCTCGGCGACTACCTACAGGAGATCCTGCTCTCGATGGCCCCGCGCCTAAAGAGAAGTGCCCCGCAGATCACTATCAGCTGCCCGCCAGGACTGCTGCTCAACAGCTATCCCGGCGCGCTGTACCAGATTCTCTCCAACCTGATCCAGAACTCGCTGATCCACGGCTTTGCCGAGCAGCCCGAGGGCAAGATCTGGATCGAGGCCACAGCAACCGCCGAGGCGATCAGCCTAGACTATTGCGATAATGGCACCGGTATCGACAGCGCGATCCGCACCAAGATATTCGATCCATTTTTCACCACCCGCCGCAACCTAGGCTGCAGCGGACTGGGTTTGCACATCGCCTACAATCTCGCCTCGCAGCTACTCCAAGGGCGACTATGCTGCCTAGAGCCTGATAACGACACGGGCAGCCAAGCGAGCGCTGGCGCACACTTTCGGCTCGAACTCCCCAACAATCACCGCCTTCATGAGCAGCAGCCTACACAGAACGACCACGACACCCTGACCCAACTCAGGCACTGACCGGCTCTGCCGAAACAGGAACAACTAACACACGATCATGCCCCAAAACATGTTCCTGAAGCAGCGCGCCGATCAGCGACAACTGCTCAAATAGAGCAGCTTCATCCTCGGCAGGACGCAGCTGCGCACATAAAGTCGACAACCGCCGGTGATCCGCAAGATGCTCCGCAGTCATATTCAACCCCAGCCGCCGACTAATCTCCTCTTCACTGCTAAAATGCTGATCCATGCTGTCGATCAGTTCAGACACCCCGCGCACCCGGTCATCACCCGGCAGAAACAGCGCCTCGAGCAGCTGATCGAGCTGCCGATGCTCCAGGTCGATCTCCCTGACCCCGATATTGACGAGCTCGTAACTCGGCTTACGCAGCGCATCTGAAAACACGATGCTGTCGCACTCCGACTGCTTGGCCTGATACATGGCCGCATCTGCCGCCTGTATCGCCAGATCGGCACTTTTCACACTGGGCGTCAACATATGCACACCCAGGCTGCAGCCTACCTGGAGGATCAAACCCTGGATCTGCATCGGCTGCCGCACAAGCTGCCGAATACGCCGGGCAAGCCGCTCGGCATGCTGGCGTGCTTCGCCATGGCTAGCACCGGCGTTAGCCACCAACAACACAAACTCATCACCCCCGACTCGGGCAATCACCTCGTCCTCTCGTAACGAGGCACTCAGCCTGGCAGCCAACTCAACCAGTACCTGATCACCCAACGCATGGCCATAGACGTCGTTTATCGACTTAAAACCATCCAGGTCGAAATAGATTAACGCACCAAAATAATGATGCCGGGCCAGGGTCGCCAAACAGCGATTCAGATGCTCATCCAACATCCTCCGGTTGCATAGCTGGGTCAACTCATCATGGTAAGCCAAAAAACTCAGAACAGCGTGCTGGCGCTCACGATCGGCAATATAGGGCCGTACCACCAGCCAATAGAGTAGCGGAGCGACCAACACAACCGACAACAAGACACCCCATAGCGCAGCCGCCGTCCCCAGCGCAGCGATCTCAGCGAGATCAAAAAGCAGCATGATCAACAGGTCGACAGCCCCAACAATCAGAGCGCTGCGCAACATGACATGAAAGGCAATAGAGAACCGCGCGTTTGATCTTCCGCTAGACAAGATACAGCCCTCTCTCCATAACAACCGTCTTTAGACCAAGCCAAACTCCGAGCCCAAAGTCAAACCCACCCTCGAATTTAGCATAAATTATTTTCCAAACGGATTTTTTTGCCAGTTCAAACAGTCGAGATCACCCCGATAAACACGGACACAAGACAAGGCATGAATCGACACCAGGGAATCTTATGCGCGCTGGTGCCCTACAAAAAAACACCAAGCTAGGGCGCATAAGCCCGGGGCAATACCAGAAGCCGAGAGACCAAGAGGCTGAATCATCGGTCTGTAGCCAAGGGAAACCCGCCCTCGCTGTTGCAGCCAGATGCGGTGTTTCGATGGCGGTATTCTGCACAACACTAGACAAGCAATAGATTCAACAATCTGCTGAATCTATTGCTTTATTTGAAGGTTAGAGTTCGCCGATAAGCCGGGTTTTGTCGTGGACAGTCATTCATCTAGGGCCTGCGTCACCACAGGCCTCAAGCAACCTACCCGGATCCAGCGTGGGCCACGCCTCAGGATCCCTATTTGGTCTTGCTCCAGGTGGGGTTTACCATGCCGTGGAATGTTGCCACCCACGCGGTGCGCTCTTACCGCACCCTTTCACCCTTACCGGCACACCCGAAGATATGCTTAGGCGGTCTGCTCTCTGCTGCACTTTCCGTAGGCTCACGCCCCCCAGGTATTACCTGGCACCCTGCCCTATGGAGCCCGGACTTTCCTCCCCTACCCAAAAGTAGCGGCGACTGCCTGGCGAACTCTGGGCGCGATGGTACGTGCTTTAGTGCGACGGCTCAAGCACTCTCTATCAGCACGCCGACTTAATCGCTAAGGCCGCCTGGTACAGCTTCTTTTTCTTGCTGTGACAGATTTTTGCCGCCAGTGCCGCCGCCTGTTTGACACTCAATTCGTCAAGCAGCAAACTCAGCACTCTCGATTCTTCAGCCGTGAGCGCCTCGGTTTCAGGCGGAGCTTCGGCCCCCTGCACCAGCAGCACAAACTCGCCCTTCTGCTGATTGCTATCCGCCTTGATCCAGCCGATCAGGCTGGCTAGCCTATCCCCATGAATGGTCTCAAAGGTTTTGGTTAGCTCGCGCGCCATCACCACATAACGCTCGGGCCCAAACACCTCCAACATCGCCTCTAACGAGTGGATCAGCCGGTGCGGCGACTCGTAAAACATCAGGGTGCGATCATCAGCAACCACCGCCTCCAGACGCTGGCGCCGCGCCAGCGACTTAGCCGGCAGAAACCCCTCAAAGGCAAATCTATTGGTGGGCAGCCCCGATGCCGAGAGTGCAGCGATCAGCGCACAGACCCCGGGAATGGGAACCACCCGAAAACCCGCTTCGCGCACCTGGCGCACCAGATGGTAGCCGGGATCGGAGATCAACGGGGTACCGGCATCGGAGATCAGGGCGATGTTTTCACCCTCGGATAAACGCTGTACTATCTTAACTGCCTGCGCCCGCTCGTTATGGTCATGCAACGCCCACATCGGTGTTGTGATACCAAAATGCTGTAACAACCGGCCGCTATGGCGGGTATCCTCGGCTGCAATCAACTGTACCGACTGCAGTATTTGCAACGCCCGGGCAGAGATATCCCCGAGGTTTCCGATCGGTGTAGAGACAATATATAGGCAGGTATCTGTCATGATCTGTCCAACTCTGACGCCGCTACGCATTCACGCACAGACGAGTCCAATATTAGTGAAGCTGTTGAAAGGCTGGAACATCCTACTGCTGTTATCCCTGCCGCTGTTGATACTGGGCTGCTCTAGCACCCCACCGACGAAAACGGCCACCCCAACGACGGCGGAATCTCAAGGGCGGGAGCTAACCGAAATCGAACAACTACTACTCCAGGCCGAGACCGCAACCCCTCTCGCCAGGGCGCAGTATACACTAGAGGCCGCCGAGCTCCTGCTGCAACAGCAACAACTGCAGGCCGCGGCCAACTTGCTGCAGCAGGTCAACCCGATGATGCTCTCCGAAGCGGGTCTTGCGCGGCTGTGGCTGCTGCGGGCAGATGCCGCCAGCCAGCTGCAACAACCACAACAGAGCCTGGACTGGCTGAGCCGCATCAGCGATCCGACTGTCCTCAGCCAACCCCTGCAGCAGCGCTATTCGCAGCTGCACAGCGAAGGGATTCGCCGGCTAGGCAATCACCTAGAGACGCTACAGGCGCTGATCGCCGAATCTGAATCTTCCACACCGGAGCAACAAGCAACACTGGCTATTGAGATATGGAGGCTGTTGCGCCAACTCGACGCCACCCAGCTAAGCAGCTTACTGGTGCGAAAAAACAGCTACCAGGAACAGGGCTGGTTCGAACTGGCCCAACTCAGCCAGAGCGCTGGACGGGACATCCTGCAACTGAGCGAAGCCCTCGATAACTGGTACAGCCTCTGGGGCATGCATCCTGCCGCCAGCAACCCACCTGCCGAGCTGCACAAACTCCGCCAACTGGGTACCGACACGCCGCGCCACATCGGCGTACTGCTACCACAATCGGGAAGCTTACAACGACACGGCACAGCCATTATCGAAGGGCTTATGCTGGCGCACTATCAACAGCGGCAGCAGGGACAATCCGCCCCGCGGATCAGTTTTTTCGATAGCGCGACCATCGATGACCTGCAGCTGTTTTATATAGAGGCCGAGCAATTGGGTATCGAGCTCATTATCGGTCCGCTAGACAAGGAAAAACTGAGCCAGCTCAGCCAGCGTCCAGGATTGCCGATCAAGACTCTGGCACTTAACAGCATTGATATCAGCACCGGCACCCTAGGCCTGTACCAATTTGGCCTGCGCAACGAGGACGAAGCCATCCAGAGTGCCGATAGAGCCTGGGCCGATGGCCACCGTGTAGCACTCAGCCTGACCCCTGCAACCACCTGGGGTGACCGTATTCGTGACAGCTTCAGCCAACGCTGGACGTCGCTAGGGGGCGTTATTGCCGCCAGCGAGCGCTTCACCGGTGAAAAGGATTTCTCAGAAAAAATCTCCCGACTGCTAGCTATCGAGAATAGCGAATCTCGCGCCACGCGCCTGACGCAAACACTCGATCAGCCGCTCGAATTTGAGCCTCGCCGCCGGCAGGATCTTGACTTTCTTTTTTTAACCGCACTGCATGAAGATGCACGCCAGATCAAACCCACGCTGGCATTCCACTATGCGGGAAGTCTGCCGGTTTACGCCACCTCCCAGCTGTTTGAC
The DNA here is from genome assembly GCA_041586735.1 of Motiliproteus sp. GTDB lineage: Bacteria > Pseudomonadota > Gammaproteobacteria > Pseudomonadales > Balneatricaceae > Motiliproteus. The sequence goes on from JBFGZQ010000008.1 coordinate 153,866, forward strand.
GGTGATCCCGACCCGGCAGCCTATCAGGATCTAAACCAGGTTCACTTTAGCGCCATGCCCTGGGTGATCGAATCTGACAACCCACTCAGGACGCCCCTGATGCCCTACCGCAAGGATACTCGCAGCCGCTTTGGCCGCCTGTATGCGCTGGGAGCCGATAGCTACCGACTCGCGTCCTACCTGTCACAACTGCAGGCGCTGCCTGAAACCCATCTCCAGGGTCAGAGCGGCCAACTGTCGGTCAACTATCTCGGCCAGGTCAGCCGCCACCAACCCTGGATACAGATAAAACAAGGCGCCCTGCACCCCCTGCAACCCTGATCGAATCGCTATGAGCAGACAAAAAGGCCAACAGATAGAACAGCAGGTCGAGCACTACTTGCAGCAGCAGGGCCTCAGGCCGCTGCTACGAAACTATAGCGCGCCCTGCGGTGAGATCGATCTGATCATGCTGCACCTGCAGACGCTGGTGTTTATCGAGGTCCGCTTTCGACACAGCGCCCTGTTCGGCAGCGCCGCCGAAAGCGTTCACTTTCGCAAGCAGCAACGGATCTGTAAAACCGCAGCCCGGTTCCTGCAACAGCATCCCCTATACCAAGATTATCCATGCCGATTTGATGTTGTCGCCTGTCACCCCGATAATGGCACGGCGATGCTCCAGATCGAGTGGTTAACCAACGCTTTTGACGCTTATTAATGGATCTCAAACGGCCCTCTATGGAACTACAACAACGTATCATCGACCATTTCCACCAAAGCCTGGATCTCAAGGCCCATGTCATCGAACAGTTTGCGCCGCATATCGCTCAAGCCGGCGAGCAGTTATTCTACGGTCTGGCCAGCGAACATAAAATTCTGGCCTGTGGTAACGGCGGCTCGGCCGCCCTGGCGCAGCATTTTAGCGCGCTGATGCTCAACCGTTATCAGCACGAACGCCCTGGACTACCCGCTATCGCCCTGGGCGCAGACAGTGCGATCCTGAGCGCTATTGCCGAGGACACCCATTTTAGCGATGTGTACTCCAAACAAGTGCGCGCACTGGGACAACCCGGTGACATCCTGCTGACACTGAGTCACGATGACCGCCCAGCAAGTCTAATCCAGGCGATTCAGGCGGCGCATGAGCGCGGCATGAGCGTGATCGCCCTAAGTGGAGGAGAAGGCGGAGATATCGGGGCACTTTTAACTCAGGAGGAGGTCGAAATCCGTGTTCCGTCTTCTTCCACCGCGCTGGTGCATGAGGTACATCTGCTGATCATTCATAGTCTTTGTGATCTGATCGAACATCAACTTTTCGGAGGACACCCCTAACCATGAAACCCACCACCCTATCGCTATCCCTGCTATTCGGCCTCATCGTCACACTCGGCGGCTGCTCCAACATGATCGGTGCGGCTCACAACCAACCCCTGAGCGAAGATAACAGCTCGCGCACCACCGGCAGCCTGATCGATGATGAGCTGATCGAAATAAAGGCCCTGGTCAATATCGGCAAGGCATCTAAGGAGCTCAACGATGCTCACGTCTCAGTCACAAGCTACAACGGTATTGTGTTATTGTCCGGCCAAGTACCTTCGGAGCAGGCCAGACAACAGGCGGAAAAAGTCGCCCTCGAGATCCGCAAGGTACGCAAGATCCACAACGAACTCACCGTGGCCGGACCGACCTCTGCTATCGTGCGCTCTAACGACAGCTGGCTCACCGCCAAGATCAAAAGCAAGATGCTCGCCGAGCCGATGCTACAATCGATGACTATAAAAGTGGTTACCGAGAACGGCACCGTCTACCTGATGGGACTGGTGAATGACACCCAAGCCAAACAAGCCGTCGATGTCAGCCGTAATACCGCCGGGGTTCAAAAAGTAGTCAAGATGTTCGAGTACGTCCACTGATACAGACACCCCAAAAGCCGTGCATATCAGCTGCATTTAAAAACCCAAAAGCCCCTAAAAGGGGCTTTTTTTATCGCCAGTCACGCTGATCAGTGCATGTGCTGGCCGCCATTGATCGACAGGTTAGAGCCGGTGATATAACCCCCCTCTTCCGCTGCCAGAAAGGCAACGGCACGACCGATTTCTGACGGCTGACCCATACGCCCCACCGGAATACCCGCCACGATCTTGTCCTGAATAGCCTGATCGATCTTAGCGACCATCGGCGTCAGTATATAGCCAGGGGAGATGGTATTAACGGTAACGCCATTACGCGCGCCCTCTTGCGCCAGCGCCTTAGTGAAGCCATGCAAGCCGGCTTTTGCAGCCGAGTAGTTGGCCTGGCCCATCTGCCCTTTTTCACCATTGACCGAAGAGATATTGATGATCCGACCCCACTTCTTGTCTAGCATCGCCTCAATGACCGGACGGGTCATATTGAAGGCGCTATCCAAATTGGTACTCATCACTGCGTGCCACTGATCCCAGGCCATCTTCTTAAAGAAGCCATCTCGGGTGATACCGGCATTATTGACCAACACATCGATGCTAGCACCCGTGGCCTCGGCAATAGCCGCAACAGCCTGCTGACAAGACTCCAAACTGGTCACGTCAACATGCTGAATCAAAAAATCATAACCCGCTGCTTGCTGATCTACCTGCCATGCAAGCGCTTTTTCTTCATTACTATAACCCGCAACCACCTTCATACCCAGATCCGCAAGCGCCTCACAGATTGCCGAGCCAATACCACCTGTTCCACCTGTTACCAATGCAATTCGTTGCGTCATATATCTATCTCCTATAGTACTGATATCTCCATAACCACCTACGGTGACCCTTCACCCCGACGGCATACAACAAACCAGTTGTATCTCATTATTATGTCAACCAGTAGCCCAACTATAAGCAAACCCTGCGCCGGTTGCACCTAGTCTTTAATCTGAGAGCCGATAGTCCTCGCTGGCGTCAGCAAGACGTCGCCCCCAAGGCGCACCAGGTTGGAGCAATCCAACAACCCAGCGCACCACAATCAAGCAAAAACCGGCAAACACGCCCGCCAGCATGGATAACGTCCTGATAAATAACGAACACCTCAATGGCATAATCTGTGCATGCTTTTATAAAATCCGCAATAAAACCTGCAATAGCGACCACAAAAAAATCCGCTACGCACCACAGGAGCCCGAGCATGAAACTGATCTGCGCCGTTATCAAGCCATTCAAACTCGACGACGTCCGCGAGGCACTAGCAGAAATCGCCATCAACGGCGTTACCGTCACCGAAGTCAAAGGCTTCGGACGCCAGAAGGGCCACACCGAACTCTATCGTGGTGCCGAGTATATCGTCGACTTCCTACCCAAAGTAAAAGTCGAGGCTGCGGTCAACGACGAGCAACTCGATACCGCCATCGAGGCGATAATAGCTGCGGCCAATACCGGAAAAATCGGTGATGGTAAAATTTTTGTCACCCCTTTAGACCAAGCGATCCGCATCCGCACCGGTGAAACCGATAGCGACGCACTCTGAACGCACAGCGTGACACGCCCTACCGATGCGCACACCCAACACGGAAACAGCCATGCTGAAACGACTCCCCCTCTGCCTGATGCTCAGCCCTAGCCTTGCCATGGCCGACACACTCGATACCGCCAATACCGCCTGGATACTGACCGCCACCGCCCTGGTTCTATTTATGACCCTGCCTGGGCTGGCACTATTCTATGGCGGACTGGTACGCTCTAAGAACGTACTCTCGGTACTGATGCAGTGCTTCGCCATCGCCGGCGCCGCGTCTATTATCTGGATACTGTTCGGTTACAGCCTGGCTTTTGGCGAAGGCAACGCCTGGATCGGCGACTTCAGCCGAGTGATGATGTCAGGCATCACCAAAGAATCATTGGCTGGCGACATCCCCGAGTCGCTGTTTGTACTATTCCAGATGACGTTTGCCATCATCACCCCGGCACTGGTTATCGGTGGTTTTGCCGAGCGGATGAAATTTAGCGCCATGCTGATATTTAGCTGCATCTGGCTGGTCCTGGTTTACGCCCCTGTGACCCACTGGGTCTGGGGTGGCGGCTGGCTACAGCAGATGGGACTGTACGACTTTGCCGGTGGCACCGTGGTTCACATCACCGCCGGGGTCGCCGCGATCACCGCCGCAATCGTCATCGGGCCTCGCAAAGGCTTCCCTAAGGTCGCCATGCCTCCGCACAACATGACCATGACCGTCACCGGTGCCGGCATGCTCTGGGTGGGCTGGTATGGCTTCAACGGCGGCAGCGCCCTGGCCGCCAACGGTGACGCCGCCATGGCGATGCTGGTCACCCATATCTCCGCAGCCGCCGGGGTACTCACCTGGTCCTTTATCGAATGGGCACGCTTCGGCAAACCCAGCGTTCTGGGCGCGGTTACCGGGATGATCGCAGGCTTAGGCACCATCACTCCAGCATCCGGCTTTGTCGGTCCGGGCGGTGCGCTGGTGATCGGCATAACCGCCGGTATCGTCTGCTTCTTCGCCACCCAGCTGATTAAGCGCATCCTCAAAATCGATGACTCGCTCGACGTCATGCCCACCCACGGTGTAGGCGGTATCCTCGGCACCCTGATGGCCGGTATTTTTGCCAGCACCGGCCTAGGGGTCTTCAGTGGCTACGGTTATGCGGAGGGTATCGAGACCATGGGCGGCCAGGTATCTGTGCAGCTAATCGGCATCGCTGTTACGTTCATTTACACCGCGCTGGTCACCTGGATCATCCTTAAGCTGGTCGGCGTCCTAGTCGGGCTGCGGGTCAGTGAAGAGATAGAGGTCCAAGGACTCGACACCGCCGAGCACGAAGAGACCGGCTACAACATTTAGCGCTAGCCAACAGCCATCACCCAAACAAAAAAGGGGCGCAACCAATGCACCCCTTTTTTTGCGCCCCGCTCCGAGGGCTATGGACGCTTAATCGGCCCCTGCACCCTCCGCATGCTGCTGATCAAAACGGATCAACACCCGTCTAAGCTCTCGGGCATGCTGCTGTTTTCCACAGCACTGCGCGTGGCGAATGTCGTCGATGATCATATGGCGAACGCGCTCTACCCCTCCATTAGAATGCAGTAAAAAATCACACTCTGCCAACGCGGGCAGTCGCGGTGAATGCTCAAACTCTGCAACCGCATCCACCTCATCCTGAGCCAAACCTGTGACCTCTAAACAGTCTTCATAAGTCAACATACTCTCTCACCTCCCCTAGCCGACGCCTTGTTCGAGCCTGCTAAAAGACTCTTACTAGCCTCTTTCCAGTTACAGGATAAGCCGAAACCGACCCGCAAGCATGCGAACAATTTTCACCCTTTGCCAGTCGCCAGGTACTGCATTTCAACTACCCACGAAGGATGCTTAGAGCACTCAGGAACGCTTCTTAAACGGTGCCAGGCCATCACCCAGGGCGCCACTGGTGACCGGAGCAGCACTCGGTTTGCGGCGCTTGCCGACCTGCTTTTGATCGCGATGCCGCTGCTTATCTTTCTTACCCGCATCCGCATCGGCCTTGGGCGGTTTTTTCTTACCCGCGTCTTTGCGCTTGCCGGCCGCCTTGCCGGAGGCTTTAAGCTTGGCCGGGCCCTTGTATTTGCCTTCAAACCCCGGCACGTCGCGACGTTCAAACTGGATCCGCAGATAACGCTCAATACTCGACATCAGATTCCATTCCGACGCCGCGATCAGACTGATGGCCAGCCCAGATTCGCCCGCCCGCCCGGTACGGCCAATACGATGCACGTGCTCATCACCACTGCGCGGCATATCAAAGTTAATCACCAGATCGACACCGCTGATATCCAAACCGCGCGCGGCGACATCGGTGGCGACCAAAATCGAGATCTGATCCCGGCGGATCAGGTCCATGACATGGTTACGCTCGTCCTGCTCCATATCGCCATGCAACACCCCTGCACGAAATTTATGGTAACGGATCAGACCACCCAGACGGTTAGTCTGAACCTTGGTATTGCTAAACACGATCGCCTTCTTGTAGGTTTCCAGCTCCAGCAGCCGGAACAACAGCTTCTCCTTGTGGGCGACATCGTCGGCGAGCACGATCTGCTGACGAATAGCAGCATGCTGATCACGAGCACCACTGAGCAGCAACTGCTTGGGCTCACGCAACACTTTCTTAGCCACCGTCATCAGCCCACGGGTTTTCAAGGTGGCCGATAACAATAGCGTCTGCCGTGCATCCCGACAGGCATCCGCGATGCCGATCACGTCCTCACTAAAGCCCATATCCAACATCCGATCGGCCTCATCGAGCACCAACACCTCTAGATCACTCAGATCGATATTCTGATGGGAGAGATGCTCCATCAGCCGTCCCGGAGTCGCGATGATCAACTCAGGATTCTTACGGATCAACGCCCGCTGATACTTGAAATCCTCACCTCCGGTGATCAAACCTGCTTTGAGCCGGGTAAACTCCGCCAACAGGGTAAACTGCTTAAACACCTGCCGCGCTAGCTCCCGGGTCGGCAGCAACACCAGCCCCCGCGTGGCACTCTTAGGGGCATCCTGCTCTAAAAAGCGCTGCAGCATCGGCAACAGATAGGCAGCGGTCTTGCCGCTACCGGTTTCAGCACTGATCAGCAGATCCCGGCCCTCCAGCGCCAGCGGTATACCCTGCTGCTGCACCTCGGTGGGCGTATCCAGCCCCATTTTATCCAGGCTTTTTTGCAGGCGATCATGTAATGGCAGTTCTGAAAACACGGAATTTCCTCAGGAAGAGATCAACGAAGGCGCCATGGTGCAGAGCAAACTACTGCACGCAGATGGCGGCTATTGTACCCTGTAAATACTAAACCGTCTGATTCAAAGAGGAGCTTCTTCATGCAGATCTGGGTCGATGCCGACGCCTGCCCCCGCGTTATCCGCGACATCCTGTTTCGGGCCGCCGAGCGGACCCACATACACACCACATTGGTGGCCAATCAACTGATACCGACACCACCGTCACCCTGGTTGCATTCAGTCAGAGTCGCGGCCGGATTTGATATTGCCGATAACCATATCGTCCAGCAGACCAGCGCCGGAGATCTAGTGATCACCGCCGATATCCCACTGGCCGCGGAGGTGATCGACAAAGGCGGGCTGGCACTGAATCCGCGCGGCGAACTCTACACCCCTGACAGCATCCGCCAACGCCTCAATATGCGCGATTTTATGGACAGCCTGCGCGCCAGCGGCATCCAGACCGGTGGACCTACAACCCTGTCATTAACGGATCGCCAGGCGTTTGCCAATCAACTGGATCGCTTGCTGACACTAAGGGCAAAATAGCCCTGAAGGCCAAAGGCGCAAGGCACGAGGCACCGCGAGCGGTTCGCAGATCTCCAACCTACCCCCGAAAGAAGCGCCGCAACACTTTAAACAAGCTAAACGCATCTTCACTGCCTGCTAGCTCCCGAATCGAATGCATGGCAAAGGTCGGCACCCCGATATCCAGGGTCTGCACCCCCAGCTTGGCGGCAGTCATGGGGCCGATGGTGCTACCGCAGGCCATATCCGAGCGTACCGTAAAGGCCTGCACCGGAACATTTTCAAGTCGCGCCAGCTGCCGAAACAACGCGCTAGTGGCCGAGCTGGTGGCATAACGCTGGTTGGCGTTGACCTTAATCACTGGACCGGCATTGAGCAGCGGCCCATGGTTGGCATCGTGCTTATCGCTAAAGTTAGGATGGATACCGTGGGCATTGTCGGCCGAAATCATCACCGAGCGCGCCAGCATCCGCTGTCGATCTTCCGATGCCGGCACCATGCGCTCCAGCACCTGCTCCAAAAACGGACCGTTGGCACCGGCACTCGAGAGGCTACCGACCTCTTCATGATCGCTACAAATCAATAGCATCCCCTGATCCAGCCCTCGATCGCCCTGAGCTTGATCGTCCTGACCATCAACTACAGCCGATGCCTGCAGCAGGCTCTGTAAACCCACAAAACAGCTCAGCAGATTGTCCAGCCGGGCGGAGGCGATAAATTGCCGCTGCAAGCCGACCAGCGCCGGTGGCTGAGTGTCGTAGCAGTAGAGCTCGAAATCCAGCACCTCCTGCACCTCATCCCCCTGCTGCCGTAAGCGCTCCATGAGCAACGGCCGCAACGCCGGGTTGTTATCTTTTTCCGCCAGCGCCAGTAGCAACGGCAGATGCAGCTGCGGATTAATACTGCGCTCCTCGTTGGCGCTCCGATCCAGATGAATCGCCAGGCTGGGCACCACCGCTATCGGCTCTTCAAAATCGACCAAGGCATGGCGCAACTGACCATCGGCATCTAGATAACTGACCCTACCGGCCAACGACAGATCACGATCAAACCAGGGGTTGAGCAACGCGCCGCCATAGACCTCGACGCCGAGCTGGAAATACCCCTCCTTAACGCGCTCGGGGGTGGGTTTGACCTTCAGACAGGGACTGTCGGTATGTGCACCGACCATCCGCACCCCGGCTTCGGCGAGATCCACAGCGACCGGCAGCACAAAAGCAATAATCGATGAATCGTTACGGGTGACAAAATAACGCCCTCCTGGCTGCAACGCCCAACATTGAGCCTCATCCATCCCCTCGAACCCAGCCCGCAGCAGCTGCTTAGCCAGTTCGCGCGTGGCGTGAAACGGCGTGGGCGAACGCTGCAAAAAACTCAATAATGACTGATTAAAACGCGTAGACGGCATCACTCACCTCCTTCGATAGCTAAGAGCTCCATCTCGAACACCAGGGTCGAGCTGGATGGAATTTTCGGCGACGGGCTGCGCTTGCCATACGCCAACCCAGAGGGCACAAACAGCTGCCAGTGATCGCCTACCCGCATCAACTGTAGCGCCTCCTGCCAGCCTGGAATCAATCCTGCCACCGGAAACTCTGCCGGCTTGTTGCGCGCATAGGAGCTGTCAAATTCGCTGCCGTCGAGCAGCTGCCCCCGATAATGCACCTGCACCCGATCCGATAACGTCGGCGATACCCCGGTACCCGCGCGTAAGATCCGGTACTGCAAGCCACTCGGGGTCGTTAGCACCCCAAGCTGCTCGGCGTTGGCGGTTAAATACGCCTGCCCCGCCTGCTGATTAGCCGCCGCTTGATCTTCAAGCTTGTTCAGCCTTGAGAGCAGTTCGTTATCACAGCCAGACAAGGCCATCAGCATCGCACCCAGTAGGCCGATTGCCGTAAAACCGTTCAAAAATTTAATCACCAGCATTTCCGCTCCATCAGCAAGGACACAAATGGTATCCTGACACCAAGGAACCCGCCACACCAATCCACTGTCATACCGCTATACGATCTGTGGAACAAGCGGATACTCCCCCAGTTTTCAACCACGGGCGACTGAACAGATGATTTCGACAACCCTAAAATCCCCCCTGCTGTTACTAACAGCCGTGCTGCTACTGAGCCTCAACGCTGTCGCCCAGGGTGTCAGCACCTCGCTGCAACAGCTCGCTCCCGACGCGGTTCACAGCGAGACCTTAAAAGCCCTGGCCAAGACCTTACGCTTTGGCCATTACAAGAAACGCTACCTCGACAACAGCCTCTCTGCAGAGCTGCTCGACGCTCAACTAGAACAACTCGACAGCTCTAGACTCTATTTCCTGCAGCACGATATCGATAGCTTCCAAGCGTTTCGCACCCAGCTCGATGATGCCATTCGCAATGGCGATTCGAGTCCGGCTTTTTCCATCTATAACCGCTACCAACAGCGCGTCGAAGAGCGCCTCAACTATCTGTTAAGCGAAATTGAACGAGGGCTCGAACGCCTGGATTTTGATCGCGATGAGGCGATAGACACCGATCGTAAGACAGCGCCCTGGGCCTCCAGCAGCGCACAACTGGATGAGCTGTGGCGCAAGCGCTTAAAAAGCACGGTACTCAATCTGAAACTCTCGGACAAAACCACCGCAGAGGCCGCGAAAATTCTCGCTAACCGTTACCAGAACCAACTCAACCGCCTGCATCAAAACACCGCCGAAGACGCCTTCAGTCTGTTTGCTAATGCCTACACCAGCCTCTACGACCCACACACCCAATACTTCTCACCACGGACTTCGGAAAACTTCAATATCAATATGCGCCTCTCTCTGGAAGGGATCGGTGCGGTACTGCAAAGCCAGGATGAACACACCAAGGTCGTACGTCTGGTTCCGGCGGGTCCTGCGGACAAACAGGGCCAGCTCAAAGCGGCGGATCTCATTATCGGTGTCGGCCAAGGTGAGGAGACGCCGATCGTCGACGTGGTCGGCTGGCGTCTGGACGAGGTCGTCGATCTGATCCGCGGCCCCAAAGGCTCTACCGTACGCCTAGAGATACAAAGAGTGGGTAGCGATGGTAAAACCACACGGACCCTCAACATCGTTCGCAATGAGGTCAAACTGGAGGAGCAGGCAGCACAAAAAAAGCTCATTGAAATAGTGCGCGACGGTGTTAGCCATAAAATCGGTGTTATCAGCATCCCCACTTTTTATATTGATTTCCGTGCCCTGCAGGCGGGTGAAACCAATTACCGCAGTACCACCCGTGACGTTGAGCAACTGCTCGGCGAGCTGCTAGAGGAGAATATCGAAGGCTTGATCATCGATCTGCGCAACAACGGTGGCGGCTCATTAAAAGAAGCGGTCGAACTGTCGGGGTTATTCATTCCGAAGGGGCCCGTGGTTCAGATCAAAGACACCGTGGGCCGCATTCGAGTGGAATCAGACCTGGATCCGAAATTTTTTGACATCCCGCTGCAAGTCATCGTCAATCGTCTTAGCGCCTCCGCATCAGAAATCTTCGCCGGCGCGATCAAGGATTACAATCGCGGCCTGATCGTCGGCAGCGCTACGTACGGCAAAGGCACGGTGCAGGCGCTCTACCCGCTCAATCACGGCCAACTCAAGCTCACCCAGCAGATGTTTTACCGGATCTCAGGCATCAGCACCCAAAACAAGGGGGTCGAACCCCATATCAGTCTTCCCGAAGTCTACGACCCTGAACAGATCGGCGAAAGTACCGCCAAGGGCGCACTCCCTTGGGATGCAGTCAAGCCCCTGCCGCATAACAACAGCAATCGAGTTCTGGCTAGCCAGCTAACAGCGCTAGAGCAGCGTCATAGCCAGCGCGCCGCCCACGAACCGGACCTGATAGCGATTCAGGAAGAGATCCAGCACCACCGCGAACGAAAAATCGACAGCTTGCCGCTGAACGAGCAAGCACTGCGAGTACTGCGAGAGCAAAACGAAGCCCTGCAGCTAGCGATCGAAAACCGCCGCCGCCACGCTAAAGATCTGCCCAAGCTGACCTCTTTAACGGAACTTGAATCAGCGCGCATCCGCCATAATGATGCAATAGACTTGGAGAAAGACACCCTGTTGCGCGAAAGCACCGAGGTGATGCTCGACTACCTGAATATCCAAACGACCGTGATGCACTAATCTCAACATGGAAGAGCCTCGTAAACAGCACGCTGCCGATCTGACCGGCTTGGGCAGCAACGTCGTACCCAGAGGCCTGCCAGGCACCACTGGACCGCCACTTAGCGGATTCTATTTGAAAAACCCGCCCTTCTAAGCACCAAACATTCGTCACCGAGACTCCGCATCTGGGTTATTGCACGAAAGCGTGTACCCAGCCGCTTTCTGCTGTATAATTTTGCATCTTTTATCCCTTCTTCGCCGCCGTAATGTCAGCCTGGCCAAAGAAGGGTCACTATGAAACTGACCTGTATCGCTGACAATGCAGGGGTAATGCGGAGTTCGGCTTTAGCATCCATAACGGTTACTAAGGTGTCTCCCGATAGGAATAAAAATGAGCGAATGCTTTGCTGATCTGTTTGAAGAATCCGTAAAAGAGATCGATATGAAACCCGGTTCACTGGTAACCGGCACCGTTATCGATATCGATGATGACTGGGTTACTATTAATGCTGGTCTGAAATCTGAAGCAGTGATCCCCCGTATACAATTCCTGAACGCCGCTAACGAGCTAGAAATTGCCATTGGCGACGACGTTGTTGTAGCTCTGGAAGCGGTAGAAGACGGTTTCGGCGAAACCAAACTGTCCCGCGAAAAAGCCAAGCGTGCTGAAACCTGGCTGAAGCTGCAAAAAGCATTCGAAGCGGAAGAAACTGTTACCGGGATCATCAACGGTAAGGTTAAGGGCGGCTTCACCGTTGCCATTAACGACATCCAAGGCTTCCTGCCAGGCTCGCTGGTCGATGTACGTCCTGTTCGTGACGTCGATCACCTGGAAGGCAAGGTTCTGGAATTCAAACTGATCAAACTGGATCCTAAGCGCAACAACATCGTTGTTTCGCGACGTGCCGTTCTTCAAGAAGCCAACAGCGCTCAGCGTGACGAGCTGCTGGCTACTATTCAGGAAGGCATGGAAGTTAAAGGCTTTGTTAAGAACCTGACCAACTACGGTGCCTTCGTAGATCTGGGCGGTGTTGACGGCCTGCTGCACATCACCGACATGGCGTGGAAGCGTATCTCCCACCCCAGCGACATGCTGACCCCGGGTGACGAAATCACCGTTAAAGTGATCAAGTTCGACAAAGACTCAGGCCGCCTGTCTCTGGGCTTGAAGCAGCTGCAAGAAGATCCGTGGGCAGACATCAAGCAACGCTACCCAGCCAACTCCAAGATCAAGGCGCGCGTCACTAACCTGACTGACTACGGCTGCTTTGCCTCTCTGGAAGATGGCGTTGAAGGCCTGGTACACGTGTCTGAAATGTCTTGGACCAACAAGAACATCCACCCATCTAAAGTGGTTAACGTTGGTGATGAGCTTGAAGTGATGGTACTGGACGTTGATGAAGAGCGTCGTCGTATCTCTCTGGGTATCAAGCAGTGTTCTGGCAATCCTTGGGTAACTTTCTCTGAGAAGTTTGCTACCAACGATAAAGTCTCCGGCACCATCAAGACCATCACTGATTTCGGTATCTTTGTTGGCCTAGAAGGCGATCTGGACGGCCTGGTGCACATGTCTGACATCTCTTGGGAAGCGGACAACGAAGCGGCACTGCGCAACTTCAAGAAGGGTGAGCAGGTTGAGGCGGTTATTCTGTCTATCGACTCCGAGAAAGAGCGTATCTCTCTGGGTATCAAGCAGCTTGATGGCGACCCCTTCAGCGATTACATCGCGACTCACACCAAGGGCACTATCATTACCGGTAAGGTGAAGTCTGTTGATGCGAAAGCCGCTCAGATCGAACTGGCCGAGGGTATCGAAGGATTCCTGAAAGTGTCCGAGATCAGCGTTGAGCGTATCGAAGATGCTCGTGACGTGCTCAAGGAAGGCCAGGAAGTCGAAGCTAAAATCATCAACGTTGATCGCAAGAACCGCTCGATCAGCCTGTCGATTAAAGCCAAAGACGTTGCCGAAGAGAAGGAAGCGATCCAGCAGCTTAACCAGACTCAGAGCGCAGAAGTCAGCAGTGGCCCTACCACTATCGGCGATCTGATCAAGCAGCAGATGAAGAACAAAGGCTAAGCCTTCATTCTAATCGGTTAGCGCCGCGCAAACCCCTGCGGCGTAGCCGATAATCTGACTAAAAAAGGAGCACCTAGTGCTCCTTTTTTGTGACCGCACGGCGGCTCTACGACACCCGACAGCCGTTCAGGACCGGCCTCGTTAAAGCTCAACCCTCGTTAGACAACCCTCATTAGAGCTCAACCCCATCAAGCACCTGATCGAACCACTCGGCCTCATCAACATCGCGCTCACTAACAGCCCAGCGGATAATCGACACCTCAGCACGCACCACAGAACGCGGATCGGCACTTATCAACGGATGCCAATCGGGCAGCGGTTGAGACTCAGCCAGCAAGCGGTAGGCACAGGTTAGCGGTAACCAGTGGTACTTCTCTAGCGGCAGATCGCGGACATTCAGACAGCCCGGCACGGCCTTGAAGCGCCCCGGGTAATCCAGACAACGTACGGAGTCCAAATCGAGTTGCCGGCAGGCGATGCGGGTGTACAGCAGCTCGTCGGTATCCTCATCTTCGATCTTATGCAGGCAGCATTTGCCACAGCCATCGCAGAGCGACTCCCACTCGGGAGCACTCATCTCGGCTAGGGTCTTGGTCAGCCAGAACGGCTGGGCGGGAGCCATGTTATTCGACCACTCTGCTTCTCATTAATATCTGGATTCGGTCGGCGTCCGGTACAGGTCCAGCATGTATTCCTCCTTAGCGGGAGGCATCTGCAGATAATAGCCCTTGCTACGAATGTCAGAGATGACTGTTGCAGCTTCTGCACGCGCCAACTTCTTAGTCGGGGTAATCAGCAACGTCATCGCTCCGGTCGGCTTGCCAAACATCGCAATCAGCGCCTCAGGCACGCGCTTTAAGCCTTCGCTTTTCTCGACGTAGAGGTACATCTCGGCTTTCTTGGTGCTTCTGTATATCGAACAGATAACTTTCATGATGCTCTCAACCTCAATGTGCGTCGGCAAGCTCTGCCAGCAACGCCTTACCAATAACGGCTTCACGCCAGCCCTGCAAACCTTGCGGCAATATCACCTCGCCCTGCTCTAGCTGACTGCGCAGCAGCGCGTCCAAATCCTTGCGCCGCGCCAGCAGCTCAGGTGCGATCTGCAGCCGCTCGGCGCATGCCTGAACCTGCGCCTTGAGCCGCTTCATCAGCGCATTGCTGCTGCTGGGCAACGGTCGAGGACAGCCCTGTATCGATGCTAACGGCACCGCCAGCCCCTGCTGTACCAGTGCCAACAGCTGCGCACCATCGGTAGAGAGGGTGCGACCGCGGATCTGCTCCGTTCCAGAAAGCGCCCCCAGGGACTGCGGAAGCTTAATGGCGATCGATTGCAGGGTATTATTATGTATCACAAAATTACGCGGTATATCACGCGCACGCGCCTCACGCTCGCGCCAGCTCGACAGCGTCTGCAGCACACTCAACTGATTTGGCTTAAGCTTCCACGCCTGCTTGAAACGTAAAAAATAGCTATCCATATCGGTAGGTTGCAGCGCCGTATCAGCAGCCTGCTGGCAGTCTTGCAACAACCAATCCAGCTTGCCCTCCGCCTGGAGCCGGGTCGCCAAGCGCTGATAGATAATATCCAGGTAGACCACATCTTCGGCAGCATAATGCCGCTGCGCTGGGGTTAACGGTCGCTGCAACCAGTCTGAACGGGTCTCTTGCTTATCGACCTCCAGCTCAAACAGGGTTGCCAGCAGCCGCTGATAACCGATCGACAACCCCTGACCTAAAAAAGCACAGGCGGTCTGGGTATCGAACAGCGGCCGAGGGGTTGCGCCATAACAATGCGCAAACAGCTCAAGATCCTCACTGCCGGCGTGTACCAGCTTGAGCACCGAGGTATCATTCAGCAGCGCGACAAAGGGGCTAAAATCTGTTATTTCAAGTGGATCAATCAGATAGGCTCGATTGTTACAACCGATCTGAATCAAACCCGCTATCGGATAAAAGGTATCGGTACGCTGAAACTCGGTATCTACCGCCACCCGTTCACACTGGCGCCAGGCGCTACACAGGTCGGCTAAGCGCTGATTACTGCAAACCCATTCGGCCTCGTTAATCGCCTGTTGGCATTGCTGGAGTTGGTCTTGTTCAATAGGGCGATTAATCACAACATTTTACGTCCATTAAGAGCATGGGTTAGGGTACTACCATCAACAAACTCCAGCTCGCCACCCAGCGGCACGCCATGAGCAATCCGACTGACCTTAATCCCCATCGGCCGGACCTGCTCGACGATATAATGAGCGGTCGCCTCGCCCTCGACCGTGGGATTCGTCGCGATAATCAACTCTTCGACCTCAGAGTGCCGCAAGCGCTTTAGCAACAACGGAATGCCGATATCCTCAGGCCCTAAGCCATCCAGCGGTGACAGATGCCCTTGGAGTACAAAATAGGTGCCCCTAAAGCTACCGGTCTGTTCGATGGCGACCACATCGGCAGGACTCTCCACCACGCAGATCGAGACCCGCTCGCGGCTCTGGCTACTACAGATTCGGCACAGCGACTGCTCGGTCAGAATTCGACACTGCCGACAATGCCCCACCTCGGCCATCGCCACCGCCAACGCCTGTGATAACTGCTGACCACCTTTGCGATCGCGCTCAAGCAGCTTAAAGGCCATCCGCTGTGCCGACTTGGCACCCACGCCTGGCAGGCAGCGCAGCGCGCTAATCAACTGATCGATTAAAGGGCTATAACTCATCAGCGCGATCTCGGTTTAGAACGGCATCTTAAAACCGGGAGGCAGCATACCACCGGTTAACCCGGCCATCTTCTCTTGACTGGTGGTTTCGATCTTGCGCACCGCATCATTAACCGCAGCCGCGATAAGATCTTCTAGAATCTCTTTGTCTTCGCCCATCAGACTATCATCAAGACGGACCTGTTTTACATCATGACGACCGTTCATCACAATTTTTATCAGCCCCGCACCGGATTCGCCCGTCACCTCGGCGTTAGCCACCTCTTGCTGGGCTTTTTGCAGCTGCGCTTGCATCTCCTGGGCCTGTTTCATCAGATCGCCCATTCCACCTTTCATCATTTTCAGTTACCTCAACGGTTCGCCGTTATCGACCGGCCTGATCGAATCAGGGTCGATACGGGCATCATAATTGGCGATAATCGCCTGCACATTAGCATCATTCTTGATCGCCTTCACGGCCTGCTGTTGCCGCTCCTGCCGCTGGCGCTGCCGGTACTCTGCTGGCGTCTCGCCTGCAGCCTGTGCCTCGATAACAGCGACCGAAATCTTGGACCCAAGATGCTCAGAAAGCGCTTGTGCCAACCGCTGCCGATGGGTCGCATTAAACAGATGTATCTGTTCACCAGCCAGGGTAAAGCACCAATCGTGCCCTTCCACAGAACGCAGTGACGCGTTAGCGGCGATATTATAGGTCATGCCACTGAGCCCGATCTGATCAATCAAGCCGACCCAACGCGCCGCCAGGCTCCCACCGAAGGTCACCTCGATGGCGGCAGAGCCATCGCCGTGCTGATCCTCGATCGGAGAGGTCGACAACGGCTTAACACTAGCGGCAGCGCCGTTAATGCCGTCAACAACAGCGGCCACATCAACCTCCGCACTAGACGGCAGCTCCGCTTCAGGCTTGGCAACAGCCGCCAGCGGCTCAACAGTTGACTCAACGACTGGCTCAACCACAGCCGCAGCGAGCAACGTCGATGGCGGTGCGGCATTCTGCTTAGTGGCATCCGGCTTACTGGCATCCGGCTTAGTGGCAACCGGTGCCTCAGGCTTTTTTGAGCCGCCCCCTCCCGTAGAATCGCGCCCCCAAGGGGGCGGATCATTATCAGGAACCGCGGACGCCACTGGCTCTAGTGCGGTCGGCACCGCCGCGGCACTGATCGGTACCGAGCTAGCCGTCGGCGCGGGTGTCGACTCGGCAATAACCGCGGACGCAGGCGGCACCGATACAGAGGCGGCTACCGCGCCCACCTCAGCCAAGGCCAACTCCCCCCTGCTCACCGGACGGAACGCCAACATCCGCAACAGAGTCATCTCTAAGCCATCGCGCGCCACCGGTACATGCGGCAGATCCCGACGCCCCTGTACGCCAATCTGATAAAACAGCTGCACATCTTCCGCGCGCAACTGCGCAGCCAGCGCCACCAGCTCGTCACGATCACCAAGGCTGTTGTCGACCGCATCCGGCAACATCTGGGCAACCGCCAAGCGATGCAGCAGCCCCAACAGTTCCGCGAGGATGGCATCAGCATCGACACCAAACTGCGCCATATCCGCAATGGCCTTCAGCACACCCTGAGCAGAACCCTGAGCCAGCTGCTGCAACAACCCCAGCACCTGACGCTGATCGACACTACCGAGCATCGCCCGCACATCGGCAGCCAACAACCGACCACTACCAAAGGCAATACCCTGATCGGCCAGACTCATGGCATCGCGCATGCTGCCATTAGCAGCATGAGCCAGCAGCCATAAGGCCGGATCGTCGAATGGAATCTGCTCTGCCTGCAACACCTGCTGAAGGTGCGTCACGATCTTCTCAGGCACCATATTTTTAAGATTAAACTGCAAACAACGCGACAGGATAGTCATCGGCAGTTTCTTCGGATCGGTCGTGGCCAACAAAAATTTGATATGCGGCGGCGGCTCTTCCAGAGTCTTTAACAACGCATTGAAACTGTGCGTTGACAGCATATGCACCTCGTCGATCAGGTACACCTTGTAGCGCCCCTGAGTCGGCGCATACTGGACGTTATCCATCAGCTCACGCGTGTCTTCTACCTTGGTGCGGGATGCCGCATCCACTTCGATGAGGTCGACAAAACGACCTTCACTGATCTCACGGCAGGGCGAGCACTCCCCACAAGGCTCGGAGCTTACCCCGCGCTCGCAATTTAGCGCCTTAGCAAACAGACGGGCAATCGAGGTCTTTCCCACCCCTCGGGTGCCGGTAAACAGGTAAGCATGGTGCAGCCGGTTACTGTCTAGCGCATTGACCAACGCCTGCAGCACAAGATCCTGGCCAACCATCGCAGCGAAGGTCGAGGGTCTCCATTTACGTGCAAGAACCTGATAACTCATAGTGAACTAGATCCGCAACTATCAACAATGCGCCGAACGCGGACTCCATATCCACCTGCCACGCCAAGGCCTCTATGCTATCGGGATGAGACTCGGATGACCAGCCAAAGCCTTGGCCAAGATGAAATGAGTCTGATAAGGGGCCGTCTAAGCCTATCGACTTATCCTTGCTAAGCCGATAGAATTCGGCAGCTCAGCCTCCCCGTAGTTCAACAGGATAGAATAGGGCCCTCCTAAGGCTTAGATCGAGGTTCGAGTCCTCGCGGGGAGGCCAGCCTTATCTTGAGCACCAACGTTCATAACCAATTGTTTCGTATAGCGCATTAGCGGTTAGTAAATCCCCACCTCTTTATGGTTGTCACACTTCTCACGCCGTAGGTGTCACACCACGGGGCAAGTGATGCGATCAATTCCAAACTGCTATCAAAACAGACATGGTACCTACTATGTAAGAGTAGCCATCCCTCGATGGGTCCGAACCACCACAGGTGACAACCGAAAAGAGATTAGAAAGTCCTTACGAACCAAGCACCATAAAAAGGCCAAGCTTCGATCATGGCTGCTATTAGAAAAGATCCATAGAGCACTACAACAATTCAAAGCAGGCATGATGAATTACGACGAACAAGAACTTCTCAACTATCTCGATAGCCTCACCATCGAAGAGCTGGATACGTTACACAAGCAAGTTGAAGCATCACCCCCAATCAGGGTAGATCTAACAACTGGATACGACCTACTAGGCAAGCCCTACACGTTCGATTACAACGACCCCACCAAAGAAGCAGCAGCCATGACGGAGAAGCTGCAACTACAAGCTCAACTACTCAGGGAGGGCTTAATTAAGCCGCCACAAACGCCCTCAGCGACTTCAACGCCATCCCCTCCCAAAGAAATGATTGCAATTGACTGGCTCTTTGATGATCTGATCTATGAGAAGACCACCACAAACAAAGATAACAACTGGAAAGACCCCAAGACGCTCAATGACAACAAGCGTGCAATTGAAGTTATAAAGCTTCTCATCAAGCACTTCAAACCTGATGCCGAGTACATTCACGAACTCGACATGAAGGCATTTCATTCAGTTCATAGCGCCCTCAGATACTTACCAATACATAAAAACCTCTCAGCCATTGCTGATGTGATCCCTGTTATTGGTAACTGCGTGGGATCGCACTTTGCGCCTCCTTGGAAGACCATGAAAGGAGCCACCCTGTGCAAGTACGAGAACCCACTGAAAGCAGTGATAAAGCACGGCATGTCAAGAGGCTATATAGAGCGTGATTTCCTTTTTGGAGTGACCTACAGCGAAGGTAAGCGAATCAAGTCTGAAAAGGCTTACGCTACGCTAGAGCCTGATGATTTGAACGCGCTGTTGTCAGGGCACATATACCAGAACATAGCGCCAATCACCGGTAGGCGGAATGCATATAAAGAATGGCCGTTTTGGATGATACCAATCGCCATGTTTACCGGCGCTAGACAAGCTGAAATAGCCCAACTCTACGTAGCTGACATCAAGCACGATGAAGATCTAAGCGCCTGGTACTTTGACATCAACGACAGTGAATATAAAGAAGCCAAAAGCGTGGCCGCAATAAGAACAGTCCCAGTTCATCCTGATCTGATAAAGCTAGGCTTCATTGAGTTCGTCAAAGATAAACAGGCAAAAAGCGAGCGATTCCTATTCCCTGAGCTTTGGCGCAATAGCAATGGAGGCCAAAGAGCCAAGGTCAACTCAAACGAGGTCAACAAGTGGTTCAACGGTGATGGCTTCAAGGTCGGCTATTCAGCCAAGAGCGGCACTAGAGACAAAGAACAGGAACACCTACATGAAGCGAAGAAAAAAGTATTCCACTCCCTGCGCCATACGTTCATAGATACGTTACGACAGTCTGGAGTTACCGACCCTCAGATTGCACCGCTATCAGGCCACGAAAAGAACGTTGGCTTAGTCAGCCATTACGGCAACAAAGAGTCGTTAAAAGTCCTATTAATGACTCTTAGTCACTTAAGGTATGAGGGCGTTTCTCTCGATCACATTAGCTTCGAAACTTACCAGCGTAGAAAGCCCTCAACTCAATCGACGCCAAAGCGCACCGTTGCCCGACGAAGACCAAAGCGGGAAGCTTGAGCGGCAAGGGTGATAATCAACCATCAGCCTCTTAATTAGCCGAGCATCTACTACTGGTGTACCGGTATGACGTGGTACATTGCGCCGCTTTAACCTCCCTAATATCAAGGACGTATGATGAATATAAAACTGAAGTTAATTTCAATTTCCGTCAGCGCCGTGCTGCTGTCTGGATGCGCCACGTATTATTTCCCCGCGCCGGTTGATGAATACAGTAGCGGCATGGTGAGTCACGTCCAGATAACCAACGCTCAGATGGATACCAAGCCTAGAATGTTCTTTTACGACGGCATTACCACTAACACAACCAACTACAAGGAATGGTCTGATGTGCTGATCTCGAAAGTACATCAGGAAATAACTCTGCTGTCACCCAATGAATCAAGCACCAAGTCACTAAACCTATCGATAGGTTCAATCACATGCGCTGGTCATTTTGCGGCCCATTGTGAAGTGACCGCGCTTGTAGAAATAGACAGTGATCGGCGTAAGTTGATTACCTCTGATAAGGTTATTGGCTATCCAAGTATGTCAGCTCTAAATAATGCGCTGGGTGACACCGCCAAGAAGATAGTCACGGACAAAGAAGTGTCTGACTACCTTCTCAACTAGAGCCCTACTTAACAGCCGCCTGAGCCAGTCAACGGCAAACCCATCTCCAGACCTGCCTACCTCTCTCTCTTTAGGGCATGCCCTATCGAGAGAGCGCAAACCTCTCTCTTTAGGGTTGTTTTAATAATGAGAATGATCTATTCTCTCTACATCAAAGACCCCAAAGAGAAAAAGAGAGCCTGAAATGGATTACATCTACAGCAGAGTCAGCACCGTCGATCAGAATGCCCATCAACAAGCTGATCATCTAGCCCAACGCTACCCAACTGCCGCCAC
>JBFGZQ010000009.1:0-149565 GCA_041586735.1 Motiliproteus sp.
AAATATACGCCTGCGACTAAGAGCCTACTCACTCACAACGGCTATACGGGGTCGGCTAAATGAATAAATATACGCCTGCGACTAAGAGCCTACTCACTCACAACGGCTATACGGGGTCGGCTAAATGAGTGAACGCCTGCTACTAAGACTGGGAACCAGCGCCGAGCAGCCGGTGTACTGGCTGCACTGGGATGAGACCCAGCAGCGGACGCTCGCTCAGGGCCGGCTCGGCGCGCTCGCAGAGCTCGGTCAGCTCAGTGCGCTGGCGATCCGGGTGCCCTGCTATGCGCTGGTATCCAATGCCGCGGTGCTCACCACCCAGGCGCAACTGCCCAACGCTAGCCGTGCCGCCCGCGATGCTATCCCCTACCAGCTCGAAGAGCAGTTAGCCGATGAGATCGAGAACCTCCACTTTGCCACCGGCAAAGCCCTGCAACCCGGCTGCTATCCGGTCGCGGTGGTCGCCAAAACGCTGATGCAGCTCTGGCAACAGAGCTTCGTGGAGGCCGGCATGCCGATCCGCGCGCTGCTGGTCGATGCCCAGACCATCGCCGTCCAACCGGAGCAGGTTCAGGCGCTCAGGCTGCTGGATCAGACCCTGATCCGCCACCCCGACGGCCGTAGTTTCTCCTTTGCCAACGACCAAGCTGAACAATGGTTGACGCTAGCGGCAGATCAGCTCGGCCAGTCCAGCGTCCCGATTCAGACCAGCGATACCGGACTGGCCAGCCTGGCACGCTGTTTTGCCCCCGACACCGCCATCGACCTGCTGCAGGGCCCTTACCAACTCAAAGACCCGCTCAAACAGCTGCTGCGCGCCTGGAAACTGCCGGCGCTACTGCTGGGGCTGGTGCTGGCGCTGCAGGGCGGCCAGCTACTCTGGCAGCAACAGCAACTCAGCCAGCAGCAGCAACAACTCGAACAGCAGATCAATGCGCTGTTTAGCAACACCCTACCGGGCAGTCGCCGGGTCAACCCCCAGGCGCAGTTTGACACCGAGCTGCAGCAGTTGCGCCAGTTCAACCAGGGCAGTGATTTTTTACTGCTGCTGCAACGGGCGCTACCGGCGTTCAGGAGTGATAAGCGGATCAACATCGACGCCATGATCTATCAGGCGCAGACCCGCACGCTGACCCTGGAGCTCGAGGCCAGCAATCACACGGCACTGGAACGCTTCGTCGCACAACTGCAGCAGCAGGGTTTAGCGGTGCAGATCCAACGCTCGCGGCAGCAGCACGGCCAGCTCGGCGCGCAGCTCAGTATCAAAGGAGAGCCATGATGCTTGAGCGCTACTATCTCAGCCTCAACGATCGCGACAGAATCCTGGTGGCCGTCGGCGGCACAACCATCCTGATACTGCTGTTACTGCTGCTGGTCTGGCGCCCACTCAGCAGCAGCCATCAGCAACTTCAGCACTCCATCCATAGCAAGACCCAACAACTGACGGCGCTGCGGCAAACGGCGCAGCAGATCCACCGCTATCGTCAACAGCGTCCGAACACTCAGGCGAGTGGTTCACTGCAGCAGCGCGTCACCCAGAGCGCCACCGCGCTAAAAATCAGCCTCAACCGGCTGCAAAGCGCTAATGCTGAGACCCTGCAGCTGTGGATCGACCGAGTAGAATTTAACGCCCTGCTGACGCTGATCGAGCAGCTGTCCCGTCAAGGCGTCGCCATCGACAAACTCAACCTGCAACCCCTACCAGACAGCGGTTATAGCAAGGTCAGACTGACGCTGGTGGCGCGCTAACAGCACGCTAAGAGACTGGATCGGCTTTTGCGGTCTCTGCGGTCTCTGCGGTCTCTGCGGTCTCTGCGGTCGGGTCTCGATGGTCGGCCTCCTGCTGCGCGGCCTGATAGAGCTCATCGGTGCTAGAGGGCGTTCCGGGTTGCGGCACGAAGGGTACTTTAGGCTGCGGCCGTGGTTTGAAGGCATGGGCAACGCTGTAGAGTGCCAGCACCACCGCCACCACGCCGTTGAATATAAACAAGCCCTGGGGGCCAATCTCACCCATCAGCCAGCCCGCTACGAGCGGCCCGATCACCGCGCCGATGCCAAAACCTGCCAACAGCGCGCCCGAGGTCTGCATCCTGCGCTGCGGGTCGCCCCAGTCATTGGCATGCGCCGAGCTCAATGAATAGAGCGTAAAGGACAGACAGCCAAAGCCAAAACTGCCCGCCAGCATCGCGTACAGCGGCGCCTTAAAGGCCACCAGCAGCACCATCGCCAGACAAGCCAGTGCCACCAATCCCGAGACCCCGGTGATCACCAAGCGGCGCTCGACCCGATCTGATAGCCGCCCGATCGGCATCTGCAACACCAACCCCCCGAGAATACCCACCGCCATAAACAGCGATATCTGCTCGACACTGAAGCCGACCGCGATTCCAAACAGCGGCCCCAGGGTGTAGAAGGTCGCGCTTATCAACCCGGCGGCCATTGCGCCATAAAAACCCACGGGCGAGTTGCGCAGTACCGGCAAGATCCGCAGCGGTCCAGGCGGTTCCGGCAACGGCGCGTGGGTACGGGTCAGCAGTATCGGGATCAACGACAACGAAAAAACCACCGAGGCCAGGGTGAATAGTCGAAAGCTGCCTGGGTCATCGAGCATCAACAACAACTGCGCCAGACCGGCACCCAAATAGCTGATAAACATGTACACCGATAGAATCGTGCCGCGATGGTTATTTTCTACCCGGGCGTTGAGCCAGCTCTCGGTCACCACAATCAGCCCCGCCATGCTGAGGCCAGCCAGCAGTCGCAATGCCATCCATAACGGCGGCGACACAAACAGGGTATGAATTAACGGGGTGATGGACAGCAGCGAGGCAAACACCCCGAACGCGCGGATATGGCCCACCTGGTTGACCACCACTGCGGCGTAGCGCGCACCGAGAAACAGCCCCAGATAGTAGACCCCCATCACCACGCCGATCAGCAGCGAGGAGAAGCCCTCCATATCGGTACGCAGGCTCAACAGCGTCGTAAACAGACCGTTGGCCAACAGCAGCAGGCCGTAACTGAGCAACAGAGTCAGTAGTTGTCGCAGCGATTTCAGAACTGGCATGCAGACCTCATGGGCAGGTGAGAGATAGAGGAGAAGGTGTCGCTAAGCAGTGATGGCTATTATCGGTCAGCCATTAACGCATAACAACCGGCTGCCCTAAAGCCCGCTTTAAACAGCAGCCGAATCTGGCTGCTGACAGTATTTGAGTGGCTGGACAGCTTGGAATATTCTGCTCTGCTAAGTCAGCTGTATATCAATCGAGTTTGGGCCATGGGTTCCATGGGCTGTTGTGCTACCCTGCTGCTATCGACTTTGGAGCCCTACATGCCTGCACTTGACCCCTCCGCTGCCATTGATCAGGCTTACGCTGTAGCGCTATCGCCGGTAGAGGTGGAGATCGTGGTAAAGAAGAGTCGATTTATCGCCCGGGCGGCCTTCGCCGCCGACCGCGCGCAAGCGCTGCAACTGCTGGCACAGGCCAAGGCCGACTATCCCGATGCGCGGCATCATTGCTGGGCATATTTGTTAGGATCACCACGGGCTCCTTGTAGCCAAGCCTTTGCCGATGCGGGTGAGCCGGCGGGCACAGCAGGAAAGCCGATACTCAATGTCTTACAACATAAGGATATCGGCGACCTGATGGTCATCGTTATTCGTTACTTTGGCGGGATCAAGCTGGGAGCCGGAGGGCTGGTGCGTGCGTACAGTCACGCAGCGCAAGCGGCTATAGAGCAACTTCGCTGTCGCCCAGTGCAGCGCCAACAGCGCATCGAGTTAGGTTGTGACTTCGCGCAGGAGCAGCACGTGCGGTACTGGCTTGACGGCCATGAGGGCGCGATTATAGCGGTCGATTACGGCACCGCGGTCAGCATTCAGGCCTCGATACCCTGCTCGGCACTGCCGCAATGGCGCGCAGAAGCGGCGCGTCTGAAGCTTGAATATCGGCATATCGAATCTTGACAGCCTGGCGAGCCACAAGGCCTGGGTATTTAAGATAGAATCGCGGCGCGCACAAATTTTGGACAATTCCATCCAGCCCATGCCTTATAGGCTCCCGCAGCCTATACACAACGCTAACGCACAGAGTTATCCACAGAAATTGTGTGCAGCCTAGCAGACCGCTGGCCGTGCTGATCCGCAGTGGATAAGAACCCTGGTCGAGCCCCGTCAACCCGAGCACGGCGACGCGCTTCTCCACCCTGGATGGCGCCGGCGCTTGCACCCAGCAGCTGACTGCGGCATGCTGGGCGCCCTTCGTGAAACGGGTTTACCATGATTGAGATCCTCTACGCTGACGAGCAGATCGTCGTCGCCAACAAACCCCAGGATCTGCTCTCGGTGCCAGGTCGGGGACCCGCTAACCAGGATTGCCTGCTCCATCGGCTACAACCCCGCTACCCGACTATTCGTATCGTCCATCGACTCGACTGCGCCACCTCCGGGGTTATGGTGCTGGCGCTGGATGCCGACAGCCATCGCGAGCTGAGTCGTCAATTTCACGACCGCGAGACCCAAAAAAGCTATATCGCGGTGATCTCCGGAGTCGTCAACCACGCCAGCGGCTCGGTCGAACTACCGTTACGCTGCGACTGGGAGAACCGCCCCAAACAGATCGTCGACCACGTGCAGGGCAAGCCTGCGCTGACCCATTTTCGGGTTCTCGAGCAACATCCAGACCGCGCCCGGGTAGAGCTGACGCCGATCACCGGCCGCTCGCACCAGTTACGGGTACACATGCAGGCAATGGGTCACCCGATCCTCGGTGATCGCTTCTATGCCGATACCCGCGCCCTACAGCAAGCCGAGCGCCTACTGCTGCACGCAGCAACGCTGGGCATCCACCACCCACGCAGTCAACAGCCGCTCAGTTTCAGCGCCCCCTGCCCCTTTTAAACGCGTAAATCGATCAAAATACTGGCCTGCGACGCCAGTTTTGCTAGAATCGCCGCTCTAGCAACAGCCCCGCATTAGCCGTGCGCCACGCGAGTGGCGTAGATCCCACATATTCAATCAGCAACCATACAGGACAATCCCATGAGTCTTGCCGACAAGGTATTAGCCGTCAATAACGATCTACCGATCCGCACCGACGCGCCCGTTCACAGTGGTAAAGTGCGTTCCGTGTACTGGCTGACCGACGCGGACAGCCGTCGCCTTATCCAGGAGAAAGGCTACGATGTAGCCGCAGATGCGCCGCTGGCGATCATGGTTATCAGCGACCGGATCTCCGCCTTCGATTGTATCTGGCACGGCGAAGGCGGCATGCGCGGTGTGCCCGGCAAGGGCGCTGCGCTCAACGCGATCTCCAACCACTGGTTCAAACTGTTTCGCGAACAGGGCTTGGCAGACAGCCATATTCTCGAGATCCCCCACCCCTTCGTGTGGATCGTCCAGAAGGCCAAGCCGGTACTGATCGAAGCGATCTGCCGCCAATACATCACCGGCTCCATGTGGCGTGCCTATACCAAAGGCGAGCGCGACTTCTGCGGTATCGAGATCCCCGACGGCCTACAGAAAGATCAGCAACTGCCCGAACTGCTGATCACCCCCTCGACCAAGGGGATCCTCAAGGGCATCCCCGGTGTGGCTGAAGTGGATGACGTCAACATCACCCGTGCCGATATCGAGGCTAATTTCCCCGCATTTAATTTCCGTAACGCTGCCGATATCGACCAGTATGAAAAGCTGCTCAAAGAGGGCTTTGCGGTCATCAGCAACGAACTGGCCAAACTGGATCAGGTGTTCGTGGATACCAAGTTTGAGTTTGGCTATGTCAAGGACCGCCAGGGCCAGCAAAAACTGATCTATATGGACGAGGTCGGCACCCCCGATTCGTCACGGATCTGGGATGGCGCCGAGTACCGGAACGGCAAGGTGGTGGAGAACTCCAAAGAGGGGTTCCGCCAGCTGCTGCTGAACCACTTCCCCGATCCCGATATTCTGCTCAATAAAGACCGTATGGACGAGCGTCAGGCGCTGGCCCGCGATAACGCGCTGCCCGAGTCGGTACTGATGAATGTGTCGGAAACGTACGTCGGCATCGCCGAGAAGATCACCGGGCAAAGGCTGGTACTGTCAGATAATCCCAAAGCTGAGATCATCGCTATCCTGCGCGACCAGTATGGCTTGATCGACTGAGTCCTGAACCCAGGAGCGGGCTTCAGGCCCGCCCCTGGGGCACAGAAGCAACGACTCAGTCGTCCAACTGTAGCAACAACAGCACATCGGCCTGGGTAATAACATCACCCTCTGCAACCAACACCCCCACCACGCTTCCTGCTTGCGGTGCGGGCAGCTCAAAGGCCGCCTTGGCGGCTTCCCAGCTGAGCAAGGGATCATAGCGATTAACCCGATCACCTAGCGCCACCAACACCTCCACCACTTCAAACTCCTCGGCACTGCAGTTACCACAGCTCTCCCAGCATTCGGGAAGCTCGAGCAAACGCACCTCTATAATGTCACCTATCACCTATCACCTATCACCTATCACCTACTATTAGGATTCAACCACACGGATCGGCGTGCCACGCTGGAAGGCGGCGATATTTTCGCCCACCTGAGCCACGATCCGCTGACGCGCCTCGACACTACCCCAGGCGCAGTGGGGCGTGACGATCAGATTAGGGATATCATCGGCAAGCAGCGGATTCCCCCCAACGGGGGGTTCGACGGACAATACATCGACCGCGGCTCCACCTAGGCGACCGTCACGAAGCGCCTGCGCCAAGGCCTGCTCATCGAGGATACCGCCGCGGGCCGCGTTGATCAGCAGCGCGCCGGGCTTCATCAACGCGAGCGCTGCGGTATCAATCAGATGATGGGTTTGAGCGGTCAGCGGACAGTGCAGGCTCAACACATCAACCTGAGGCAACAGCTCCGCCAGCGCTACCCGGCCAGCACTACTA
Organism: Motiliproteus sp.; assembly: GCA_041586735.1. Lineage (GTDB taxonomy): Bacteria > Pseudomonadota > Gammaproteobacteria > Pseudomonadales > Balneatricaceae > Motiliproteus. The sequence goes on from JBFGZQ010000009.1 coordinate 6,913, forward strand.
GTCACTGAGGCCTCACTACCGGGCCTGGCCGCGATCAGCACCCGCATGCCCAGCGCTTGAGCAACGGCGGCGACTCCACGGCCCAGCTCACCATAACCGACAATGCCCAGCGTTTTGCCCTGCAACTCCATGATCGGGTAATCCAACAGGCAGAACGCTGAACTGCGCTGCCACTCGCCACGCTTCACCGCCGCACTGTAATCCGGCAGCCGGGTCGCCAACGCTAATATCAGCCCCAGCGTATGCTGCACCACCGAACCGGTCCCGTATCCCTGGCAATTACTGACCCTGATACCCTGTTCGCGTGCGGCCTGTAGATCCACATTGTTGGTTCCGGTCGCGGCGATACAGATCAACTTAAGCTGCGGATGGCGCGCCAATATGGTGGCATCCAAGACCACCTTATTAACGATGGCTATGTCGGCCCCCTGTAGGTGCGCATCGCGCTGTTCCGCTGAAGTCGCTGGGTATAAGACTAGCGGGGAGGCGTGCTGCGCGATGGCTTGCAAGTCAAGATCTTCACGATCCAAGCTCGACGTATCAAGAAAAACGGCTTTCATCATCGGCTCCAGCTAGGTATTTGAGCAAGACTATAAAAATTAAGGCCCAACTCTGCTACCAGAGTGGGCCTAGGGCAAGACTGCTAGATAACTACAGACTAGTTGGCCGGCATATTTTCTTTCAGGGTCCAGAGAATATCCTCGGCGACAACGCTGACAGCAGGCTCTCCGGCAGCGGTCAGAATAGAGACATAGATGCCGCTGCTACGACGGTTAAGCTTGACTTGGTAGCGATCGGTGAAGGTCAGGGCCCCCGAGTCCTGATCCTTTTTAAGCCGCGCGTCCTGAGCCCCGCCGAACGCATAGATCACTTTATCACCCAGCCAGATTTTATAGCCCTCGGAGTCCTGCAGCTGCTGCTGCTCTACAGCAGCAGTCTGCTCTGCACTCAGATTTTCGACCACCGCGGTTTTGGCGCTATAAACGGGCTCGAGCGTGTCAGACTCGACACCTAAGGCCGCACCCAACGAGCCGGTATCGAAACGGATCTCTTCACGCTCGCCATGCAGCCAGGTGAAGAAGCCCACGGATTTCTCAGACTTAGCCGCAACGGCAGAGCTGAAGCTAATGTAGTACTTACCCAGATCTTTGTCTGCCGAGCCGACATCAACCTGCGCCCGAGTCAACGCCTGGGCAATACGCTCCCAGGCCTCATCGACCGAGCTGGTTAATTTCAATACCGGCTCACCCTCAGAGCTGCGACCAAAATAGACCCGCCCCTGCTGCTTCTGCCGCTCACGAGCGGCACTGGCCGTCGACTGCTCGGTGGACAGGCTCAGATAATGCAGCAGTTCGTACATCACCTGCGATTTATAATCGACATCCTGGGCGTCTTTGGACCAATCTGGCGCTTGGCGGCTATCGGTGACCCGGGCGCGCAGATGGCGTAAGCGGATGCTGGTCTTGTTGCTATCGCCATCGATAGCTTGTAGATAGGCCCGTAATTTATCCTGAGCAGGCCCCTGCAACGCGCGAAAGGTCAGGTTAGCCACTAATCGGGAGAACAGCCCCGGTTGCGACTCACCGCTATCGATCCAAGCGGTTTCCAGCAACCCCTGAGCGGGGTCTGTTACCACTATCTGCTGGTTATTACTCGCAAAAAAGGCTTGTAGCTTGTCCCACACCTGGGTCAGCGGTTCGTTAACAACGATCAACCGCTCTTGGCCATCCCGCGCCAGGTTAACCTTGTCGTTACCGGCTTCGGCAACAAAAAAATCTGGTCGCGGGATCTCGAACGCGGTATCTGAAATGGTCGCGGCGATACCGATCTCCGGCACCACCAACAGCTCCCTGATCTTATCCGAATCCAGATGTGCCGGGATAACCAGACCCTTAGCCACCTCAGAGGCCTCATAGTCCTGCGCCCGATCACGGAGCACGGCATTCTCCCCTCCGATCAGCTCATTATTAGTCAGAGCACCACAACCGCTCACCAACACCAACAAGCCAGCGACAACACCAGTAACCACAGGACGTGACAGCAACATCAGCACATTACACCAATTCAGCAGCTTTTAGGCTTTCACGGATACGCAGCCGATACTGAGCAGACAGCGGCGTTAGCGGTAAACGAATCCCGCTATCGATCAATCCCATCTCATGCAACGCCCATTTAACCGGGATAGGATTAGATTCCACAAACAGGTCTCGATGCAGGTGATCGATACGTCGATTGAGCTGGCGCGCCTCATCAGCCTTACCCGCGAGTCCCAAAGCACAGATCTGCGCCATTTTCGCTGGCGCCACATTAGCGGTCACCGAGATATTGCCCTGGCCCCCCAGCAAAATCAGCTCCAACGCCGTCGCATCATCGCCAGAGTAGATAGCAAAACCTTCAGGCGCCTTGTTGATCAGTAGCTTGGCCCGCTCTAGATCGCCCGTAGCCTCCTTAATACCGACGATATTGGCTATCTCCGCCAGCCTTAACACGGTTTCCGGCAACAGATCACAGGCCGTACGCCCCGGCACGTTATACAAAATCTGCGGAATATCAACGGCCGCAGCAATCGCCTTAAAGTGCTGATACAAGCCCTCTTGGGTAGGCTTATTATAATAGGGCGTGACGAGCAAACAGGCGTCGACACCGGCCGCTTTGGCCGCGGCCGTCAGCTCAATCGCTTCTTTGGTCGAATTGGCGCCAGTACCCGCAATAACGGCGATACGTCCCGCTACGCGCTGCACCACATGTTTGATCACCAAGCAATGCTCTTGGCAGTCTAGGGTGGCTGACTCACCGCTCGTGCCCACTGCAACGATGGCACCGGTACCGGAGGCCAGGTGCAGATCTATCAGTTTATCGAGGCCATCCCAATCCAGCTCACCGGCGGGGGACATAGGGGTAACCAACGCAACCAGACTGCCCGTAATCATCACTCTTCTCCATCACACTAACGAATGTATTCCCAAAAAACGGGATAAAGCCCCTTACCAGACTTCCAACAAGCCTGCTATTCTAACCAAGCAACAGGATCAACGTAACTAGCGTTGCAATTAATTACTACCAAGCCGATCAGCCGCGCAGTTGATCGCTTAGGTTCAAACCCATCAGGAAAGCCCCATGACCTTAACCGTCGGCCAACAAGCACCCGATTTCAGCGCCATTGATCAACATGCCAAGCCTATTTCACTGTCCCAGTTTAGAGGCCGTAAACTGGTGCTGTATTTCTATCCCAAAGACTCCACACCCGGCTGCACCGCCCAAGCCTGCAACCTGCGCGACAACTACGCTCAGCTGGTCGAGGCTGGCTACGTGATACTCGGCATCAGCACCGACTCCCCTAAACGGCATCAAAATTTCATCACCAAAAACGCCCTGCCCTTTACGCTGATTGCCGACGAGGACCACAGCGTCCACGAACTCTACGGCACCTGGCAATTGAAAAAATTTATGGGCAAGGAGTACTGGGGTACCGTTCGCACTAGCTTTGTCATCGACGAGCAAGGCACCCTTACCGAGATCATCACCAAAGTCAAAACCAAGGATCACAGCGCCCAAATTTTAGCCTGAGAGGCCAACTATTCACGCATCCGCTCCATCAGCGTTTTTTGCGGCCAGGCATGCATCACGGCCTTAAGCAGGGTCGCTAACGGAATCGCAAAAAACACCCCCCAAAAACCCCATACACCACCAAAGACCAGAACCGCGACGATGATAGCGACCGGATGCAGATTGACCGCCTCTGAAAAAAGCAACGGCACCAGCACGTTACCATCCAACGCCTGGATAATGCCATAAGCGGCCATCAGGTAGAAAAATTCATTGGTCCAGCCCCATTGAAAGAACGCAATGATGGCAACAGGCAGGGTCACCAGAGCAGCACCTATATAGGGGATGACCACCGACAACCCCACCATTAATGCCAGGAGCGCCGCATAGTTGAGATTCAGCGCGATAAAGGTGATATAGGACACCGCGCCAACCAGGATAATTTCCACCACCTTGCCACGAACGTAGTTAGCGATCTGCTGGTCCATTTCGCTGCCGACCTGAGATAAAATCCTGCGCTTCTCTGGCAGAAAGGCGGTCCACCAACGCGTGATCAGCCCACCATCCTTCATAAAGAAAAACACCAGAATAGGTACCAGCACGATATAGATCAACACCTGCACCAGATTGGCGATGGATGATATCGATGATGACACCACCACCTGCCCCAACTTGCCGATTTCAGCGCCGGCCTGCTCGGTTAACGCGGCAATATGCTGCGCAGAGATCAGCTCCGGATATTGCTCAGGGAGCAGCATCAACAACGACTGCCCCTGTTTTACCATCCGCGGCAACTCGTTGAGCAAGCTCGCTAACTGGCGCCACGCGTTAGGGATCACAATCAGTAATAACGCCATAAAGGCACTGATAAAGGCGATAAACACCAGGGTTACCGCCAAGGTGTGGGACATGCCGATGTCCTTACACTTCTGGACCAACCCCTGCATTAGAAAAGCGATAATCAGCCCCGCGAACACAGGCGCCAGCATTGACCCCAGGGTCAGAATGATAACCAGGGAGGCGGCTAAGAACACGAACAACAGCAGCGCTTCTTCGTCGCTAAAATAGCGATCTATCCAGCCATTAACCACCTTAAACATGAACCGTGAAACCTCTGTTAACCCTTGAGTTATGACTACCTTGGCCGATCATTATCCGGCCACCCTTTTATCGGTCTTGCGGATCACGTAGGTATAGCGCCCCCCCTGCTCGCCAGAATAGAGTAACGCATCACCCGACTGGTCGGTAAAGGCTTTAAAATCACGCACCGAACCGGCATCGGTTGCGACCACCTGCAATATTTCGCCCGGCTGCAGCCTATTGAGCGCCTGCTTGGCCTTGAGTAACGGTAGAGGACAGCTTAGCCCACAAGCATCCAAGCGCTGACTAATCGGATAGTCGCTCTCGATTTCAACTGACATTTTGCAACTCCAGAGGGTATATTAGCCGTAGATAGCGGTGCGACGACCGTCACGGCATCGTGAATAAAACGACTATATACCAGATGCTATTGAGGGATCACTATAAACTACCAAGCTATTGGATTTAAAAGAATGACTCACAAGCTTAGCACCTATGTTAGGGGACTGCTGCTGTGCTCGCTGTTATGGAGCCCCGTATATGCCAACCCACTGCCGCTATTGGGCGACAGCAGCTCTGGCATCCTGTCTTTGGACGAAGAGTACCGGCTCGGTAACGCCTGGGTCAGAACCTTGCGAGCCCAGGCTCCGCTATTGGATGATCCGCTCACCTTTAGCTTTATTAAAGAACTACTGCAGCGCCTGTCGGTCTACAGCAACCTCCAGGATCGCCGCCTAAGCCTGGTCGTCATCAACAACAACAGCCTCAACGCCTTTGCGGTTCCCGGCGGTATCATCGGCGTCAACAGCGGGCTGTTTTTATTCTCCGCGACAGAAAGTGAATTCGCTTCGGTGCTGGCGCACGAACTCTCCCACCTCAGCCAGCGCCATTACGCCCAACGCCTGGCGGAGGAGCAGAAAAGCCTGCCTCTGCAACTAGCGACCACGCTGGCGGGTATTTTATTGATGGCCAGCAGCGACAGTCAGGCCGGGATGGCGGCCATACTAGGGGGCCAGGCGGCCGCAGCCGAGCGCAGCCTAGCATTCAGCCGCAGCAACGAACAGGAAGCTGACCGGGTTGGCATGCAGGTGTTGGTCGATACCGGCTATGACCCGACTGCGATGCCCAAGATGTTTTCCCAGCTGCAGCGCTCTAGCGCAAACCTTGGCAAAAAGCCCCCTGAGTTTTTACTGACCCACCCGGTAACCGAATCTCGCATTGCTGACGCCCTGAATCGCTCGGCGCAACTGCCTAAAAATGGAACCGTTAACAGTCTGGCTTACAGCATCATCAGAACCCGCGTGCAGGTTCTGGCATTCAACAACGACGCGGCTGCCTACCTAAAATACCTCGACGCCGTGGCCAGCGACCCTAGCGTAGAACATCGTTACGGCCTAGCCTTCAGCGCCTTGCGCAACGACAAGTTCGACCAGGCACAACAGCAACTTGGGATCTTGCTTGCAGCAGATCCCAACCGTCTGAGCTTCCGTCTGCTGCAATCCGAACTCTGGCTGGCAGCCAGAGAACCCGAACGCGCCAGCCAGCAACTCGAACAGCTACTGGAGCTATACCCCAACAACCATCCGCTCACCATGCTATTAGCCAAGGCCTACCATCAGTTGGGGGCTCATAGAAAAGTGGCTAGCCTGTTACTACGCCACAGCAGAGCCTATCCCAATGACCTGCAGCTCTGGTATCAACTGGCCGAAGCGAGCGGCCTGAGCAATGATATTAAAGGCGTGCACTTGGCACGGGCAGAGTATTTCTTGCTAACTGGGGCGGTGGCTAAAGCCAAGGAGCATCTGGAGCGGGCGCTAAAACAACCCAGCCTGAGCGATCACGAACGCGTATTGGTGCAGCAACGCCTTAAAGACACGGAGGAGATCCGCAAAAGTTTGAGCCTGTAGAGCTCCAAATAACCGATAGTCCAGTAGGGTGCTATCGGTTATTTTAGGCTCTGAGTAGCCACCCTGATCGGCATGTTATTTCCTGGCTTGAAGCCGAGCCGAAAAGTCCAACATCCGTTGCAACGGCAGCAAGGCCTGCTCACGCAGCTGCGCATCGACCCTGATCTCCTGATCACCGCGCTCCAGCACCGCAGCCAGATTTTCAAGCTCGTTCATCGCCATCCACGGACAATGCGCACAGCTGCGACAGGTCGCACCACTGCCCGCAGTCGGCGCTTCAATGAAGTTTTTGCCCGGTGCGGCTTGGCGCATCTTATAGAAGATGCCGCGATCCGTGGCCACGATAAAATCAGGATTAGGCAGGGTCTGGGCTGCTTTGATCAACTGGCTGGTGGAACCGACACAGTCCGCCAACGCCACCAAAGCGGCGGGAGACTCAGGATGTACGAGGATGGCAGCCTCTGGGTAGAGATGCTTAAGACTGAGCAACCCTTGGACCTTGAACTCTTCATGCACAATACAGGAGCCATCCCACATCAGCATCTCAGCGCCCGTCTGATCCTGAATGTAACCACCTAGGTGTTTATCGGGTGCCCAGATTATTTTTTCACCCTGATCGGCAAGATGCTCAACAATCTCCAGCGCACAACTCGAAGTCACCACCCAGTCGGCACGGGCCTTGACCTCCGCCGAGGTGTTAGCGTACACCACGACCTTATGGTCAGGATGGGCGTCGCAAAAAGCTGAAAACTCTTTGATCGGACAGCCGATATCTAACGAACAGGTCGCCTCCAGAGTGGGCATCAACACCCGCTTCTCCGGGTTTAATATCTTCGCGGTCTCACCCATAAAGCGAACCCCCGCGACCACCAACGTCGACGCGGAGTGCTGGTTGCCAAAACGCGCCATCTCTAACGAGTCGGCTACGCAACCGCCGGTCTCTTCAGCCAGCTCCTGCAGCAGCGAATCGGTGTAATAGTGGGCAACCAGACAAGCATCCTGCTCTTTGAGCAACCGCTTAATCCGGCTTTTATAGTCCAAGACTTGATCAACACTCAGATCAGCATGCTTGTAACTGTGCGCAAGATGCTCCTGCACCAGGACGCGCTCTGCAATTTGTTGGTCTGTAAGCATAATAATCTTCATTAAGTTTCAGTAGCGAAAAACCGCCAAGGGCTCCAACCACAACAGGCTGGCTATCATACCGCCCTGCATCTAAAAATCAAACGCCCCGCCAACCCGTTACCGATAGCGGGTAGGGTCCACCACAGAGGCGTCTGCGAAGCCCTGGGCTCTTAATCGACAGCTATCACAAACCGCACAAGCACGCCCCTGAGCATCGGCCTGGTAGCAGGATACCGTAAGACTATAATCCAGACCGGCCGCAACCCCCTGCTGGATGATCTGCGCCTTGGTCAAATGGATAAGTGGCGTTGCAATGCGAATGGGCTTACCGTCTAGAGCCGCCTTGGTGGCCACATTGGCCAGCGCCTGAAACGCGTCAATAAATGCAGGTCGGCAATCCGGATAACCCGAATAATCCACCGCATTGACCCCGATAAAGATCGCCTCGGCTTCAAGCACCTCCGCCCAGCCTAACGCCATCGACAGAAATAGCGTGTTGCGCGCCGGAACATAGGTAACAGGCACACCCTGGCAAAGCTGGTCAGGCACAGCAATACTGTGATCGGTCAGCGCAGAGCCGCCGATATCACCCAGATCAAAACGTATGGTCTTGTGTTCGACAACCCCAAGCTGTTGTGCCAGAGCCGCAGCAGCTTGCAACTCGGCTAGCGCGCGCTGACCGTAGTTAAAACTCAGCGCATAACATTGATAACCCGCTTGACGAGCCAGTACTAGAGCCGTTGCAGAATCCAGCCCTCCGGATAACAGCACTACGGCTTTTTTTGCAGAAACAGACATGAATCACTCGATCGCAATCAACAACAGGGAACTCCGCAGCAGACGCTAAGCGGCCGCTTACGGATTAAAATACTAACGATTTCGCTGCAGGAAATCCTCAGCCAGGTTAGCAGGCGCCTGATCAGGGAAAAGCTCGATCACCTTCGCCATACTGGCCTTGCCTTTATCGAGCAGCCCCTGCTCGTAATAGCTCAACCCCAACTTATAGTAGGCATCGGCAGCTTTAGGATGGCCAGGGTAGCGCGTGAGCAACTGCTGATACGCCAGACTTGCTTTTTGCTGGTCCGGAGTCGGCTTGGCACGATGGACCTCTGCGGTCCAGTACAGCACGTTAGCGGTCAGCGAACTGTCAGGATACTGCTGTAAGAATCCTTCAAAGGCGCGCAATGCCTGATCAAAATTGCGCTCACGCACCAAGGAGAACGCATCCTTGTAGGCTTGCGCATCGGCAACAGTAGCCGCGGCCGGAGCCATCACCGCCGGACGATCGGCAGGCACCGAAGCAGACGCGGAGAGCGGTGACGGCAACGCCGCAGGTAGCGCAGCAGTGGGCGCCATAGGTACGGCAACAGCGCGCTGGCTTAACAAGCCGAGGCGACGATCAAGATCGCGATAACGATCGCGCTGATCGACCTGCAGACGCTGCAGCTGATGCTGCTGCTCTTCGACCTGACCACGCAGGAAGCGCACCTCTTCCTGCAGCTGATCCAGCATCATAAACAACTCGGCATTGGCAGAAACGGCCGCTTTCGGCAGCGAAGCCACGGCCGCACGCGAGCTATCGCTCACAGCCATCGGACTCACCACCGGATTCACTACCGGGCCCAGCGCTGGTGCCGCTGGCGCACTCGGTGATCGATCAGTGCGATCAACCACCGGTATCCCGCCTGCGGCAAATACCAGTGGCGCAGCAATCCCTAGCAGCAAAGCGGCTAATGCAGTGTTGGATCGAGTCATGACTTAGTGGCTGTACTTAAGCTCGACACGACGGTTCTGACCCCATGAGCCTTCATCATGCCCCATCATCGCTGGACGCTCTTCGCCATAGCTAACCACTTCGATCTGGTTGCTACCCGCACCCTGTACCGTCAGAAAACGGCTCACCGCCTTAGCGCGACGCTCACCCAGAGCCATGTTGTATTCACGAGTCCCACGCTCATCGGCATGACCCTCGAGCACTAAACGGCTGTCAGCATGTGTAGCTAAATATTTGGCATGCGCGCTCAGGTCTTCAAAGGCATCCGCTTGAATCACGGTCTTGTCGAAATCAAAATAGAACACCGTCTGCAGCTTGGCGATCGCGGCTTTAGCCATCTGCTCATCGCTCATCGTCCCGCTGTGCATGCCGGTGTCCGCACCCGCTGCCATCGGTGTCGCAACCTCTTCGATGACGGGCTGCGCTACCACGGGCGCAGTGTCTAGGCCATCTGTCGAGGTGCCGGTCGAGCTACAACCGCTGATCCAAACGACGGCAGTGGCTACGGCAACTACTTTGCTGAAATTTCTAACGCGCATTATAAGCTCCTAAAAATAAACAAAAATTAATTCCAACTAAGTTACTGCTTCGATGCATTCATTGCAAGTAAGGTGACCATGAAGGTTCTCGGACATTCCCTTGCTTAGAGGGGAGTCTGAATTTGACCTGCCCATCCAGGGAAACGGCCGCCAAAACCTCCTTTGAACCAATCTGCGTAGCGTAGATCACTATACTACCATTGGGTGCAATGCTTGGGGACTCGTCCAGAGCAGTTTCAGTTAAAATATCTAAGCGTCCGGTTTTAAGGTCCTGCACCGCAATATGAAACACGCCATGGCTTCGGTGCACCATGACCAGATGACGACCATCGTAGGTCTGGTGCGCTTTGGCGTTATAATCACCCTCAAACGTCAGACGCTCCACCCAACCCGTCGCCAGCTCTTTTTGATAGATCTGCGGTGGACCGCCACGGTCCGAAGTAAACAGAATCGACTTACCATCCACCGACCAGGCGGGCTCGGTATCGATCCCATAATGCTGAGTGATACGGGTTAATTTTCGGTTCGCAAGCTCAAGGGTATAGATCTCAGGATTGCCATCTTTGGACAGCGTCAACGCCAGCTTTTTACCATCGGGAGACCAAGAAGGCGCACCATTAAGGCCGGTAAAACCGGTGACCTTGTCGCGGGCGCCGGTCTGTAAATTTTGAATATAGATCGCAGGCCGCCCCGTCTCAAAGGACACGTAGGCGAGATTATGACCATCACGCGACCATGAAGGCGACAAGATCGGCTGCTTGGATTGAAGAATCGTACGCGAGTTCGCGCCATCGGCATCCGCAAGCACCAGCTGATAACGGTAATCATCTTGACTGAGGCGCTCGGCGCTGACATAGACGATCTGGGTGGCAAAAGCGCCGGGGATTCCGGTTAACTTCTCATAAATCGCATCGGCGATGCGATGCGCCATTTTGCGCAACTGGGTGGCACTGCCACTGATATGCTCCGCCAGTATCCGCTGCTCCTTTACCACATCAAACAGCTGATACTCAATCTTATAACGACCGCCCGACTCAGCCATCACCTTGCCGACCAATAGATATTCCTGCGCAGCCAGGCGCCAGTCACGGTAATAGACCTCGCCTGGCTGGGTGGGAAAACTCAGCATACTGTTACGCGGCATCAGGGCAAACAACCCACTGCGGTACAGATCTGCGGCAATAATCTCCGCCACATCCTCGGGTAACGATTGTGGTTGCTGCCAACCAAAAGGCACCACCGCAATCGGTACCGGCCTATCAACCCCCTGGGTAATTTCGATCGTCAACTCGGCCCGCGCCAGCGTCGACAGCAACACCACCCACAGCAATCCTACACGTAGCATCAATTTCTTACCCTCTATATAGTCCGCCAGACATAGTCCGCCAGACATAGTCCGCCAGATACAGTTCGCCAGCGAACAACCCTAAGCTATGCGCTCATCGACGCAGATCTTCCGGCCGGAACTTCAATGCGATCTGGCGCAGATAGCGATCGAACACCAGCGGATCGATCACTTGCAACTCTGGAAATCGCGCGGCCTTTAGCACCGCATTGACGGCGCTACGATCAAACGCCTCGTCGCCGCTGGGATCGGTCACATAGGCATCATCGACCTCACCCGTGGGCAATAGATGGATACGCACGCCGACCACCATGCCATTGCGGGCTGACGGGGGGCGCCGCCACTGCGACTGCACCCCTGCGATAATGACCGCTTCCGCCGAAGCCACCGACTGTTCAGCCTTAGCAACCCACGCCTGCTCCGCTTTAGCCTGAGCCTCCTGGCGTTGCACCTCTAACCGCTGAGCCTGCTCACGCGCCTGGCGCTCCTTTTCTGCCTGATCCGCCTGGCGTTGGGCATCGGCCTGACGCTTTTGTTCCGCCTTTTTAAGCGCCTCCTGCTTTTTAGTCGCCGCTAATTGATCCGCTGCGGCTTTGTCCTTAGTTGCTTGTTCCTTAGCGGCTTTTTTTAACTGCGCATCGGCAGCCTGCTGCTGCGCTTTTTTGCTGGCTGCCTCCCTGTCCTGCTGCGCCTGCTTGGCCTTTCTGTCCGCCTGCGCTTGTTGTTCAACACGCTTTTTAGTCTCGGCTTTGGCCTTGGCATCCGCTTTGGCCTTGGCATCCGCCGCCTGTTGCTGTTTGGCCTTAGCCGCAGCCTGCTTCTGGGCCTCAGCCTGTTTCAGAGCCTCAGCCTGCTTGAGAGCATCCGCTTGACGCTGCGCCTGTGCTTTTGCCTGGTTCTGGCTGCGCAAATCCACCAACTCCGCCTTGATATGCTGCGGCACGACGCGATGCGGATCGGCGCTGCTGTCAAACCAGGTTGACGCGGTTAACAATACCAGCCCAACATGCAACAGCAGCGCCGATATAACGGGTAAAATATAGCTTTTAGGACCCGAATACATGGCTACTCGGTCACCAATCCCACGCTCGGAGCTCCGGCACCCTGTAGCGCGGCCATCAGCTCCACGACTTTATCGTAGCTGACGTTGCGATCACCACGCACCAAAATCATCTTCTGCGGATTGCTACTGAGAATCTTAGCCACCCGGTCAACCACCAGCGACAGTGCGATAGGTTTTAGCGGATCGCCGCCCACATCGACATAATACTGCCCCTTAGCATCCACAGAAACGATCAGCGGCTCCTGATCTCGGCTATCCACGGGCTCCGCTCCCACTCGAGGCAACTCGACATCCACACCCTGAGTCAACATCGGCGCGGTGATCATAAACACGATCAACAACACCATCACCACATCGATATAGGGGACGACATTGATCTCGGCGTTGAGTTTACGCTTGGGTTTAACGGTGCGAATCATGCCTTAATCCTCAATTGGAACCATGGACACGGCGATGCAGGATACTGGAGAACTCCTCGGCAAACGTCGCATAGCTGTTCATCATGATTTCAACTTGGGAGGAGTAGCGGTTATAGGCGATAACGGCGGGAATAGCCGCGAACAACCCCATCGCGGTAGCGATCAACGCCTCGGAGATACCGGGGGCGACACTGGCCAGCGTCGCCTGGTGCATATTGGCCAAGCCTCGGAACGAATTCATAATACCCCAGACCGTACCGAACAAGCCGATATAGGGGCTGGTTGAACCCACTGTCGCCAAAAAGGGCAGATGGGCATCCAGCTTCTCCTCTTCGCGAGACAGCGCCACCCGCATCGCCCGCTGCACACCCTCCATCACCGCGTCAGGATCTGCATCGGATTGCTGCCGCAGCCGGGTAAACTCCTTGATTCCGGCACGAAATATATTTTCTAAGGCGCTATCAGGGTTGGGGTTGCTGTTAACATCACGAAACAGCGCGCTCAGGTCGATACCCGACCAGAACTTCTCCTCAAATTGGCGCAGCGTACGACGTGACGCGGCCAGGTATCTGCGGCGCTGAAAAATCATCACCCAAGAGACTACCGACGCCAGCAATAAAATCAGCATCACCAACTGCACGACTAGACTGGCATTGAGCACCAGACTCCACATCGACATTTTCTCTACCACCAAACATTCTCCTCATTGGCGTATGTGCCCCAGTGTTAACAACTTAGCTCTGCAACCGATAACGGCCCAGCTGCTGACGTAATAGCGCAGGAATCGCGACGGGCTTGAGTCTTGGCGCCTCAACAGCGGCGACCTTAACGTCCGCCGAGCACAGCAGCGCGCAGTCGTTCGCCCGCAGTACCTGCTGCTCAAAAACCAAACTGGCTACAGACTGGCGTTTGATTCGGGTTCGAATAATAAGTTCATCATCAAGCCGCGCAGGGTGTCGATAACGGACATCGAGACTGTGGACCACAAACAACAACCCCTGCTGCTGCAACGCTTGCTGCTGAAAACCCAACGATCGTAACAGCTCCGTACGGGCACGCTCCATAAATTTCAGATAATTGACGTAATAGACGATGCCGCCTAGATCGGTATCTTCGATATAGACCCGGAATAGGCACTGATGCACCTCAGAATCAGTCATGTTCACCCCGATGCAGGGACTCCATACCGAAGTGCTGATACGCCAACCTGGTCAGCACCCGCCCACGCGAAGTGCGCATAATATAGCCCTGCTGAATCAGGAAGGGCTCCAGCACATCTTCAATGGTATCGCGCTCCTCACTGATCGATGCGGATAAACTATCGATACCCACGGGTCCGCCATCAAACTTTTCGATCATCGCTAACAGCAGACGACGATCCATGTGGTCAAAGCCATGGCTATCAACATTCAGCATATCCAACGCCAGATCGGCTACCTTGCCGGTGATATAGCCATCGGCCTTCACTTCGGCATAATCCCGGGTCCGTCGCAACAGCCGGTTAGCAATCCGCGGCGTACCTCGTGAACGGCGGGCGATCTCGCGGGCACCGCTCTCATCGATGCCGACGCCAACCAGCCTCGCAGAACGGCTGACAATACTGACCAGATCCTCAACACTGTAAAACTCCAAGCGCTGAACGATACCAAAGCGGTCACGTAAGGGTGAAGTCAACAGGCCAGCTCGGGTGGTAGCCCCCACTAATGTAAAGGGCGGAAGATCGAGTTTGATCGAACGCGCTGCGGGCCCCTCACCGATCATAATATCGAGCTGATAGTCCTCCATCGCCGGATAGAGCACCTCCTCTACGGCAGGATTCAAGCGATGGATCTCATCGATAAAGAGCACATCACCCGGCTCAAGATTGGTCAGCATCGCCGCCAGGTCGCCGGCTTTCTCCATCACCGGACCGGAGGTCGATTTCATCGACACGCCCATCTCGTTAGCAATGATATGTGCCAGGGTTGTTTTACCCAATCCGGGCGGGCCAAAGATCAGCGTATGATCGAGCGGTTCGCCACGGTTACGGGCGGCAGGGATAAAAATCTCCATCTGCTCCCGCACCGCCGGCTGCCCCACATACTCGGCCAATGCGCGGGGACGAATGGCGCGATCCTGCAGCTCTTCGCTGCGAGAACGAGGCTCAGGGGCGATAAACCGATCGGTTTCAATCATGGGGATCTCAAATAGGCAGCAGCAAAACGCATGGTTGCGAATGATAAGCTATCGCAGTCTTAAACCATACTCTTGAGTGACTGACGGATAAGCGCCTCAACATTGCCAGAACCGAGCAACTGCCGTGCCTGAGCCACCGCCTTGGCGGCTTGAGCGGGCTTATAACCCAAGGAGATCAGCGCGCTTTCTGCTTCCTGGAGTGCGCTATTGTCCGAGTCAGCAGGCCCCTCTCCCTGCAAGGCAAAACCACCATCCGCAGGCAACCAGTCGCGCATCTTATCGCGCATCTCCACGATCAGGCGCTCGGCCGTTTTTTTACCCACCCCGGGAATCCTAACCAACGCCCCGGTGTCGTCTTGATTGATGCAGCGAGCAAAATCATCAGCGTCGATACCCGAGAGTATTGCGATCCCCATTTTTGGACCGACGCCGTTAACCCTGATCAGGGTTCGAAACAGCGCCCGCTCCTCCTTGGTAAAGAAACCGAACAATAACTGGGCATCCTCACGCACCACAAAATGGGTATACAACTCCACCGACTGACCCAGCGCGGGGAGACGGAAGAGGGTACTCAAGGGCGCCTCAACTTCGTAGCCCACACCCTGCACATCAATCACCAGCTGCGGAGATTGCTTTTCTACCAGCACACCCTTCAACCTACCAATCATTAGTACTTCTCCTAGCGAACACCCTGAACAGTACCGCTACGTCAGCCGAGTACGGATGCCCGCCGCCGCATAACGAACTTGCCCTTGACGGGTATAGGCATGACATAACGCTATCGCCAAGGCATCGGCGGCATCGGCTTGCGGCAATCCCGGTAGCTTAAGAATAGAACTCACCATATGCTGCACCTGGACCTTATCGGCGGAGCCTTTACCGACCACGGCCTGCTTCACCGCCCGCGCAGCATACTCCGATACTGCCAGACCCTGGGTCGCGCCCGCGACGATCGCAGCGCCTCGAGCCTGACCCAGCTTCAAGGCCGAGTCGGCATTCTTGGCCATAAACACCTGCTCTATAGCCATCTCCTGCGGCAGATACAGGCTAATCACTTCAACCACCCCTTCGTAGATCTGCTGCAGCCGATCGGGCAGATGATCGCCCTTAATCCGGATGCAACCACTGACCACGTACTCCGGCTGTGAGCCAAGCAGATTGATCACCCCAAAGCCGGTGATCCGGGATCCGGGATCTATTCCTAATATCAAACTCATCATCGAACCCAGCTACGCAAAAACGCCATCGAGCATTGCAAAAAGGGAGCCCTGAGGCTCCCTGAGGCTTGGTGCTTAACAAACAGCGCCCAGCGCTATGAATTCACAGATCAGCGTTCGACCTGAGCGTTCAATCTCAAATGGCGAATCAGCGAGGCATAGTCGGACTGGCCGTTACGATTGCCTAGATAGCCCGACATCGCCTGCAGCGTTTGTGCATCGGGCTCGGCTCCCGGATGAACGCCACTCAACCCCATAACCACGGCGCTGCCATCGGATAATGTGCTGACACTCCAGCTTAACTGACCCTCAGCAGGCTTGGGCATTTGAAACAGCGCCCGGACCTGCAGTGGATCGAGCACCGCTTCCGAGCGTGCGACACCTTTCTGCTGCTGCCAAAGACTAGAGTCTAACTGCTCAACACTAAGGGTCTTCGCCTCAGCCAGAAGGCTCTGCGCCTGCTGCTGCACCTGCTGCTCAGCCTGCTGCTGTTTCAGCTGAATGACAATCTGTTCAGCCACCTCAGACAACGCCTGCGCAGCTGCTGGTTGATGCTGTTTCAGACGCACCACGGCCACCCAGTCACGACTCAATTCGATCAGCTCGGAGTTATGCCCCTGGTGCAACACCTCATCAGAATAAGCCGCTTTGAGAATGCGCGGATGGCTACTAAAGGAGTCATCACCGCCCTCTCGACCAAACAACTCGGTACTCTGTATCTCAAGCTGCAACTGCTCCGCAGGCTCCAGCAGGTCGGCAGCAGAGAAACTGATGTCGGCTAACTGCTCTGAAAGTTCAACGAAGCGTGCCTCAGAGCGCTGTTCACGCTGCGCGGTTTCAAGCTCTGCGCGTACGCTATCAAAACTGGGAGGGGTGCTTTTTTCGATACGTTCAAGCTTGATCAGGTGGTAACCAAACTCAGTCTCCAGCGGTGCAGAGATCTCTCCAGCAGCCATCGAAAACAGTGCCTTTTCAAACTCGGGGACCATCACCCCCTGTTCGATCAACCCCAGCGCTCCGCCCTCTGCGGCAGAGCCCGCATCATCGGAATACTGTTGCGCCAACGCAGCAAAATCCGCCCCCTCATTAAGCAGTTGATACAACCGCTGCGCCTCTGCTTGCGCGCTGTCCGCATCCCGATCAGCCGTGAATGCCAGCAAAATATGCGCAGCCTGGCGTGCTTCTTGACCTTCAAAGTTCGCCACCAGTTGCTGGAATTGCGCCTGTAGCTCGGCCTCGTCGATGCTAACCCTAGCGGTCAAGTCGTTACGATTAAGCTCAAGGTAATCTAACGCAATCCTTTCCGGGGAGACAAAATCGGCTTGATTAGCCTGATAATAGGCGGCAACCTCGGCCTCACTGATCTCTACCTTGGCAAGAATATCGGCCAACGGCACCCGCTGGAACCACAGATCACGGGTTTGCTGATCGATCGCGGCAATCGCCTTCGCCTCCGCTGTCAGGGTAAAGGCCGTCGCCGCAATGGCGCTCTGCTCCTGCCCCATCAGCAGCTCTTTACGCAACAGCTCGCGATACATCATCGGCGTCAGACCCGCGTTACGCAGCACCGCATTAAACTGATCGCGATCAAACCGACCCTCTACCTGAAACTCACGGGTATTGAGAATAATTTGATCCAGTGTCGGGTTGCCAACCGCCAGTCCTTGCTGCTCAGCGGACTGCAGCAGTAAGGATTGCTCTATTAAGCCTTCGACGACCACGCCCCGTAACAGGCTGTCCTCGAGCATCGAGGGATCGACGCTATCGCCCATCTGAGTGATCAGCTGCCGGCGCTGCATCGCTATCGCGTTCTGGATCTCGGCTTCACTGATATCGACACCGTTGACGGTTACCGGCGCACCAGGATCAGATGCCAGCCCCACCAGAGAATCCACCCCCCAGAGTGCAAAGGTCACGATGATAAAGCCGACAATCACCTTGGCGATTATCCCTTGGGAACTATCTCTCAGATTTTGAAGCATG
Source organism: Motiliproteus sp. (assembly GCA_041586735.1). Lineage (GTDB taxonomy): Bacteria > Pseudomonadota > Gammaproteobacteria > Pseudomonadales > Balneatricaceae > Motiliproteus. Next base: position 25,086 of record JBFGZQ010000009.1, read on the forward strand.
CAGCCCTCTGCCCGGAAAACGCTCGGGTGTTTTCGCACCCCAGCAGCACTCATTCATTTAAAAAAAAAGCGCATCCATTGATGCGCCCTTTACATGTAGGGGAACGGATAACACCCCATTGGCTATCAAGATAAAAAGCCGGCATTGCCCTCGACTCCATTACCACTGTGTAATAGTTTTTTCACCCATAAACCGGCACAGCTCAAAAATTAATTTACCGCATCCTTCAGTGCTTTACCCGCTTTAAATGCCGGTACGGTGGCAGCAGCGATCTGGATCGGATTGCCAGTCTGGGGGTTACGACCCGTACGTGCAGCACGCTGTTTAACAGAAAACGTACCAAAACCTACCAGCGCAACACTGTCGTTATTTTTCAAAGCACCGGTCACCGCTTCCAAAGCCGCATCCAAGGCGCGGCCCGCCGACGCTTTAGATAGATCTGCAGAAGCCGCTATCGCATCAATCAACTCAGACTTATTCACTCACATCCCCTTTTTTAAGATAGATATCGCTTGTTTATTACCCATGCCCAGCAAAGCTTTAACGACGCACTTTATACCAACTGCTCAAAACGACTGTCAAGCCGCAAACCCAACAAAACATACGGGTTACAGGTTAATGCGTACTAATCTGACCTCGCGCACTGCGGGGGGTCTTTTTCTTTTCTGGAGACTGTTTTTCGGGTTGACTCGCCAGCGGTTTAGGCTGACTCGCCAACGCGATCGCCAGCACCTCGTCGATCCACTTGACCGCCTTAATCTCAAGCTCTTGTTTTATATTATCGGGAATCTCTTTTAAATCGCGTAAATTCTCATCGGGAATGATCACCGTTTTAAGACCACCACGATGCGCTGCGAGCAGCTTTTCCTTAAGACCGCCGATAGGTAATACCTGACCACGCAGAGTAATCTCACCGGTCATGGCCACATCTGAACGTACTGGAATATTGGTTAATGCCGACACCAGCGCGGTACACATCCCAATACCCGCACTGGGGCCATCTTTGGGCGTAGCGCCCTCGGGAACATGAATATGGATGTCATGCTTCTCATGAAAATCAGCATCAATGCCCAGTGCTGCCGCGCGACTGCGAACGACGGTTAAAGCGGCCTGGATCGATTCCTTCATCACATCACCCAGCGACCCCGTATGAATCTGGCGCCCTTTACCCGGAACGACCGCAGACTCAATGGTCAGGATCTCACCACCCACCTGGGTCCAAGCCAAACCCGTGACCTGACCTACGACATCTTTCTCCTCGGCCTTGCCGAAACTAAACTTGCGTACCCCGCTGTAATGCTCCAACAGTTCTTGGGTGATCGAACGCGTCTGGTCAGGAATCTGAGCCAACGCCTTCTCTTTGACCACTTTGCGCAGCACCTTGGCGATCTCACGCTCCAGACCCCGAACCCCAGCTTCGCGGGTATAATAGCGAATCATATCCCGTACCGCCGCCTCAGAAATGCTCGCCTCATTGAGCTTAAGCCCGTTGGTCTTAATCTGCTTAGGGATCAGATAACGCTCAGCAATTTTGACTTTTTCATCTTCGGTGTAACCGGGAATACGAATAATCTCCATCCGATCCAACAGCGGGCCGGGTATATTCATCGAATTAGAGGTACAGACAAACATCACATCCGAGAGGTCATAATCAACCTCCAGGTAATGATCATTAAAGGTGTGATTTTGCTCAGGATCGAGAACTTCCAACAAGGCCGAGGCCGGATCGCCACGCTGATCCATGCCCATCTTGTCTATTTCATCGAGCAGAAACAGCGGATTTTTAACCCCGATCTTAGAGATTTTCTGCAGTAGCTTTCCGGGCATAGAGCCGATGTAGGTACGACGATGGCCACGGATCTCAGCCTCATCACGCACCCCACCCAGCGCCATCCGCACGTACTTACGGTTCGTCGCACGCGCGATAGACTGGCCCAGCGACGTTTTGCCTACCCCAGGAGGCCCAACCAGACAAAGCACCGGCCCCTTTAGCTTACGAACCCGCTGCTGTACGGCCAAGTACTCTAGAATACGCTCCTTAACCTCTTCTAGACCATAATGATCGGCATCCAGCACCAACTCGGCCTTGGCCAGGTCATGACGCACCTTGCTGCGCTTGTTCCACGGCAGACTGACCATCCAGTCGATATAACTGCGCACCACCGTAGCCTCGGCGGACATCGGCGACATCATTTTCAGCTTGTTGTATTCATTAACAGCCTTGTCCTTGGCCTCCTTAGACATCCCCACCTCATCGATGCGCAGGCGTAGCTGTTCGATCTCGTTGGGACTGCCCCCTTCATCCAGATCGCCCATCTCTTTCTGGATCGCCTTCATCTGCTCGTTAAGGTAGTACTCGCGCTGGCTCTTCTCCATCTGCTTTTTGACCCGACCCCGGATCCGCTTCTCGACATTAACCAGGTCAATTTCCGACTCCATCAACGCCATCAAGCGTTCGAGCCGATCGCGGGTATCCGTCATCTCCAGCAGATGCTGCTTCTCTTCCAGCTTGGCCGTCACATGCGCGGCGATGGTATCGCCTAAGCGCAGCGGATTCTCGATAGCCGCTAGCGATGCCAGCACTTCAGTAGGAATTTTTTTGTTGAGCTGCACATACTGCTCAAACTGCGACAGCACCGTGCGTACAAACACCTCACCCTCTTCACCGAGATCGGTGACCGGAAGTTCTTGATAGGTCGCCATCCAGCCCTTATCGGTATCAACGACCGAATCGATAGAAGCACGCCGCGCGCCCTCAACCAGCACCTTAACCGTGCCATCGGGAAGCTTCAGCAGTTGTAAAATATTAGCCACGGTGCCGATCGAGAACACATCTTGCGCACCCGGCTCATCAACCGAGGCATTTTTCTGCGCCACCAGCAAAATCTGCTTATCCCCCTCCATCGCCAATTCCAACGCCTGGATCGACTTCTCACGCCCAACGAACAGCGGAATAACCATATAGGGATAGACCACCACATCGCGCAACGGCAGCAACGGTAACTCTAAAGAGGTGGGACTATCGGACAGCTGATCAAGATCCATACGCAAAACCTCTGAACATATAAACTCAGGCGACAGCCATACCTAAGCAGGTGAAAAAACACGACAATGACCAGCTGTACTGAGATTAAAATGGGGGCACCAGGCCATTTTACAAGCCCGGAACTGCATATCTATGCAGAAAAAAGGGCCCTTGCGGCCCTTTTGATCAACCAGAGCTATTCGCTAGGCGCAGCCTTCGCAGACTCTGCATTAGCATAGATCATCAGAGGTTCAGACTCTGCGTCAATGACTCCCGCATCGATCACCACCTTGCTGACATTGGTGAGTGACGGCAACTGAAACATAATATCCAGCAGCGCCGCTTCCATGATCGACCTCAAGCCTCGAGCGCCGGTTTTGTGCGCCATCGCTTTCTTGGCGATCGCCTTCAACGAGTCTTCGCGGAAATCGACATCAACACCCTCCATCTCGAACAGCTTATGGTATTGGCGTGTCAGTGCATTCTTGGGCTCGGTAAGGATCTGCATCAACGCATCTTCATCGAGCTCGGTTAGCGTGGCGATCATCGGTAAGCGCCCCACAAACTCAGGGATCAAGCCATATTTGACCAGATCTTCCGCCTCGACACTCAGCAAGGTTTCACCCACGCTTTTACCGCTCTCTTTAGAACGAACAGCGGCAGAGAAACCAATACTGCTCTTTTCCGAGCGCGCTTCAATGACCTTCTCTAGCCCGGCGAAAGCGCCCCCACAGATAAACAGAATATTGGAGGTGTCGACCTGCAAAAACTCCTGCTGTGGGTGCTTACGACCACCCTGAGGCGGGACGGAGGCCACCGTACCTTCGATCAACTTAAGCAGGGCCTGCTGCACCCCTTCACCCGACACATCGCGAGTAATGGAGGGATTATCAGATTTGCGGGAGATCTTATCGATCTCATCGATATAGACGATACCCATCTGCGCCCTGTCAACATCGTAGTCGCACTTCTGCAGCAGTTTTTGGATGATGTTTTCGACATCCTCGCCCACATAACCCGCTTCGGTGAGCGTCGTCGCATCGGCGATGGTAAAGGGCACATTCAACAGCCGCGCCAAGGTCTGCGCCAGCAGCGTCTTACCGCTACCCGTGGGACCGATCAACAAGATGTTACTCTTGCCCAGCTCAACATCGTCCTGAGAGCTCTGATAGCGCAGCCGCTTGTAATGGTTATAGACCGCTACGGCGAGTACTTTTTTAGCCTTTTCCTGACCGATAACATATTCATCGAGGGTCAGCTTGATCTCTTGCGGGGTGGGCAGATGATCAGCACTCTCTTCAGCACCGACCTCTTGCACCTCTTCGCTGATAATATCGTTACAGAGATCGACGCACTCATCACAGATAAAGACAGACGGGCCGGCAATCAGCTTGCGCACTTCATCCTGGCTTTTGCCACAGAACGAGCAGTACAGCAGTTTACCGTCACCACCCTTACCAGTCATATCCTCAGACATTCAACTTCCTCTCTAACAACTCACTGACACATATCATTTGCTCGCACCATTTGCTCACACTAACGCACGGCCAAATTTCAACAACTACATCAAACATTTTAGCGCGTTACTCGCTAATCCGCTTATCCACTACCGCATCGATCAGACCGTAGTTGACGGCTGCTGTACCATCCATAAAGTTATCACGCTCGGTATCCTGAGCGATCGTCTCCATGTTTTGACCCGTATGACCGGCAAGAATTCGATTTAACTTCTCGCGGATAGTCAAAATTTCACGTGTGTGAATCTCGATATCGCTCGCTTGCCCCTGATAACCACCCAGCGGCTGATGAATCATCATCCGTGAATTAGGCAGACAATAACGCTTGCCCTTAGCACCACCGGCTAACAGCAACGCCCCCATACTCGCAGCCTGACCTAGGCACATGGTACTGACATTGGGCTTAATAAACTGCATGGTGTCATAAATAGACAGACCCGCAGTTACCGAACCACCCGGCGAATTAATGTAGAGATGGATATCTTTATCCGGGTTTTCTGATTCTAGAAATAGCAACTGCGCCACCACCAGATTAGCCATATGGTCTTCCACCTGGCCCACGAGAAAAATAACCCGCTCCTTCAGCAATCGCGAATAAATATCGTACGACCGCTCACCACGCGCAGTTTGCTCAACCACCATCGGCACCAGTGCCGCAGACGTCTGAATACCGCTATCGCCGAAAATACCCTTCTGCATAGTCTACCCTTAACCGTTACTCTGCCATGTCCATGCCTTGCGGATAACATCACACAAAACCTGTAGTGCTAAAAAACGGTAGGCGGCGCTGACGCCGACTACCGTTTATATAGATATCAACCGAGTCGTTTCCGGTCAATGACTAAAACACTAAGTTACTCTACCGTCGCCACCGTTTCTGCTGCTTGCTCGGAGTCAGCCACCGGTTGTGCAGGCTTAATCGCATCCTGATAACCGACAGCGATCTCGGTAACCGTAGCCTGCGAAACCAACAGATCCACAACCTGATCTTCGAGAACCAACGCCTCAACCTGCGCTAACTGCTCGGGATTGCCGTAGTAATAATCGATCACTTCCTGGGGCTGCTGATAGGTATCTGCCATCTCTTCGACGGTACGACGAACACGCTCGGCATCCGCCTTCAGCCCGCTACTCTGGATCAGCTCACCCACCAACAAACCTATAGCAACACGACGTTGGGCCTGCTCGGAAAATAGCTCAGCGGGAAGCGCGCTGGCATCGATACCGGCACCACCGCCAAACTGCTGTACGGCCTGCTGACGCAAGCGATCAATCTCGCCATCAGCCAGTGCCTTAGGCACATCGATATTATTGATCTTAACCAGCTCGTTCAGCACGCTGTTCTTTAGCTTGGCATGCAGCGCCTGTTTGACTTCGCGCTCCATGTTTTTGCGAATTTCCACTTTAAAGCCATCAACATCCGCTTCATCGATGCCAAACTTCGAGAAAAACTCGCCATTGAGCTCTGGAAGCTCGGGCTCGGCAACCGCGTTCACGATCACCTTAAAGGTCACCGCTTGGCCAGCCAGATCTGCCTGATGATAGGTATCAGGGAAGCTTAGAGCCAACTCCAGCTCAGATCCCGCCGCACTGCCAATCAGGCCTGTTTCAAAACCGGGAATCATGCTGTTAGATCCCAGTACCAGCTCATGCGCCGCAGCCTTACCGCCATCGAAAGCCACACCGTCCTTGAAGCCTTCAAAGTCGATATTAACCCGATCACCGTCTGCGGCAGCGCGCTCAACGGTATGCCAACCCGACTGCTGCTTACGCAACGTCTCGATCATCTCTTCAACGTCAGCATCGGCAACCGCAGCGGTCTCTTTGGTCAGCTCGACCGAGGAATAATCCGCTAACTCAATAACAGGGTACACTTCAAACGTTGCAACATATTGAAAATCCTCACCCTCATTGAACTGCTTAGGCTCAATACTAGGTCCGCCTGCAGGCCTCAACTTCTCCTGAGTGACCGCCTCATAAAAAGAGCGCTGGATCACATCCCCCAACACCTCCTGACGAACGCCCTCACCATAACGACGCTTAAGCACCTTCATCGGCACTTTACCAGGACGAAAACCGTCGATACGAGCAGTGCGCGCAGTCTGTTTTAACCGACTAGTGACATCATTCTCGATCCGCTCAGCGGGCACAGTGATCGTCATCTGGCGCTCAAGAGAAGAAGTCGCCTCAACAGAAACTTGCATGGATTTTCCTCACAAAAGAGTTAACACGCGGCCGATCGACACGAAGTAAACCACGCGCATGGCTATAAAGAGCCAAATTTAAAAGGACGAAATTCTCAGCTATACGCGCCACATAGTCAAGCATCGTAAGCACAATTCATGCCCAGCAATAAGCCATACACAAAGGAGCAGGAACTAATAATAGGAGGGATTGTACTAGAGATATACATAAATGGTGCGGACGGAGAGACTCGAACTCTCACACCTTGCGGCACCAGAACCTAAATCTGGCGTGTCTACCAATTTCACCACGTCCGCAAAACATAAAACACATTGATTGGGGTGGACGATGGGGCTCGAACCCACGACCACCGGAATCACAATCCGGGGCTCTACCAACTGAGCTACGCCCACCATTAATCAATGTTCTGGGGTGCCTGATGGCACGCCCTACAGGGCTCGAACCTGTGACCTACGGCTTAGAAGGCCGTTGCTCTATCCAACTGAGCTAAGGGCGCACGAACAGACCTGCATCCTATCCCAATAAGCGGGATAAAACTGGTCGGGGTAGAGAGATTCGAACTCCCGACATCCTGCTCCCAAAGCAGGCGCGCTACCGGACTGCGCTATACCCCGAACTCCTTGTTGCAACTGTGCGTTGCCTCAACGAGGTGCGAATATTACAGCCGAGTTTTTAACAGGTCAACACCTTTTATCAGCCTTTTTTCATCGTCCGCACAACACTCGCAAAGCCTATCTAGCCAAGACAGCGCCAGCCAAGATCGAGACAGGAATAAAAACCCGCTAATCACCTCCCCCAACTTTGCCTGCAGCCGCAGACGTGCGAAAATTGCGCTCCAATTTTCAGCCACCAGCATCAAAGCACGAAGGCAGGCTTTATGAGCGCACAGATCATCGATGGCAAACGGATCGCCTCAACAGTCAAGCAACAGGTCAGAGCAGGCGTTCAGACGCGCTTAGAGCAAGACAAAAGAGCCCCTGGGCTCGCCGTGGTACTGATTGGCGTCGACCCCGCCTCACAGGTTTACGTCAACCACAAGCGCCGCGCCTGCGAAGAGGTCGGCATCATCTCTACCGCATACGACCTTCCCGCCTCTACATCACAGCAGGATCTACTCGGACTCATCGATAAGCTGAACAACACCGCCGATATCGATGGCATCCTGGTTCAACTCCCGCTACCCGCGCACCTAGATGCCAACGCCATCCTGGAACGCATCCGCCCCGACAAAGATGTCGACGGCTTTCACCCCTACAACCTCGGCCGCCTAGCCCAGCGCATGCCACTCCTGCGCCCCTGCACCCCCAAAGGGGTCATGACGCTACTCGCCTCCACCGGCATAGCCGTTCGTGGCCTAGACGCCTGCGTCGTCGGGGTGTCCAATATCGTCGGCAGACCCATGGCCCTAGAGCTATTACTGGCAGGGGTCACCGTCACCACCGCGCACCGCTTCACCCGCAACCTGGACCTAAAGATCGCCCAGGCCGATATCGTGGTGGTCGGCGTTGGCAAACCCGGTCTGGTGAAAGGCGAATGGATAAAACCCGGAGCGATCGTGATCGATATCGGCATCAACCGCTTGGAAAATGGCACTCTGGTCGGTGACATCGAGTTTGAGATAGCCGCACAAAGAGCCGGATGGATCACCCCTGTTCCGGGCGGTGTAGGGCCGATGACGGTCGCCACACTGATGGAAAACACCCTGTATGCGGCTGACGTACTGCATAAAGATTAATACAGCAAGCAAGCGAAGAGCTATCCTGCTGATCGCTCTTCGCTTGTCTGGTTTTTACCCCCCAAATCCAACCCAGCAGACTGACAACAATATCGCACACTAGCTTTCACGCCGCCAGGTCGTACCCTCACGACTGTCATCTAGGATCACACCCTGCGCCTTGAGCATCTCGCGAATCGCATCTGCACCCGCAAAATCACGCGCTTTTTTAGCCTCGGCACGCTTTGCGATCAGTGCCTCAATCTCTACAACCTCAAGCCCAGTATCGCCTTGATGACCCTGAAGATAGGTTTCTGGATCCTGCTGCAGCAATCCCAACACCAAACCCAAACGCCGTAACTGCGCCGCCAACTGCGCGACCAATAGCGCATCCTGCTCTTTGAGCCGATTGATCTCGCGCGCCAACTCAAACAACACCGCTACCGCACCGGCACTATTAAAGTCATCATCCATGGCCGCCTTAAAACGCCTATCAAAATCGTTGTCGGGTGAGCACTCGGCAACCACCTCAATACCGCGCAGCGCATGATAAAAACGATCCAAGGCGCCACGCGCCTCCTTAAGACTCGCTTCAGAGTAATCGATCTGACTGCGGTAGTGCCCCATCGTCAAGAAGTAACGCACCACCTCAGGGTCGTATTTATCCAGAATATCGCGAATAGTGAAGAAGTTACCCAATGACTTGGACATCTTCTCCTTATTGACCCGAACCGCACCCGCATGCATCCAAGTATTAACAAACTTAACCCCGTTGGCCGCCTCACTCTGCGCGATCTCATTTTCGTGATGCGGAAACGGCAGATCAGGCCCGCCACCATGGATATCAAAGGTATCCCCCAGACAGCACTTGGACATCGCCGAACACTCTATATGCCAACCCGGACGCCCCGCACCCCAGGGTGAACTCCAGCTGATTTCAGCGGCCTTAGCCGCTTTCCACAATACGAAATCAAACGGATTCTCTTTTTGATCGTTAATTTCGATCCGAGATCCGGCCTGCATATCCTCCAGATTACGATTGGTCAGCTTACCGTAACCCTCAAACCGCCCGACCCGGTAGTAAACATCACCGTTGCCCGCGACATAAGCATACCCCTTGTCGATCAGGGTCTGCACCATCTCGATAATGGGAGTCATATGCGCCGTCGCCCGCGGCTCCTCGGTCGGCGACACCACCCCCAGACGCGCCTCATCCTCATGCATCGCGGCAATAAAGCGCTCGGTCAGCGCGTTACAGCTTTCGCCATTGTCCTGAGCGCGATGGATAATCTTGTCGTCAACATCGGTAATGTTGCGCACATAATGGACAGCGTAGCCGCTGGCACGCAGATAACGGGTGATGACATCGAACGCGACCAGCACCCTGGCATGACCCAGGTGGCAGTAGTCATAAACCGTCATGCCGCAGACGTACATCCGCACCTTACCGGGCTCTATGGGAGTGAACGGCTCTTTCTGACCGCTCAGGGTGTTGTAGATCTGTAAGCTCATACGGCTCTTTATTCCATCAATGCTTTAGTTTTCAGGCGGCAGGTATCCGAGTTATCCGCCCCAGCTATCGCGCAGGCCAATCGTCATATTGAAGACCGGAGTGGCCGCGCCGTGATCGTAGCGATCTGCGACAAAATAACCTTCGCGCTCAAATTGAAAGCTCGCCTCGGGAGCCGCCTGCGCCAACGCCGGCTCAACCCAACAATTATCCAACTGCTTGAACGAACCGGGGTTTACTAGTTGCATAAAATCAGTTTCGCCCGTTTTGCCTGCATCATCAGGTGTCGGGTGGCTAAAGAGTCGATCGTAGATACGCACCGAGGCCTGCTTGCCTTCGCTAGCCGATACCCAATGAATAACACCCCGCGGCTTCATCCCCTCTGGAGGATTCTCACCCACGGTTCCGGGCACCAGCGACACCTTAATCTCAATAATCTCAGCGGCACTGTTTTTAACTACCTGCTCGGCCCTGATCACATAGGCGCCCCGTAAACGCACATAGTCTCCCGACACTAAACGCTGAAACTTCTTACGTGACAGGGTGCGGTCTTCACTAAAATCTGCACGATCGATATAGAGCTCGGGGGTAAAGGGCAGTTGTCGTGCTCCCAGATCGATCTTCGGATGCCTCGGCGCCGACAGCCACTGCACGGCGGTATCGATATGCTCGGCAAAATTTATCACCGTCAGCTTGAGCGGATTGAGCACACACATCGCGCGCGGGGCACTCTTGTCCAGATCATCACGGATGGCGTGCTCCAGCTGCGCCACATCGACCATGCCGCCAGCCTTAGCGACCGGAAGGCCGTTGCAGAAATTACGCAACGCCCGAGCGCTAAAGCCCCGCCGACGTAACCCGGAGATCGTTGGCATCCGCGGGTCATCCCAACCCGAGACCACCTTATCATCCACCAGCTGCTTTAATTTACGTTTACTGGTCAGGGTATAACTCAGATTTAAACGTCCAAACTCGTATTGCGCAGGCTTGCTGGGTACCGGCAGATGCTCCAGAAACCACTCATATAAAGGACGATGGTCGGCAAACTCCATGGTACAGATCGAATGCGTCACCCCCTCGATCGCATCCTCCTGACCGTGAGCAAAATCGTAAGTAGGATAGATACTCCACTGGTTGCCGGTTTGATGGTGATGCTGCTTGCGGATCCGATACAACATCGGATCACGCATATTCATATTGGGCGAAGCCATATCGATCTTGGCCCGCAGTGCTTTTGAGCCCTCGTCGAACTCGCCGTTTTTCATCCGCTCTAGCAGGTCTAGATTCTCCGCCACCGAGCGTTCACGGAACGGGCTAGGCCTACCCGGGGTAGTTGCCCAACCGCGATACTCGCTGGCCTGCTCTGCCGATAGATCACACACATAGGCCAGGCCGGTACGGATCAGATGCTGCGCCCAGGCGTAGAACTGCTCGAAATAATCGGAGGCGTAACGCACCTCGCCACTCCACTGATAACCCAACCAGAGCACGTCGGCCTTGATCGCATCGACATACTCCTGCTCCTCCTTGGAGGGATTGGTATCATCAAAACGTAGATTACAACTGCCGCCAAACTGCTCAGCCAGACCAAAGTTAACGCAGATCGACTTGGCGTGACCGATATGCAGGTAGCCGTTGGGCTCCGGCGGGAAACGGGTCAATACCGCATGGTGCCTACCGCTCTTTAAATCTTCATCGATAACCTGAGCGATAAAATTAGATACTTGGGATGGGGTTTCTTGAGAGCTCATAGCGCCTTCTAACTGATCCACACTCTAATCGAAGAGGCCTGCATATCTGCAAACCAGACAAAACCGAGGATTATACCCTCCCCCAGCGCAACAAGGGAGTCGAACCTTGCTATTCGACTATAATTACTTTAAACAGCTAGGCATTCGTTACCGACAACACTCACCCACAGCACTCATCCAAAGCACGGGCAGGAGGACTCCAGAATGCAACGCGCGCAGCACCCCCACCCTCACCACCCGATAAAACGCCGCCTGACAGACCGACGACTGCTACACGACCAGAGACAAGAGGTTCGCTTTGAACCCGGCAACCCAAACCGGCGTCAAATCATCAATCGCCGTGCCGCTGACGCCGATCCTTGGCACAACGCTTCATAAATACAGACCGGCCTGATCATGGCTAAGACTGGTGGGTAATCAGCAAAACACCGGGCAAACTGCCATTCCAAACTGTGTTTTTGTGCAGCGGGCTATTTGACAGCACCCAGACCCTTAGCATCAAATAGCCACTCACCTCTATCTGCAACTGGATCTGTCCTGTGAAAAAACTACTCTGCTGCCTACTATTCTGCATCAACGCCCCGCTCTGGGCCGCGACCGATACCCCGCAAGCGGCCACGGCCCTCACCAGCGAGACCCCCACCGAGCCTAGCCAGATAACACTGGAAACCAACCTAGGCAACATCATTATTCAGCTTAACCCCGACAAAGCGCCGCTGACGGTCGCCAACTTTTTGCGCTACACCGACAGCGGCTTCTACGACGGCACCATCTTCCACCGGGTCATCAATGGTTTTATGATTCAGGGTGGCGGGTTTGATACCGATATGTCCCGCAAAACGACCCAGCAAGCCATTCGCAATGAATCCGACAACGGCCTCAGTAACCGTACCGGCACCATCGCCATGGCGCGCACCAACGCCCCCCATAGCGCAACGGCGCAGTTCTTCATCAACGTCAATAACAACAGCAATCTCGACTACGCCGAGGGGCGCTGGGGCTATGCGGTATTCGGCGAGGTTATCGAAGGGATGGAGCTGATCAACCAGATTAAACAGGTATCAACCACCAGCAAAAACGGCTACCGCGATGTTCCGGTTGAGCCTATCGTAATACTCAAGGCGACCGCTCAACCCTGAGGGCCCGACCAACAACCCGAGCCAAAAACACCCTATGCCGCCGTTTCGATTCGCCATCACCGCAGCGGCGACATATAATCCCATCCATCCAGGCCGCCAAGCGGTGCTGATGCCAACAACACGCCCTATCTGTAAGGAGTTAACCCATGATCACTCTGCATACCAATTTTGGTGATATCAAGATCGAACTTGATACCGAAAAAGCACCCAAGACCTGCGCCAATTTTAAAGAGTACGTGCGTAGCGGTTTCTACGATGGCACCATCTTTCACCGCGTCATCGACGGCTTTATGATTCAGGGTGGCGGGTTTGAGCCCGGCATGCAGCAGAAAGAGACGCTGGCGCCGATCGACAACGAAGCGGACAACGGGCTGACCAATGTCAGCGGCAGCCTGGCGATGGCCCGTACCATGGATCCACATAGCGCCTCATCGCAGTTCTTCATCAACCTGACCGACAACGCGTTCTTGAATCATCGCTCTAAAACCAACGAAGGTTGGGGTTATGCGGTATTTGGTAAAGTTGTCGAAGGCATGGACGTGGTGAATAAGATCAAGGCCTGCAAAACCACCAGTCGTGCCGGCCATCAGGATGTTCCCGCCGATGATGTCGTCATCACTTCCGCCGACATCGGCGAGTAAAGCCCTAACGCATGACCACCCTGTTTATCTCTGACCTGCATCTACAGAGCGAGCGCCCGCAGATTACGCGGGCTTTTTTTGCGCTGCTCGACCAATACCAAGGCCAGGCCGATGCGCTCTATATTCTGGGCGACTTTTTTAACGTCTGGCTAGGCGATGATGATCAATCCCCATTAAGCCTTGAGGTCGCCGCGCAACTTAAAAAGTTCAGCAACAGCGGCACGGCGGTCTATCTGATGCACGGCAACCGCGACTTTCTCATCGGCCAGCATTTTTGTCGCCAAGCAGGGGCAACGCTACTCAACGACCCCACCTGCATCGACCTCTATGGCACTCCAGTATTGCTGATGCACGGCGACAGCCTCTGCCTGGATGATAGGTCCTATCAGCGCTTGCGCCGGATCATCCGCAGCCCGCTGATTCGACTGCTGCAACACCTCCTGCCACTACGCCTGCGTCGCCGCCTCGCCTTCAACATCAAAACTCAAAGCGGCAAAGCCAAGCGCTACAAATCAGCCCAGATTATGGACGTGACCCCAGCTGAAGTGCTGCGCCAGCTGCAATCCCATCACCTCAGCGTACTGATTCATGGGCACACCCACCGACCAGGGATCCACAACAGCGCACATTTAGCAGGGCTAGAGAAGGATAAACAGCTGCAACGCATTGTCCTGGGCGACTGGGAACAGCAGGGCTGGTATTTAACCTGGCATGCCGATGGTCAACATCAGCTCATCTCATTCCCAATAGCAGCAACCCCGCAGTAACCCACGCTCGCCCTAACCCGCAGTAACCCACACTCACCCTAACCCACGCTCGCCCTAACCCCTTACAAAACCTAGCCATAATACCTGCTAGCAGCACCTATACTATGTTATAACTCTGGCAAATCATGCATCGACGGAGCGAACAATGATCCCCAAAGAATTGATCGGCGGTATCAACCAGCTGCTATCTCTACCCGACGTAGTGATCCGCGTAACCGAACTGCTCGAATCCAACAGTGCAACCGTTGACGATATAGGCTCCGTGATTACTCACGACCCGGCACTCTCTGCACAGCTATTGAAACTGGTTAACAGTGCCTTCTATGGCTTCCCCTCACAGATCGACTCGGTCTCCAGAGCGGTCAATCTGATCGGCACCACGCAACTACGCTCGCTGATATTCGCCTCATCGGCCGCTGAGACTTTCAGCAACATACCTACCGAGCTGGTCGATATGAACAGCTTTTGGCATCGGAGCGTTTATTGCGGACTGATCGCCAAAAAGCTGGCCTGCGCAACACAAAAAACCAAAGGCGAGACCCAATTTTTAACCGGGCTGCTCCATGATATCGGCCGACTGGTCCTGATGACCCGCTTACCCAGCGAGTATAAGGAGTTACTCCAAACGTCCAAAGCCTGCGATACCAAGCCAGCCATTCTCGAGCTCCAACGGTTTGGGTTCAGCGCAGCGGAGCTCGGGGCGATACTGCTAGAACACTGGCGCCTCCCCCCTCAACTGTGGCTACCGGTTAAGTTCCAGCACAACCCCGAAGCCAGCAATCAATTTACCCCTGACTGCCACCTGCTACATCTGGCGATCCAGATCACTAACTGTATGGAACCCGAGATCAAAGGTGACGAAGCTGAACCTAACCTGCAACAGCTAGAGTCGATCGCCATTGATGCTTTCGCCCTTGATCGCGAAGCACTGTATAGGATCGCAATGGACGCCAATCTCGAGGCGCTGGACGTGCTGAGCATTATTAATCCGGGCGCCGCATCTATCTATTAGCAACTGAGCATCCTCATTACGGACAGCCTATAGCCGTTATAAATTTAATAAATACATTTACAAATCAATCACAAAAAAACATACCCAGCCAAAGTATAACAGCCAGGATTGTCGACAATACTTAACCTGAGCCTCTACTTACGCTATAATCTCTCCCCGAAAATCTGAAACTGATTGAAACACCTGCAGCGTCATTCTCGGATCTGTGCAGATTCCGTCGCTGCTGACAACGAGGGTTTTATTGTGCTTAAAGCTTACCGCAAACATGTCGAAGAACGCGCTGCCATCGGCGTCCCCGCCAAGCCACTGGACGCCGACCAAACAGCCGCTCTTGTAGAACTGCTAAAAAACCCTCCCGCCGGTGAAGAAGCGTTCATTCTGGACCTGCTTGAGAATCGCATCCCTGCTGGCGTGGACCAGGCTGCTTATGTCAAGGCCGGCTTCCTGGCGGCACTCGCTAAAGGCGAAGCCAGCTCTCCACTGATCGATCCTGTTAAGGCGATTGAACTGCTGGGCACCATGCTCGGCGGCTATAACATCACCCCTCTGGTCGAGGCCCTGGACAACAGCGCTCTCGCCCCGACTGCGGCTAAAGCACTGTCTCACACCCTGTTGATGTTTGATGCCTTTCACGATGTCCAAGAGAAGATGGAAGCGGGCAATGCGTTTGCCAAGCAGGTCATCGAGTCCTGGGCCAATGCCGAATGGTTCACCAGCAAACCAGCCCTGGCCAAGAAGATCACCCTGACCGTATTCAAGGTCACTGGCGAAACCAACACCGACGACCTATCTCCGGCGCCAGATGCCTTCACCCGCCCGGATATGCCGCTGCACGCCAATGCCATGCTGAAGATCGCCCGTGACGGTATCGTTCCGGACGTCGATGGCAAAGTTGGCCCTATCAAGCAGATCAACGCGCTAAAAGAGCAAGGCCATCAATTAGTTTACGTCGGCGACGTTGTCGGAACAGGCTCTTCACGCAAGTCTGCCACCAACTCGGTGCTGTGGTTTATGGGCGATGATATCCCCAACATCCCCAACAAGCGCGCGGGTGGCTACTGCTTTGGCAACAAGATCGCACCGATCTTCTTCAACACCATGGAAGATGCCGGCGCTCTGCCGATCGAGATGGACGTTGCCAAGATGCACATGGGTGACGTCATCGACGTGTACCCTTACGAAGGCGTCGTCAAGAATGCCGCCGGCGAGGTCATCAGCGAGTTTTCCCTGAAGACCCCGGTACTATTTGACGAAGTTCGAGCCGGCGGTCGCATCCCGCTGATCATCGGTCGCGGCCTGACCGCCAAGGCACGCGCGCTGTTGAACATGGAAGCCACCGATCTATTCGCCGTTCCGGTTGATCCTGTTGACACCGGCAAAGGCTACTCTCTGGCGCAGAAGATGGTCGGCAAGGCCTGTGGCGTCGAGGGCATCCGTCCCGGAACCTACTGCGAGCCAAAGATGACCACCGTGGGTTCTCAGGACACCACCGGCCCTATGACCCGTGACGAGCTCAAAGATCTAGCCTGCCTGGGCTTCTCTGCCGACCTGACCATGCAGTCGTTCTGTCACACGGCGGCTTATCCTAAGCCCATCGATGTCGACACCCACCATACGCTACCCGACTTCATCATGAACCGTGGCGGCGTATCGCTACGCCCTGGCGACGGTGTTATCCACTCCTGGTTGAACCGCATGCTGCTGCCCGACACGGTCGGTACCGGCGGTGATTCTCACACCCGCTTCCCGATCGGCATCTCCTTCCCTGCCGGTTCTGGCCTGGTGGCCTTTGCCGCGGCTACCGGTGTCATGCCATTGGATATGCCCGAGTCAGTACTGGTGCGCTTCAAGGGCGAGATGCAGCCCGGCATCACCCTGCGCGATCTGGTTAACGCCATCCCTTACGCGGCGATCCAGAGCGGTGAGCTGACCGTGGCTAAAGAGGGCAAGAAGAACATCTTCTCCGGTCGCATCCTCGAAATCGAAGGTTTGCCCGACCTGAAGGTGGAGCAAGCGTTCGAACTGTCTGACTCCGCTGCCGAACGCTCCGCCGCTGCTTGCTCTATCAAACTCAACGAAGCACCGATCCGCGAGTACCTGAACTCCAACATCGTGATGCTGAAGTGGATGATCTCTCAGGGTTATGGCGACGAGCGCACCATCAACCGTCGTGTTGCTGCGATGCAAGAGTGGCTGGCCAACCCCGTGCTGATGGAAGGCGACGCGGATGCCGATTACGCCACTGTGATCGAGATCGATCTAGCCACCATCACCGAGCCACTACTGGCCTGCCCCAACGATCCGGACGACGTTAAGCCGCTGTCTGCGGTTGCCGGCACCAAGATCGACGAGGTGTTCATCGGCTCCTGCATGACCAACATCGGCCACTTCCGCGCCGCGGGTAAAGTCCTCGAGAAAGTAGGTGGCCAGCTACCAACAAAAATGTGGATGGCCCCGCCCACCAAGATGGACGCAGCACAACTCACCGAAGAGGGCTACTACGGCATCTACGGCCGCGCGGGTGTGCGTACCGAGATGCCCGGCTGCTCGCTGTGCATGGGTAACCAGGCACGTGTTGCTGCCAAGAGCACGGTGATGTCAACCTCGACCCGTAACTTCCCCAACCGCCTGGGTGACGGCGCCAATGTTTACCTCTCCTCTGCCGAATTGGCCGCGGTAGGCGCAGCACTGGGTCGTATTCCTACTTTTGAGGAGTACATGGAGTATGCCAAAGATATCAACACCATGGCCGATGATGTCTACCGCTATCTGAACTTTGATCAGATCTCCAGCTACACCATGGCAGCGGCGACGGTCATCCCTACCGTCGAAGCCTAAAGCGCGATCCAGGCCGCCTAGCTCAATGCTAGCGGCCTACCAGGTTTGCATCTAAAGCCTTCGCAAGCATACTTGTGAAGGCTTTTTGTTATTCAGCATACCTAGGTATCATGACTCTTTTCACCCGCACCTCTCAACAGACAGAACTCGACGCTATGACTGATAAAATAACCCCCGAACCGATCAAGCCCTTCCTGGCTCTGGTATCCAAGCTTCTGGTCGGCGAAAAACCCTGCCCGGTTCGCTTTATGTACAAGACCGTTCCCGCCGATCTGCGCGATAGCGGCTGGCGGATGTACAGCGGTTACGAAGATCCCGAGTTTTTAGCCGATAAAAAAAATATGCTCCCCTACCCTATCGAAACCCTGACCAAACTGGATAGCAGCCTAGACAGCCTACTTAACAGCAAGCCTGGCAGCGTCTGGGAGCGGATCCCCGGCGGTGCCTGGGCAGAAGTTCACGACTTCGAGATTCCCGAGGAGAATGATGTCGCAACACTGACGGTCCAGAGTGTCGATCAACTCCCACACTAACACTCCCGAGCAACAGCATGACGACATTACAGGCGCGCTACGATGCGCTGTGCCTACGGCCAGGCTTCGAACCTGACCCTGCGCAGCAGCGGGCACTCGCAGCCGCCTATGGGAGATGCAGAGCCAGCTCTACCTGCAACGCCGCATTCAGAACAGTCCGTCTGCAACGCTCTCGACCGTCAACCAGCGCCATTTCTAACCCATACCGCCAGCACTTATACCAACCACTGATAATAATCAATAACAGTCCGAGACTAACGTCGCTAAACAGGGTCTGCAGACTGCAACTTTAGACCTAAAACTCAGGTTTTATTTCAGTCACCATAAAAAAATTGCTACTATATGGCGCCGCATAAACTGCTGTCGAAACAATCTCTTTTCGACCACCCCTACAACAGGGCCGGCCTAGGATAACAACAACCTATAATCACTCTTTCTCACTAACCCGCCGATGCAGGAATCCCGAATGACCGGTACACTCACCCAAGCCTTTGTGCGCAATTTCTTAGGAAACTCGCCGATGTGGTACAAGCAGGTCATTCTGGCCTTCTTGGTCCTCAACCCGATCCTGTTGTTTGTCGCAGGCCCTGTGATTACCGGCTGGATTCTGATCTTTGAATTTATTTTCACCCTGGCGATGGCGCTCAAGTGCTACCCGCTACAACCGGGTGGCCTGCTGGCGATTGAGGCGCTGCTGATAGGTCTAACAAGTCCGAACACCTTACTACATGAGGTTGAGCAAAACCTTCCGGTCATCCTGCTGTTGATGTTCATGGTCGCAGGCATCTATTTCCTCAAGGGCATGCTGCTCTACGTCTTTACCAAGATCCTGCTGAATGTGCCCGACAAGATCAAACTATCGCTGCTATTCTCTTTTCTGGGCGCATTCCTGTCGGCATTCCTCGATGCCCTGACCGTCACCGCGGTACTCATCAGTGCAGGCGTAGGCTTCTATGCCATTTACCACAAAGTGGCCTCACACGGCCAGGATGGCGATCAGAGCCACAAGCATGACCACTCCAGAGATGACCATCTGGCTGAAGAGCGTCGTCAGGAGCTAGACGATTTCCGTGGATTCCTGCGTAGCCTGCTGATGCACGGTGCCGTGGGCACCGCTCTGGGCGGTGTCTGCACCATCGTCGGTGAGCCTCAGAACCTGCTGATCGGCGCAAAGATGGGCTGGAACTTCGTTGAGTTTTTTCTCAACGTTGCGCCCGTATCCATGCCTGTACTGGTGTGTGGCTTGCTAACCGTTATTGTGGTCGAAAAGAAAAAAATATTCGGCTACGGCGACGAAATCCCCGAAAACGTGCTGAATATATTGAAAAATTTCGACCGTGCAGAAGAAGCTAAACGCACCAAGCGTGATCAAGCACAGCTTTATGTCCAGCTTATCTGCGCCGTATTCCTGATCGTAGGCCTTGCTTTCCACCTCGCGGAAGTCGGCTTTATCGGTCTGACCGTTATCATTCTGGCAACCAGCTTCAACGGCATCACCGAAGAGCACCAGATCGGCAAAGCGTTTGAAGAAGCACTGCCGTTTACCGCGCTGCTGGTGGTATTCTTTGCCGTCGTTTCGGTGATCCACGATCAGCACCTGTTCAAGCCGATCATCGATGCCGTTCTGGCGATGGACCTGGGCGTACAACCGGCAATGTTCTTTGTCGCCAACGGCATTCTTTCAGCTATCAGCGATAACGTCTTCGTGGCGACCGTTTACATCAACGAGGTCGCTGCAGCCTTTGATGCAGGGCAGATCAGCCGCGAGCATTTTGAAGCACTGGCTATCGCCATCAATACGGGTACCAACCTGCCCAGCGTCGCGACACCCAACGGCCAGGCAGCCTTCCTGTTCCTGCTCACCTCAGCCGTCGCTCCGCTCATTCGCCTGTCATACATGAAGATGGTGATCATGGCCCTGCCCTACACCATCGTCCTCAGCGTGGTAGGGTTAACGGCGGTGCTGCTGTTCATCTAACCGACAAAGCGCAGCAAATAACAAGGCGAGCCAATGGCTCGCCTTTTTTGTTTGGATACCTCCTTGCTGATACCCCTCTCCAACAAGCAACTACCCAGCAGATCTACCGCGGTCGTTGGCTAGCCGCCAAGCGGCTCGCTTAGCTCATGCCGAGGCAGCCCTAGAGACAGCAACGCCGCGATCAACAACAAGCCACTGGAGACCCACAGGCAGACGGCCAGGCCGTAATCCTGAAACAGCCAACCCGACAACAGGGTACCCATCAACCGCCCCAGCGCATTGGCCATGTAGTAAAAGCCCACATCCAGAGAGACCCCCTGCTCGCGGGCATAACTGACAATCAGATAGCTATGCAGTGAGGAGTTGATCGCAAACAACACACCGAATCCAGCCAAACCCGCCACCAGCAATCCGCCGACATCGGCCTGCTGCTCGAGCTGCCAGGCTATACCGGCGGGCAGCAATGCCAACAGCGCTCCCCAGATCACCACACTGCGGCCATCAGGAACTCGACCTGAACGCTTACCTGTCAGCCAGGGGGCCAGCACCTGCACCGCACCATAACCTATCACCCAGAGCGCCAGAAAACTGCCCACCTGCTGATGCGACCAACCCAGCTCGGCACTCAGAAATACCGGTATAGCAATCACAAACCAGACATCGCGTGCCGCGAATAGAAACAACCGCGCCGCCGACAGCATATTAACAGCCCGGCTTTTGGAAAAAATATCGCGAAATTTAACCCTATGCGCGGTTCGACCGAGCCCTTGACGCAGACCCAGCACACTACTCAACAGCAGCAATAGCAACGCCACGGCCATTATCAGCAACGCGACACGAAAACCGACAGCGGCGAGCAGCACCCCGCCGAGAAAAAAACCCACCCCTTTGAGGGCGTTTTTAGAGCCGGTCAACAACGCTATCCAGCGATATAGCCCCGCCTGCTGCTGCGCACCGACCAACAGTTTGACGCTGCTCTTGGCGCTCATCTTGTTGAGATCTTTTGCAATACCCGACAAGGCCTGAGCGGCCATCACATAGGGTATGCTCAGCCAGCTCTCAGAGACGCTGAGCATCAGCAGCGCCAGCACCTGCAACCCCAGGCCGATAGTGATCGTGTGATTCAGGCCGATCCGAGTGCCTAGCCAGCCGCCCAGCAGATTGGTGACCACGCCGAACAGTTCGTAAAACAGGAACAGCATCGCAATCGCCAGCGGGGCATAACCCAACTGATGAAAATAAAGCACCACCAGCATCCGCAACGCGCCGTCAGTCAGGGTAAAACCCCAGTAGTTGGCGGTAACAAGCAGATACTGACGCTGCGCGGAAGTAAGCGTTGACAACAAGTGGCTCTCGGACAGCAATAAAACTCGGTTACAGCCCCAGAGCTGCCATTTTTAATGCCAGATCGACACAGCGATTGGCATAACCCATCTCGTTGTCGTACCAGGCATAGACCTTGACCGACGTGCCATTGATCACCAGTGTCGAGAGGGCATCGACGATGCTCGAACGTGGATCGCTACGATAATCGATAGAGACCAGAGGCCGCTCCTCATAGCCAAGAATCCCTTGCAGCGGACCCGCAGCCGCCTGCTTAAAGAGTTCATTGACCTCTTCGGCGCTGGTTTTGCGCTGCAGCTCGAACTGACAATCGGTAATCGAGGCATTGGCCAGCGGTACTCGGATCGCATGGCCATTAAGACGTCCCTCCAGCTCCGGATAGATAGCGATAATGGCAGACGCCGAACCGGTGGTGGTGGGAATCAGCGACAGGCTACTGGCCCGCGCTCGGCGCAGGTCTTTATGCGGCGCATCCAGAATCACCTGAGTATTAGTGACATCATGGATGGTGGTAAAACCACCGTGGTGAATACCGATACTCTCGTGCAGCACCTTGACCAGCGGCGCCAAACAGTTGGTGGTACAGGAGGCGGCAGTAACGATCTTGTGTATCGCAGGATCATACAGATGGTCGTTGACCCCCAGCACCATATTCAAGACTCCGGGCTCTTTAACCGGCGCACTGACCAGCACCCGTTTCACCCCCTGGTCCAGATACTGTTGCAGTTGGGCGCTCTGCTTATGCACGCCACTGGCTTCGATAACCAGATCGCAGCCGCTCCAATCGCCCTCATCGATACGACGATGCTGGGTGTAAGCCACGGACCTGCCTCCGACCCGCAACCCCTGCTGATCGGCGCCCAACCCGACATCCCAGTGACCGTGTACCGAATCAAATTCGAGCAGATGCGCCATCGTTGCCGCATCACCACCCGGATCATTGACCTTGACGATCTCCAGACCCGACTGACGCCAGCCATTACGAAATACCAGCCGCCCCATCCGCCCAAAGCCGTTAATACCTACCTTGATCGTCATCGTATAGATCCCCTTACTAAATGGAGTTACAGAATCATCTTATCTGTATTGGTTATACCTAAATTAGTACTCAGTCACAGCATAATTCCGCTATTTTTTAACCTCTAGCCGCCACTATTCCTGAAAAAAAACCTAACCATTCCAACGACCAGTGACATCGGTCAATAACAATAAGACCAACAAAAACGGCACTGAATATCTCTACTCAATGCCGTCAGCAGGGGACAACTCGATTTTCTAGCCGTAACACGCTATTAGTGCAGGGTGACGCCTATCAGCCGTACCTGCTGTCTAAAGCCATCAAAACTCTCACGCAGTGCGGCCAGCGGCAGCAGACTAAAATCTATCGGATCAACCGGTTTATCGTACCAACTCAGCGTTGCCACCCGGGTCATTAGATCAAACTCACCCAACAGCGCATCCAGATAAACCATGACGGCTTCCACCGCCGGGTTACCCTCCATATCATCAAGATCATCAAGATATACCGATAAATGGTATTCACCGCCCTCAAGTCGCTGGCTAAACCAGAACTGAGCTAATGAATACTCATCATCGCCAACGTAAATAATCTCAGGTATCGGATCCAGGCGACCATTAAAGGCGATCACCTGCACGCCATCGATCATCGGCGCCGCATCCACCAACGACAACACCGCCGCAATCGACTGGGTATAACCATCACAGCCGATCACCATCTCGATATGGTTATCCTGCTCATTGCGCTCGAAATGAAAGGTCAGATTGTCATCTATGCCTTTGAGCTGGTGTTCGTATTGACTCAGCAGACCGTGCGCAGAATGCTCATCAGTCTCCTCCAGCAGGCCGTCGATGGTATTCACCACCTCGCACCAAAAGGCGGTAATTTTTTCTAGGTTAGGAATCATACAAAAGCTCACGTACGCGGCACAACAACGCCAGTTTGCCCCATATACTTGCCGTTACGATCCTTATACGAGGTCTCACACACCGTATCGGCACCTAGAAACAGCATCTGCGCAACGCCTTCGTTAGCATAAATTCTGGCAGGTAGCGGCGTGGTATTAGAGAACTCCAGCGTCACATGACCTTCCCACTCAGGCTCCAGCGGGGTGACGTTGACGATGATGCCGCAACGCGCATAGGTGCTCTTTCCCAAACAGATCGTCAACACATCACGGGGGATTTTGAAATATTCCACGGTACGCGCTAGCGCAAAGGAGTTAGGCGGAATGATGCAGACGTCGGCCACGACATCCACAAAACTCTGATGATCGAAATCTTTAGGGTCAACAATCGAGGAGTTGATGTTAGTGAAGATCTTGAATTCATTAGAACAACGGACATCGTAGCCGTAGCTGGAGGTCCCATAGGATACGATCCGCTGATCGCCCTTGGTACGAACCTGACCCGGCTCAAACGGGGTGATCATACCCCGTTCTTGGGCCGCTTTGCGAATCCACGTGTCTGACTTGATACCCATAGTGCCCTTGTAATCCTAGCTATGCTGATGTCGGTACGGATAAACCGCCACATAATACCCGTAACGCGACGCTAATGCCGCACTTTATCGCGGCACTTTATCGTAGCATTGCATAAGTTATACCATAACCTGAGTACTAGTCATTCTGAATCACGATTTCAGGAAACACATTGGCGTAGTTCTTGGCCCGCACCGCCAGCGATGCGGCGAGTTTCAAGGCGATATCCCGATAAAATCCCGCTTCTTCAGAGTCCGGATCACTCACTAGCGTCGGTTGACCTGCATCGGCCTGCTGGCGGATCGCCAGTTTAAGCGGCAGTCGCCCCAGCAGATCGACCTCATAGGTGGCCGCTATCTGCTCGCCACCGCCTTCGCCGAAAACAGCTTCGCTATGGCCGCACTGGCTACAGATATGCAGGCTCATGTTCTCAATAACCCCGAGCACCGGCACATCAACCTTGCGGAACATCTCTATACCTTTTTTGGCATCCAGCAGGGCGATATCCTGTGGCGTGGTAACAACCACCGCTCCGGTCAGCGGTGCTTTTTGGGATAGGGTTAGCTGGATATCACCGGTGCCCGGGGGCATATCGACAAACAGGTAATCCAGATCATCCCAGAGCGTCTGGGTCAGTAACTGCTGTAGCGCACCACTGGCCATCGGTCCGCGCCACACCATCGGCTGGTCATCATCAACCAGCAAGCTCATCGACATCAGCTGTAGATCATGGGCGATGACTGGATGCATCGCATTCTCGGCCGCTTGCGGCTTGACCCCAGGCTGGACCCCCAGCATCAGCCCCTGGCTGGGACCGTAGATATCGGCATCCAGAATGCCCACCCGAGCCCCCTCTGCGGCCAGCGCCAATGCCAGGTTAACAGTGGTTGTGGACTTGCCCACACCGCCTTTACCCGAGGCCACGGCGATTATATTGCGAACATTCTCGAGACTCTTAAGATTTTTTTGCGCCTTGTGAGCGATCACCTTACTGACCAACTCAAGTTCCAGAGCATCGATCCCCGTCACCGTCAACACCAGGTCTCGTAGCTGCGGCACCATCACCGCGCTGAGCGACTTAATCGGGTAGCCCAGCTCAATTTTCAATTTACAGAGCGCGCCCTCGACGACGATTGACTTAATGGCTCGCGACTGCTTGAGGCTCTGTTGACTATAGGGCGGAACATAGGCGGCGATCGCCGCTTCAACCAACGGTTGCAGATTTACACTCATCAATTCCTCACAAACCGGCAGAACCGGTATAGACCGACTAAAAGAGTCAACTATAGCCTAGCACTGCCACTGGCGTCACTGATTAAATTGGCCGGGTTAGAGCCGCAGGTGATTTTTTATCGCCGCACCAGCAGCACTGCCGATTCTTTATGCTCGGTATAGGGAAATTGATCGAACAGTGCCATCCGCTCAATGCGGTGACTCAGCGTCAGCGTTTCAAGATCCCGGGCCAGGGTATCGGGGCTGCAAGAGATATACAGAATAAAGCGGTAGTTCTGCACCAGCGCCAGGGTACCTAGGTCTAATCCTGAGCGAGGCGGATCCACCAAGACGGTGGAAAAGTTATAACTCGGCAGATCGATCTCTCGCAGGCGCCTAAAGGGTCGCACCCCGGTCATCGCCTCGGTAAACTCCTGGCTGGACAGCCGCGCGATACAGACATTATCGATACCGTTGAGCTGCAGATTATAATGCGCGGAGTTCACCGACACCTTGGCGATCTCGGTGGCCAGCACCCGGTCAAATTGATCACTCAACGCTAACGTGAAGTTACCATTGCCGCAGTACAACTCCAGCAGATCGCCACCACAGCCACGGGTGACATCTCGAGCCCAGCCGAGCATCTGTACATTAATCGCCGCATTAGGCTGGGTGAAGCTATTCTCGACCTGCTGATAGCGCAACTCTCGACCGTCGATATTCAGCGTTTCGAGCACCCAATCACGATTGATGACCCACTTCTGCTTGCGGCTCCGACCGATCAGATCAATATTCAGCTCCGCTTGCAGCACCTGCGCGGCATCCAGCCAGTCTTGCTGTAGCGGCCGATGATACAGCAGCGTCACCAACAACTCTCCGCTGAGGGTGCTGAGAAAATCGACCTGAAACAATCGTCGCGATAGCTCACTGCTGGCTTTTAGCCGCTCAAGCAGAACAAACATCAGCGCTTCGATGCGCACCGACACCATCGGGCAGCGGTCTATGCGGATCGGTGTATTGTTATCGCCCTTGGCAAACATGGCATAAAAGAGGTCATCGCCGTCATGCCATATTCGAAACTCGGCTCGCTGGCGATAATGCTGGACGGGGGAGGCGAAGACCTCCAGCTCCGGTGGTCCAAAGTCGACGAACTGGCTTCGCAGCGCGGCGGCTTTCTCGACTAACAGGGCAGAGTACTGCTCAGGATTGACTGCTTCAATATTCATGTAACAAACCGAACCGACAAAAGCCGGCATTCTAACAGCCTCGATCGCCACTGAGTATGGCTAGTGGTACAAACCACGGAACAACGCCCCAAAATAACACCCCAAAATAACACCCCAAAATAACACCCCAAAACAACACCCCAAAACAACACCGAGATAGAGAGCGCTTCAGCCGTCGTGCGTCGTACTCTCAAGCTGCGCCTGTGCCAACAAGCGCCAGACCCCCAAACGGGATGTTAACCCCAGCTTTTCAATATATGCCAAGTCAAGAGGCACGCCTGGGTAAGGCGCACCCTGCTGTTCAGACTCATGCAACAGCGCATCGGCCACATGCACAGCCGCCAGCGGGCTCCAATGCCCGGATGACAATGCGCTGGGATTCTGGTGCATCAGTACCGCCTCGATGATCACTGGCGGTATTTTCCACAACCCCAAGATGTAGGCGCCCGCTTCTGCATGGGTGACGCCAAAGAGCACCTTTTCTACCTCGGCAAGCGTCCGCTGCTTACGACGGCAATAATCGACCGCCTTGTTGTATTTTTGAAAGCCATTGGCCGCCAGCACCAGCATGCCGAAACTGTGCAGCAAGCCACCGATAAAGGCCTGATCGGCGTGGTCGCGGCTATCGCCCTGCTCCAGCATGATCGAACGTGCCAACTTACCCACGGCGACCGAATGCTCGCGCAAGCGAGCCAGATTGAGTCCCTCCCCCTCTCGGGCGTTAGGGAAGGCTTCAAAAACATGGGTAGCCAAGACCATATCGCGAATCTGGCGTACGCCGAGCAGGCTGACAGCCTGCTCTAGGCTGCTGACTCGGCGGCGCAAGCCCAAGACTGACGAATTAACTAGACGCAATAACTTGGCCGCTATCACCATGTCCTGCTCAACAATCTGGGTGATCACCGCCGTATCGGTGGACTCTTTTTTCAGCGCTTGGTTAAGTTCAAGGTATACACTGGAAGGTGACAGCAGTCGCCCCACCCGGCCAATCGCTTGCTTGACCCGAGCACTGCTGATCATCGACTGAATCTGACAACTATGATCGATCGCCTCGCGCAGGGTATCGATGTCACAAGGCTTATTGAGCAGCTGATGAGCCAGATCTGAGGCTTCAACAGAGGAGCCGATACTGGCATAACCCGTCAGTACGATCCGCGCCACGCCGGGCGCTACTTCGACCATCTGCGCCATCAATTCCGCACCATTCATTCCCGGCATCTGCATATCCGTGACCAGCACGTCAAAGGGCTGCGTACGTAACGCCTGCAACGCAGCCTGCCCGGAATTACAGAAGGTAACGTCCCAGACATCTCGCTGACTCCGACACAAACGCCGGTAACCGTCCAGAATATTGATATCGTCATCGACGATCAACACCCGTTTTTTAACGGCTGCTTTCTCGGGCACTAGCTGATGTTGTTGCAGCTCTGACACAGAATCCTCCATCGATGGGCCCAGCGTATTAACTACAGGTATTCACTACAGGTATTCACTACAGGTATTCACTACAGGTATTAACCACAGTGCGTGAGGTGCTAAAGAGCCTAGCGCAACGGATGTCGGTTTGTAACTAGCGACGAACAGTATACAATTCGCCGACCGGATTGGGAGCGCCTAAGGCCTGCTCCACGACTCACCAAAGGCTCAGTTTTTTGAGCTATCGTCACTGGATAATCAAGCACTATGCCGACTGCACCTCGAAGAATACTGGTCACCAGCGCCCTCCCTTACGCCAACGGTTCTATTCACCTGGGTCACTTGCTGGAATACATTCAAACCGATATCTGGGTCCGATTCCAGAAGAGTCGCGGTGAACACTGCACCTACGTCTGCGCCGATGATGCCCACGGTACCGCCATTATGCTCAAGGCAGAGCAGCAAAGGATCACGCCTGAAGCACTGATCGCCCAGGTCAGTGCCGAGCATCAAGCTGATTTTAGAGATTTTTTTGTCGGTTTTGACAATTATCACTCGACCCACTCTGATGAGAACCTTGAGCTCTCAAGCTTAATCTATAAGCGCTGCAAAGACGCGGGACATATCGCCAGCCGCACCATCACCCAAGCCTACGATCCGGAAAAAAACATTTTTCTCGCCGATCGTTTTATCAAGGGAACCTGCCCTAAATGTAAAGCTGACGACCAGTACGGGGACAACTGCGAAGCCTGTGGAGCCACCTACAGCCCCTCCGAACTGATCAATCCGCGTTCAGCCATCTCCGGGGCTACTCCGGTCGACAAGGAGTCGGTACATCTGTTTTTCAAACTTCCCGACTTTACCCAGATGCTGCAGCAGTGGACTCGGAGCGGCACCCTACAGGAAGAGATCACCAACAAATTGGCAGAATGGCTCGATAGTGGCCTACAGGAGTGGGATATCAGCCGCGATGCACCCTACTTCGGCTTTGAAATTCCTGGCGAACCGGGCAAGTATTTTTATGTTTGGCTCGACGCACCTATCGGTTATATGGCTAGTTTCAAAAATCTGTGTGACAAAACTCCGGGGCTGGAGTTTGATGATTACTGGCGTGCGGATTCGACTACCGAGCTGTACCATTTTATCGGTAAAGACATTATCAACTTCCACGCCCTGTTCTGGCCGGCGATGCTCAGCTGTTCGAACTTCCGCACCCCGACAGCGGTGCATGCCCACGGTTTTCTCACCGTTAATGGCAAAAAAATGTCCAAGTCACGCGGTACTTTCATCAAGGCACGCACCTACCTGGATCATCTTGACCCTGAGTATCTGCGCTATTATTTTGCCGCCAAACTGAACAACCGAGTCGAAGATCTAGATCTCAACCTGGATGATTTCATCCTCCGGGTCAACGCTGACCTGATCGGCAAAGTGGTCAACATCGCCAGCCGCAGCGCCGGCTTTATCACCAAGAAACATGATGGATACCTGTCAGCCCAGTGCGCTGAGCCCGAGTTGCTGGCGAGCTTTATTGCGGCGAACACCGAGATCGCCACACTTTACGAAAATCGGGAGTTCGGCAAGGCGATCAAGACCATCATGAATCTCGCCGACCAAGCCAATGAGTATATTCATCAGCAGCAGCCTTGGGCGTTGGCTAAACAAGAGGACAAACAGCAGCAGGTGCAGGATGTCTGCTCGGTCGGTATCAACCTATTCCGGATCCTGATGATCTACCTCAAACCGGTGCTACCGCAGATGTGCGCCAAGGCGGAAGCCTTCCTCAACAATGACCTGAATTGGGATGCGCTGCAGCAGATCCTGGAGAATCATCAGATCAACACCTTCAAACCGCTGATGACCCGGGTCGAACAGCAGCACATCGACGCCATGACTGCTGCCTCGACAGAGGTGGTCGCCAGCCCGGCTCAGCCGGTAACGCCAACGCTCAATCCGCTGAGCGCCGAACCTATCGCCGCACAGATCGATTATGCCGACTTTGCCAAGCTCGACCTGCGCATCGCGCGGATCGCCAAGGCCGAACATGTCGAAGGGGCCAACAAACTGCTGCGCTTAACCCTGGACCTGGGCGGTGAGTCGCGCAACGTGTTCGCGGGTATCAAGTCGGCGTATACACCCGAACAGCTGGAAGGCAAGCTCACCCTGATGGTTGCCAATTTGGCGCCGCGGCAGATGAAGTTCGGCCTCTCGGAAGGGATGGTTCTGGCAGCGGGTCCTGGCGGTAATGAGCTTTGGATTTTGGAACCCCATGCCGGTGCACAGCCTGGCATGCGGGTCTGCTAAGCAGATCCCCCCCATCAGAGCACACCACCAGTAAATCTGTACCAGATGGCTGCGCCTAACAACGGCTGCAGCCACAACAGCGCGGCTAATAGCAGACAAAGCCAGCGCATCCTGGTGGCAGCGTTGCCGGTCAACAACTGCGTTTTAAACAGCACCGGTAGCTCCGCGGGCGGGTAAACGCCCTCGGCCGCAATACGCTTTGCCAATAGATACAGATAACCGCCAATGGCAACGGACATTAAGCCGCCCGAGATCACCAGCCACAGCAACAACCGACTGATAAGCTGGAGTGCCTGCTGCGGATCCACAGTCACTCGTAACTGAATATCGACCAATAGCCGTGCAATAATCTCCTGTAGATAGAAAAACACAGCGCCCGCTACTAGCAAAAACAGTGCCAATGCCAGTCGCGCAGCGCCACTACCCTCTCGATATTCAGTCACAAACTTTCTCCTCTGCACTCCGGTTAGGGTCTATCTTGTTATAGTGTTTTGATAAATATATGCTCAAGCCACCTACGAACAAGTTCCAGTCAGGATTAATGCTATTCTAGGCCGGAATGGATACGTTAAAGCCTTACTTAGCAGGAGACGCTACTATGAAAGGAACTTGCAAGCAGTGGACGGTGCGGATCATCGCAGCGGGCCTTGCTCTGGTACTGACTGGCTGTTCGAGTAACTCTTACCCACCCCTCAAAAGTTCGCTATCGAAACAACCCAAAACCACCGATCCCAATCTATATAATTACTTGGTCGGCCCCGGTGATAGCCTGAGTATTTTTGTCTGGCGTAATCCAGAAGTATCCCAAAGTGTCACCGTGCGCCCCGATGGCAAAATAACCACCCCGTTAGTAGAAGATATCCCCGTCAGCGGTCTGACCCCAACCCAGATTGCACGCCTGATCGAAGAAAAACTCAGCATCTATATTAAAGAACCTATCGCCACCGTACTGGTCGGCGGCTTTGTCGGCCCCTACTCCGAACAGGTGCGCATCATCGGCGAAGCCAGTCAGCCGCAAGCGCTCTCCTACCGTGAAGATATGACCCTGCTCGATGTGATGATCAGCGTTGGCGGCCTGACCGAGTTCGCCAATGGCAACGGTGCCAGCGTCGTGCGCATCGTTGACGGCCACCAACGGCAGTTTAGCGTGCGCCTCCATGATCTGGTTCGTGGTGGGGATATCAGCGCCAATGCCGACATCCTACCGGGGGATATCGTTATTATCCCCGAGTCTTGGTTCTAAGCCTGGGAAACTATTATGGAAGATATTTTACACCAGTTAAAAACTCTGGCTCTGGGTGTATGGTTGCACCGCTGGGTAGCGGTACTGATCGCTTGGCTGGTATGTATTATCGGCTGGCCCTTGGTGCTCAAGTTCCCCGACCAGTACCAATCCCAAGCCAAGATCTATGTGGATACCCAGTCGCTGCTATCGCCACTATTGCGCGGCCTGACCATCCAGACCAATCCGACCCAACAGGTTCAACTGATCGTAAAAACACTGTTTACCCGGCCCAACTTGGAAAAGATCGCCCGCTTAGCAGACCTGGATATCAAGGCCAAAGATAACGCCGAGTTCGACCTGATCATCGCCGAGCTGCAGTCAGGACTCACGCTCAACCAGGCCGGACGCGATAATATCTACCATATCGCCTATTCCAGCAGTTCAGCCAACGAAGCTAAAAATGTGGTACAAGCCACCCTCACCACGCTGGTGGAAAATACCCTGGGAGATAATCGCAAGGATTCCGATACCGCAACCGATTTTATCGACCGTCAAATTGCAGAGTATGCGAGCCGCCTGAATGAGGCCGACAACCGTCTCAAGGAGTTCAAGAAGGCTAATTTCGAGCTGATGAGCAACGACGGTGGTTACTACGGCCGGGTCCAGAGCCTCAAGGGCACCATCGCCAGCGTTAAGCTAGAGCTCAACGAAGCCAGAACCCGGCTCAGCTCCACCTCACAGCAGTTGGCCGGTGAGCAACCCACCTTCGGTATTATGCAGGATAGTTTTGCCCCGCAATTCGGGGTCAGCTCCAGTTTTGACCAGCGAATTAACGCTCTAGAGAACAGGCTCGATGAACTGCGGCTCAAATACACCGATATACATCCCGATATCAAAGAGACCCAGCGCATTATCGAGGACCTCGAACACAAGCGAACTATCGAACTGGAGGAGCGCCACAAGGAGACCGCGCGGCTCAACAGTCAGCGCGGTGGTGGCGGCCTTAACGAGAATCCGGTCTATCAAGAGCTCAAACTCACCCAGGCTCGTGAACAGTCTAATGTGCGTTCGCTAGAGGTACGCCTCGATACCTATAACGACCAGCTCAGGGTCCTGGAATCTAAGATCAACAGCATCCCTGATATCGAAGCCGAGCTCAAAGCGCTAGATCGGGGCTATCAGATCACCCAGCAAAAACATAATGAACTGATGACTCGGCGAGAATCAGCCCACCTGTCGCAACAAGCGGATGCCAGCTCCAATAGTTTTCAGTTCAGAATTATCGATCCGCCGCGGACCCCTACCCTGCCGACCGGCCCCAATCGACCGCTGTTCCTGTCAGGAGTGTTAGCGGCAGCCCTCGCAGCAGGCTTAGGCATGGCATTTCTGATCAGCCAGTTACGCCCAGTGTTCTTCTCCAGCAAACAGCTTAATGTGATCACTGGTTTTCCGGTATTGGGTTCGGTCAGCATCTATAGCAATCCGGGTATCAACCGCCGTGACCGCAGGCGCACCCTGGTGTTTATAGTCTTAATGTTAGGACTGCTAAGCTTGTATTCGGGAATACTGCTATTACAGTTATCTCCTGACATCAACAGTCAAGTCACCGCGCTGCTGCCGGATATACCCAGCCAGTTCAAGGGGCTTTATCTAAAAGCCAAGCTGTTATTCATCAACCTGATTAACCGGTTCTAGGGAGAGCGAGATGAATACAATTGAACGAGCCCTAGAGAAACAGCGCCAACTGGCAGACAATCGGCGCTGCCTAGAGCAACAACAGGCGCAACAACAGACTGAGCCCGAGGCGGGGAGTTCGGAAACGTCGCAGCCAGGTATGCCACTGGACTCTAAATTCGCAGCGGACGAGCCGTCAGAACGCCTCGAGAATCAGGTCAGCATCGATATCCAACGATTGGAGTCGATGGGCATGGTGTCACCCACCCAGAGCTTTACCAAGATCAAGGAGGAGTACCGCTACATCAAGCGACCGCTACTCAATAACGCCTTTGGTCCCGGTGCCAGCACCCTGGAGCAACCCAACCTGGTCATGGTATCGAGTAGCTTTCCCGGCGAAGGCAAGACCTTTACCGCCATCAACCTGGCCATCAGCATGGCGATGGAGGAGGACCGCCAGGTACTGCTGGTTGATGCCGATGTGATCAAGTCAACCATCTGTCAGCGTCTCGATATTGCCGAACATCCGGGACTGATGGACTACCTGACCGGCAAGGTCAAGGTCAGCGATATTATCCTCGGCACCAATATTCCCAACTTAAAACTCATTACCGCAGGGCGACGCCATCACCACTCCAACGAGATGATCGCCAGTGAAAAAATGAAACGTTTCATGGAGGAGTTATCTGAGCGTTATCCAGACCGTATCGTAATTTTCGATACCTCGCCGCTGCTCGGTGCTAGCGAAACCAACGTCTTAGCACAGATGACCGGCCAGGCAGTCATCGTCGTGGAAGAGAAAAAAACCTCTCACGCCCAGCTCCAGCAAGCCTTAAGACTATTGAACCCCGATATGGCGATCGGCCTGGTGCTGAACAAATCGAGCGGTCAAAGGGATAACTATGGTTATTACTACGCGAACGCCTAGCCGTGCCTGTAGCCTGTCCCTGCTGGGCCTGCTGCTGGTCTCAGCCCTGAGCTATTCAGAAGATACCAAGGACTGGGAGATCAACCCGTCACTGCAACTCGGTCTGGACTACAGCGACAATCTCGATCTAGCGCCTAGCGATAAAACCGAGACCTTTATCGGCACGCTAAGCCCCGGCGTGGCGATCAATCGCCAAGGCCGCCATCTCAGCCTTGGCGTAGACTATCGCTTATCGCTAGTGGATTACAGCACGAGTAACAGCAGCGATCGCTACTTCCACAACCTCAACGCATTTGCCGATGCCGAGCTGGTTGAGGATCACCTGTTTATCGATACCCGAGCCACGGCGAGTCAGCAACTGATCGATAACCGTAGTGCCGGCAGCATCGATCCCAGGCTGGCTCCGGACGCCTTCACCAACACCCTCACTTTCGCCTTCACCCCCAGCTGGCGTCAGCGCATCGGTGACTACACCAACATTTCGCTCAGTGCCAGTTATGATGCGGTTATCTACCAGACTGATGCCGATGACAGCGAGGGGCTGGGCTACAACCTGGCATTTGACACCCGCGCCAACCCCAATAAGATCTATTGGACCCTGCAAACACGCCAAGATAGCTCAAAATCCACTACTACTCATAACAGCCTGAACAAAAATGACTTCGCCCAACTGCAGCTGGGATATCGCCACAGCAAGCAGCTGGATCTGCGCATCGGCGGCGGCTATAACGACAGTCATATCGACAACCCTAGCGATACCGCTATCAGCTCGGGCTCATCCTTCTGGTCTGCCGGTCTAACCTGGAACCCCAATCCCCGCACCTCGATGGATCTCAATTACAACGACCAGATCCAGAGTGGTAATAGTCGCGGCTTAGTCATCACTCACCGGCGTAAACGCAGCAGCCTAGCACTCTCCTTACAACAAAGTTTAAGTAGCGTACGTCAGCAGCAACTCCAGGCTGTCGCAGTCGGTTCGCTGATCTGCCCTTCCGGCACCGTCTTTAGCGCCGCCGATTGCCGCTTTATAGGGCTGGGAAGCTCGGCCATACCCGGCCCCAACGAGCAGGTTATCGCTGTTAACGAGCTGAGGACATCGCTCGACGAGGGGCGCTTTATCAGCGAGGCAGCCAACGCTAATTACAGCTACCATTTCCGCAAGAGCATCCTGTCGCTAGGCCTTTCGGCGAATCGACGCAAATTCCAAGATCAAAGCGGCCGCGTCGAGGAGGACAGGGGATTCAATGTTGGCTGGGGCCTACAGCTATCCAGCCGCAGTTCGATAAACCTGACCTATAACTGGTCAACACTTGAGCCCGACACCCAAGCGACTAACAGCAGCCGTGATAACCGCCAGGGCATAAACCTAGGCTTTAGCCGCAGCCTCAGCGCCGACACCTCGCTGAGCAGCGCACTGCGATTTAATCAACTGAGTTCCGATGACCCCAGCCGAGAGTACCAAGAGTTCGGTGCCGGTATTAGCGTTAACCATAGGTTCTAATAAGGTCTGTTATGTACACATCTCATTTCGGTCTGATTACCAAGCCATTCCAGCTGAGTCCTGATCCGGATTTCTTCTTTTCCAGCACCGGCCATAAACGCGCCATGTCGTATCTGCAGTATGGTTTGGGACAGGGTGAAGGGTTCATTGTGGTCACCGGTGAGATCGGCACCGGCAAAACGACACTGATGCGTAATCTGCTAAAGAATATTGATCAGAGTCGTATTATCGCCGCGCAACTGGTCACCACCAAGCTTGAGGCCGATGATTTACTGCGGCTAATCTGCAGCTCTTTTGGACTCGCGGCGGAAAACAAAGCCAAGGCCGTGCTGCTACAGCAGTTCCAGGATTTTCTACTCGCGGCCCACAAAGCCGGAAAGCGGGTACTGCTGGTGGTCGATGAAGCGCAAAATCTGCCTGCCGGGGCGATCGAAGAGCTACGCATGCTGTCCAACTTCCAGCTGACCGACAGCCCACTGCTGCAAAGCTTCCTGCTGGGTCAGCCCGAACTCCGGCAGATCATTCAGCGTCCGGATATGGAGCAGTTTCGGCAGCGGATCATCGCCTCCTGCCATCTCAAACCCCTAGAAGCCCTAGAGGTCAAAGAGTATATCCTATGGCGTTTATCGATCGCCGGCTGGGCTCAGAACCCTAAGTTCACCGATATTGCCTTTGCGGTGATCCATGGCCATACCGGAGGTGTCCCGCGCCGTTTGAATATCTTTTGCGATCGCCTGCTGCTGTTCTGCTATCTGGAGGAGATGAACACCATCACCGTCGAGTCCGTTAATACGGTGGCCGCAGAATTAGCGGAGGAGTTAAGCCCACAACTGGACTATCAGCGAGCCCCGCTCATCGCCCCGTCAACCCAAGCCTATGCGGCCCCCCGCTATGCTGAAACACCTACTCAGCCGCAGGCCCTATCAGGCCGGTCGATGGAGCAGCTCCAGGAGATCGAGCATAAGATAACCTCCATTAATAATTTTCTTAACCACACGCTGGAGGAGAAGATGGAGCTGATCCGCACGCTGGACAAAAAGCTTAAAGAGAAGGTTAATCAATTGGTTAACTGATAGAGCTGACTGATACATCTACTGATCTATAATTTCGATCTCCAGCCGCACCGCGATAGCGCCGTAACCCTGCACATCATTGCTCGGCCTGCGGCGTAGCGCGCCATACAGCACCCGCACTTTTTTTATCGATGCGATCCAACATCCTCTCATGCGCCTGCAGCTCCTGTGCGCAAGCGCTGATCACCGACAATGCATAGCGGTCCGGTTCGATCTGACGTACCGCGCTGGCCACACCATCGGTCTCACCGCTGTGCCCTAGCACCAGACTGGTCTGACCACCGGTCATCATCAGATAGACGTCAGCCAGAATTTCTGAATCCAACAACGCTCCATGGAGGGTGCGTTGCGAGTTATCGATATAGTAAGCCTTGCATAGCGCATCTAGGGTGTTGCGTTGTCCTGGACGCATACTACGCGCCAGCGCCAACGTATCCAGTACGGTCGCCAAATCACTGATACAGCCATTACCAGGCCCTGCCAGGGTGAACTCATGATTAAGAAAACCGACATCGAAGGGCGCGTTATGGATGATCAGCTCACCGCCATGGATAAACGCTTTAAACTCGGCCATCACCTCTTTAAACAGCGGCTTGTCCGCCAAAAAGTCTGCTGTCAGGCCGTGGATCGCGACCGCCTCCTCGGGCACATCACGCTGCGGATTAATATAGCGGTGATAGGTGCGCCCGGTTAACCGTCGGTTAATCATCTCGACGCAGCCAATTTCGATAATACGGTGCCCCGCCGCAGGCTCAATGCCCGTGGTTTCCGTATCCAGGATGATCTGTCTCATACACTCTCCTACAGGCACATTACCTACAGCCTGCCCAGCTGCCGAAGCCGGCTATCTTATCACAGCCTGAATGACTACAATGCCGGCCTGCAAAGGAGATAGCGTTGAACGCGACAAAACTTATTCACATTTTTACCGACGGCTCCTGCCTCGGTAATCCTGGGCCCGGTGGTTACGGCGCCTTGCTAATCTATAACGCCCACCGCATCGAACTCAGCCAAGGCTTCACCCTGACTACCAACAACCGTATGGAGCTATTGGCGGCCATCGAGGCCCTTGCCTCGTTGACTGAGCCCTGTCGAGTGGTACTCACCACCGACAGTCAATATGTACGCCAGGGGATCACCCAATGGATTCATGGCTGGAAGAAAAAGGGCTGGAAAACCGCGAGCCGGCAGCCGGTTAAGAATGTCGATCTGTGGCAGCGCCTGGACCTGCTCAACCAGCAGCATCAGATCGAATGGCGCTGGGTCAAAGGCCACAGCGGCCACCCGGAAAACGAACGGGTCGATGATCTTGCACGCGAGGCCGCCGAGGGTCACGCCCTGCTAGTGGACCCTGGCTTTCCGGGCTGAAAATCCACCTCACTAGTGCGGCAGCTCAACGCCCAAGAAGCGATTATTGATCAATTGCCTAACCTGTTCATCATGGTCGAGAATGTAGTCGATAAAGGCCTGGGCTGCCGGGGACAGACGCTTATCCAATGGGTGGACCAGACACCAGGTACGTACGATCGGGAAGGTCTCCATATCCAAACTGACCAAACAGCCCGTTGCCAGCTCCAGCGCCATGCTGAACCGCGATAGGATAGAGATCCCCAGCCCGGCCATCACCCCCTGTTTAATCGTTTCAATACTGCCCAACTCCATGGTCCGCGGCAGACTCACACCGGCTTCACGCAGATGGTCGTCGATCGCCTTGCGTGAGCCGGAACCCAGCTCCCGGGCTAAAAAGCGCTCCCCCGTTAATGCGCTGATTGGGATCTTTTTTTGCCCTGCCAGCGGATGCCCTGCCGGCACCACCGGAAACATCGGATTATCCAGAATCGGATAGGCCTTGAGCTTCATATCCTTGGGAACCTGCGCCATCAATACCAGATCATCTTTGTTGTTGAGCAGCCGCTGAATCACGCTATTACGGTTGGTCGCCACCAGACTCATCTCAATATCGGGATAGTGACGGTTAAACTCACCGATCAGGTGGGGAGCAAAGTAATTGGCGCTGGTCACCGTGGCAATTCTCAGACTACCGTGCATCCCGCCCTTCATCTGGGTCAGCGCCATCTCCAGGCTATCGAGTCTGGAAAAGATATCGCTGCACGCCTGCTGCAGCTCACGCCCGGCATCG
The DNA here is from genome assembly GCA_041586735.1 of Motiliproteus sp. Classification (GTDB taxonomy): domain Bacteria; phylum Pseudomonadota; class Gammaproteobacteria; order Pseudomonadales; family Balneatricaceae; genus Motiliproteus. The sequence goes on from JBFGZQ010000009.1 coordinate 64,257, forward strand.
GTGAGATAGAGTTTTTTACCGATATATTCAAACAGCGGAATCCCAACATGCTCCTCCAGCTGTTTGATCTGAATGCTGACCGCAGGCTGGGTCAGATGCTGTTCTTCTGCCGCCCGGGTGTAGCTCATATGCCGGGCCACACATTCAAACAGCGTCAGTTGTCGCAGGGTCATTTTCATAGCTACTACTCTTTACACGGGGCGACATCACTACTATAGAAAGCAAATACAGAAAGCGACGATAGAAGCAACACTAAAAAAGGGGCTTATTAGCCCCCTTTTTTAGTGCATAGCAGCCAGCGATTTAACCGACAAACTTGATCATCACCCCTGCCGCCACCGCCGAGCCGATTACGCCCGCGACATTCGGTCCCATCGCATGCATCAGCAGGAAGTTCTGTGGATTGGCTTCCAGACCCAGCTTGTTAGACACCCGAGCCGCCATCGGCACCGCAGACACACCGGCCGAGCCGATCAACGGATTGATCGGAGTGCTGCTAAACCTGTTCATGACCTTGGCCATCAGTATACCGAAAGCGGTGCCGATACCGAATGCGACCACCCCCAACACCAGAATACCCAGGGTATCGAGATCCAGGAATTTATCAGCACTCAGCTTAGAGCCCACCGACAAGCCGAGGAAGATGGTGACGATGTTGATCAGCGCGTTCTGCGCGGTATCGCTGAGTCGTTCGACCACACCACACTCGCGCATCAGGTTACCGAAGCAGAACATCCCCAGCAGTGGTGCGGCGTCTGGCAGCAGCATCGCCACCAGCAGCAACAGTACCAACGGGAAGAAGATCTTCTCGGTCTTGCTGATATGGCGTAACTGAGTCATCTGGATTTTGCGCTCTGCGGTGGTGGTCAGCAGACGCATAATCGGTGGTTGAATCAGCGGCACCAGCGCCATATAGGAGTAGGCCGCCACGGCAATGGCACCGAGCAGATGCGGGGCCAGCAGACTGGCCACATAGATCGCCGTAGGGCCGTCCGCGCCACCGATAATACCGATGGCCGCCGCTTCCTGGATATTAAAATCCATCAACCCTAGCGAGGTTAAGCCCACAGCACCCAGAACAGTCGCGAAGATGCCGAACTGTGCTGCTGCCCCCAGGAATAGGGTTTTTGGATTGGCCAGCAATGGACCAAAATCGGTCATCGCCCCAACCCCCATAAAGATAATCAAGGGCGCGGCACCGCTGGCGATGGCTACCGTATAAAAGTTATACAGCATGCCATTGCTGAAACCCGCATCGTTAGCGGTCTGTATCGCCAGCAGATGTGGCGCCGCAGCGGCACTGGCATAAGCCTCCTTGACAGCATAGGCGTCAACACCGGCGTCCAGGCCCAGGATTTGCGCCAACGCGGCCAGCAGATCAGGACCACCCAGATGCAGCGCATTCTCGACCGCCGAAAATGCCAGACCCGCTTCGGGAATATTGGCGAGAATACCGCCAAAACCGATCGGCACCAGCAATAACGGCTCAAAGTTTTTCTTGATCGCCAGGAACAACAACAGCATGCACACCACAATCATGAAGGCTTGGCCAACTTGCAGATTGAATATGCCTGAGCTGGTAAACAGCAGGATCAGCTTTTCCATGGTATGTCAGCCCTTACGCCAGAGACAGCAGGGTATCACCCACCGCCACTGAATCACCGTCCTTAACGGAGATAGAGGTCACCGTGCCACTCCTGGCAGCTCGCACCTCGGTCTCCATCTTCATCGCTTCGAGGATAATCAGCACATCACCCTCATGAACCGCCTCACCGACGGCGACCTCCACCTTCCAGATATTACCGCCCAGTGGCGCCAGTACCGGCTCGCCGCTGGCGGCAGCCGCTGGGGCGCTGGTAGCAGCCGCTGCGGTATCTGTCCCAGAAACAGGGGCTAAGGCGGTAACATCACCGCCTTCGGACACCTGCACCACATAGCTCAGGCCATTGACATTGACGGTATAGACCTCTTGCTGACTCGCAGTTTTGGCGGCGGCAGGGGTCAGTGCGGCCCGAGCAGACTCCAGGGTCGGCGCGGGTTCGAAGGCCGATGCATCGCCGCGATTTTGCAAAAATTTCAAGCCGATCTGCGGAAATAGTGCGTAACTCAGCACATCGTCGATCTCGCGCTCACCCGATTCCAGGCGGAAACCACCCTCTTTGGACAGCTGACGTAACTCGGCGGTCAGCTTAGCCAGCTCGGGCTCAAGCAGATCCGCAGGACGGCAAGTGATCGGCTCTGCACCATTGAGGACACGCGCCTGCAACTCTGAATTAAAAGCCGCTGGGGCCGCACCGTACTCCCCTTTGAGAATACCCGCGGTCTCCTTGGAGATGCTCTTGTAACGCTCACCGGTCAGCACGTTCAGCACCGCCTGAGTACCAACGATCTGCGAGGTCGGCGTGACCAACGGGATCAAGCCTAGATCTTCACGGACCCGCGGGATCTCCGCCAACACTTCGTCAAAGCGGTCCGCAGCACCCTGCTCTTTGAGCTGGCCTTCCATATTGGTGAGCATGCCGCCAGGGACCTGAGCCACCAGAATACGTGAATCGGTGCCTTTCAGTGAGCCTTCAAACTGGGCGTACTTTTTGCGCACTTCACGGAAATAGGCCGCGATCTCCTCCAGTGCTGTCAGATCCAGCCCGGTATCACGATCGCTGCCAGCCAAGGCCGCAACCACCGATTCGGTGGCGCTATGACCATAGGTCATCGACATGGATGAGATCGCGGTATCGACCCGGTCAATACCCGCCTCAACCGCCTTAAGAATCGTCATATCCGACAAGCCGGACGTCGCGTGAGCGTGCAGCTGCACCTCGAGATGGGTCTGCGCCTTGAGACGCGAGACCAGGTCAAAAGCATCGTAGGGCGTCAAGATGCCAGACATATCTTTGATACAGATAGAGTCTGCGCCCATATCTTCAAGGCGCTTGGCGTAGTCGACCCACATCTCGGTGGTATGCACCCGGCTTTTGGTATAGGAGATCGTGCCCTGCGCATGGCCTTCAAACTTTTTAACCGCCTTGAGCGCCGTTTCCAGATTACGCGCGTCATTCATCGCATCAAAAACCCGGAACACATCCACACCATTGGTCTTGGCACGCTCCACAAACTTGGTCACCACATCATCGGCGTAGTGACGGTAGCCGAGGATATTTTGGGCCCGAAACAGCATCTGCTGCTTGGTATTGGGCATCAGTTTTTTCAGCTCACGGATACGCTCCCAAGGATCTTCGCCAATAAAGCGAATACAGGAATCAAAGGTCGCCCCACCCCAGCTTTCCAGCGACCAATAACCGATCTGGTCCAGTTTCTCGGCGATCGGCAGCATATCGTCCAAACGCATACGGGTTGCAAACAGCGACTGGTGGGCATCACGCAGTACAACATCGGTAATTCCCAACGGTTTTTTTGTATCAGTCATGGTCTGAGGCCTTGTTGTTTTCCGAGAGTCTAAAGTCATAAAAAGAGAGGCTGGATGCTCAGCGCGGGTGGTGCGAGCGATACTTCTTGATCGCTGCTGAAATAACCGCAACCAGCTGCTGGTCATCCGCTGCTGCAGCGGCTGGCGTCGCGGCTAACCGCGGTGATTTGCGGGCAATAGGCGCAGGTTCGGGGATATAGCGGGTCACCAGACGCGACATCAATCCCGTGGCAAACACCAGCAAGGTCAGAAATACGAACACGAAGCCCATGCCGAACATCATCAAGTTCAAGCCTTCGTTAATCAGATTATTTGCTTCCAACACCTATACTCCTGCCATCAATTCAATTGCTGCGGCCGGCTTAGCCGATCAACCCGAGGGTAAAGCTTCATCTTGCGGCATACCATAGCCTGAGATAACCATAAAATATAATGAATATTATTGATGATTAGGATTAACTATTATTTATGCCTAGTGAGCAGCCGCCCGACAACAACAGCTAAACCAGACCACAGTCGGGGAGGGGTATCAGCCACCCTGGTCGGCAGGTAACGTACCAGGGCTTGTTACGGGACTTAAAACAGCGCCACTATCCACTTTCGCTGCCTGAGGATAACGACCATTGCGCGAAGCACCTGCGGCCCCCAGGGGGAAGGTAAAACGACGCTGCCAGTTGTGTCCAATAGGGGTCGCAGCGTAGGTCTCTTTGGTGGCCGTGACCACCCAAAAAGCACCGTTAATCGATGCCGACTTAGCCCCCCAGCGCTCGCACAGCATCAACCGCTGCATCCAGCGTATGCTTTGCAGTGGCGGTCGATAGAAGCCGGACTCCACCCGCTCGCACTTCATCTCTAGCAGGCGTAGCCAGTCATGCAGGCGACGATAGGTCATAAAGTGCCCTAGCCAAGGCATCTGCTCGCGCCCTTTAGACCCGCACCGCCTAGACAACGACCGCCACAGCCCCCAGAAGCTAACGGGGTTAAACCCCACCACCACTAGGCGCCCTCCCGGACGCAGTATCCGCACCGCCTCACGAAGCGCTTGGTGCGGGCTACCGGCGAAATCAAGGGCATGATGCAACACCACCGCATCCACACACTCACTGGCAATCGGCAAGGTTTCCATCTCCCCGACGATAACGGTCTCGGGCATCCCTAAGGTGATACGCGACACCAGGGTAAAGCAGTGACTGGCCGCGGCGTGCTCGGTGAGATCTATCTGCTCGGCAGCACTGACCTGTAACAGGTGATAGCCATGCAGCTTGGGCATCAGCCGGTCCAACACCTGTTGCTCCTGCTGCAACAGCTGCCGACCCAATTCAGACTCAAACCACTGGTTAAGCGAATCCTGTAACGCCAGCAACGGCCGCAGATCGGACTCTTTTAGCAATTTCACGCGCACCTCGGGCTGACAGAGCCAGAGCAACTCGCAGACAACTCTGGATAGCGACTGCACCCTCGGGGTGCGGAAAGATCAGCAGCGATCATAGACTCCTCGGTTCGTGCTGTAGCATCTATATAGCATAGGAGACTGATAGTGGAGGCTTTAGTCACAGAATACAACAATCGACCAGCGCTTAATCTAGCGCTTTTTCTTTGTGTTAAAACCTAGTACTTTCGGTCTATCCCTAGCAGAATCATAGAGGCAACCATGTTCCAGCTGACACCTATTTGCGCATTTCAGGATAATTATATCTGGATGCTACAACACCCCTCACATCCAGGCCTTGCCATCGCGGTTGATCCGGGACAGAGCGCACCTGTCGCCGCCTGGTTACGTCAGCATAACCTAACGCTGGCTGCCATTCTGGTAACCCATCACCACCCTGACCATACTGGTGGCATCAGCGAATTAAGTGATGGCGGCATTCCGATCTACGGCTCAGCCCTGTCGCCCTTCAAGGGGATAACCCAGCCAGTCAACGACGGCGAGCAGTTCGAGCTCCTGGGTCAGACACTCGGGGTCAAAACCGTCCCGGCCCACACCCTGGATCACCTCGCTTATTACACCCTCTCTAAAGACCCCGCGGAGACCTGCCAACTATTCTGCGGTGACACGCTGTTCGTCGCCGGTTGTGGCCGGTTGTTCGAAGGATCCGCCGAGCAGCTACTCCAAGCCATGGACTTTTTCCGCAGTCTTGCGGATGACACCCAGATCTGCTGCGCACATGAATACACCCTGGCCAACCTCGCTTTCGCCGCCGCGGTCGAACCCCACAACAGCGACATTCAAGCCGTTCTTGCACGCTGCCAGCAACTACGTGCCCGTGACCTGCCAACGGTTCCGGGTCGTATCGGTGAAGAAAAACAGATCAACCCCTTCATGCGCTATGACCAGAGTAGCGTCATTGCGGCGGCCGAACACTCGAGCGGTGAGCAACTCAATAGCGATGCGCAGGTATTGACCGCCATCAGGCGCTGGAAAGACCATTTCTAGAGCCACGCATCGGGGCTGATTGCGCTTGACCCCTCTGGCTGCGCTCCATACACTGCAGCCTTTTTGGGTAGCCTAGCTGCGCCACTCGGATGGGGTCGAATCACATGCTGCTACTAATAAATGCTGCTACTAAGGGCTGGTCGGTGAACAGGCTGTCTAAACCGCGAGGGTCTAAATACCTGTTAGCTACACGCCAATGTTCTAAACAGCAATGGTCTAAACACCCAGGTCACGTACTGATCGGCTTGCTGATCGGCGCTCTGCTCGGCGGTTGCCAGGTACTCAACCCTCGCGCTGCAGCGCCGAGCGCTCAACTGACCGAGCCCGCTATCGTTCCGATCACTGACTCCAGATCAAGCATTTCCATTATTGCTCCGGCCTATGAGCCTCCTGCCAACGACCTCGTAACGCCTATAGGAACCGAACAGCAGAGCCCAGATCGGACTCAACACTCCGATCTACCCGCCGCTCTTATCGAGACACCCGCCGATCCAGACCTCTGGCAACTAACCCGCGATCATTTCGGCTTGGATCTGAGTGTCGATAATCCACGCATTCAGGCCCAGCTCAACTGGTACAGCCGCCATCCGCAATATTTGGATCGTATGGCTGAGCGGGCCCGTCGCTACTACCACTATGTGCTGCAGCAAACGCTCGAACGCGGTCTGCCCGCCGAACTGGCCCTGCTACCCATCGTCGAAAGCGCCTACGACCCCTTTGCCTACTCACACGGTCGCGCGGCGGGTCCCTGGCAATTTATCCCTATGACCGCCGAGCGCTTTAATCTCAAACACAGCTGGTGGTATGACGGCCGCCGGGATATTCAAGCCTCGACTAACGCCGCGCTGGATTACCTGGAGCTGCTCAATAAACGCTTTGAGGGTGACTGGCTATTGGCGCTGGCGGCCTACAACGCCGGGGGCGGCAACGTATCCAAGGCGGTACGTAAAAATCGTCAACGCCAGCTACCGATCGATTTTTGGTCACTCGATCTGCCCGATGAGACTAGCGCCTACATCCCTAAGCTCATCGCCCTGGCCAAGCTGTTCAACGACCCTGCCGCTCATGGGCTGACGCTCAAATCGCTGCCCAACCAACCCTACTTCGCCGCCGTGGAGACCGAGTCGCAGATCGATCTAGCCAAAGCGGCCCAGTTAGCGCAGATCAGTATCGAAGAGCTGTACCTGCTCAATCCAGGTTTCAATCAGTGGGCCACCGACCCCGACGGTCCCCACGAACTGCTGATCCCCGTCGACAACGCGGCACTCTTCGAACAGGCACTCAAGGACTATCCGGCGGACCAGCGGGTCAGCTGGGCGCGCTACAAGATCAAGCCAGGCGATAACCTGATCAGCATCGCCAAACGCCATAACACTACGGTCGACACCCTGCGCAGTACCAACTCGATCCGTGGCAACCAGATTCGCGCCGGGCAGATGCTGCTTATCCCCAAAGCCTCCGAGCAAGCCAACAGCTACGTGTATAGCAAGGGGCAACGCCAGTCCCAGAAAAATCAGCGTATCGCCTTGCGCTCAGGCAAAGACAAACTGGCCTACAGGGTGATCTCGGGCGATAGTTTCTGGAAGATCTCCCGCCAGCACGATGTCGAGGTGCGCGAACTGGCCGCCTGGAACCAGATGGCCCCCGGCGACCCACTCAAGGTTGGCCAGCAACTGGTGATCTGGCAACCCGCCGGTAGTACAACAAAGCGTTCAACGCTGGCCAGCACGCCAGACCGCCAGGTGATCCGCAAGATTGGCTACCGGGTTCGCAACGGCGAGTCGCTGGCGCTGATTGCCACCAAGTTCAACATCAATCTCAACGACATCAAGCGCTGGAACAGCGCCGCGGCGCAAGCCAAATACCTGCAGCCCGGCCAGCAACTAACGCTTTATGTTGACGTAACACAGATTCGCAAATGATTCTTTTGAACAAAACAGTAGCCAAGCACTCGAAGAGTACTCCAGCTTCATAGACTCAGAAATGGCTCGCTGATATAACTTCAGTATTGAAGTTAAAAACCTTTTATAAGATTGAGAGCCTGCATGTCCCTTCGTCACTCTAAATTGATAAAGCTAGCGATTATCGGAATAATCATTTTTATAACAGTCCAACTACTTACCTCAGAAAAACAAGAGCCCGAACCCACCAACAACCTAATTCCTGTACAAGAATTAGAGACTACAACTCAAAATAAGCCCTCGCTGCAACCCGTCCATAACAACCCCAATGCCATTGCCATGCATGGCCAACCTAAATACCCCGCTGATTTTAGCCATTTTGATTACACCAACCCCAACGCCCCCAAAGGCGGCACCATTCGCCAATGGGCGCTGGGGACCTTCGACAGCTTCAATCCTTTTATCATCAAGGGCACCGCCGCCGATGACCTGGGGATGATCTACGATAGCCTGATGACCAAATCCGAGGACGAACCCTTTTCTCAGTACGGTCTACTGGCTGAAGCGGTCGAACTGCCCGACGACCGCAGCTGGATCCGCTTTCATATCCGCCCCCAGGCGCGGTTCAGCGATGGTCGGCCGGTCACCAGCGCCGACGTCATCTACACCTTCAAACTGCTACGCGAACAGGGCAATCCGTTCTATCGCGCCTACTATGCCGATATCCTCAGTATTGAGGCGCTGGACGCCAAGACCGTCACCTTCAGTTTTAAGCCGGGGGACAATCGCGAACTGCCGCTGATCGTCGGCGAAGTCTCGATCCTGCCTCAGCACTATTGGCGCGACCGCGATTTTGCCAAGCCCGGACTGGAGATCCCAATCGGCTCTGGCCCCTACCGGATCAGCAGTTTCGATGCCGGGCGCTCGATCAGCTACCAGCTGCGCGACGATTACTGGGGCAAGGATCTACCGGTCAACCGCGGGCGGCACAATTTTGCCGAAATTCGCTACGACTACTACCGTGACAGTACCGTCGCCCTGGAGGCGTTCAAGGCCGGTGAGTACGACTTCCGCCAGGAGACCTCCTCCAAAAACTGGGCTACCAGTTACAGCGGACCGATGTTCGACAGCGGCGCCATCGTCCGCCAGGAGATCCGCCACGCCAACCCCACCGGCATGCAGGCGTTTATTTTTAACAGCCGTCGCCCGCAGTTTGCCGATAGCCGGGTGCGCCAGGCGCTGGCGTACGCGTTTGATTTCGAATGGACCAACAAGAATATCTTCTACGACGCCTATACCCGTACCCATAGCTATTTCTCCAACTCGGAGATGGCCGCCGAGCAGCTCCCCAGCCCAGCAGAGTTGCGCATCCTCGAACCGCTGCGCGAGCAACTGCCAGCCGAGCTGTTCAGCCAGGTCTACCGAGCCCCCTCCAGCGATGCCTCGGGCAATATCCGTAACCAGATCCGCGCCGGCATGCGCCTGCTGAAGCAAGCGGGCTGGGAGGTCCGCAACGGCAAGCTGGTCAATGCCCAGGGCGAACCCTTCCGCTTTGAGCTGTTGCTGGTACAGAAGGAGTTTGAGCGGGTCGTCGCACCGATGCTTAAAAACCTGCAGAAGATGGGGATCGACACCCAGATCCGTATTATCGATGTGTCGCAGTACATCAACCGGATGCGCAGTTTCGACTTCGACATGATGGTCTACAGTTATGGGCAATCCAATTCACCAGGCAATGAGCAACGCGAGTTTTGGCACTCGTCGATGGCCGATATCGAGGGCAGCCGTAATCTGATGGGGGTCAAAAATCCGGCTATCGACGCCCTAATCGACCTCGTCATCTCGGCCCCCGATCGCGAGCAACTGGTACTGCGTACCAGAGCCTTGGATCGGGCGCTGCAATGGAATCACTACCTGATACCGCAGTTTCATATCAGCAGCTACCGGGTCGCCTACTGGGATAAGTTTGCCATGCCCGAGATCCGCCCCCACTACTCGCTGGGCTTTGACAGCTGGTGGCTAAAACCCTCCGCCGCTGACTCAGCAAGCAAAGGGAACGCCAGCCACTGATGGCCGCTTACATCCTGCGGCGCTTGCTGCTGATCATTCCGACACTGCTCGGCATCCTGACGATCAACTTCATCATTATCCAGGCCGCCCCAGGTGGCCCGGTTGAGCAGACCCTGGCCCACCTGCAGGGCCTGGGTATCGATGCCACCAGCCGTATCGGCAGCGCCCTGCAGAGCGACATGGCGCAAGCCACTGCCAGCGGTGAGGGCAGCGGCTACCGAGGCGCACAGGGGCTCGACCCGCAACTGGTCGCCGATATTGAGAAACTCTACGGCTTCGACAAACCGGCCCCTGAGCGTTTCCTGTTGATGCTCAAGAACTATCTGCTGTTCGATTTCGGCAACAGCTTCTTCAGCGACAAGCCGGTGCTCGAGCTGATCATCGAGAAGCTCCCGGTATCGATCTCACTGGGGCTGTGGGCGACGCTGATCACCTATCTGGTATCGATTCCACTGGGGATCAAGAAAGCGGTCCGCGACGGCACCCCGTTCGACGTCTGGAGCAGCAGCGCCATCATCGTCGGTTATGCGATGCCCAATTTCCTGTTTGCCATTCTGCTGATCGTGCTCTTTGCCGGCGGCACCTATTTCGACTGGTTCCCGCTGCGCGGCTTGACCTCTCCCAACTTTGACGAGCTGAGTTGGTGGGGCAAGATCGGCGACTACTTCTGGCACATCACCCTGCCGGTGATCGCCTCGGTGATCTCCAGCTTTGCTACCCTGACCATGCTGACCAAAAACTCTTTTCTGGATGAGATTAACAAGCAGTATGTGCTCACCGCCCGCGCCAAAGGGCTGACCGAAAACCGGGTGCTGTACGGCCATGTGTTCCGTAACGCTATGCTGCTGATCATCGCCGGGATGCCGGCAGCACTGATCAGCATCTTCTTTACCGGCTCGATGCTGATCGAGGTGATCTTCTCCCTCGACGGTCTGGGGCTGCTGGGCTATGAAGCGGTCATCAACCGCGATTACCCGGTCATTTTTGGCACCCTGTATATTTTTACGCTCATTGGTTTGCTGCTGAAACTGGTCTCGGATATCACCTATGTGCTGGTCGATCCACGGATCGATTTTGAAAGCCGGGAGCATTGAGAATGGCGACTATCAACCGACTCCTGAACACTACGCCGGTCATCTTGGGCACTCCGCTCTTTATAACAGCCTTCACCCTGATTGGCCTGCTACTGAAACTGGTCTCGGATATCACCTATGTGCTGGTCGATCCGCGGATCGATTTTGAAAGCCGGGAGCATTGAGGATGTCATTACTCAACCTCAAGCTCAGCCCGATCAATCGCCGTCGCCTGGCGCGCTTTAAACAGAACCGCCGCGGCTACTGGGCGCTGTGGCTGCTCAGCGGACTGTTCGTGCTGTCGCTAGGTGCGGAGTTGATCGCCAACGAGCGGCCCTTGCTGGTCAGCCATCAACAGCAACTCTACTGGACCCTGTGGAACGACTACTCCGAAGTCACCTTTGGCGGTGAGTTTGATACCCAGGCCGACTTCAAAGACCCCTATATTCAGGAACTGATCGAAGTCGAGGGACAGGGCTGGATCCTCTGGCCACCGATCCGTTACCGCTACGACAGCATCAACTACGATCTGTCTCAGCCTGCGCCCTCGCCACCGACGCGCGAAAACTGGCTGGGGACTGATGACCAAGGCCGCGATGTGTTGGCACGGGTGATCTATGGTTTTCGGATCTCGATGCTATTCGCACTGATCCTGACCGGTGCCAGCTCGGTGATCGGGGTGATCGCTGGGGCCGTACAGGGCTATTACGGTGGCAAGGTCGACCTGATCTTCCAGCGTTTTATCGAGATCTGGTCGGGGCTGCCGGTACTGTTCCTGTTGATTATTCTGGCCAGCATCGTCGAGTCCAACTTCTGGTGGTTGCTGGGGATCATGCTGCTGTTCTCGTGGATGCAGCTGGTCGATGTAGTGCGGGCCGAGTTCCTCCGCGGGCGCAATCTGGAATATGTCCGCGCCGCCCGGGCACTGGGATTAAGCAACCGGCTGATCATGTTCCGGCATATTCTGCCCAACGCCATGGTCGCTACCCTGACCTTTATGCCGTTTATCTTTAATGGTTCGGTGGTGACCCTCACCGCGCTAGATTTCCTCGGCTTCGGCCTGCCGCCGGGCTCCCCCTCGTTGGGTGAGCTGGTCGCCCAGGGCAAGAGTAACCTGCACGCCCCTTGGCTGGGAATCAGCGCCTTTATGGTGCTATCAATCATGCTGTGCCTGCTGATCTTTACCGGCGAAGCAGTACGCGATGCCTTCGATCCGAGGAAGCAGCCATGAGCCCGTCGATCACCACAACCCTGAGCCAGCCGTTAATCGAAGTCAAAGATCTGAGCCTATGCTTTAACCACCAAGGCCAGCGCGTCGCGGCCGTCAACAGGATCAGCTTCGAGATTCCCGCCGGTCAGACCCTGGCGCTGGTTGGTGAGTCAGGGTCTGGAAAATCGGTGTCGGCCTTGTCGATCCTGCGTTTGCTTCCCCAGGCCCAGGCACCCACGGGGCAGATTCTGTATCGGGGCCGCGACCTGCTGCAGGCCAGTGATACCGAGATGCGCCAGCTGCGCGGCAACCGTATCGGGGTCATTTTTCAAGAGCCGATGACCTCGCTCAACCCCCTGCATACCATCGACAAGCAGATTGCTGAAACCCTGCTGCTACACAAAGGGATGGATAAAAACCAAGCCCGTGCCCGCACCCTAGAGCTGCTGCAACTGGTCGGTATTCGCGATCCCGAGCAACGCCTCAACAGCTACCCCCACGAACTCTCCGGTGGCCAGCGCCAGCGGGTGATGATCGCCATGGCGCTGGCCAACGAACCCGAACTACTGATCGCCGATGAACCGACCACCGCGCTGGACGTCACCATCGCCCAGCAGATTCTGGAGCTATTACGCGAACTGCAGCACAAACTGGGGATGTCGATCCTGTTGATCAGTCATGACCTCAATATCGTGCGCCACTACGCCGACCACGTCTGCGTCATGCACCAGGGCGAGATTGTCGAGAGCAACCGCTGCGCCGAGCTATTCGCCCAGCCACAGGCGGACTACACCCGGCTGTTGCTGGACGCCGAACCCAGCGGCGCGCCTCTGGCCCTGCCCCATGCGGCTAAACCGCTGTTAAGCACCTCGCAACTCCGGGTGTGGTTTCCGCTTAAAAAGGGCTTATTACAACGGGTCACCGCGCATGTAAAAGCGGTCGATGGCGTCGATATCAACCTCCGCCAGGGCGAAACCCTCGGCGTGGTCGGTGAGTCGGGATCGGGTAAAACCACCCTGGGGCTGGCCATCTTGCGGCTGATAGCCAGCCAGGGCGAGATCTGTTTTCAGGGTCAGCCGCTGCAGACCCTGAATCAAAAGCAGGTGAAGCCGCTACGCCGCGAACTGCAGGTGGTGTTTCAGGACCCTTACGGCAGCCTAAGCCCACGAATGACCGTTGAGGAGATCATCAACGAAGGGTTGGTTATCCATGCCATCGGCGACCCACAAAGCCGCAAGCAACAGGTGATCGACGTACTCCAGGAGGTGGGGTTAGAACCCGGTGCGCGGCATCGCTATCCGCACGAGTTCTCCGGTGGCCAGCGCCAACGCATCGCTATCGCCCGCGCCCTAGTGCTCAAGCCTAAACTGATCATCCTCGACGAACCCACCTCCGCACTCGATCGTACGGTGCAGTCGCAGATTATTGAACTGTTGCGCCAACTGCAGGCCAAGTACCAGCTGAGTTATCTATTTATCAGTCATGATCTGGCGGTCATCAAGGCGCTGAGTCACCAGCTACTGGTGATGCGTGCGGGCAAAGTGGTGGAACAGGGCGAGGCAAGGACACTCTTTAGTCAGCCGCAGCATCCCTATACCCAAACGCTACTCCAAGCGGCCTTTAGCCATTAGGGAACCTGTGGGGCTCATGACACAGATCAGCCAAAAAACTCAAACAGCAACATCGCTGTTTACATCCGACAATCTCACTGCACAGGGGCCGAGCTGTGCATTTAATAGACAACGACCCTCGACATTAAGGTCTTAACTCTTTAAAGTTCGCCCCCTTTGTGTAGGTCTCATTTGGCACTACGGATCCACTTCATCAGCTGTAATCTCCCAGGAATACCTCTTTGATATCCACCGCGAACATCACCATGCAGTTTGGCGCCGAGCCATTATTTGAAAACATCTCTGCTAAATTTGGCAACGGCAACCGCTACGGCCTGATCGGCGCCAATGGCTGCGGCAAATCGACGTTTATGAAGATCCTCAGCGGCGAACTGGCACCCACCGCTGGCAATGTCTCCATCACCCCCGGCGACAAAGTAGGTACCCTCAGCCAAGACCAGTTTGCCTTCGAGGAGTACAGCGTAGTCGACGCGGTAATTATGGGTGACGTCGAGTTATGGAGGGTCAAGCAGGCCCGTGATCGCATCTACGCCCTACCTGAAATGACTGAAGCCGAGGGCATGGAGGTCGCGCATCTGGAAACCGAATACGCCGAGATGGATGGTTACACCGCCGAGAGCCGTGCCGGTGAGATCCTGCTGCAAGCGGGCATTGCCGAAAGCTACCATTACGGATTGATGAAGCAGGTCGCACCCGGCTGGAAACTGCGGGTACTGCTGGCACAGGCACTGTTTGCCAATCCCGATATCCTGCTGCTCGATGAGCCGACCAACAACCTCGACATCCATACCATAAGCTGGCTGGAAACGCTGCTCAGCCAACGTAAATGCACCATGATCATCATCTCCCACGATCGCCACTTTCTGAACGCGGTCTGCACGCATATGGCCGATATCGATTATGGCGAGCTGCGGATCTATCCCGGTAACTATGAGTATTTTATGGCGGCGTCCAGCCTGATCCGCGAACAACTACTGACCGAAAACGCCAAGAAAAGCGCCGAGATCGATGAACTCCAGGCCTTCGTTAACCGCTTCGGTGCCAACGCCTCTAAAGCGAAACAAGCCAGCTCACGCGCCAAGAAGATGGATAAGATTAAACTCGACGACGTCAAGTCATCGAGCCGCATGACCCCATCACTGAGTTTCAAGCAGCACAAAAAACTCCACCGCCAGGCATTGGTACTCGAACATCTAGCGCATGGTTACCAGGACAAAAATCTATTCAACGACGGTAACCTGATCCTCGAGGCCGGCGCTAAACTGGCGATCATCGGTGAAAACGGCGCCGGTAAAACCACTTTCTTACGCTGTCTGATGGATGAACTGCAAGCCAATCATGGGATGATCAAATGGGCCGAAAATGCCACCATCGGCTACTGCCCGCAAGACAGCAGCGCGGACTTTGACTGCGATCTGAGCCTGTTTGAGTGGATGTCACAGTGGCGCACCCCCAAGCACGACGACCTGATGGTACGGGCGATGCTAGGGCGGCTACTGTTTACTGCCGATGACTTTAACAAGCAGGCCAAGGTCTGTTCGGGCGGTGAAAAAAACCGGCTGTTATTCGGTAAGCTGATGATGCAGGAGATCAATGTCCTGATCATGGATGAGCCGACCAACCACCTGGACATGGAAGCGATCGAAGCCTTAAACAATGCCCTGAAAGCCTGGGATGGTACCCTGATATTTGTCAGCCACGACCGCGAATTTGTATCATCCCTGGCCACCCGGGTGGTTGAAATAAAAGACCAGCAAGTGATCGATTTCCAAGGCAGCTACGATGAATATCTTGCTAGCCAGGCACAAGCACTGCGAGTGGCATAACAGCCGACCGACCAAACTTAGGACTCGTGCATAGCGGAGCCACAGGCCTTCATCGGCCTGCTCCGTTAGTTATCAGCGAGGGACTGCGCTGCGCTGATTAATCGCCCCGTAGCGCAAACACCTCTGAGTTACGATCAGTTAGTCCGATTTACTGCAGCTGAGCCAGCAGCGCCTCGGCAGCCTTCCGCTCCTCCAGTTCATCAATACGCTCGTTGGCCAGTAAGCGCTTGAGCCAGAACCGCGCCTCATCAGTCTGCCCCGCCTTCTGCAGCGCGACGCCTAAATGGTATTGAATCTGTAAGTTGTCGGGCATCTTCACAAAAGCAGCCTGAACCAGCGCCAACCCTTCGGCTGCACGACCATTATTGAGATAAATCCAGCCTAAGGTATCGGCCAATGCAAAATGCTGATTACTCTGTTTATAGCCTTGTTCCGCATAGGCTTGCGCCTTGAGCGGATCCTGTTCCTGCAGCAGCACCGCTAAATTATTCAAAGCCACCACATCGTCGGATTTAAGATCGAGCACTTCTTGATACTGATAGGCCGCCTCATCGAGATTACCCTGCTCATACAATAAACCGGCAAGTTTTAACCGCACACCCAGGTCATCACTATAGGCGCCTAGATGCTTGCCAAGAATGGCCAAAGAATCCTTTGGCCGCTTATCCAGCTGATAAGCATCCGCAAGCTTGACCGCCATCGCAGAAGAAGGGGCATACCCGTAGTAGCGTTGGTATTGTTCAATCGCCTTACCCCACTGGCCCTGAGCTGCATAAAGGTCACCATAGACCCCCTGTAGAGCATTCGAGCCGGGGAAACGCTGCTTATATTCATCGATAACAGTCAACGCCTCTGAAAACTGCTCTTGAGCAATCAGCAGATTGACACGCATAATCCAAGCAGCCTCAAATCCTGGATTCAACGTAACCACATTACTCAGCCATTCAATCGCCTGCGCATAGGCCTTCCGGGCCGACAGCATCCCAGCCAACAGATATTGATGTTCGACATCTTCTGGATACTTGCGGACATAGGCTGTAAGTGTGCGCTCTGCCGTGGCGGTCTCGCCATTGGCGACCTGCACCTTGGCCAGCATAGACAGACCCACGCGGCTATCGGGCGCACTACGGGCAAACTGACTGGCCAGCGCCATCGCCTTGGTCTTTTGATTGCTGCGCAGGTAGTGATTCACCAGCAACAACGCCGGTTTTTCTGCCATGGGGTTTTCCCTCAGCGCTTTTTCAACCCACTCCAGCGCCTTCTCGGGACGCTTGTTGTTATCTTCTAGCCGAGCCAATGCCAGCATGCTGCCAAGATGCTGAGGCGCCACCTGCAAAACCCGGAAATAATAATCCTGACCCGCCGCTTCATCACCCTCAGCCAGCACCTGTTGAGCCCGCTCCAACAGCGCCGGCACGTATGCTGGATCCACCCTCAGAGCCTGTTCAAACGCCTGAGCCGAAGCCTGAGTCGCCTTGCCGCGCTTGTACGCCAGACCTTTCAAGTAAGGATACAGCGGATTAGCAGGATCACTCTGCTCTCCTGATCCGATGCGCTCGTGAGCCTGCTCTAACTGCGAAGCCTGAATATAAGAGAGGATCAGCAGACGCTCACCGACTACCGAGTCACTGCCCGGCGCAGCTCCTTGCAACTGATCGATCGCTTCGTCGGTCATACCCCGAAAAAGATAAGTCAGCGCTAGCTGGTTACGGAACTGCGCGATATCCGGCGCTAAGGTCACGGCCTGATTCAACGCCTCCAGGCTTTCAGCCTCGCGCTTTTGCATGGCATAGGCATTTCCGAGCAGCGCATAAACCTGAGGGTCAGTATCGACTCCGGTGTTAATCAACCCCTCCAAGACCTCAACAGCTTCTGGCGCTCGCCGCTGGGCGATATAAATCGCTGCCAGCATCCGCTGAGCGACTGAGACATCTCCTGCCAATTGCAGATAACGGGTCAGATAATCCTCAGCCATCAGCAAATTTTTTTCTGTAAAAGTGATCGCAGCCGCGATAAACAACGAGCTTAAGTGGTTGGGATTAGCGCTTAGAACAGCCTGGACATACTGCAACGATGCCTTAAAATCCTTACGTTCAAATTCGATCCGCGCCTGCAAGCCAATGGCCTCGATATGGCCGGGAATAATTTTCTGAATGGCAGCGATATCGGCCTCAGCTTCACTCAATTTGTTACCCAGCAATAATGCTTCAGCGCGAGCCAACAGGGCCTGGATATGCCCACTTTGAATGCCAAGAACCTGGGTAAAATCCTTAACAGCCAGGTCAAGACGCTGACCACTTAAATGGAGCACCCCTCGCAGCAGCAGCGCATCGATTGGCTCTTCACCGCTGGCGATCACCTCCTCGACCAGCGTAAAGCCCTTGTCAAAGCGCTTCTGTTTAAGATGGACACGTACCAGCCCCAGTTTCGCCTTAACACCCGATTGCTTTACGATAGAACGGTTAAACGCAGCGATCGCATCCTCGGTATTGCCAAGTCCAAGATGGGCATAGCCCTCAGTCACGGCCATCTCGGCAGCCGCGCCTTTATCGTCCATCAAAGAGGCTCTAGCAAGTCCAAGCACCTTTGAAAACTTACCCTGCCTCAGATAGCTCTGCGCAAGAGGCACCGATACCCGTTTAGCATCAATACCCAAGGATAACGCCTTATCCAGCGCCGCTTCAGCCGCAGGCGCATTACCCTGCTGTAGATAGATATTTCCCAATAAAAAACGTCCTTCAGCATGTTTAGGGTCGTCGTTAATCAGGTTCTTTAGCTGGATTACGGCAGCCTCCAAATCCTTGGCTTGGTAATACTCTTGAGCCGACTGAAAATAATCCACTGCCAACGCCGATAGCGAACCGAGTGACAGCACTATCGAAATGACGGATCGTGCAAACAAATGGATCGATCTATGATTCATGGACAAGTACCGTTTCCTTCGGAAAAAGCCTGAGGTTCAGTCAAAAATAAAAGATGTGCGACAGCCAGATTGCCGCCTGCAAATCTCAAGGTTTCAGGTAAGCCTCAATCTGCCCCCGCAATTGACTATCAACACCCAGCTCAAGCGCCGTCTGCAGTTGCCGCCGAGCAAGTTCATCACGCCCCTGCTGGGCATAGACCATCGCCAAGTGATAGCGAATTTCACCAGTTTGCGGCGCATCTTCTGCGGCCTTTTCAAGATAGGATAGCGCAGAAACTGCCCCCTCGACTTTAAACAGCGCCCAACCATAGGCATCAGCCACATAAGGGTCTCCAAGTGCAAGATCATAGGCCGATTTGGCCAATTCTAGTGCCTGCTGACGACCAAAATCAGTCCCGGGCTCCTCGTTTGCCAAGTTCAACGCCAATCCGGTAAGAGCCGGAATGTGATTGGGTTGCCTCTTGATCAGCTGTCGGTAGTAGCGGTTGGCATTATCATGATCTCCGCCTGATTGATGGTATTGAGACAACTCAAACAACAGCCAAGGGTCGGTCGGCAATTCACGCAGCCCCTGTTCCAGCTTTTCAATTCCACGCAGCCGGTTGCCGCCACGATAGTCTAATCCAGCTGCCTGCACCCAGCCTTCAGGACTTTTGGATTCTATCGACAACCCTTTTTCTACCAACGCACGCGCACGCGCACTATCTCCCAAACGCTCAGCTTGACGGCTAGCCAGCCAGTAGGCGATAGCGAAGCGGGGCTCACGCTGCAACAACTGCTCTAAGATTTCAAGAGCCTTATCTGTATTACCTGCCTTGACTTCTAACTCAGCCAGCGAGTAGGCCAGCACAATCTGCTGTGGATGACTTTCTACTAGTTGGCGCTGAAACCTAAGCGCCTCTTCAGCCCGCCCCTGTCCAATCAGGTAATCCGTTAAATAACCAGAAGCCCCCGACAGTTGTTCGGGCTTGGATATTTTTATAGCACTGCGTAAAGCTTGCTCCGCTTTCGCCGGATCGTCCCACTCAGCATACAACTGAGCCAACTGAATATAGACAGAGAGCGCCAACTCAGGCTTACGTTCAATCACTCCCTTCAGCAAGATTTCCGCATCGGCATACTTCTTCTGCGCCTTTGCCAGCCCCGCATAGAGGAAATCGATACGATAGTCGCTCTTGCCCAAGGTTTTTTCTAGACGTTTTATTGTGCTTTGCGCCTCAAAGGTACGCTTGAGCTGAATACTGGCTTCAGCTGCCAGTAGCCCCGCAGATTGAAGTGCTATTGAATCTAAGGCCGATTTTGTATAGGGCTTGAGCAACGCCAATGTGTCTTGATACAGATGCAGGTCGTTGTATAGCTCAGCCAGCACCAGGTAAACCTCATTGGGCTCTTCAGGCACTTGATCACCGACCAGATGTTCTAGGTAATTAACCGCGGCCGAAGGATTGCCCCGCTGCTGCTCCAGCCAAGCCAAATAGCGCAGCGCCAAAGGGTTGCTGTTTTCCTCCTGCAAGACGCGCCTAAGCTGCTGCTCGCCGTCTACCAGTTTGCCCTGCATCATCAACACAGTGCCCAGTTTGGCGCGCGCCTTGGTACGCTCAGGCTCCGATTTCAGGGCGCGGAGGAAAGACTGCTCGGCATCCTTATATTTCTTTTCTCCCATCAATAACGTTCCGGCAAGATCCAGCGCATCAGCGTCACCAGGCCTAATGGTCAGCAATCTGGCTAACGCCATCTTACCTTGATCACGATCCACCTGTGCATCAGAACTCAGCAACTCGGCAATACGCCGCAAGGCTTTCAAACGCTTCCAATCACTAACTTGGGTACTGAATTCCACCCCTGTTATGGGTACACCGCTGGGTGCCTCAGTAAAGGTCAGCGCCTGAACCGGCAACACAACCCCCAAGCCAACAGATAAGACGGTACTGCTGATCAACAAACGCTTAAACATGATCCAATTCCTGTTGCAGAAGCTCTGGTACAGTATCCAAAGGATAGCCTTGTTGCAGAATCAACGGAGCCAGCTCGTCGATCACCCCTGTATCGATCTGCGATATATAGTTGCGGTAACGGTAACGAGAGCCGGTATGAATAGGCTCGGTCACCTGCGAGTAGCTAGCTGTACGTACAACACGTTTATTTTCATGGGTCAGCAAACAGCGCTCATCCCAGTTAAGTCCAATAAAATCAAGTAACTCTCTAAGCTTTATTTCGGGTGACTCGACCAGATCCTCGTATCGAAGCTGATAATCACGAAGCGGTAGAGAGGGAAGAATATTGTCTATATGTTGACAAGTTCGGTGATAAAGGCGGGCAATATCGTCCATTTCAAAAGACCACTCATTGGGATCGTAAAAGTTACTAAAAAAGCAGGATAACGTCACATCTAACGGATGACGCAATATCTGAATCACCGGAGCTTGGGGAAACAATAGCGCGATCATCGGTAAATAGCGGCTGTTAAAAGGATGTTTATCCACTATATAAGACTGTCCCTGCCAGTCACTACAATTGGCTTTGGCTCCTTCGATATAATCTAGTCTCAGTGAACTTAAGAATGCATCGGCATCTTTAGTGCGGGTGAGTCTATCTAGGCAATCTGGAAAAGGCTTCCCTAGGCGCTGCTCGAGACGATATTGGAGTTGCATTATCAGCAGCAACTCACCTGCTCCGGCAATGTCGGGATGGCTATCGAGCGCCTGCTCGATCAAACTGGTACCGGAACGGTGAAAACCCACTATAAATATCGGCAACGGCTGACCCATCAGAGGTTCAGAGTAACGGATAGGCAAGGCACGTCGGTGCTCACAAAAATACGCTTCACTCCGCTCTAGAGGCTGATAGATATAATCAGGGACGTACCGAAATTTCCGATAATGACCAAGCGCAGCCTTTGAACGCTTAAAATCCTTAAAAGCCTGTATATATAAACCTAATTTATCGTTCAGCTCGCCCAATTCATTCCAGTAGCTTATTTGGGAAAGTGCGTTAGCTCGGCCGATTTCAACCTTAGCTAAACAAACTTTTGCCTGCTCGTATTGCTTAGCCCGACGCCATAGTCGTGCTTGAGTGACCAAGGCACTGGCATTGTGCTTATCCAGCATCAAGGCTACATCGAGACATGCCTGAGACAGATCAAGTGCATTGTGGTTCTCGTGCACAATAGCCATAGCAGCAGGTATTTCGGCATCAGCGGGAGACAACGCCCTAGCACGATCAAAACATGCGACCACCTCATCGTAGCGCCCTAAATAGAACAGGCAATGCGCCAAGTTAAAATGTAATACCCAGTCATCTGGAGATAGCTCCAAACAGGCATTATATGAAACTTGTGCCTGAGCATATTGCCCTGTTACAAATTGAAGATTTGCAAGAAACTTTCTAGCTTCTAAGAAATCACGTTTGAGTTTTATCGCTTGATTTAGCCGATCGAACGCACTTTGTAGTTCTCCTGACTCCGCCAGCATTCGAGCATATTTAAACAGAAAAGCGGGATCATCCAACCCAAAGCGAGCCGCTTCTGACAGCAGGTCAAGGGCTGCAGCCAAATCACCCTGCTGCTCCAATATCAAACCCAGTAGATAGTTCCCATGTCGATGTTTAGGATTGAACTTGAGCGCTTGGCGATATAGTTGAGCTGCTCTAATTTGATTACCCTGCCGTTGGGCGGCATAGCCCTGTCGTACCCAAGTATCTGGATCAATAACTACAGACTGGATCTCAGAATGACCACAACAGCGCTTGAATTTTTTACCGCTGCCACAAGGACATGCGGTATTTCTGCCAACCGTTTTTTCCGACACCCTTATTCCTTATTTTGTTGAACTGGTACACAGACTGATACTACCGAACTGTTCACTGATGTATACCACCGCGTAAATAAAAAGACTCGGCTTAGCCGAGTCTTTTTGACGAATAGATCTAGCTCAATAGCCTGTCAAATTTTCCGACGGCGACGGGTCAGCCCCGCTCCTACTAAGCCCAGACCAAACAACGCTAAAGTGGCAGGTTCTGGCACGCCAGTAGGCCCACCATTAGTAGGCAAAGACAGATTGACGCTAATGGTGCCTACGTCATTGGTATTGCCATCGCTTCCCTGGATACTGAAGACATACTGCCCAGGAGTAAAACCCGCAGTATTCCAAACTAGGTTACCACTGGTAGGATTACCCGCAGCACCGGGAGTGAAGACTGCATTGAGGGGGGCAGTCGGGCCAACAGCGCTTACCAGCGAGAGTGTTACACTATCGCCGACATTAGGGTCAGTCGCTGCAATATTGGTATTAACAATATCGCCAACCAGCGCATTAATGACCACATCGGTCACGTCTGGAGACAGATTACTAGCGGTACCAACACCATCAAACAACCAGTCAAATTCGACAAAGCTGCCATCACTGGCCCTGATATTGCCACTAAAAGCATAATCAGCGCCCAAGTTTGAACCATTGTCTAAATAGAGCAAGGTATTAGCCGCATCGATAGTCAACTCACCCGTGGCGGTATTGACCAAAAATCCTGGCGGCTGAGAATTAATGCCGTTAAGCACCTGATCGTAGCTTAATGTTAAAACGTTACCGGAAACTGCGCCCAAGTTATCACTATAAGCAACACCGCGTACCACTTCCGGATTAATATTGTTGAAGTTAAACAGGATCGGCGAGGCTGCAGCCCCACTCCACACAATACTGGAGTTCATGGTCCAGCTAGCCGAGCCCACGTTGGGAATACCGCTAACACGGCAGCAACTCGAGGTCGAAAAGCTTAACGTACCTACCTGGGCACTAGTTAACTGACGTGTAGCCGTAATCGTCCGCTTATCAAAGCGAACATCCGAGCTATCCAAAATATTAGATAGTGTAGATAGGCCACCTGCACTGGACGAGATACTCAAGGTATCTGCTGCGCTCTTACGCCAAAAAGACGTCCAAGTGACGGTCAATAATCCATTGGCATCCACGGTCGGCACAATCGCACCACCACGAAAATGACTGGCTTCAGCTGAAGTAATGCCCAGGGCTGTCAAAAGTCCCGCAGCTATCGCCGTTTTTTTAAAATTTTTGGCATTCATGGTTCTCTCCCTCGACAACATCTATCAGACCTTAAATAGATCCTGTCAATTTGAATGCATGGTTCTTGCCAATATTAAAAACAACAATAAACTTTTTTATTATTAATAACTTATATCTTTTTATTAGCCATTACTAACGTACAAAACTGTCTTTTAGGAGGGCTACTGTAAAATGTACTGACAGTACTAAGCCGCAACACGGATACGTGCTATATAGTTTCAATACCCCGCCGATAAAGGTGTATTGAATGACTGGACACAAGCCCACCCGGCCCGCCCTAATACAGACAGCGCTTCTATTAGCTTCGACGCTGGTATTAGCGCCACAAATTTACGCCCATGGCAACCAGGCTGACGAAGGGGTTAGCCGGTTGTTTATCGGCTCAAAAAAGGTGAAAGAGGTCTGTCTCGAACTCAAGGCTGCCGAGTCTATCCGCTATGGGTTTGAGGCCAGCGCGCCATTGGCCTTCAATATTCATTATCACGAGGGCGAGGTGCTTCACTACCCGGTGAAGCGAAGCGCAATACAAATGCTGGACGCTGTCCTGAGCGCCCAGATCTCTCAAACCTATTGTTTGATGTGGACAAATTCAGACGAAGACCCGGTGGATCTAGAATTACGGCTGCAAAGACCTGCCGCCGGTTACTACTGATAACCCAGCAAACGCATCGCACCTACACTGACCAATATCGAGAAGGCTACAGCCTAATAACACTCACGCCAGATGAGGGTAGCGAGTGCCAAGCGCGACCGGCTCTCCGTTCAAACCCTTACAGGCAGACCTTTACATACAGACTCTGGGCAATCGAGCTGCTTTCTAGTCAACTACATTTTTGGGTTGATGTATAATGCGCGCCCTTGTCGATTCTGTTGGTACTGTAGCGTATGACTGAGCAAAAAATTCCGCGTGTGGGTTTCGTATCTTTAGGCTGCCCCAAAGCACTGGTAGATTCGGAGCGTATTCTGACCCAGTTGAAACTTGAGGGCTACGCGCTGGTGCCCAGCTACGAAGATGCCGATGTGGTGGTGGTCAACACCTGCGGGTTTATCGATGCGGCGAAGCAGGAATCACTCGATGCAATTGGCGAGGCGATCAAGGAGAACGGCAAGGTTATCGTCACCGGCTGCCTGGGTGCTGATGCCGATGCGATTCGTCAGATTCATCCCGGCGTGCTGAGCGTCAGCGGTCCACAGCAATACGAGCAGGTAGTAGAGGCGGTACATGAATGGTTACCTCCCGTGGCGGTGCACGACCCCTTCACCGATCTGGTCCCCCCGCAAGGGGTGAAGCTCACGCCTCGGCATTACGCCTACCTGAAAATATCCGAAGGCTGCAACCACAGCTGCAGTTTCTGCATCATCCCCTCAATGCGCGGTAAACTGGTCAGCCGACCGATTGCCGAGGTACTGAAGGAGGCCGAGGGGCTGGCGCGTGCCGGCGTCAAAGAGCTACTGGTGGTCTCTCAGGATACCGGTGCCTATGGCGTCGACACCCGCTACAAGCTGGATATGTGGGAGGGCAGACCACTCAAGACCCGCCTGAAGGAGCTTGCCGAGGCGATGGGGCACTTCGGAATTTGGGTACGCTTGCATTATCTCTACCCTTATCCGCATATTGACGACCTGATCCCACTGATGGCAGAAGGACTTATCCTGCCCTATCTTGATATTCCGTTTCAGCACGCCAGCCCGAGAATACTCAAGCTGATGAAACGCCCGGCCAGCGGAGATAATATTCTGGAGCGGATCTCTAAGTGGCGCGCCCAGTGCCCGGATTTAACCATCCGCAGCACCTTTATCGTCGGCTTCCCCGGCGAAACCGAAGAGGATTTCCAACAGCTGCTGGATTTTCTCGAGCAGGCGCAGCTCGATCGGGTGGGCTGCTTCCAGTACTCCCCAGTGGAGGGCGCACCCGCCAACGAACTGGATCTAGAGCCCGTTGCGGATGAGATCAAGCAGCAGCGCTGGGAACGCTTTATGGAAACCCAGCAACAGATCAGCGCCGCACGCCTGCAGGCCAAGATCGGCCGCGATATTGATATTATTATCGATGAAGTGGGTGACGATGGTGCAGCAGGGCGCAGCTTTGCGGACTCGCCGGATATCGATGGCAACGTCTATCTCGAGGGTGCCACCCATCTGCAAGCGGGCGAGATCGTCCGCGTTCGGGTCATCGATGCGGACGCCTACGACCTGTGGGCCGAGTTGAGCGCCTAGCCATGCGCAGTTTGGGAGCGAACCGCTTCGCTCCCAAACCTCAGCGACCACGCAGATGTCCGCCAGCAACTTGATCTCAACGGTCCCATCAGCAATTCCACAGGCCAGCCAGTTGCTTGCCGCTACCTCAGCTATTACTATCTATAGGACCGCCTAAGGCACTGGCAACGCGTACCAAGACCAGCCCCTATCCATCGGCCACCTATATTAAACGCCTTTACTAACCGTCTACATTAGCCGCCTAGCCTAACGACCTTCATTGTCACCACCGGGCAGAGCCCTTAAGGATGTAATCATGTTCATAAAGATCAAAAAAAACTGCGGTATTCTGATGGAAAACAATGCCATGGAATCGGGCATACTGGTTCCGGTATCGAGTAACTTCCTACTCAATTTGAACCAGGTTGCGGAGATCTCCTTTTATACCCTCAAAGAGAACAAACAGCGGCAAACACTGGAGCACGGTGCGTTGGTTATTCCCACCAACACCCGGGTGATTCATATGACGATGGATTACCGTTACTCCAGTCATGAAGAAAACCGCGCCGGATTCAGCAACCGGCAGATCAATCAGCGCGCGTATTACAAACTGTTTTTCCTGCCTGAATGCCCAGGAGAATACGAAGATCTACGCGGTCATATTGAGAACCAGGTCTGTAATATCTGAGGCTATACGCTTCGCCTATTGATGCGAATATCGCCAGAGCGAGATCTGTACCAGAGGTTAAGGCACAAGCGGATGCTTATGTTGTGAACCAGCGTAAACATCCGCCTACAGGCAGCGTTATAAACGGCACGTCCAAAGACTTATGCTGTCACGCCTCTCTAGCCTGAACCTATCATCAACAACCTAGCATCGACACCCGCACAGCAACCCTCCGCTTAACGTTGTCCATTTAGCGTATGCAGACTCCGCCCTCCCCTGTTAACATAAACCATTTTTCGATCTGGCCTCACGTTGACAGGCCAGACACAGCAGCGACCGCCTCTTATGTACGAAAACATTATCGCCTATCAAGGCCGCCCCGGTGCCTATTCTCACCTAGCCTGCCAACAGGTATTTTCCGAGATGACGGCGCTGGCTTGCAGCACATTTGTCGAAGCGATGGACCTGGTCGAAAAAGGCCAGGCCAAGCTGGCGATGATCCCGCTGGACAATTCCACGGCGGGGCGCGTCGAAGAGATTTATCGGCAGATGCCCAAGACCCGCCTGCATATCATCGGCGAACATTTTGAGCCCGTGAACCATTGCCTGCTAGGGCTTAAAGGCAGCCGTATCGAGCAGCTGACCCAAGTTGGCTCGCATCCCCAGGCACTGGCTCAATGCGCCGATCATATCCGCGCCCTTGGACTAGAACCGGTGGCGATGTTTGATACTGCAGGTGCGGCACTCGCACTCAAAGACCAACAAGACCCCCGTTGTGCCGCGATTGCCTCATCGTTGGCTGCCGAACTCTATGGACTGGATATCCTGCAAACCCAGATGCAGGATATCGACGGCAACACCACCCGATTTTTAATTCTATCCAAAACCAGCAAGATGCCCACCTTCCACCCTGACAAGCGCTATATCACCTCGTTGATGTTCAAAGTCCGCAATATCCCCGCTGCGCTGTATAAATGCATGGGCGGATTCGCCACCAACGGCGTCAATCTGCTGAAGCTGGAAAGCTACATGGCTGGCGGCACGCTCAAGGATTGCAGCTTCCATCTCGATGTCGCCGCACACCCCGAACAACACTCCATGCAACTGGCACTGCAGGAGCTGAATTTCTTCGCCCTAGATATCCGTAACCTCGGTACCTACGCAGAGCACCCGTTCCGCACCAACCATGAGCTGATTGAGTAATGCCGACCTCTACAAGCAACCATCGCAGGATGTGGGTGCTGCTAACGGCCTGTACGCTGCTATTAGGGATCAGCCTGTGGCTAGGACAGCAGCTATTAGCGCAACGTAGTAGCGCTGAACAACTGTTCGCACCGCTACCCTGCAATCCGGCGCAACTACAACAGGGTTGCAGCGCCCTGAACGGCACACAACAGATCCGTTTTTTTATTGATTCCGCCCAGCTCGATACTAATGAAGCGCTAGCATTCAGGGTTGAATTGCAAGGTTTTGAGGCCCAACAGGTGGAGTTAGAGCTCCAAGGACTCGATATGTATATGGGCGAACTGCGACTCACCTTGGAGCGAGGTAGTGATGCTCAATACCGTACCCAGAGCCGGCTTCCGGCCTGCACCACCAACGTGATGACCTGGCGCGCCCGGGTCTGGGTAACTCAACCGAGCGGACGCAGCGGTAGCTGGTTCGACTTTTCTGCCCGCTAATGCGGCACTCCTGACACCGAGGCATGACCATGTTCAACAAACTTAATTCGATGACGCGCTTGACGCTATTGCTCGGTGCATTACTGCTGCTCGGCGCGGGGCTCTACCTCTATAGCCAATACAACTCACACACTGCACCGTACCCGACACTAGGCGGCAACTTCACGTTGCAGCACCAGTCCGGTCCCGTTACCCTAGCGGATTTTTCCGGAAAAGGGGTGGTATTGTTGTTTGGCTACACCTCATGCCCCGACGCCTGTCCGAGTGATTTGGCCAATGTGGGCGCCGCACTGACGCGTTTGAGTAGCGCTCAACAGCAACAGTTACAACCGTTATTTATCAGTGTCGATCCCGATCGCGACAGCCTGGAGCAACTCGATCAATACAGCCGTTACTTCTTTCCCAGCCTGCTGGGGCTAACCGCCAGCAAAGCCGAGCTCGACCAGGTCGTCCGCGCTTACGGGGCCTTCTATCGCAAGGTGGAGATGCCCAACTCTGACTTAGCCTACAGCGTCGATCACAGCGCCCGCATCTATCTGATTGATCGTCAGGGTCAGCTGGTTAAAACCCTCAACCACAACACCCCTGTGGCTGAACTCGCCACAGCCGTGCAACAACTACTGCAAGAACACTGACTGCAAGAACACGGACACTGGCGATGAGACCATAGCGGCAAAATGGCTCTGCAGGGCGTCTTGCAAACCGTTACCGCGTAACAGCCCTGCGTTGATCATCACTATAGCGCCAGAATACCTAACGGCTCGACGGCTTCGGCAGGCGCCTCGGCATGCAACTGAAACTGATTAAAGTCGAACAGCTGAGTATCGACCAGATGCGAGGGTACGACATTGCGCAAACTGCTGAACATCACCTCGATCCGCCCTGGAAACTGCTGATCCCAACTCTGCAGCATCTCTTTCATGACTTGGCGCTGCAGGTTTTCCTGGGAGCCGCAGAGGTTGCACGGAATGATCGGAAACTCGCGCAGATCGGCGTAGGCAATCAGGTCCTGCTCACGGCAATACGCCATGGGCCGGATCACAATATTCTTACCGTCATCACTGCGTAGTTTCGGCGGCATGGTTTTGAGCTTGCCGCCGTAGAACATATTCAAAAAAAACGTTTCCAGAATATCATCGCGATGATGCCCTAGCGCAATCTTGGTAAACCCCTGCTCCTGCGCGAAGCGGTACAGCGTGCCACGACGCATCCGCGAGCAGAGACCGCAGGTCGTCTTACCCTCGGGTATGACCTCTTTGACCACCGAGTAGGTATCGCGCTCGATGATATGAAACGGCACCCCGTTGGCACGCAGGTACTCAGGCAACACCTGTTCGGGAAACCCCGGTTGTTTCTGATCCAGATTCACCGCCACCAACTCAAACGGGATCGGCGCACTCTTTTGCAGGTTAAGCAGGATATCAAGCATCGCATAGGAGTCTTTGCCACCCGACAGGCAGACCATCACCTTGTCGCCCGCCTCGATCATGCTAAAGTCTTCGATCGCCCGGCCGACATCACGCCGCAGGCGTTTCTGCAACTTATTGAGCCGGGTCTTAACCGGCATTGACTGCTCGGTATCGGTTTGGGCCTTGGTATCGGTATGAGTCGGTGAATGGCCAGAGTGCAACTGCACGGCGGGAATGACTTCGAGGCTCGACATCTAGGGATAGCTCAAATAAGTGGATCAAAAAATAGCGCGCGATTGTACGTCAAAAAATCTACTGAGACCAGCGCGGCTGGTTGTTTTCCAACCAGTTGTGCATCACATCCAAGGGATCGATAGCAGCAGATAGCGCCCCGCCTTGCCCAGACTAATACAGAGTACCGCGAGCCAGAAGCGCTGCCACAGCCAGCCACTGATAAAGCACAGCGGATCGCCGATCAGCGGTAGCCAGGAGAGCAACAGCACAGGCGTACCGAAGCGCTGCAAGCGGTCATGCGCCTGTTGCTGGCGCCTGGATAGCGACCGGAGTGGAAACCTATATCTGACCCACAAACCCATCCCCCAGGTCAGCACCCCCCCTAGTACATTACCCAGCGTCACCACCCCCACCAGCTGCCACAGAGGGTAAGCACCCTGATCCAATAGATACAACAGCAGCAGCTCGGAGCCGCCGGGCAGCAGCGTGGAGGAGATCAGACCACTGCCAAATAGCCCCCACAGCGGCGATAGCAGATCAAGCATAATGATGCAGCCTAGGCTCAGACAGCTTAGATTCAGACAGCCTAGACTCAGACATTATCTGCGCCACAGTGTCCGCCTCACAGTGTCCGCCTCACAGTATCCGCCCCACACGACCCGCACCCAGACCCTGATCACAGCCGCTGCTGGCGTTGCAGCTCCATGCGTACACAACGCAGCAGTCCCGGATCAAATTGCGCATCCAGACTCTCTGCTACCTGTTGCAGATCGCGAATACCGGCGTCCTGAAAATGCAGTATGGCGGTTTCCATCTGTAGTTGATCACTGTCGCTCAGATCCAACAAGCGGGCCAGCGGTATCGCATCACGCTCAATCAGCATCGCAATCTGCTGCAGCACCTCTTTGACGCTGATCTGCAGCTGACGCGCGGCTAGGTCCGGGCTCATCCCGGCCTGCAACAGATCGGCTAACTGCTGCCGACCCGAGGGGCCAGATCGCGACTGCCCGCGGCTACCCAGCACCTCCAAAAACGCCTCGCCGTAACGCTCCAGCTTGGTTTTTCCCACGCCATTAATATGCGCCAGAGAACGCAGACTGGTGGGTTGCTTCTCAACCATCTCCATCAGCGTGGCATCGTGGAAAATATAGAAGGGTGGCACATCCTGCTGATCGGCCAAGGCCTTGCGCACCGCCCGCAGCGCATCCCACAGGCCCTGCTGCAGCCGATTAAGGCGTTGGTGGCTGGCCACCCGCAGCGACTTACGCTCGCGGCTGTCACCCTGATCGCGGCGCAGTTCCAGGGTCTGTTCACCCTTGAGCAGCGGTCGACTGCGTTCGGACAAACGCAGCGCACCGTAGCGGTCATGATCGACATCCACCAGCCCTCGCGCCACCAGCTGCCGAAACAGCGAGCGCCACTCCTGAGCATTGAGCTCCTTGCCGATGCCGAAGGTCGACAGGCTCAGATGGCCATATTGTTTGACCTTGTCGGTCGCCTTCCCCAGCAACACATCGATCAGATAGCTGACCCCAAAGCGCTGCCCGGTACGATACACCGTCGACAGCGCCTTGCGCGCCGCCTCGGTGCCATCCCAGGTCTCTACCGGAGTTAGGCAGGTATCACAGTTGCCACAGGCACTATGCTCAGGCTCGCCAAAATAGCTCAGCAGCGCCTGACGCCGACAGCTGGTCACCTCGCACAGCCCCAGCATCGCCTCGAGGCGTTGGCGTTCGATCTGTTTCTGCAACTCGCCCGCCTCGGAGCTATCGAGCATCTGCCGCAGGAAGATCACATCCTGCAGCCCATAGACCATCCAGGCATCGGCGGGTTCACCATCTCGCCCGGCGCGCCCGGTTTCCTGATAGTAGGCCTCGATGCTCTTGGGTAGATCCAGATGGGCGACAAAGCGCACATTGGGCTTATCGATCCCCATGCCAAAGGCGATGGTCGCCACCACGATCACTTTCTCTTCGGTCAAAAACCGGTGCTGGTGGTCGGCCCGCGTGGCTGCCGGCAAGCCGGCATGGTAGGGCAACGCGTGCCAGCCCTCGGCGCACAGCCAGGCCGCGGTCTCATCAACTTTTTTGCGCGACAGGCAATAGACGATACCGGCATCGTTGGGGTGTTCGGCTTGGATAAACTGTTTGAGCTGCTGGCGGGCACTCTGCTTCTGGGTGATCCGGTAACGGATATTGGGACGATCGAAACCCTGGACGTAGATGGCGGCCTGCTCCAGCGCCAGGCGCTGAATAATCTCTTCCCGGGTGCGCTGATCGGCGGTCGCGGTGAGCGCAATGCGTGGTATCGTCGGAAACTGTTGGTGCAGCACCGACAGCTGCAGATATTCGGGCCGGAAATCGTGGCCCCATTGCGAAACACAATGCGCCTCATCGATGGCAAACAGCGACAGCTGGGCGCTACTGAGCAGCCCCAAAGTGCGCGGTTGCAATAGGCGTTCGGGGGCGATATAGAGCAGTTCCAACTCACCGCTCAGCAGTTGCTGTTCAACTTCACGCACCGCCTGGTAGTCGAGGGTCGAGTTCAGAAACGCCGCCCGAATCCCCAGCTGCGACAATGCCCGGACCTGGTCCTGCATCAGCGCAATCAGTGGCGACACCACAATCGCAGTGCCCTCGCGGATCAGCGCTGGCAACTGGTAGCACAGCGATTTACCCCCACCAGTGGGCATCAGTACCAGCGCATCGCCGCCGTCCAACAGGGTTTGAATCACCTGATCCTGGGGCGGGCGAAAACTGTCGTAACCGAAGGTGGTGCGTAGACGTTCGAGAGCAAGATTCAACATGGCGACGATTATCCGCTTTCCCGTCCGGACAAGAAACCACCTGGGCCCATTTAGGCGACGAACAGATCTCGGATGGCCAACTCCTGCCGCGTTAACCGTATCCTCTGATCGCTGCTGCGCGTACAATGCGCGCTAGCTGTTACTCATCCCCCGCCCAACATTAGACGCAGACAAGAGAGCCCCCATGACCCTGGATCGCGCCGAAAACCAACCACTCAACGAAAACGAAATCGATGAACTGGAGACATTTCTCTTTTCTGAAGGGGTCTCAGAAGAAGCGCTGGACTACCCAGGCCTGCACGGCTTGTTAACCGCGATCGCGATCTGTCCAGTCGCGATCGATGAACAGGAGTGGCTGGAGACCCTGTTCGACGGTCTACCTCAGTATGCCAACAGCGAACAGCAGGCCCGTATTGAATCGTTATTGCGGCGCGAACTGCTGGGCATCTGCGATGAACTCGAGCACGAAGAGCCTCCCGAGCTCCCCTGCGACCTGAGCCTGGACGACGACTCGCTACTGACGGTCTGGTGCCAGGGATTCATGGAGGGGGTATTTATGCGCGAAGAGCTATGGTTTGGCGATCACGAGGAGCAGATGGCCGAACTGCTGCTGCCGATGATGATCGCCTCGGAGCTGTTTGAGGATGATGTCGAGCTGCAAGCGATGCGGGGCGACACCACGCTGATGCTCGGCCTGTGCGAAGAGATCCCCGACCTGCTGACCGATATCTACCTGCTGTTTCGGGTGCCGGAGCCGACCAAGAAAGCCTTGGGGAAATCTAGATCAGCCCAGAAAAGACGCTAGCGGAGCCTAGGATTCCCGAAATTTCGATTCGCAAACCTGTCATCCGCGAGCCCGAAGTGAGTGGCTCGCCGGATAGGGCTGGCCACTAACCCGCGAAAACCCGTAAATAATCCACAAACAACCACAGATCTGCGCCACTCTAGATGGCAATGCCGATCTGTAATATGACTGCGCAACCACGGCAGCTATACTGAGCGCACCCACCCTTTGGAGTCCAGTATGAAACTGTTAACCCTTCTCGGCGTTGCCGTCGGCGGAAGCCTGATCGCAGTGCTTATCCTGTTTATTGTTAAAGCCATCGATTCCAAGCAGGGAGAGGCTCAGGGGCTGGTCAACCTGCAGCTATCGGCCTGCTCGCCAAAACCCAACTGCGTTAGCAGCGAACAGGGCACCCCAGCCGATAAAAAAGTATCCCCCTTCAGCCTCCGTCCCGATCAGCCCGAACAGGACTGGAAGCGTCTGCAAAGCGTGATTCAAGCGCACGGCGGTACCCTGGTTCAGGTTGACGAGCAGTATTTGGCAGCGACCTTTACCAGCTCGCTATTTGGCTTTGTCGATGACCTGGAAGCACGTCTGGATCCCCCCCACCACGCGATTCAGATCCGCTCCGCATCCCGGGTCGGCAGCAGTGACTTTGGCGCCAACCGCACTCGGGTGGAACAACTACGCCAGCGTTACCTAGCCGCGCAGTAGCAAAGCTGTCGACAAAGGTAACGAGCGAAGCTGAGGCCAGGTGAAAACAGGCCAGCAAGCGCCATTTACGACGTCACGCCATAACGGCGACTAGGAACGCATAGCCTTCAAGAGCCCCAATACTCTCAAACCAATCAACAACGGCGCTAGCGAGAACCCCAGCTAGTCGTCAGAACCCACGGATATTGCGAAGCGGGTACGCGACGAAACGACCACCTGACTCGGATATCATTTTTATATCAAAAAATAAAAAATATCCGTTTGAATATCTCCTATTCGTGAGCCTTTTGAAGTGATAACCTCTGGTTAAATATTTGTTGATCAATCAGTTGAAGAGAATGATAAAGGCCGATAATAATGCCTTAAATCAATTTCTCGATTCATGGAAAGAATCTCTCTTGTCTGCATCACCTTGCGTATTAATCAACAGGCATCGCCCTGTTAGGTAGCGCACGTGGTTTGGCATCCTGAATTTGATATCGGTCATGGATAGCATGCAAAAAAATAATAAAAACTGCTTAACCACCCTGCTTGCAACACTGCTACTGGTAGGTATTGAATTCTTATCGCTACCCTTATGGGCGGCCGAAGATCCGTTGATTATGGGGGTATTCCCTCGGCGTAATGCCACCTTGACTACGCACCTCTTTACACCGATGACTGAACACCTGGGTCAGCAGCTAGGGCGGGAGGTCAGATTGATGACGGCCAAAGACTTTCCCTCTTTTTGGCGCGGGGTCACCGATCAGACCTACGATATCGTTCACTATAACCAATATCACTACATCATCTCGGCAGATGCCTATCAGGTGGTTGCCCACAACAGGGAATTTGGTCGTAGCGATGTGTCCGGGGCACTGTATGTTCGCAAAGACAGTGGCATCACAGAGGTAGGCCAACTGAGGGGACGGCGAATCATCTTCGGTGGTGGCGAGGATGCGATGATGAGCTACATTCTACCCCGCTACCTGCTACTAGAGGCAGGACTGAGCAATAATGATTACGATACTCAGTTTGCCAATAGTCCACCTAATGCACTAATGGCATTGTATTTCAATCAAACAGAGGCCAGTGGTGCCGGTGATATCTTGATTGATCTGCCGGTAGTAAAAAATAATATCAACACCTCTGAGCTGACCCACCTAGCCAGTACCGCACCCGTACTGCATCTGCCCTGGGCAGTTAAAAAAGGCATGGATTCACGATTGAGAGCGCAGATTCAACGCGCTTTGGTCGAGCTTGAAACCACCGACCAGGGCCAAGCGATCCTTAAGCAGGCGAAGATGACTGGAATCGGTGCGGCTAAGGATGGAGATTACGACCCGCATCGGCAGATTATTGCCAAGGTTGTCGGGCCGCTAGGCTCGACCAAATAACCATGTCACTACGCCTTGGCACCAAGTTTATCTTGATCGTGGTCGGTATTCTGTCTACGACGCTAGCGGCTAATACCCTGGTGTTCATGCGCTCTCAGCATCAGCTACTGGAAGAGCAACTAATTGAGCAGGGCAAGGCACTGGGGCACTTCGTGGCCTTAGTCAGTCCAGAGGCGATCCTCGGTTACGATTTTTTGCAACTCAACAAATATGCTCGTGAGATCTCTCACCAGCGCGATGTTGTTTATGGGGTGATCGTCGATCTGCACGGCCGCCCATTGACCAATTTTGTTAATCGCGATAACCCGCAGATAAGCCCATTGCTCGATAACGCCGAGTCTGTACGGATGAGCGAACTACTGCCGCAACTGCAAACTATTCCCGATTTGATCCCCTTGGAATTCAGCATTATCCACGATGAAGAAACACTGGGGGCATTCAAGGTCGGCTTGAGCCGCACGCAACTGGTCCAGAAAATCTATCGACAGATGTTGGTTCAACTAGGCATATACGGACTTATTATTCTGTTCTTGAGCAGCACTATCTATCTAGTGTTCCGCTTTAGCGTGTTATTTCCGGTACAGCGGCTTATTCGAGCCTCCCATCATGTTGCTAGGGGTGAGTATCATCAGCTAGAGGTTAAGTCGCGGGACGAAATGGGGGTGCTCACCGAAACCTTCAACTCGATGGTACTCAGTATCCGCCAGGAGCGAGCCAAACTCCACTACCAAGCCAATTACGATGCCCTGACCGAACTACCCAATCGGATGATGGCGGTAGAGCGGCTGTCTTACGAGATTAATCGTTCGCGGCGAGATCAACAGCGACTGGCGGTGTTGTTTATCGACCTGGATGATTTCAAAGTCGTCAACGACACCCTGGGGCACGCCACCGGTGATCAACTGTTGATCGAAATGGGCTCGCGCCTTAAATCACGCTTGCGAGATGTGGATACCATCGCCCGGTTGGGCGGCGATGAATTTTTATTGTTACTGCCTTGGGGAGGCGGTGAAACCGAGATCGAACAGATCAGCGCCAGGCTGATTGAGGCAGTATCTCAGCCGCTTCATCTCCAATCTCGAGAGGTTAAGGTGCATTGCAGTATCGGTGTGGCATTTTATCCCACCGATGGCGATAGCGCCGATCTGCTAATGGCGAATGCCGATAACGCCATGTATCAGGCCAAGACGCAACCGGGTTCGTCGGTCTGCTTCTTCACGCAGCAGATGAACACCCGGGTTCAGGAGCGCTTACAGATGGAGCAGGACCTGCATCTGGCGCTGGCTCGTGGCGAATTTGAACTCTATTACCAGCCGTTAATCGATGCAACCACAGGGCACCACCGAGGTGCTGAAGTGCTGCTGCGCTGGCACCATCCAGAAAAGGGGTTTATTAGCCCTGAGGTATTTATCCCGCTGGCTGAAACGACCGGACAGATCATCGCTATCGGCGAGTGGGTCATCCGCCAAGCAGCGCGGCAATGGTCGCTATGGAGCCGTCGTGGTCTAACTCCTGGGCACATTGCGGTCAATATCTCCCGAGTTCAGTTCGAAGAGCGCCTGATCTGGCTGGTGGGTGAAGTGATTACCCATCACCGTCTGCCTCCCGGCGCACTAGAGCTGGAGGTCACCGAGGGGGTATTGCTCGAAGACCATGAGATGGTTGCCAAGGCATTAAATCAATTCCGGGCTATGGGGGTGAAGCTGTCCCTGGATGATTTTGGTACCGGATTCTCATCGCTGAGTTACCTCAAGCGCTTTCGCTTTGATCTCCTCAAAATTGACCGAAGCTTTATCTCGGGGTTGCCGGATACCGCCGAAGATGTGTCGCTGGTCAAGGCGATCATCGCCATGGCTCACAGCATGAATCTAAAGGTGGTGGCCGAAGGTGTAGAGAGGCAGCAGCAGCATGATTTTCTGCGCACCCTGGGCTGCGATTTTAGCCAGGGCTATCTGTTTTCCAAACCGATGCCCCGTCATGAATATGAAACCTATCTCAAACGCGCCCAAGAAATGGATGATGGCAATCTGTCGGCATTATCTATGACGGTATACCCCATTAGACGTTAACCATTGGTGGACGACTTGGATTCAGCATTCGTGCATAACAATAAAAAACCACGTTCGATAAAACCGTTACTGACCACCCTAGCGTTGATTGTGCTGGTGGTTTGGACCCATTTATGGAGCGGTAATCCTGTGTTTCACTCTCAGGTCTGGCAAGAGCCCGGCTGGACGGAATTCAGAGAGCGTTACAATGTCGATGAGTTTGGCGAAGATGGCTATTTCGTGCGTGCGGTCAAGAACGGCTATAACCTGTTTTTTTATACCGAGCGCTATGGCTGGCGGTTTACCCGAAAAAACCAAGCAGACCCTGTCAACAGCTGTGCCGATTGCCACACCCCAGAAGATATCGCCTATAGCTTTGTCAGCTCCGATCGTTACGACCCCGCACTGGGTAAACGCGTCTCCTTCGAGGAGCGGCTGATGCGTTGCTATGCCAGCCCCGAACGACTTAATGGTTTTGTGCCCACCCTTTACGACCCCGCCATTCGTGATCTGCGTATTTTTGCCCGGATGGTGGCACACCATCTGCAACTCAATGAAGGGTCGCTGAGGGGGCCAGGATGAGCCGTTTACAGCGGCTATTGATTCACCGCGGGGTTCGTGTGGGTGTGCTGCTGATATTGCTGGCACTGCTATACCTGCTGGCGCTGCAGCAGCACCAGCAGCGTGAGCAGCTTCGTAATAACGAGGTTGTTTTGACTCAGGAGTGCACAGAAAAACTCGATCGCTATAACCTCCAGCCAGGGCAACACTACCGTTCAGCCCATACCCTAGTTCAAACAGTCCCAGATCAAACCGCCGGAGCTCAGAACCTGCAAGGCTATAGCGCAGAAGATGTCCGAGCGATTCAGCGCGGCTGTAATATCATTGACGACCTGCAGGGAGAACAGGCACTGTCTACGGCGGAGCGCTGGAATTCGACCCGCTTTGTTCGTGGTAATCAAACCAGTTGTGATCATTGCCACCAGGGGGTCGGCGACAAGCAGGATGCCCAGGGTAATCGCCAGATCGGTTCGCTTAGTCTAGGGGCTTCGTGGGTGATGGCCGATATGTACGACCGCTTCACCGGTCTGCTACTGCCGTTTGAGTTGCGCCAGATGCAGTGTTTCATTAACTCATCTAACGGCTTCAAACCCAATATCGCCGATGATCTGATTCGTGATGTGACCGCCTATAGCCGATTTCTGTCGGCGGCACTGGAACTGAAAGTGAGCAACCGCTATC
The DNA here is from genome assembly GCA_041586735.1 of Motiliproteus sp. Taxonomy (GTDB): domain Bacteria; phylum Pseudomonadota; class Gammaproteobacteria; order Pseudomonadales; family Balneatricaceae; genus Motiliproteus. Next base: position 102,988 of record JBFGZQ010000009.1, read on the forward strand.
CCGAACAGGGGGTCGATGAACTGCCCGCCTCGGGTACCCTCAAACGCGGCGACGATTATGTCCGCGGTGAGGTGTTGTATCAGCGTCGCTGCAGCCATTGCCATGGCAGCCAAGGGCTGGGAAGTGTTCAGGCGGGGAAGGTGCTATTTCCCGCTGTAGCCGGCCCCAATGCGTTTAACTTGCAGTCGCGTAATAACTTTTCCTTCGTCTCGACCATATTGCCCGGTTTTATCTGCCGCAATATGCCCAAGGGCGAAGAGGGCAGCCTAGATACGCAGCAATGCCGTGATATCGCTTTTTATATCAGCAACCTGCCACGCCCGGCGGGTGATAGGCAGGGGCCTCTGGCAGCGGCCTGGCAGCAACTGATGATGCGCGTCATGCCCGGCCTGGTTGCTTTTGTTGATACCCTTAACTCGCCACCGATGCAGAGTAAACTTTGATTAAACTCGCGACCCTTGCAGATCTGACGCCCTTCTCGTCTCGCCAGCTGAGCAATGACCTGCTGATCGGTTTGACCCTGGCGGTAGTGGTATTACCCCAGGCTATCGCCTTCTCAACGACCCTGGCAGGGCTGCCGCCGCATTTCGGTATTTATGCGGCGATCTGGGGAACCCTGTTTACCGCCATGCTCAACTCTTCCAAAGTGTTCCACGGGGGCCCCAACAGCGCCATGTCGGCGCTAATGGGGGTGATTTTGCTGCCGATTGCACCGCAGTTTGGCACCGATTACCTGGGCTACGCACTGACCCTGGTGTTGATGACCGGGTTGATTCAGCTGCTATTTGTGATGGTCGGCCCCTTACGGCGAATGCTGGATTTTCTCAGTGAACCGGTGATTAACGGGATGATCTGCGGTATTGGACTATTTTTGATTTTCAAATCGATCGCCAGTTTTGCCGGGTTGCCGATCAATACCGAAGTGGAATGGCCGCTGTGGATCGCTTGGCAGACCCTGAACGCCGCGCTTGAGGTAGGCAACCTCTATGCGATCGAGGTAGGGATGGTGACGCTGGTGGTGATCATCCTGATACGTCAGTTGCCAAGATTCAAAAACGCGGCGATTCTCTGCGGCATTATTATCGGAACAGCGTATTCGCAATACCTCAATGGCCGCTATGGACTGGAGAACACCCTGATCGAGCAGACCGCCAACCTGTCAAAATTAGGCATGGTGTTCCCTTCCCTGCCGCTGTTCAGCAACGAAGCCATTCCTGACATTATCCGGATTCTTCCGGGTGCAGTGACCTTGGCGCTGCTCGGATTGTTTCAAACCGTGGCGGCGATGCGGCGGATGAATCGCAAGCAGGGCGTTTTTGTCGATAGTCGCACAGGTATCTATGCCGACGGCGTCAGCAATTGCCTCCTGCCCTTTCTCTCCTCATTACCGAGCTGCGCGTCATTCAACCGGATGTGGTTGATGCATAGCATGGGCGCGGTGAGCCGGTTGGCAGCGATCTCCTCGGCATTCATACTGCTGGGGCTGGTGCTATTCTTTTCCGAGCTGATCTCCATCATCCCCATCCCAGCGATGGCTGCCGTGATCATGGTGGTGGGCGCCAACATGATCAACTGGCAAGAGATTCGTCCCCATCTGAACAACCTGCCCGAAGCCGTAGTGTTCGGCGTCTCATTCATCTCGGTGCATATCTTCGGCTTGTTCGGCGCGGTTATTGCGGGCTCAGTGCTAGCGCTGGCGCATGCCAAGTGGATTAAGGCACACCCGCGCATCAACCTGAACGGTAATGTGTTGGCGATCCATGGCAATATCTACTACGGCTCGCTGCCGGTGATCGAATCGATGTACCACGAAGCGATCGAGCGTCATGACTCCTTAGTACTCGATTTCCGCAATGTTTACTATATAGATCCAGAAGGGCTGCGCTGGCTGATGGCGGTCAAGGGCAACGATCATGTCACCCTACTGGATCGTAGAGGGGGGGATGATGAACGCCGCACCGGCAAACGCGCTCGGCGCAATGATCGTCGTCGGACTCGCTATCTCTAGAGATCATCAGTGGGTCTGTCAGCCTTCAGACCCGCAGATTGTAGCCCCGGCACTAAACGTCGATAAAACGGCCACAACGGGGTTGATACAAGACGCTTTGCTGGGCTGCAGGATAAAATGACCCTCACCTGACCCTCAGCCACGACTGATATAAGTAACGATATGACCTATGCTCAAACGAGCAGGGGTCGAGTATGATGATCTACCTGAGTATCCAGCGGGCTCAATTAATCGACCCTAGGTATCTACACTCTCGTTAGACAATCAAAAAAGGGACAGGTTGTGGCTCAACAATACTTAGAAATATCCGAATCAGTTAAAGAGTTTATTGAACAGCAAAAGGTTTTCTTTGTAGGGACTGCAACCGCTGATAGCAAGGTAAACATCTCTCCAAAAGGAATGGATTCGTTCAGAATTATAGATAAAAACAGAGTTATTTGGCTTAATGTAACGGGTAGCGGAAATGAAACATCTGCCCATATCCAGATAAATTCAAGAATGACAATCATGTTTATGGCGTTGGCAGGAAAACCTATGATTGTTCGTTTATATGGCTTAGCACGTGTTATTCACAAAAATGATCCTGAATGGCAGCGCCTAATCTCAATGTTTCCCTCTATTCCTGCCGCCAGACAGATTTTTGATGTAAGAGTCGAGCTTGTCCAAACCTCATGTGGAATGGCTGTGCCTTATTATGACTATGTAGGGGAGCGCGAGCAATTAAACAACTTACACCACAAAATTGGTGAAGAGCGAGTGATTGAATACTGGAAAGAAAAAAATCAATATAGCATTGATAGTATACCTACAAATATTGTAAGCAAGAATTGCTCAGGAAGGCCAGAAAAACAATGAAAGTACACAGTCTTCAACATGTCCCATTTGAGGGCTTGGGTAGTATAGAAGCGTACATGAATAAACATGCGCACGAAGTGTCAACAACGCATTTATATAAAGGAGACACCCTGCCTCCAATAGCTGCATTTGATTGGCTTATCATCATGGGTGGCCCAATGGGTATTCATGATGAACGACATCATCCTTGGTTAGAGGCAGAAAAAGAATTTATCAGGGCAGCTATAGATGCAGGAAAGATTGTAATAGGGATTTGCCTTGGTGCACAATTGATTGCTGATGCACTAGGAGCAAAGGTTTATAAAAACAAGCATCGTGAAATAGGCTGGTTCGATATCATCCGTAATCCTGAGTTAAACAATACTCGTCTATCGGAAGCTATTCCCGAGCGTATTGAAGTGTTTCATTGGCACGGAGACACATTTGATATTCCCAATGGTGCACGTGCAGTAGCAAAGAGTGATGCCTGTGCGCACCAAGGATTTATTTTTAATGATAGAGTCGTAGCGCTTCAGTTTCATCTGGAAACCACCTTAGACTCAGTTTCAGAATTAATAAATAATTGTGGCAATGAACTTGATAACTCTGAATATGTTCAATCAAAGGATGAGATCCTTTCTAGTTCGCAGCGGCTTGAAAACATTAATAAAATAATGTCTTCAATATTAAGCGCGCTTGATATAAAGAATCCCTGATGACAACGCACAAGCGGGACGCCAAAACGACATAGCTCTATCTACGCTATTTTTCCCAGCTGCAGACACCAGACATTGAGGCGCAATAGGTTCACAGATGATCATAGAAATATCAGGCTTGGTTTTTAAGTGCGAAGTCGATGAAACTATCTTTTTTTCACGCTTATATGAATTACCAAGTTACCACAATGTGGTTAATAATGGTTTAAGCTTATATTTAACCCTGACTGAAGAGTCTAAAGAATCGGCTATTAAGGAGCTGCAGATAATCTGTGATACATGGGGAGCAACTTTTAAAATATTAGAAGAATGATTTTTCATTTACTTAAAGCGTTTCTTAGCAGCTTTCTTTGTGTAGGATTTTAAGGTATTTAATCCACTTCAGCCATACCAGTCTGAATCCTATAAGATCTGTATTTAAAATACGCGCTTGCAATGGATCGGCTAACTTAAAAAATACAACTTATTCATACCCTAGGCGCCTTACTGTATTTTTGAGGCGTCATGGGCTACTCAATCAAAGATAGAGTCGGGTGGGATAATTCCAGTGAAATTTCAGCAACTCCATGCTTTCAAAGCCGTTTATGAATTGGGCACCGTGACAGCGGCGGGAGGGAATCTGCATTTAACTCAACCGGCTGTCAGCAAGCTGATTGCTGCTCTGGAACATCGCGTCGGTTTTAAGCTTTTTGAGCGGATAAGGGGGCGGCTCATCCCTACGGATCGAGGCAAAGCCTTCTATTTTGAAGTGTCTAAGGCCTTTGCTGCCTTGGAGACCTTGGAAGAAAGCGCGAGAGATATACGAACACGCCACTGGGGAAGTTTACATATAGCCGCATTTCCTTTGCTCGCTCACAGCTACCTGCCGAAACTGTTGGGGCAGTTCCTTAAGCAATCCCCAAAGTTGAAGGGCTCGTTAAAAGCTTATAGGTCCGAGGAGGTGTTGCGCCGTACCGAGATCCAGTCTTGCGATGTGGGCTTTGCCGCTGTCGGTGATCTCAGCCCGGGAGTAAGCAGCATTGAGGTCCAGTGTGATTGTGTTTGCATCCTGCCACCGGGCAGCCCGCTTTGCACACAGCCTTATATAGAGCCCGGTGATTTAGAGTCGGAACCCTTTATCCGCAGCGAAACGGACGTCACCCAAAAGCGCGTGGATAAGGCATTCTCTCGGTCCGGCGTTAGACGTAACGATGTACTTGAAGTCTCGTTTGCCAGTTCAACGGCATCGTTGGTTGCAGAGGGTGTGGGAGCAGCCATTGTCGACCCCTTTACGGCTCATCAGGCAAAGAAAGTGAATCTGAATGTCTACATCAAAGCTTTTAAGCCGGCCATTCCCTTTTCTTTTAACATCCTGTTCCCTGCCTTACGCCCGGTGTCTCAGTCGGTGGAGCTGTTTGTCGATTCATTCTTCTCACTGGCGAATGAAGAGGGGATTCTCCTTGAACGTTCGAACAAGCGTCCACCCTCGGATAGGTAGACAGTTTTTTGGGCCTGCCGCACGTCCCCTGCACTACAACAGGCTCAAAAATCCACCATCGATAACATCAACTTAGGCACGGCACGCGGATTTTACCGCAAAGCCATAACTTTAAGGAATAGGGCTGCTGTAGATTCGACTTAGACTTACGGCACGCGCAGAAATACAGTCTTTCGCCAAGCACGCTAACAATAATTCAGCGAATGATAGGTGAAAGACTGATGATAGATAACAACAAAGTTTCTGTACTGGGTGCCGGCAATGCCGGTTTGACCGCGGCTTACCACTTCTCTCTCCATGGCTCCGATGTTTGCCTGTATGGCTCTCAAGGCTTTGATGAGCAGATTGACTATATCCAACAAGCCGGCGGTATCCGTGCTTTGGACGAAGTGGGTGGCATTGAAATGACCTTTGGGGGCTTTCAGTCGGTGACAACCACCAAAGATATCCAGCAAGCGGTTGTGTTCTCCAAGACCCTGGTGCTACCGGTTCCCTCCTTTGCTCAGGAGCCGCTTTTTCGCCAGATGCTCCCCTATCTCACCAATGACCATCTGTTGCTGCTAATGCCTGGCAACTACGGCTCTCTTGAGCTTAATCGTATTAAGGACGAAGAGGGCTACCAGGAACTTGACCTCACTTTTGTCGATGCCATTTCTATCCCTTGGGCCACCCGGATCATGGGTAAAGCCGAGATTGCTATCTTCGGAATCAAAGAGGTGCTGCCGCTGGCGGCACTGCCTGCGAGCCGGACCCACCGTGCTATCGAGCAGCTGCAGGGACATTTCCCGTTGCCGTTGACCCCCCTGGAGAACGTGATTGTCGCGGGGTTGGAGAACATAAATTTTGGTGGTCATCCGCTGCTGACCACTCTGAATATGGGGCTACTAGAAAACTTCAACGGCGACTTTAACTATTACAAGGATTGCTGCTCACCGGCGGTTGCACGGGTTGCGGAAGATATGGATCAGGAACGCATGGCGGTGGGTAAGTCCCTAGGAGTAACGCTCAAATCCGAGCTGGAGGCGATGAATGAATTATACTCTCTCAACGCCGAAACCGTTTATGAGATAAACCGTACCTCTGAGACCCATGGAAAGATCAACTCAGCACCGGCGGGCCCTCAGACACGCTATATCACCGAAGATGCCGCCTATCTGTTGGTTCCCTGTTTCGAGTTGGCCCAGATGTTAGGCATTGATACGCCCATTATTCGATCCATTCTGAATATTGCCGGCGCTTATAACCGTACTGATTACTTCAAGATCGGCCGTACGCTGAAGAAGATGGGACTGTCACAACTTACCGCAGACCAGATTCTAACAGTGGTCGCCTAAATGGCCTCTCTTTGGTCTTGGTACCAGATACTCACCAAACAACTCGATTCAATAATAAGAACGGTGTCGCTATGAAATCACTTAGATTCCCCTCCGTATATACCATCCTTTTTTCACTCACCGCCTTTATTGCGCTGCTAACCTGGATCATACCGGCCGGCGAATACGAGATGGTCAAGCACGAAACGTTAGGCAAAATGGTCCCGATTGCCGGGACTTACCAGTCTGTGGATGCTAACCCTCAGGGGATTATTGAGGTGCTGCTAGCACCCATCGACGGCTTTTATGACCATGTTAGCTACAGTGCTCGGGCTGTCGATGTCGCCCTGTTTGTCTTGATCATCGGCGGCTTCCTGGCCGTGGTCAACAAGACCGGCGCGATCAACACTGCCATCTCCGGTGCCACAAGACGCCTCAGTGGACGGGAAATATGGATGATTCCGATTCTGATGGGGCTTTTCGCAGCCGGCGGGACGATCTATGGTATGGCAGAAGAGACCATTGCCTTCTATGCGCTGATTATCCCTGTCATGATCGCCGCTGGTTACGATGCGCTCACCGGGGTCGCCGTGATTATGATCGGCGCTGGCATTGGTTGCCTGGGTTCAACCATTAACCCTTTCGCTACCGTCATCGCCTCCAATGCTGCAGGTATCAGTTTTACCCAGGGCATCGGCTTGCGCTTTGCCATTCTCGGCCTGGGCTGGCTGGCCTGTGTCGTCTACGTAATGCGCTATGCCATACGGGTGCGTCGTAACCCCGAGCTCTCTCTAGTTGCCGATCTAAAAGTGGCCAACGAAGAATATTTCCTCAAGGACTTTGATAGCAGTGCTCAGGCGATGATGACTGGCACACATAAACTGGTGCTGACTATTTTTGTCACCTGTTTCGGCATTATGATCTGGGGTGTTTCCGTCGGTGGCTGGTGGATGGCTGAGATCTCTGCGCTGTTCCTCGGCGCCACTATTGTCACGGGACTGGTTGCCAGAATGGGAGAGCAGGAGATAACTTCAACCTTCGTTGACGGCGCCCGTGACCTGCTGGGCGTGGCGCTGATCATCACCCTGGCCCGTGGCTTGGTGGTGGTGATGGATAACGGCAACATCACCCATACGCTGCTGTTCTGGGCCGAAGAGATGATTGATGGCCTGTCGCCAATCGCCTTCGTGAATGCCATCTACTGGATCGAAGCAGCGCTGTCCTTGCTTGTCCCCTCCTCTTCGGGACTTGCCGTGATGACCATGCCGATTATGGCACCACTGGCTGATTTTGCTGGGGTCGGCCGTGAGTTGGTAGTCACCGCCTTCCAGTCGGCGTCTGGACTGCCCAACCTGATTACCCCCACCTCCGCTATTGTAATGGGTGGCCTGGCACTGGGACGGGTCTCCTATAGCCGCTGGCTTAAGTTTACTGCACCGCTGCTGGCCATTCTCATCTTGATGATCATGGCATTACTGAGCGTTGGCGTATTGATGGGCTGATCCTCGTTAATTGGCCAGGAAAGAGGAGCCCTAATGCGGGCTCTTCGTGCCATTCCGCGTTCTAAATAGATAGCACGGTGGTACCTAATCATTCCCCACAAATCAACTTTCTGATAGCAGCTTTCTGATAGCAGCTTTCTGATAGCAGGTATGGCGGCTATTACAACCCGCAGCATTCACTGTCGCTAGCGCTCCAACCCCCTACCGTGATTTCTAGTAACGCTGCTCACTGCGGTGAGCAGCCCCCCAGACACTCGGCGCGAGCGTCTGCCGAGCAGCCTAAACATGCTGTGCAGGCTCTGACTCAGCCCTTCTGCCTATACTGCATGTAACACTGAGCGTGCGTAGCTCGCCGATACTTGACGCTTAGCAGGATGCGGTTAACGTCCAAGCCAGCCAGCTGAGGCTATTGCCGTAAATCCCGTTTTAGGATCACCCCATGCCCAGATTTACGATCCAACCCGGCCAACTGACCCTGTCGCAACTGCGCCAGATCGCGCTTGATCCGCCACAACTGAGCCTCGATCCCCGCTGTCACCCGGCGATCCACGCCAGCGCCGCCGCGGTCGCCCGGGTGATAGAGCAAAACCGGGTGGTCTACGGTATCAACACCGGCTTTGGTCTGCTGGCCAACACCCGTATCGCTGCCCAAGATCTGCAACTACTGCAGCGCAGTATCCTGTTGTCGCATGCCGCCGGCATTGGCGAGCCGATGAGCGAAGCCACAGTACGCTTAATGATGTGCCTGAAGATCAACTCGCTGGCGCGCGGCTTCTCCGGCATCCGCCTGTCGGTGATCGAAATGCTGATCAGCCTGGTCAATGCCCAGGTGTACCCTTGCGTGCCGCAGAAGGGTTCGGTGGGGGCCTCGGGTGACCTGGCGCCGCTGGCACATATGAGCGCGGTACTGCTGGGAGAGGGCGAAGCGACCCATCAAGGCGAGCGCATCTCCGGGGCGCAAGGCTTAGTTATCGCGGGATTAGCACCCATCACCCTGGCCCCCAAAGAGGGGCTGGCGCTGCTGAACGGCACCCAAGCCTCTACGGCGTTTGCGCTGCAGGGGCTGTTTGCAGCCGAAGATCTGTACGCCGCGGCGACGGTAGCGGGCGCGCTGTCGGTGGAAGCGGCGCTCGGCAGCCGGCAGCCGTTCGACACCCGGGTACATGCGCTGCGTGGCCAGGTCGGCCAGATCGATGCCGCAGCCGCGTATCGCCATCTGCTCGGTGAACGCTCCGAGATCAGCGACTCTCACCAGGGCTGCGACAAGGTGCAAGACCCCTACTCGCTGCGCTGTCAACCGCAGGTGATGGGTGCCTGTCTGGATCAGATTCGCCACGCCGCGGCGATCTTGCTGATCGAGGCCAATGCGGTCTCCGACAACCCACTGGTGTTTTCCGAAGACGACAGCTTTATCTCGGCGGGAAACTTCCATGCTGAACCGGTGGCGATGGTGGCCGATAACCTGGCCATCGCCATCGCCGAGATCGGCGCGCTGTCCGAGCGGCGTATAGCGCTGCTGATCGACGCCACGCTCAGCAAACTGCCCGCCTTTCTGGTCGACAATGGCGGGGTTAACTCCGGCTTTATGATCGCCCAGGTCAGCGCTGCCGCACTGGCCTCCGAGAACAAAAGTCTGGCGCATCCCGCCTCGGTGGATAGTCTGCCGACCTCCGCCAATCAGGAGGATCATGTGTCGATGGCGACCTTTGCCAGCCGGCGGTTGCAAGAGATGGCGTATAACAGCGCGGGGGTGGTGGCGATCGAACTGCTGGCCGCCTGCCAGGGGATCGATTTCCGCGCGCCGTTGAAATCCTCCGCGCGCTTGGAAGAAGCCAAGGCCGAACTGCGCACCAAGGTGGCTTTTTATGCTAAGGATAGGTACTTCTCGCCCGATATCGAGCAGGCGCTCAGTTTGATTCAAGCAGCGCGGTTTAATCGTTATATGCCCGAGCAGCTGCTACCGAGCCGGAGGCTACGACAATACCGCTGATTACCGATAATCTTCAGCGATCACAGCAACGCGCGGCGACACCGCTTGGGGTAACATAGAGTTAAATTCAGTACTCCAGTAGCCTCTGCTCATGCGCCAGGTTCTAATAACAACCACCTAACTAGCCTCAGTCTAATCAACGACAACCTAAGCCACCCATGCCTAATGCCTTGACCTCACTGCCGATCGATGCCCTGCTGCCCGAACTCTGCCAGGCGCTCAGCCGACACGCCTGCTGCGTACTCCAGGCGGCTCCAGGTGCCGGCAAGACCACCCGGGTGCCGCCGGCCTTGCTACAGCAACCCTGGCTTAACGGCCAAAAGATCCTGATGCTTGAACCCCGCCGGATCGCCGCGCGCAGCGCCGCCAGCTTTATGGCTCGCGAGCACGGCGAACAACCGGGCGACACGATAGGTTATCGCTCGCGGCTCGACACCCAGGTCGGCCCCAATACCCGCATCGAGGTGGTCACCGAAGGCATTCTCACCCGGATGCTGCAAGCCGATCCGGCGCTGGAGGGTATCGGCTGCGTGATCTTTGATGAGTTTCATGAACGTAACCTGCAGGCCGATCTGGGGCTGGCACTGCTGCTGCAATCGCAGCAGCTACTGCGCGACGAGCTGCGCATTCTGATCATGTCCGCGACCCTGGAACCCCAGCCGCTGCTCGAGCTGCTAGGGCCGGATACTCCGATCATCAGCAGCGCCGGGCGTAGCTTTGCGGTCCAGACCCACTACCTTGGTGGCTCGCCCATGGCCTTCGATCCCGAGCGCGTCGCCCGCGCCATCGAACAAGCGCTCCACGGCGATGACGGCAGCCTGCTGTGTTTTCTACCCGGCAGCGGCGAGATCCACCGTACTCTGCAGGCCCTGCAACATCGGGACCTACCTAGCGCAGTGCAACTGCTGCCGCTCTACGGCGGCTTGCCAGCCCAGCAGCAGGATCTTGCCATCGCCCCGAGCAGCGCAGGGCTACGCAAAGTGGTACTGGCTACCGCCATCGCCGAGACCAGCCTGACCATCGATGGCATCAGCAGCGTGGTCGATTGTGGGCTGATGCGGCTGCCCCGTTTCGATCCGCGCAGCGGCATGACCCGGCTCGAGACCCAGGCGGTCAGTGCCGCCTCGGCCGAGCAGCGCCGCGGTCGTGCCGGTCGGCTGCGCCCCGGGCGCTGCTACCGCCTCTGGTCCGAGACCCGAATGCTGATCGCCCAATCACCGGCCGAGATCCTCTCGGCCGATCTTGCCCCCCTGGTGCTGGAACTGGCGCAGTGGGGCTGCGCGGCAGACGAGCTAGACTGGCTCGATCCGCCACCGCCGATCCATCTACAACAGGCGCGTGAACTGCTGCAGCAACTGGGAGCCCTGGATAGCGCCGGCACCATTACCGCCAGTGGCAAACAGCTGCTACAACTGGGTAGCCATCCACGCTTGGGCACCCTGATGCTACAGGGCAAGCGGCTTGGGCTGGGGGTGCTGGGTTGCCAGATCGCCGCGCTATTGAGCGAACGCGATCCGCTCTCCAGCCGCCAGCAGGGCGCCGATCTGCGCGACCGGCTGCTGCAACTGCAGCACAGCCGCAAAGATCCGCTACTGCAGCGCATTAGGGATAGCGCCCGTCGCTGGAGCCAGCAGCTCAGAGTCGGCACCCAGCCGCTCAGCAGCGCTGATATTGATCAGACTGGACTACTGCTGGCCTTCGCCTTTCCTGATCGTATCGCTCAGCGGCGTGGCGCTAACAGTACTAATGGCAGCGATACAAACAGCCGTCAGTACCTGCTCCGCAATGGCAAGGGGGCCGAGTTTCGCGACTATGATCGACTCTGCGAATCCGCCTACCTGGTCTGCGCCGAGCTCGACGGTCACGCCCGCAGCGCGAGGATTTTTCTGGCCGCCGCGATCGAACGGCAGCCGCTACAGCAGCAGTTCGCCGCTCAGCTGCAGTATCGGGATAATATAGGTTGGGATGCCAGCACCGGTTCGGTACGCGGTCATCGCGAATGCTGGCTAGGACAGCTACGCCTGCAGCAGCAACCCCTCAGCGAACTCTCCGAGCAGCACTGTATCGACGGGCTGCTGGACGGTATCCGCCAGCAAGGGCTCGATTGTCTACCCTGGAATGCGGCCAGCCGCAGCCTGCAGCAACGCCTAGAGTTGATGCGCAGTATAGATACCCGGCAGTCCTGGCCGGAGCTGTCCGATAGCGCGTTACTCGAGACCCTGGAGCAGTGGTTGGCGCCCTATCTGAGCGGCCTCAAACGCCTGGCGCAGCTCAAACGCCTCAACCTGAGCGAGATCCTCAACAGCCGCCTGAGCTGGGAGCAACAGCAACAGCTCGAACGCCAACTACCGCTCAGTTTCAAGGTGCCCAGCGGCTCGCAGATCCGTATCGATTACAGTCATCCGCTGCAGCCGGTGTTGGCAGTCCGCCTGCAGGAGTTGTTTGGCTTGCAGCGCAGCCCCGCGCTGCTCGACGGTAAGCTGCCGATGACGTTGCACCTGCTATCACCGGCGCAGCGGCCGATCCAGGTCACCCAGGATCTGGATAGTTTTTGGGATACCACCTATGCCCAGGTGTGTAAGGATTTGAAGGGCAGATACCCTCGCCATTACTGGCCGGATAATCCACGCGAGGCGCAGGCTACCCGCGGGACCAAAAAAGGGATGCAGCGCCAGCAACGCTAGTCGGTCGAGAGCTAACAACAGGCGCGAGCCGCCGTCGCCCCGCCCATCTCGTCGTAGACCCGCACCTGAGTCTCCGCACAGCTGCCAGACCGCGATACAGATCCAAACGCCCGAAGTCGGTATCCAGCCGATAGCTCAGCTGATCGCGATGGGGATTAAGAGCTTGCGTTAGCAGGTGTAGCATGGCTGTTAAAAACGTACTCAATCGGTCATTTATAAGTATAAACTCCCTCATTCCGTGCGTTTTTGCCTTGCCAGCAAACAACATTCCGGCTCGTGCAAAGGTCTCAAGGAATAGGCTAATATACATCTTCACGGTAGCGTCCCTGAGCTTTGAGCGTCAGTACATCGATACCGAGTGGCGCGATGATTTCGTCCAGCGCCACCATGACACTGCTTGCCATGTTGCGACCACCACAAACCAGGATCTGCGCGCCCTTCTTGACCAATCGGCGTAACTCTTCTCCATCCAGGGCGATCTTGTCCTGCACATAGGAGTGTTCATTGGCGCGGGAGAAAACCGTATTCAGCTTTGTCAGCCGCTTATCCCCGAGATAACTATTCAGTTCAGGCTCATAGAGAAAGTCGGACTGCGGACAACGGCCTCCCCAATAAAGATGCATGGGGTGATGCGCTTTGTTGTTGCGAATGAAACCGACCAGCGGTCCAATGCCGGTACCCGCACCGATTAGCACTATCGGTGCCTTGCCAGAGGCGGGGCGGAAGCTCGGATTGGGCTGGACGAAGGCCTCGATGGTGTCACCCACGGCTAGCGCATGGAGGAAGCTCGAGCACAGACCGCCGGGATGCTGGCGCACACAGATCTCCAGCATGCCATCCTTCGACGCACAGGCTAGGGAATAGAAACGCGGCACGCTGCTGCCCGGCGGCAGAATGCCGACCAGGTCGCCGGCCTCGAAATGCGATAGGCCGGTACGTCCCGGAAAACGCTTCAGCAGACCTTTGTCGCCACCTTTTGCGTTACCATCAGGGGCCTTGAAGCGCAGCACGGCAGTCGAGGCCTGTACGTCAGCACCGTAATCCACCCGCTCTACCAGCTCCAGGGTGGTGCTGCGTGGATGAGTCGGGGTATGGACCAGCGTCAACTCAGTATCGATCACCCTGCTCACAGCGCGGCCCCAGCTAGCGAACTCCTGCGGCGACTGCCGGTTGATGGTATCGAGCGGCAGTAACTGCGGCCACCCCCTGGCGATCAGCGCTGCCTCGACCTGTTTGGCGAACTGGCAAAACTCAGGAAATTGTCGATCACCGAAGCCCAGCACGGCATAGGGCAGCACAGCGGTATCCGGCATCTGCGACAAGCGCTTAAGAAACTGGCTGGCCGAGGCCGGTGCATCGCCATCCCCATAGGTCGAGGTCAGAATAAACAGCCGTTTCGCGTGCGGATAACGGCTCGCAAGGCTGTTCATCGAGCGGGTGTGAACAAGAGATCCCGTTAAGTGAAGTGCATCATGCAGGGTTTTAGCAAAACCCCAGGTACTGTTGCTCTCGCTGCCAACCAGTATCAGCGTGTCGGCAACACGGGCGACACTATTATTGTTGATAGTCGTGGCCGACTGTTTACGACGCCACCAAACCTGAATGCCGGTCCATGCCATCAGCGGCACAGTGAGTGCGCTCAGGCCCAGTAGTAATCCGAGCCACCAGAGCCCCTCGCCAGTGTGCAGCATGTAGATAAACTCATAGAGCTTCTGTTTGCCACCATAAGGCTGGTAGGACAGTAATTCACCTGTTGACTGATCCACAAACCCGCGACCCTGATGGGTTGTGATTGAAAAAACATCATTGTGATCTTGCGGATAGGGATAAACCAGCTCTCTGAGCTCGGTCACAGAGATGGCTGTTAATGCCGCAAGCCTGTCGATGGGTGCAGGCACACCGCCCTTCACATTGCCTGGAAAAGCAGATTCTGCGGATGGATACTCGGGTATCAATTCAAAAGTTACGGCTGACATATACAGACCGGTGGTGGCCGATAGTAGCAGGCCAAGCACGGCCAGCCGCCCCACTTGACAGTGTAAGCGCTGCCTGAGGGCGCCTTGAACCGGTCTAAAAAGCTGCCGCCAGCCGCCAAGTCTATTGGCCAGCATGAAAGCACCTGAAATGGTTAACAGCAGCATAAGAAAAGCTGCGATGCCTGCGCCAACCCGGCCGGGAGTATCAAGCAGATATGAGCGGTGCAGGTTTTTCACCCAGACCATAATAGGTGAGGCTGAATAAGCCCCGATGGTTGTACCCGTTAGCGGATTGATCAGATCAGCGCCGGTCCGACCGGCGTCGCTAAAATAGACGATAATGCTGCCAGAGGGGGTTCGCTGTATCTGCTCAGCCCCCGGATAGCGAGACGCCAGCTTGCCGGTTAACTCGGCAACGCTGATAGAGGATGTGCCCACTAGCTTGGCCTGAGTGCGCTCCAAAAGCGGATTGACCGATAGCACCGCGCCCGTTATGGAGAGCAGTACAACCAGCAATGCCGCCAGCAAACCAGACCAAGAGTGACATTTACGTAGCATGGCAGGGCTCCCAATCAGCCTCTCAAAGTGCGTAAGTGAAGGCTTTGACGTAGCCGCGACCCGTGACAGGTTTACCGGCACCGGCGCTGGTTAATGGCACCACAACATCATCGCGATTGTCGCGCATATCTTCGACCGCTGAATCCACTCTGAGCTGAAAACCTGAATCAATATAAGCATCAGCCAGATCAAAGGTTACCGTTAAAGTCTTACCTCTGGTAACGCTGGCGCCGGTCAGCCCGTCATATTCACTGCTGCGCAGGCCACTGCCACGCGCCCAGCCACTCAAATGCTGGTAATATTTTGACTTCTGCCCAGCGATCCACAACGTATTCTGATACTGACCTGCTGCATTGGTTAAATAGATCGCCAGATAGGCTCCATCACCACTATAATTTTGCAGCTCGGTGGTTAAAACTATTTCGCGCGCAGAGACCGTTGTGCATAACGCAGAGGCGCTGATCATGCACAATGTCATGGCTAAATGTTTCATCCTGTTATCTCCTTGGTACTTATTCGGTAGTACTTATTCGGTAGTACTTATTCGATAGTGCTTATTCGATAGTGACCTTGGGTTTATTTTTTGGTGTATTACTTTCTGAATTCAGGTAATCCCCTGGTTTTTTAGGACTGCCTTGGCTACCTGGATTCAGGTAATCAGAGGCGTCACCTGAGCCATCAAACTTAATTTCCAGCTCAATAATTTTCAGTGAAGCGGGCGAAAATTTAGCTTTTACTCGATGACCATTACGGTCCAAGCCCTTGATTTCATAACAGCCGTCATCCACTTTAATCCGTTTTACATCCCAGCCATTGCCTATAATCATCTGACGAAGTTGTTCTTTAGGTTGCCACTCTGCCACAGGGTCAGTGCAATCATCGTCTGCCAGCGCAGCGCCACTCATCAAACATGAGGCGAAAACAGCAGTAATCAGTTTGTTTTTCATGGTGTATCTCCTGTTTATGTCATTATTCATGCTAAACGACTTTCCTGACATTGAGCTGAAAACAACGTCGTTTTAATGTTATCGCAGCTCAAATGCTTCCTTACGAAAAAGTAAAGATCCTTGTAAACTTTTCCGTAATTCATTTTCTAATATTTTGGCCCAGCCTGCGGGTCCACAAAACCATACTTCCATCGCGCCTGTCTTTGAATGTTGAGTCAGGAGCTGATCTGCCGTGAGTTTTTTGCCTTGATGGCTGTCATGTATCTGCAATTGAATACCCGTTAAGCCGATACAAGCCTTTTGTAACCGCTTAACGAAGGGATCTGTGGCGCTATTATTAGTGCAATAGTGCATCTCAGCCACGAGAGCATTATCTGGCTGGTTTTGCAGCGCTTCAAGCCAGGCTAAAAAGGGTGTTACGCCAATGCCGCCAGCGATCCAGATTTGAGTGGCATTGGGTTTGCGCTGTTTGAAGTTAAACTGTCCATAAGGGCCTTCAACGGTGACCGATTGACCCGTTTTTAGTTTGTGATCCAAGCGCTTGGTATAATCACCCAGCGCTTTAATCTGAAAAGTAACTTGGCCGTTACCCTGATCCGAACTGGCAATCGTAAACGGATGAGCCCCTTCACTACGATCAAAAGTAACGAAAGCAAACTGTCCAGCACGATGCCCTTGCCATTTTTTTTCAAGCTGGCACTCGACTTCGGTGATGCCTGTTGCCGAGGTTGCGATTGAATTGATGGTGCCCTGAGCCTGCCGTGACTGCCCCACCTTGCCTCTGAGGGACAGGATGCTAGCTAAGCTTCCTCCTGCCAGCATCAGCGCCATCAGCAAGCCTACCGGTTGTTGCCACCAAGCTAGAGGGGCCAACCAGACAGCGTGAAAGACCAGTGCTAGATACAGTACTGGCATCGCACGGTGCAAATAGCGCCAGATGTTGTAAGGGAAGCGCTTCCAAAGGGTAAGTATGAGCATGGCAAAAACTAAATAGACGGCCCATTCTCCAATCTCTTCAGCCCCGTCTCTCATCATGTCGATAAAACCTGAGAATTCTTGCTCGGGTAAACGTCCGGCTCGTCCAAATATTGATTTAACCAGGTCATCGCCCATTTCAATCAGCCAATGAAGCACTGCAAAGACGACCGCCAAAATGCCGGTCCATTTGTGGAGACGATAAATTTGATCAAGGCCATTGAAGGGCGCCTCTAACCAAGCCGGGCGAGTAGCCAGCATCAGGGTCACGGACATGAAACCGATAGACAGTAATCCGCTAAGATAGAGGCTATTATCATAAATTTCCCAAGGCAGAGAGGCCGCTACCCTGGTGTTCATATGATAGCTCCAGCCCCAGACAATAAAAATTCCGACGGCTATTAGGGCGAGGGTGATACTTAGTTTTTGATGTTTCATCTTAGCCAACCAGTTATGCATTGAGTGCTCAGAGTATCCTGTATTCCTGACAGCAACCTGAAAATACAAAATGAGACTTAACCCTTAAATACAATAACTGCACATGGATGAGCAGTAAAACAATTTGCGTGTTGCTATTATTTAAGTTTTCAGCTTATTGTCAGGAACTTGGGTTATGATCAGACTTACTAAGACGTTCTAAGGGTACGAAATGCGTATACTATTAGTAGAGGATGCCGAAGGTTTAGGCGAAGTGATACAGGATCAAATATCAGATGAAGGTCATGCGCTTGACTGGGTTCAAAGCCTTTCCCATGCCGAAACCAGCCTCCACACCACTCACTATGATTTAATTCTTCTCGATCTGATGTTGCCAGACGGAAGTGGCATCGATTTGTTACAAAAGATACGACAATCTGGTAAAACAACCCCGGTGATTATTTTAACCGCCAGAGACCAAATTTCCGATCGTATTAAGGGGTTGAATGCTGGCGCGGATGATTACCTGGTAAAACCCTTTGACCTATCAGAACTCTCCGCCCGCATAGCGGCAGTTTCCAGACGCTATGCGGGCAATCCAAACCCCATACGGCAGATCGGAACCTTAGAAGTTGATCTGACTAGGCATTTTATTTCTCGTGATGGTGTCTCGATCAATTTAACGGCCCGGGAGTGGGCCTTGTTTGAAGCCTTCATCCAAAGACCCGGCACCGTACTCTCAAAATCACAACTAGAAGACCATCTTTATGCTTTTGGAGCAGAAATCGAAAGCAATACCATTGAGGTTTATATTAGTAGGCTTCGAAAAAAACTGGGTAAGGATTATTTTGAGACGGTTCGCGGTTTGGGATATAGCATGAGGCGTCCATGACTTCGCAGCAAATGACCTCGCCGCAAATGAAGTCGCCACAAAGTCTTCAGAAAGTCCTTGGTATTGGCTTAACTGTGGGTGTGAGCTTACTGTGGATGGTTGCATTATCAGGTGCCGTATATGTTTCACATAACAAACTGAATGAACTATTTGATAGCGCGCTAACGGAAACCGCTCAACGTATCATGCCGCTCGCTATTGTTGAAATATATAACAGAGAAGATCCAAAACAATCGCAACAGATAATGTCATTTGCAGCTCACAATGAGCGTCTTGTATACCTTGTTCGTAATGAGCTCGGGCAGATTTTATTGCAATCTCATAACGCTGATCCTACAATTTTTAATCAAACATTACTCGAAGGATTTAGCTCATCAGCGACTCATAGATTTTACGGAGTTTCAGCAGTACAAAATACATTACACATAGAGGTTGCCGAACCGCTGACTCAAAGACGAGCAGCAACAATAGAAATGGCCATCTCTTTATTATGGCCATTAGTATTACTTATCCCTCTTTGTTTTATCGGTAGCTGGGTATTTGTGCGTTACAGTTTGCGTTACGTTATTGCTTACCGTGATGAAATTGAATCTCGTGGTAGTGGCAATCTCTCACCGGTCAGAGTGAAAGGCTTGCCAACTGAAGTACTCACTATCGCCAAGTCTGTCAATAATTTACTGGATCGCTTACGACGAGCGCTAGAATCAGAACGAGCGTTCACGGCTAACAGTGCCCATGAGTTACGAACACCCATTGCCACTGCATTGGCACAAATTCAACGGCTACAGCAAGAGGTTTCAGCGGAACCCATTAAAGATAAGCTGGTTAAAATTGAAACGACTATAAAAGGCTTATCAAGTTTGTCAGAAAAGTTGATGCAGCTGGCCAAGGCCGAAGGCGGAGGACTTTTATCGACTGAGCGACATGATCTGATTAGCCTGTTAAGGCTGATTATTGACGACACCCAGCGATCGGTCTCAGCGAGAACAATTACGCTGACACTGCCGCCAAATGGAGAATTTACATCCATTATAGACCCGGATGCTTTTGCTATATTGATTCGGAATTTACTCGATAATGCCATCAAACACGGGATTAATAATCAACCGGTCGAGATTCACTTTTCTTCCGAAGGCGTATTGAGGATCGTCAATGCGGCCAAGGTCATACCTGCCGAGACACTCGTGCAACTGCGCCAACGGTTTGTTAGATCAAATATCTCTGTTCAAGGTTTGGGGCTTGGGCTCGCTATTGCTGATGCAATAGTCACAGGCGTAGGTGCAACAATGACGTTCAACTCCCCGGCCACTGGGCGAGCAGATGGATTTGAAGTGAGTGTAGATTTTTCGGTAATAGATAATTAAATTGAGTCTAGGATAATGACCGTTCGCAGGAACCCGGGGATCATCGTAATGGGTAGCCAGACATTGAAATATAGTAAAAATCCCGCAGCAATAGCCGCATTATGGATGGCGGGCACCTTAGCTTCTTTTATGGCCATGGCCATCGGGGGGCGAGAGTTGTCCGAGGAACTTAGCACTTTTCAGATCCTGTTCTTCCGCAGTGCGATTGGTTTGTTGATTATTAGTTACCTGTTGTACCGCAGTGGCTGGCACCTGATCCGCACTTCCGCTATATCGACACATATTTTAAGGAATATCGCCCATTACGGCGGCCAATTTGGTTGGTTCTACGGTCTGGCATTGATACCACTTGCAGAGGTTTTTGCGATTGAGTTCACAGTACCTGTGTGGACAGCCATACTGGCCGTATTTATGTTGGGCGAAAGGCTGTCTGGAGTCCGTATGATCGCCATTGGATTGGGGATTGTGGGAATATTTATCATTTTGAAACCGGGGCTAGAAATAGTGAATCCAGCTGCACTTGCAGTGTTGGGAGGGGCCATCTGTTACGCCATTGCTCACATAAAAACTAAAAAGTTAGCCCATATCGACCACCCTCTTTGCATCTTATTTTACATGACGGTTATCCAGCTACCGTTAGGACTCATTCCAGCATTATATGATTGGCGCACGCCACCCTTTGAGGTGTGGCCATGGATAATCGTTGTAGGAGTGACAGCCTTGAGTGCACATTACTGCATAACACGAGCACTGCAGTTGATTGATGTTACGGTTGTCGTGTCCATGGACTTTTTGAGGCTACCACTGATAGCGGTGGTTGGTTTTTTACTTTATGGCGAGCCCATGGAGTGGGCCGTTTTATTGGGTGCATTGGTGATGTTTATTGGAAACTATCTGAGCATCCAAGCTGAAAAAAAGAAACTTTTAAAGACTCAAAAATCAAGCACTTAGATGCGACGTCATCACCGACTTACTGGCGACTCCTGCCAAAGGTCAACGTTCCACACTACCGATCAAAAATGGGTACTACTGGCCGGACAATCCGCGCGAGGCGCGAGCCACCCTCGGAACCAAAAAATGGGTGGCAGACAACAACGCGCTCCGGCGACTCATGTCGGAAAAAACTAGACTACGACGTCGCTACCGGTCTGGCTGGATCGCGGATCCATTCACTCCAGGATCCGGCATACAGACGCGCCCCGGGCAGCCCGGCGATCTCCAGCGCTAACAGCAGATGACAGGCGGTCACCCCCGAGCCGCACATCGCCACCAGCATCTCGGGGCTGCGATCTCCCAGCAGCGCCGACCACTCGGCGCGTAGCTGAGCGGCGGTTTTAAAGGTACCACTGGCTGTGAGGCTGTCGGACAATGGCCGGCTCAGCGCCCCCGGCACATGCCCGGCCACCGGATCAATCGGCTCCTGCTCACCGCGAAAACGCTCGGCGTTACGGGCGTCGAGCAGGGTAAAAGCACGAGTTTGCAGATTAGCCAGTACCGTCTCAGCACTGACCAGCACATCGCTATGGAGTTGGTAAGGATAGGGATCACCGGGAACGGGCGTGACAGGCTGATCCGACACCGCGCCCTCGGTCGCTACCCAAGCCGGAAAGCCGCCGTCAAGCACCGCGACCCGCTCATGCCCCAGCCAGCGCAGCAGCCACCAGGCGCGAGCGGCCATCGCCCCGCCCATATCGTCGTAGACCACCACCTGGGTATCGACACCGATACCCCACTCCCCGAGGCGACGCGCCAGCTGTTGCGGATCGGGCAGCGGATGGCGGCCCGAGCTCGAGGTGATCGCCGAGGAGAGATCCTTCTCCAGATGGGCATAGAGGGCGCCGGGGATATGGCCTTGCCGATACAGCGCCAGCCCCGCCTCGGGCTGCATCAGGTTGAAGCGGCAGTCGAGCACCACCCGCTGGATCCCAGCGGTACAAACATTCAGGCCCGCCTCCAGAGAAGGGGCATCGATCAGAGTACGGTAATCCATAGCAAACTCCTGTCTAGCGTGGGTCTAATAGCGGGTCTAGTCGTTAGCATAGCGGCAAGATGATCCCGCTGGCCATCCATACATCCTGTCGGAACAGATTCCGACCCACAATACTTCCCCCAGAGCGCCTAAGCGCATCAGCCCAGATACGGAGCCAGCTCTTCGAGCAGCAGCTCGAGTTCATTCTGGGCTTTCTGTTGGGCTTTCTTTTTTAAGCCCTCGACCTCGGCCCGCTTGCTAGCAATCAGTTGCGTGGCGGCCGCGCTTTTATCCTCGGCCTGGGTCACCTGATCGAGCAGCGGCTGGAGCTGCATCAGGATCGCCCGACGGCGTCCGGCCTCGGCATTGACCAGCTGCTCGGCGCTCTTCTGTTTCTTCTTCGGCTCGCTTTTAGTTGCACCAACCAGGGTGGTATTCAAGGGCCGAATACCGGCCGCCTCGCGAATCTCGCGCATAAAGGGCACCGCGTAGTCACGCGCTTTTTCAGCGCCCTTATTAAGCAACACCTCGACGCTGTTGAGATCCTGCATCAGCTCGTTATAACGCTGACGCGGCTCGCGCAGGTAGCCATTGAGCGATTCAAACAGCTCCAGCTTGGCATCACCCCAACCGATCCCCTGCTCAAACTTGGCACGAAAATCCGCCGTCTCCTGCGCATTGGCAAACAGCGAGTACAGCTCAAACAGGGTGCTGCTATCAGCATCCTTCGGTTCACCGGGCAGCCGTGAATCGGTCTTGATCTGCTTGATCAGGCTCAGCAACTCGTTTTCGGAGCAGAACAGCGGGATGGTGTTGTCATAGCTCTTGCTCATCTTGCGGCCATCGAGGCCGGGGATGATGATCGGATCATCGATCATCGGCTCGGGCATCACAAACAGATCGGCGTAAGTGTGGTTGAAACGCGCGGCGATATCGCGGGCCATCTCGATATGCTGAATCTGATCCTTACCGACCGGGATATGCTTGGCATTGAACATCAGAATATCGGCAGCCATCAGCACCGGATAGCTGAACAGCCCCAGGGTGACGCCATCGTCCAGATCCGGATTACCGGTATCACGATTGGCATCTACCGAGGCTTTGTAAGCATGCGAGCGGTTCATCAACCCCTTAGAGCACAAGCAGGTGAGGATCCAGGTCAGCTCGGGGATCTCGGGAATATCGGATTGCCGGTAGAAGGTGGCGTTATCGGTATCCAACCCCAGCGCCAGCCAGGTCGCGGCGATCTCCCGAGTCGAGCGCGCCACCCGCTCCGGGTCATGACACTTGATCAGGGCATGAAAGTCGGCCAGAAAAAAGTAGGAACTCAGGCTCGAATCTTGGCTGGCTTTAACCGCCGGCTTGATGGCGCCCAGGTAGTTACCTAGATGTGGGGTGCCTGTGGTGGTGATACCGGTTAATACGCGTTTTTGGGTCATCGCTGGGTTCTGTCTTGGGCTGCTTTTGAAGCGCCTCATAATACAGCATTCTGCGTCGCCGTCCCTACTGCTGGGCAGATCCGGGCAATATCCGGCTACCGAACTATTATTCGCGGCCCAAAGCCTGGCGCTACGGGTGGCGGGTGGCGTAACACTCGGCTCGATCGCCCATCACTACCGGCAACCACGCGCGCCGTCAAGGAGCACCCCGCGTTAGTCATGGCTAGCCATAAAACTGCACCCAGACCGCTATAAATCCTCAACTATACTGAGTGCGTCCCCCCCTATTTTGACGCCGAGGATCACAGCAATGGACACCAGTAATCACAACCTGCAAACCCTGTTTCAGCAACTGGGGCTACCGAGCGAACCCGACCAGATTGACCAGTTTATCCGCCAGCACCGCGCCGAAACGGGCCTTGATCGGCTTGAGGGCGCAAGTTTCTGGACCCCCAGCCAGGCGCGTTTTATTCAGGAGGCCCTGAGTCTCGATTCCGACTGGTGCGAAGTGGTCGACGAACTCAATCAACGGCTGCATCAATAATTACGCCCGCATTTACGCCAGCGACGCTGTCGATCTCGGTTTGAGTCAGGGCACGATACTCGCCGGGGGCCAGTGTGGGATCGAGCACAATCGCCCCCATCTGTTCACGGTGCAGCGCGACCACTTTATTGCGAAAGCGTCCAAACATCCGCTTGATCTGATGGTAACGCCCCTCGTACAGCCAGAGCCGCACCTGATGACTGCCGAGCTGCTCGAGCCGCACCGGCTGGGTGGTGATATCTTCAAAGCCCAAGTAGATCCCGGCGGCAAACCGCGAGGCGGTATCGGGATGTATAGGATCTTCGGTCTCGACCCTGTAGACCTTGGCGAGCTGTTTATCGGGCTGGGTCAGATGACGCGACCAGCGGCCATCGTCGGTGAGCAGCAGCAACCCGGTGCTGTTGCGATCCAGCCGACCGCCAATATGCAATAGCTCAGGGTCGGGTTCATCGAGCAACGCTAACGCCGTCGGGTGCTGGGCATCGCTGGTGGCACTGAGATAGCCACGCGGTTTATGGAGCATAAAGTAGCGTGGCTGGCGCGACTGCAGCAGCTGGCCCTCCAGCTCGATCCGGCTGAAGGCCGTGACCGCATGCAGCGGGTCGCTGACCCGCTGGCCATCGACCCGTACCTGCCCGGTAGCCAACCAGCGACGCGCCTGCTTGCGACTAGCCTGGGGAAGATGGCTGAGAAACCGATCCAGGCGCATCGACTCAGCCGCCTTGGTCGTAGTGTGGGGCGTGATGACTGGAGAGCCGCTTGGCATGGCGCCCGAGCAGCGCCGCCACCGAGCCCTTAGGGGTACGGGTCAGCTGCTGCAGCAACGCGAAGGAGACCCTAGGTAGCGCAAAGTGCTGCCCTATATCCTCGAGCATCCGCAGCCACAGATGTGCGGTCATCTCGGCATCCGCCAGGGCCCGGTGGTAGACACCGTCGCTAGGCAGCTGCAGCTGGCTTACCAGGGTACCCAGCTTATGGTTGGCCAGCTGCGGATAGAGTCGCCTGGCCGCCAGCATCGAGCAGGCAAAATCACCGAGCGAGCGCCGTTGAATTCGGCTGAACTCGGCCTCCAGAAAACGGCGATCAAAGGAGGCGTTATGGGCCACCATATTGTCATCACCCAGATACTCGGCAAACTCGGCCATCACTCGGGCGCAGGGCTGCGCCTTGGCCAGCATGGCATTGCTAATTCCGGTATAGCCTTCGATAAAGCTGTCGACCCGACATCCTGGGTTCATCAGCGCCTGAAACCGATCGCGGATCCGGCCATCGACCAGCCGTACCGCGCCGATCTCTATGGCTCGATCACCCTGGTCGGGCGACAGGCCGGTGGTTTCAAAGTCGAGCACCACCAGACTGTTGGCGTTACGCTGAGCTAGAGCAGAGGTCATGGGCAGTCGCCATCTAAAAAAATCACATTGTAGCGGCCTGGATATCGAGTACAAGCCGGGCAGCCGCCCAGATGCTCGGCCGCGCAGTAACCACCGCATGATCCACCTAAATACGCGATGCGTTTTATCAATTTTGCAGCGCTGCGGTTATACTGATGCCCTGTTATCGACCTTAATAGCACTGTTATTACTATCCGGGAACCCACCACTGCCGCCATGCTGATTCTGATCTCGCCCGCCAAGACCCTCGACTTTGATAGCGCCCCGACCACCCGGCGCAGCAGTCAACCGCAGCTGCTGCAACACTCGGAGCTGCTGATCACCCAACTGCGGACCCTGGCACCGCAACAGCTGGGCAAGCTGATGAAGCTCAGCGATAAGCTCGCCAGCCTGAATGCGGTCCGTTATGAGAGCTGGTCGCAGCCCTTCAACAGCGATAATGCCAAGCAGGCGCTGCTGGCGTTTAAAGGCGATGTCTATAGCGGCTTGGATGCCGAGAGCCTCAGCGAAGACGATCTGAGCTTTGCCCAGCAGCACCTGCGGATGCTATCGGGGCTCTACGGTCTGCTGCGGCCGCTGGATCTGATGCAGCCCTACCGCCTGGAGATGGGTACCCGGCTGAGCAACCCAAGGGGCAGCAATCTGTACCAGTTCTGGGGCTCTATTATCACCGATGCGGTTAACCAGGCGCTGGCCGAGCAGGGCGATCAGCTGCTGATCAACCTAGCCTCAAACGAGTACTACAAGTCGATACAGCCCAAGCGTCTCAACGCCCAAGTGATCACCCCGGTGTTTAAGGATTATAAAAACGGCCAATACAAAGTAATCAGCTTTTATGCCAAAAAAGCCCGCGGACTGATGAGTCGTTACCTCATTCAAAACCGCCTCGACAGCGTCAAGGCACTGCAGGAGTTTGATGCGCAGGGTTACGCGTTTTGCAGCTCCGAATCCAATGCCGATACCCTGGTGTTTAAACGCCACGCCAGTGCGGCCGGTTAATCGGCTGTGGATAGCCTAGTCAGCACCCATAGCGCATGCGGCAGATAGCGATTCATCCGCCGTTGCGTCCATTAGGCTCAGAGGCTGCACCTGAGCGAGGATGCGTTTCGACCACCACCGCATCCGTGTTACGACCAGACATGGCTGCAGCATCAGCAGGACGATGCCAGGCCGTCAGCTTTCGCACCAGCCAGCCGGACTGCATCGGTTTACCCAACACATAATCCAGAACATTGGCATTGCTCAGCGTCCAGCGCATCTCCCGACGGGCATCCGGCTTACCACAAAACAGGATGCGATCGTCGGGCAACAGCCGCTCCTCGGGATCGGGCAACAACAGGCAGCCATTGTCGCGTTTGAGCATCAGCGCCAACGCGGCCAATTTACGCCCTCGGTCACGCGGATCACGAATAATGTCACCTAAGCGGATGAGATCCCCCTGCTGCAGGTCGTCGAGAACCGCGGCCGCATCTAGCGCATCGATACCAAAATCCCAGCTATCCAGCTCATGGGATCCCACCAGTTCACTCATCCGATTCAGCAGACTACGCGCCCAGACCTCCTGCTGTTTGCGTAGCTGCTGCAGGAACGCCGGCACCAGTGGGGTCTTGAGCGGCGAGAGGATATGGTTGGCGATAATTCGGGCTGGATCCATCACCAGATCGGTATTGGCGGCCTCAAAAACCGCGGCATTGCTACTGGCATTCTGGCGCGCCACCGTCATCAGCTTGGGATTAAGCGCCAGCGCGGTCATGATGATCGATAGGTTATTGGCATCATTATCGGTGCCCGCGATCAGGCCGACGGCGCCCTCAATACGCGCCTGCTTCAAGGTCACGGCTTCGGTACCCAAACCCAACACGAAATCGATCTCCAACCCCTCCGGCTGGGGATAGTTATCGATCAGCGTCAACGACACCGGTTTACCCTCAAAACTACGGTGCAGCGCACGACCAAAACGGCCATAACCACAAATAATCCAGCGCCCCTGAGTCTTTTGATAGGCACTCTTGAGCGCACGGTGCTCCGGGTTGGTCAGCCAATCATAGATTAGATGTTTATAGGGCGAGTGCAGCGCCATGCCCAGATAATCGGCATAGGTCACAAAGGGGTCGATAATTCGATCGGTACCAAAGGAGGCCAGATTGGCGGTAGTGGTATCCGATTCACTGCGACAGATCACCGCCAGCTGCTGCTGTTTAGCCAATAATTTGGTGGCGATGGCGATCGCCAGGTTTGCCGAATCCTGATCGGTCAACGCCAGCACCGCCAGACAGTGCGGGTTCAACAACCCCGCGTCATGCAGCACCTCCGGCTCAGCAGCATCGGCGCAGAGACCATGAATAGACATCGGCAGTGTCGAGGACTCCAAGGCATCGATGCGGTTACGCTCGATATCGACCACCACTACCCGAATCCCTCGCTCCACCAGATGCTTGACCACTAGCTGACCGGTGATCCCGTAGCCACAGATCAGATAGAAGGGTTCCTGAATCCCACGCACGCTGCGAATAAAACTGTAGCGCTGCATCTGCCGGATAAAGGCCTGATCCTGAAACAGGGTCAGCATCTTGCCGATACCGTAGAGCCAGGAGATCACCGTGGCGTAGATACACACCAGGGTCCACATCCGCTGACCATCGGTAAAGGGGTAGGGCACCTCGCCAAAACCTATGGTCGAGCCCATAAAACTGACGAAATAGAAGGCGTGAAAAAAATCCATCCGCCAGGGCTGGCCCTGATCGTCCATGCCCGGAATCAGCACCAGCCCTAGAATGCTCAGTGCATAAACGACAATCAGGGTGAGCAGCGGCTTACGCAGCCGGCGTATAGCCATCACCAAGATATGATTCATGCGCTTAGCACCTGAGCTTGGGGCGCCTGAGTCTGGGCCACCTGATCAGCGCCGCAGCAGGATCGTTTCAACCATCAGCAGGATCACCGAGGTCAGGTTGGCCAGCAAGGCGCCCGCCGACAGCGAGACGATGCTGGACATCACCGAGGGGGTCATCCCGGTACCGCTGATATGTTCGGCATAGCCCCAGACAAAGGCCGCGGTCACCAGCTGTAGATCCGCAACCAGACTGGTCGCTAACAGCACCGCACCTATATGGGTGCGATCACCCAGTTTAAGCACCGTAGCGATCAGACTAACCACCAATGCGGCAAAAAACTCGAACACGTTATGATGTGCAGGGTTATCAATATCACCCATAAAAAAACCGAAGTTAACGGTCAATGCCAACACGATAAAAAATGCAAAAGCGACCTTTTCCCGATTCATGGATGCTCCCTGAGCGTTGCTGCCTGTCAATAGCTAGACATTGATTCTAAAGCAGTCGGTTAGCCAAAAGAAGTCCGTATGCGCCGCACTGTCTCTGTGCCTTCTCGGCGCTTTCTCGGCAGGCTCGCCAGCGGTTCTTCGCGGCTTCTTTGGCCGCTTGGTGTTATCCCCTGCTGCGACACAGTATCATGCGCTTATTCCCAGCTATTTTTAGAGATCAATATGCAAAAAACCCTCGATCAGAAATATATGCAGGTCGCCCGCGCCTGCCTTCAAGTCCTCAACAACGTTAACCCCGCCGCTGATCGCAGCGCGCAAATCCAAGAACTCTACAACGCCATCGATACCGCGATTAACCAGCTGTATAAGCAGCAGGAGCAATCACTGGGGCGCAGTTTCAGCGCCCTCAGGGAGATTGCGGCGCTGGACCCCGACAGCGACCAGCTGAGCGATGCCATCAAACTAGCCCGCGAAGCCCTCCCCGCCAGCCATTAACAGCCGCTAGTTCAGCGCCACTCCCGCAGCGCCTGAGCCCCTCTCTGTCGCTACGGACAGGTTTCTAGTCCGCGCAGGGAACCCCTCTGCGCAGGTGGGTCTAACCCTCAACTATGCCTAAGGCTCTGCACCACTCTCAAACCGCTCACCTTTACCGTCAATAGGGTACCTCCTAATGCTTCGACAGTCTGCCTACTGCTCCCGATTACTGATGTTTATGCTGCTGTTGCTCAGCGTCCACAGCCTGGCGGCGCAGTCGGGCGCGGGTGACATCATCCAAAGCCCCAACGATCCGCGCAGCTACCTGGCGTTTACCCTGGATAATGGTTTGCAGGTGGCGGTGATCTCGGATCCGAGCGCCGATCAGGCCGCCGCCAGTCTGGAGGTAGGCGTGGGCAGCGGCGATGATCCCCGCCATACCCAGGGTCTGGCCCATTTTCTCGAACATATGCTGTTTCTGGGTACCGATAGATACCCCGATGCGGGCGCTTATCAGGCCTTTATCAGCCAGCATGGCGGCAGTCACAACGCCTTCACCGCGCATGACCGCACTAACTATTTTTTTGATATCGACCAGAGCCAGCTCGCACCCGCCCTCGATCGGTTTGCACGCTTCTTTATAGCCCCGCTATTCACGCCGGAATATGTCGACCGCGAACGCCACGCCGTGCATTCCGAATTTCAGTCCAAACTCAAAGAGGATAGCAGGCGCCAATCCGCGATCCTTCGGGAGGTGATCAATCCCCAGCATCCACTGGCCACCTTCGCGGTCGGTAGCCTGGACACCCTTAAAGATAACCAGCAAGGCCGGCTGATCGATACCCTGAAACAGTTCTATCAGCGCCATTACAGCGCCGCTAATATGTCCTTGGTGGTTTTAGGGCGCGAATCCACGGCCCAGCTCAAAACCCTGGTCGAGCAGCGCTTTGGGGCTATTCCTAGCCAGCCGCAGCCCGCGCGCCCCGATCCGGTACCGCTGTTTACACCCGGAACTCTGCCGGCGCAGCTCGATATTAAAAGCCTCAAAGAGCTGCACCAGCTGTCGCTGACCTTTCCGGTACCACCGATTCGTGACTATTACGATCGTAAGCCGCTGCATTACTTAAGCGCCCTGATCGGTCACGAAGGCGAGGGCAGCTTGCTGGTTGAACTCAAACGTCGGGGTTGGGCTAACCGCCTGAGCGCCGGTCCCAGTTTTGTGTATGACGACACCAGCACCCTGACGGTCGATATCGATCTGACCCCGGAGGGGATGAACCAGTATCAGCAGGTGGTGAAACTGCTGTTTCAACAGCTTGAACGCATCAGACGTCAGGGCGTTCAGCAGCAACGCTTTGCCGAGGAGCAACAGCTTAGCGAACTGGCCTTCCGCTTTCAGGAGCCCAGCAAGCCGGTCTACGAGGTGCTGAAGCTGGCCAGTAAGCTGCGCGACTACCCGACCGCTGAACTCCTCCATGGCGACTACCTCTATCAGAGCTTCGATCCTAGGCTGATTCAGGCCTACCTTAACTACATACGTCCAGATAATATGCTGCTGACCCTAGTAGCCAATGATCGGCATACCGATCGAACCGATAGCTATTACCAGGCGCAATACCGCTTGCAGCCATTACCCGCGGCGCTGCGTGCCCAGCTCGTCGACCTGCAACCCCACCCCGCTCTAGGTCTTCCCGCGGCCAACCCCTTTATTCCCCAGGATCTCAGCCTGCGAACACCTCAGGGCATGCAGCAACCGATCGCGCTGCTCGAACAACCGGGCTTCCGGCTCTGGTATCAACAGGATGATCAGTTCCGCGTGCCGCGTGCCGACCTGTTTCTCAGCTTCCGCTCACCCCGGGCTAACGACTCTCCACGCCATCAGCTGATGACCGCCCTGCTGACCCAGCTGGTCGATGAGCGTCTCAATGCGTTTCTCTACCCCGCCACCGAGGCTGGACTTAACAGCCGGATTTACGCCCATGTGCGCGGCTTCAGCATCCGCATCTCCGGTTACAGCGATCGCCAGCAGCCGCTGCTAGAGCGGATCGTCGCCACCCTGACCGAACTACAGGTCGATGCCGACAAGCTGGCTATTTTCAAGCAGCGGCTGCGCCAGCAGCTCGAGAACAAGGCCAAGGATAAACCCTACAATCAGGGCTTTGAGGCCCTGTATCAGCGCATCCTGGAGCCGCGCTGGTCGACCGAGCAACAGCTCGCCGAGATCGATAGCATCGATGCCGGCGAGCTGCAGGCCTTCAAAACCACACTCCTGCAGCGTGGCAATATCGAAGCCCTCGCCCACGGCAACCTGAGCCCCACACAGGCTAAAGCCTTGGCGGGCGTATTAACCCAACGACTGCTGGCAACGCTGGAGCCGGTCGAGGTTCCTCAGGCGCGGGCACGTCAACTCGCATCGGGCACCGAAACCCTGGTGCTGGATATCGATCACCATGACTCGGCGCTGATCGTCTATCTACAGGCGGCACAAAAAAGCTTGGCCGATAGAGCCCGGTTCGGATTACTGGCCAAGGTACTGGAAGCGCCCTTCTACACCGAGCTACGTACCGAAAAACAGCGCGGTTATGTAATCTTCGCCACCCCGATGCCGATTCAGGAGCACCCTGCTTTAGCACTGGTTATCCAATCACCCTCGGCCTCCCCAGACAGCCTGCTCGAGGACATCGATAGCTTCTTTGCACGTGGCCAGGGACTCATCGAGGCCCTCGATGAACCGACACTGGACAGCTATCGCCAGGGGTTGATCAGCGAACTGATGAAACAGGAGCAGAAACTCAGCCAACGCAGTGATCGCTACTGGCAAGAGATCGATAAGGGCTACTATAGCTTTGACAGTCGCGAGCAACTGGTAGCGGCCATTACCGAGGTGAGCAAACAGCAACTGCTCAGTACCTTTGCCGAACTCAACCAACGTCGGCTGATCGTCCGCTCAACGGGGAGCGGTGCTTAGCGACCAACTGAGCCTTAACAAGCTGTCGTGCCGTAGCGCGCCAACCCTATGCCGGGTAGATCGACTCGGCATAGGCTGCCACTTCCTGGAGAATGTGCAGTTTCTCGGGAGTCAGTTGTGGATCACTGCCCAGCGCATTGAGGCGCTCGAACAGCTGCTCAAAACCTAGCAACTTGGGGCCGGGCTCCAACAGCCGTTGGGCACAAAATTCAGACCAGCGTTGTCGCTCGTCGCTCTCAAGAGTCTCGGGATAGTTGCGCGCCCGAAAGCGAAACAGCATCTCCTCCAGACGCGGATCCTGGAACATCGGCTCCAGCTCAGCCAGGCGCTGGGGGTCGCAGTTGCGAATCTGCGCCATCGCCCGTTTATCCGTTTCGCCAAAAAAACCACCGCTGTAGAGCATCTGATCCGGATCGGTCAGCGGTGCTAAGTTAGCCTGCTCGAAGACCGCCCGCACCTTAGACGCCAACCCCTGCGCTGTGCGCAGCATCCCCAGATGGGTGCGACAGACCGCACCCGAGATCGACAACCGCTCGGCCTGCGCGGTATTGAGCATCGCTGCCGGCGCCAGCATCGGGGATTTATTTAAATGTACCAGTTTCAGTGGGATGCGCGGCTCGTTGGCGGCCAGA
Organism: Motiliproteus sp.; assembly: GCA_041586735.1. Lineage (GTDB taxonomy): Bacteria > Pseudomonadota > Gammaproteobacteria > Pseudomonadales > Balneatricaceae > Motiliproteus. Next base: position 135,341 of record JBFGZQ010000009.1, read on the forward strand.
TCGGCGCTCGCGGTATACAGCTTGGCGGCGATCTGTTCTGCACTCAGCTGCAACAGCGGGGTCGGATCAACGCTCAGATCATAGACGATCACCGCGTTTTTATTCAGCGGATGGCTCGCCAAGGGCGCCACCAACGCGGTATTGAAACGCTCGACCGGAAATTTCGATGACACATGCAGCACCGGTTTCATCCGCACCACATCCAGCATCGGCCCGGCCACTCGCTTATCCCGGAGTTGCAGCGCATAGGCAAACAGCTTCGGCTGCGCCTGTTTCAGCAGTTTGGCCAGCGCGATAGTGGCGTAGACATCGGACAACGCATCGTGGGCCGACGCATGCGCCAGACCATTAGCACGACTGAGATCCTCTAACCGCAGACTCGGCCGGCCATCCTCGTAGCAGGGCCATTCGATCCCCTCGGGACGTAAGGCCCGTGCCAGTCGCAGCACATCGATAATATCCCAGCGTGAATTGCCGTTTTGCCACTCGCGGGCGTAAGGGTCGAAAAAGTTACGATACAGTGCGTAACGAGTCACCTCATCATCAAATCTCAGGCTGTTATACCCCACCCCGCAGGTACCGGGCTGCGCCAACTGTTGATGAATCTGGGTGATAAACTCCACCTCGGGGACCCCTTCGCGCAGCGCCTGCTGCGGAGTAATGCCGGTGATTAGACAGGCCTCGGGGTGCGGCAGGTAATCCTCCGTAGGCTTGCAAAAAATCATCAGCGGATCGCCAAGGATATTGAGCTCGGCATCAGTGCGAATGCCCGCAAACTGCACCGGACGGTCCAGCATCGGCGTGGCACCAAAGGTTTCATAATCGTGCCAGTAAAAACTAAAATCAGACGCGTCCATTAGCTCCATTATTCTCGTCAAGTGATCGCAGCTAGTGCTCTTAACTAATGCTATTAACTAGCTCTATTCACTAGTTCTGTTCACTAGTGTTATTAACTAGTCCTATTAACTACAGCCTATGCCGTGCATCGGGATGACGGCTGGGCTAGCGGTGAGCGCTCAGGGTAACTGCTGTGAGTGACGATGAAAAATCCGCATCAGTATGCGACACTCGTAACGACACTCTCCAGCAACGCCATACTTCAGGCGGCTGTTTTCAGGTTATCGGTCATTATGACAAAAAATCCAGCCATTGCCCTGGTTAATCCCCCTCCGGCATCCGTCACCAGATCCATCATAGCATCCGCCACAATATCAGCCACAACATCAGCCATCAGGCCCTGCCCTTGCGGTTCGCAACAACCCTATCAGCAGTGCTGCCAGCCCCTCATCAGCGGCCAACACCCCGCAGCCACCGCTGAGAGGCTGATGCGCTCCCGCTACAGTGCTTTCGTGATGGCTGAGGCCGATTATCTGCTCGCCACCAGCCACCCTGACCATCGGCAAGGACTCGAGCGCCAGTCGCTCATCGATCCCCAGATCCGCTGGTTGCAGTTACAGGTTATCGCCAGCCAACAGGGCGGCACAATGGACAACAACGGCCAGGTGCATTTTATCGCCACCTTTGTGGAAGCCGGACAGTTCGGCACCCTGGAAGAACATTCCCGCTTCAGCCGGATTGATCAATGCTGGTACTACCGCGATGGCGATACTCGCATCAAAACCTTCACTCCAGAGCGCAACGCTCCCTGCCCGTGCGGATCGGGGATAAAGTTCAAACGCTGCTGTCGGCGGCAATAACAGGCCACACTCGGCTAAAACGCTGGCGGAATAAATGCCGACCCACAAGGCGGTATTTGTAGGTCGAGCCTCAAGCCGACGCCGGCCCGCTGCTAACCCCTGTCTGCATAAATGCCGACCACGGGGCTGCATCTGTAGGTCTAGATAGAGCCCATCAGGCATAATGCGCCTCTGATCGTCACCGACTCGCCATCCAACGCAACGGACACGGCAGAGCCATTTACACTCATCAGCAAACGGACTCTCTAATGCGGGTTAGCTGGGATATTTTTTGCAGCGTCATCGACAACTACGGCGATATCGGGGTGACCTGGCGCCTGGCGCGACAACTGGTCGCTGAACACGACCTGGATGTCCGACTCTGGGTCGATGACCTGGAGGCGCTCTGCCGCCTCTGCCCTGCGGCCAAGCATCAAGATGGCGAGCAGCTGCTAGAGGGCGTCAAGGTTCAGCATTGGCCCAGCGACTGGCTGCCGGTCCACGCTGCTGACGTGGTGATCGAGGCCTTCGCCTGCCAGCTACCCGCTGCCTATATCGAGGCGATGCGGCGGCGCGAACAGCCGCTATTGTGGCTCAATCTGGAATATCTCAGCGCCGAAGACTGGGTCGCGGGCTGTCACGGTCTGCCATCGCTGCAGGCCAATGGCTTACAGAAGTTTTTCTTCTTCCCAGGTTTTACGCCCAAAACCGGCGGCTTGCTGCGTGAGGCCGGATTACTCGAACAACGGCGGCATTTTCAGCAAACCCCTGCAGCCCGGGCGGTATTCTTACGCCAACTCGGGGTCGAACTGCAGCCTAATGCCCGGCTGATATCGCTATTTGCCTATGAGAACCCCGCCCTCGGCAGTTGGCTGGAAGCACTGGCTAGTGCCACCCAACCCAGCCAGCTGCTGGTTCCCGAAGGGCGCATAGTGACCGACCTGCAACGCTGGCTGGGGTGCGAGACCTTAGCCGCTGGTGATTGTTATACGTGTGGCTCGCTGATCGTGCAGATACTGCCCTTCCTCTGCCAACAGGATTATGACCGGCTGCTGTGGAGTTGCGATCTAAATGCCGTACGCGGCGAAGACTCCTTCGTCCGCGCCCAATGGGCCGCCCGGCCATTACTCTGGCACATCTACCCGCAGCAAGACGCCGCACACCTGGAAAAACTTCAAGCTTTTCTGGAGCTCTATACGCAAGGGTTATCGCCCGCCGCCCGCAACGCATTACAGTCACAGTGGCAGGCCTGGAATCGCGGTGACGAGCTGCAGAGCAGCTGGCCAGCACTGCTTAACGTCTGGCCAGAGCTGCAGCAACACGCTGAAAGCTGGTGTCAGCGGCAAGCGCAGCAGACAAATATTGCCGCGGCCCTAGTACAGTTTTACCTAAATTGGTTATGATGCGCATCCTAGAATTCTGTTTTTCCATCCCTACCCGGACATACGTATGAAAACCGCACAAGAAATGAGACCCAACAGTGTGGCCCTGATCGACGGCCAACCTTGGTTAATCCAAAAGGCCGAGTTCACCAAGTCTGGCCGTAACAGTGCCATCGTCAAAATGAAGCTCAAGAACTTGTTGACCGGTTCCTCTACCGAAACCGTTTACAAAGTAGACGACAAGATGGAGCCGGTGATCCTAGACCGCATCGACGTCACTTACTCTTACGCCAGCGACGGCCTCTATGTATTTATGGACGAAGAGTTCAACCAATATGAGCTCAATACCGAAGACCTGGAAAGCGTTCTGCCCTTCATCGTCGATGGTATGACCGATGTTTGCCAGGCGGTATTCTTCGAAGGCAAAGTGATCTCTGTTGACCTGCCGACCACCATCGTTCGCCAGATCACCTATACCGAAGGTTCTGCCCGTGGCGACACCACCGGCAAAGTGATGAAGCCTGCCAAGCTGAGCAACGGTACCGAGGTAAAAGTGGCCGATTTCTGTGAAATCGACGACTGGATCGAGATCGACACTCGCACCGGCGAATACAAATCTCGCGCTAAAGCACCCGTCTAAGAACGGCGCTATTTTTCGCATTAAAAAACCCGGCTATCACGCCGGGTTTTTTATGGGCAATTTTTGACGTTATAGCGCTCAGATAGCGCGCTGCCCACAGATTACAACAGTAGATCGGCTCGATAAGAACTCAAAAAATCCACCTTGGTGTTGCTGATAAAATCGGCAAAATCCCAGCCCGACTGAGCCAGTTGATCCATACAATGCGTCTGCACCACGTACGTGGATGCCGGAATCACCGAGCCATCCTCCAACCTGACCAGCACCGGCGTCAGCACATAAAACTCGCCCTCGTAGCGGTCAAGCCGTTCCCATGCATCGCTGGAGAGATCTCGATAGACGACCCCTTCAACCACAGCACCCTCTTCTGGCAGCAACGCCGGAAAATGCTCATTTTTGACCCTACGCCGACTGTAGCCCTCCAGCACACCGACCTGACTAGATAGCTGACACCCCGAGACCTCCTGCATGATCTCATCACACATCAACGTCCCGTAGGCAAAGAGATTTATCATTTTCGCACCCTCCAGGCACAACGCATCAACGTCTAGCTATTTGGCCTGTGCCTATGGCGCGACGGACCAAACAAGTAGGGAACCTAAGTATCCGCAGGTAAATAGTCAGATCATGATGCACATCAACTTTCTTTATCTCAATAGCCAAATAAAAAAATCAGGCCATGGGGAGGACCTGCTGCACCTGCGGATACCGCCGCCGGTGCTTGCCGGTAAATCATATAGCACTTTAGACCTTTTTATTGAGACCAAAGGTCTTATTCCTGTTATAGGCCATTCGCGCTTTAATAAGGCCTTTTAAAATAATAAAGGAGTCATCGACTCATGCAGTCACTCCACGCCAAGCCCTCGGCTATATCCCTCTCGCAGATACCCAAGCCCGCCGTTATGAGCCACAATACTGATAATAACGATAACAATGCCGCCGCAAACGCTGACCTGCAGAGTGCGGAGGCCCCCCGGTTGGAGTCTGCTGTGTATAAACTATTGATTGCCGATGATCACCCCCTGTTTCGTGAAGCGATTGCCGATGTCATCCGTGGCCGCTACCCCGATGCCGAGATCCTCCAGTCTGCTACTCTAGAGGCCGCCGCAGAGCGGGCCGAACAGCGTGATGATCTCGATCTGATTTTGCTCGATTTGAATATGCCCGGCATGCACGGCCTTAATGGACTGATGCAGCTCCGCAACGAATCGCCGAGTATTCCGGTGGTGATCATCTCCGCCGAAGAGGATAAAAGCATCGTGCTGCAGGCGATGACCTACGGCGCGGTCGGCTTCATTCTCAAATCACTCCCCCGCGATAAGATGACCCAGGCGCTGGAACAGGTCCTGGCCGGACAGGTGTATCTGCCCGCCGATGTGATCCGCTCCTCCAGCGATAACAGCCGTAGCAGTCGCCGTATCGATGAACATGCCATCGCCCCGGAGATGCTCAACAGCCTGACCCGCCGTCAACTGCTGGTGCTGGAGCGGATGGCAAACGGTGACTCTAACAAGCAGATCGCCTACACCCTGTGCATCGCCGAAACCACCGTCAAAGCCCACGTCTCGGCGGTGCTGCGCAAGCTTAACGTCCACAATCGGATTCAGGCGGTACTGTCGGCGGGCAATATCGACTTTAACCAATATCTGAAACGCTAAGCTGTAGCGGGAGCATGCACGCCCTACCCAGCCGCTCAGCTCAGCAGATGCTGGATCACCGCCTTAAGCTTGGCCGGGCGCACCGGCTTGTTCATCAACTGATAGCCCAGCGCCCGAATCTGTTGTTTTAAATCGTTACCGTAGTTAGCGGTGATCATCAACACTGGGGCGCGGATACCCAGCACTGTCGCCATCTGCTGTACCGCATCGAGTCCGGTTTGCTGATTGTCGAGATGGTAGTCGGCGACGATCAACTCCAAGCCTGGCAACAGTTCTGACTGCTCTAGGATCTCATCATAACTGCGCGCAGTGAGCACCTCGCAGCCCCACCCCTCCAGCAATAATTGCATCGCCTGGCAGATACTCCGCTCGTTATCGAGCACCAGCAGCCGTCGACCCTGCAGTGGCATATAGGTGTGCTGCTGACCGCGTGTCGAAGAGGTCACAGCATCGCGCTGCTGACTCGGTGCCAACTGCCCGTAGGGCACCATCACCGAGAAGCAGGACCCCACACCGGGTTGCGACTGCACGGAGACTCGATGACCGAGGATACCGGACATTTTATCGACAATCGCCAACCCCAGCCCCAAACCTTTATCACCGGCGGAGTTATTGTGCTGAACCCGGTTGAACTCCTCAAAAATCTCTTGCTGTTTATCCAATGCGATGCCGATCCCGGTATCCCAGACCTGAATCGACAAGCCTGAGGGGGTGCGCCGACAACCCAGCACCACCCGGCCTTGCTGGGTGTAGCGCAACGCATTGCTGAGAAAATTTCTGAGAATACGCGCCAATAGCTGACTATCGGTACTGATCACCGCAGTGGAGGGGATCCAGTGAAAATCGAGCCGACTCTGCGCCGCCAAGGTCTGAAATTCATTGGCCAGATTACCCAGCAGGCAATCGGCACTGAAGGCGGTGATATCTGGCTTGACCACCCCGGCATCCAGCTTAGAGATATCGACCAGAGCGGCCAGCAGGCTCTCGACATCTTCCAGTGAATAATTTAATGACTGCACCAAAGCGCGGGTCTTATCCTGCAATGGATGCTCCAATAGAGAGGCGGAAAACAGCCGGGCGGCATTCATAGGTTGTAACAGGTCGTGGCTGGCTGCAGCCAAAAACTTGGTCTTGGACTGATTCGCCTGCTCGGCCTCTTTTTTTGCTTCCAACAAGCGGTTACCAATTAAACGGCGCTCATCGACCTCTTGCAACAGCTGCTCATTCACCTGGGTCAGCTCGGCGGTGCGCGCTTCGACCCGGTGTTCCAGGTGCTGGTACGCCTGGGTCAGCGCTTCGGCGCTACGACTGCGTTCGGTGATATCGCTGTAGGTGTTGACGAACTCGCCACTGGGGAGCGGGTAGCTACAGATCTCCAGAATCCGACCATCACCGAGCTGCTGCTCCAGCCGCAGGCAGGGCTTGCCCTCGGTATTACGACTGCAGGGGTTGAGGTCAGACACCTCGGTACCCGCCATCAACTGGGTAAAGGAATCGCCCTGCTTCAGCGCTTTCGCGGGTTTGCCGATCAGCTCGCAGAAACGCTGGTTCCAGGTCTCCAGCTGATTAAGCGCATTCACCAGCACCACGCTCTGTGACAGGTTATCGAGGGTGTGCTGTAACACCCGAGATTTATTGGCCAGCGCCCGCTCGCGCAGTGCCCGCTCGTTTTCGATCAGGCTGGTAATATCTTTATAGAGCACCACCAGCCCACCATCACCGGTCTTGCGTTGACTGACCTGCAGCCAACCGCCACCACGCATCCGAAACACCTTGCCGTCGCCAAACGGTGCCGTCTTGGTGTCCCGCCCGGTGCCTGCGCCATAATAGCGCTCGATCAAACGGCCTTTTTTAGCCAACCCCATAATCTCTTCGTAATGGACCCCGGGGCGAATATCCACTCCAGAGGCTTGCCAAAACTGTTTGAATTTGGAGTTCGCCAACAGCAGTCGTCGGTCTTTTCCATAGAGCACAAAGGCATCGGAGATGCTCTCGATCGCGTCTTGCAAATTACTGTGCGCGGTCTGGGCTTGGTCGTTAGCCTGTTTTAGCGCCTGGTTGCTGTGCTTGATCTCTTCCAACGCGCTGTTAAGGGCCAGCGTCTGCTCTCGCACCTGCTCGGCCAGAAATACCGCGTGCTCAAAATTACCATAAGCCCCCTTATGCAGACTCGCCCCGGATTCGACCCGTTGTATCAACGCGCGATTAATCTTATTGAGCTTGATATTCTCGGCGCGCGCCTGATCCAGCTGTTGTTGTAGTTGCTGCGACTGTTGTTGCGACTGTTGTTGCGACTGTTCGGTCGCAGGGAGCCGCGACGCGGCTTCATCTCTGGCTAGGCGATGCTGACCGGCTAACGTATCGATTAAAGGATCGGCCTTAGCCATCACGGTCCGGATCTCCTAGAGCAACGCCGGTGAAGGTCTGATTAAGATGCATGCCGTTGAACTGCTCGCCGTAGGTGTTAAAGCCAATCACCCGATTGCGACTCAATACGCTGGAGATTTGATCCTGGAGTGCGCGCTGCTCAGACTCCAAACGCCGGAAGATACAGTCATAGCCGATCACCAGCTGTGGCGGGCCAATTTTGCGCTTGATCCCCTCGAACAAGGTCTCCAGCCCTTGCGCCAAGTCACCGCAACGCGATCGGGTCAGTACGATACCGGTTTCAACTGCGCAGTAGAAGGTCAGACTCAGGTCTTCATTGGCCTTCTGAATAGCTCGCGCATAGTAGCGATCACCGATGCGTACCGATAGCGGATGCAGCGCAAACACATGCGGACCCAACTGCGCCACCGACAGGCCAATCGCCCGGGCATACTCCTCGGCAGCCGGTGCCGCGTTCAGCTCAATAACACGCCGTTGACTGCTGTCAGCCTCGGTCACCACCAGCTTGTCATCCGTATCGATCAGATGATCAATACTGAACACCTCAAAACGACAGCGGCTGTTTACCAGAATCAAAATCGCCGCATCGGAGTGAAATTGACCCTGGTAGTAGACATGGGTATCACGAAAATGCAGATCATCGCCGGCCGATCCGCCCAGCAGGGGAATACTACCCAACTGCGCATTCAGCACATTCAGCAGCTGCTCCTCGCGAATCGACAGACCATCGAGCAGCGCCAGAGCGAAGGAGTGCCCCATGATCGGTGCCACCTTCTTTTTGCGACAACCCTCGAGCATCCCATGCACCAGCGACTGAGCATCGGCAAAGCTAAACTCGGCCAGTTTATTGAACAGCGCCACCTCAATGGCAAAGTGTTCTGCGCTGAAGCCAATAGCGGTGATGCTACCCTGGGTATAACCCTCGGCACTGATCTCTCCTGCGCTGGTGCAACCGACCAGCGGAATATCACCAAAACGGGCTTTAAGCGCCTGAGATAACGCCTCAAGATCGTACTGTGAGGCACAAAAGAACATCACCAGACTCAGCGGTTGCACCCGCAGGTCCTGATACAGATGCTCTGCTGCCGCCACCACATTCCGGTCATGGCACACACTGGTCAGTACTGCGGGCAGGGCCGACCCTGACGCAATGGCTTGGGTAGCAAACACCACGACTCCTCATAAACTCATTGGATATAGGTTATCTTAGGTCTGCGACCGTCCCGTAAATATAGTACTTAGGACCTATATGCGCACTAATTTGGCCTGACCAGCACCCAGCCATCAATGGAGCCACAGGGCTACACAGCCAGGCTCCGGGAATTTAAAAAAAACGCGACCAACAAAGCGGGTACGGGCCTCCCAAGCCATCCCACTGGGGAGCTAGCAGTCAGAGATCTGGAGCGGGTTAAAGGGCCAACAGGGGCACATAAAAAAACCCCGGCGCTCGATGAGCGCTGGGGTGTGGCAAGTCCCACCAACAGATAGCAGAGGTCAACAGCAACCAGAGGCTCGAGGGGATCGAGCTTTCTGGCTGTCAATGCTTAGAAGAAGCCCAGCGGGCTGGTGCTGTAGCTGATCAACAGGTTCTTGGTCTGCTGGTAATGATCCAGCATCATCTTGTGGGTTTCACGGCCGATACCGGACTTCTTGTAGCCACCAAAAGCAGCATGCGCAGGATAGGCATGGTAGCAGTTGGTCCACACCCGACCGGCCTGGATCGCACGACCCATGCGGTAAGCGCGGTTCATATCACGGGTCCAGAGACCGGCACCCAGACCAAATTCGGTATCATTGGCGATCGCCAGCGCTTCGGCTTCATCTTTGAACGTGGTGACGCTGATCACCGGGCCAAAGATCTCCTCCTGGAACACTCGCATCGCGTTATTGCCCTTGAGGACAGTCGGCTCGACATAGAAACCACCGCCAAACTCGGCACCGACCGCTGCGGCCTTGCCACCGATCAACACCTCGGCACCTTCATTTTTGCCGATCTCGAGATAACTCATGATCCGCTCGAACTGCTCCTGAGAGGCCTGAGCGCCGACCATGGTGTCGGTATCCAGCGGGTTGCCACGCTTGATTTTAGCGATACGCTCGATCACCAGGCCGATAAACTTCTCATAGATCGATTCCTGAATCAGTAGCCGTGACGGACAGGTACAGACCTCACCCTGGTTGAAGAACGCCAGTACCGCGCCTTCGACACACTTGCTGATGTAGTCATCCTCCTGATCCAGCACATCTTCAAAGTAGATGTTGGGCGACTTGCCGCCCAGCTCGACGGTGGAGGGGATAATGTTCTCAGCCGCACATTTGAGGATATGGCTGCCGATCGGGGTAGAACCGGTAAACGCGATCTTGGCGATACGGGTGCTGGTCGCCAGCGCTTGACCGGCCTCTTCACCGTAACCCTGAATGATATTCAGCACGCCCGCAGGCAGCAGATCACCGATAATCTCCACCAATACCATGATCGACATCGGGGTCTGCTCGGCAGGCTTGAGGATCACGCAGTTACCGGCCACCAGCGCCGGCGCCAGCTTCCAGGCTGCCATCAGCAGCGGGAAGTTCCAGGGGATGATCTGCCCGACAACGCCCAGCGGCTCATGGAAATGATAGGCCGCGGTGTGTTCGTCAATCTCGGCAACGGTGCCTTCCTGTGCACGAATACAACCGGCATAGTAACGGAAATGATCGGCTGCCAGCGGCACGTCTGCTGCCAGGGTTTCGCGTACCGATTTGCCGTTATCCCAAGATTCGGCAACCGCTAGCTTCTCTAGGTTGGCCTCGATGCGATCGGCGATCTTAAGCAGAATATTGGAGCGCTCGGTGACCGAGGTCTTGCCCCAAGCATCCTTGGCAGCATGGGCGGCATCCAGCGCTTTTTCAACATCTGCCGCGCATGAGCGTGGGATCTCAGCGATCAATGCTCCGGTAATCGGTGTAGTATTTTCAAAATAACGACCGTTAACCGGAGCCACAAATTCACCGCCAATGTAGTTGCCATAGCGCGGTTTAAAAGAGATGACAGATCCTTCAGAACCTGGATTAGCGTAGATCATAGCGGTACCTTTTTTGTTGTAGTGGGTAGCGTTGCAAGCCCTGTGCAACTCGACAGCTCGAGCCTGGCGCAGAACGACTCCATGCAAGGTTGTCGCGGCTGTTTATCAGCGCAACGTAGATTTCCCAGTCATCATACGAATCGCTACCCCGCCACAACAGGGTACTTTGGCGCAGAAAAACTAGTTCCTTAGCAGTAGGCTGTCCGAATCGATGGCTATCTTTAAGGGGTAGCGGAGGTCAGCGCGAACAACGTCGGTTACAACAAGCCTGTAGCAGCGTCCATCGATACAGCAATCGACACAGGGCTCTAACATATTGCGTTACAGGGAGATAACCAAGTACTGCATCAATCCAACCGTAGCTCACGCTTAGACGCAAAGTGTCGACTGTTATCAATCAGTCGAATCCAGCGCGGCCGAATGGCATAAAAACAGCTATTGATCAGCCGTTGGCGGATGAGTTCTTCAGCAGCATTGGCAGGCTGCCGGTACAGCGCCTGCAGCTGCGGCGATTTTTGTAGATACAGAGCCAATACCGCGGGACGTAGCGAGTCAGGAACCCGTGAGGCCTCACCACTGATCTGTAAGCCTTTGACGCAGAACCAGTCGCTAGCCTTCTGACTGAGGGTCACCGCCACCTGCGGGCTACGCAGCAGATCCTGGCTGTGGCGTGAATCCGGACTGGAGATAAAATAGAGGACGAGATCCGCATCGCTGACAAAAAACAGCTCGCAGGCCCAGGGTTCAGGCGTTTTTTGATCCGCTCCTCTCTGTGCATCGAACGGCGCGCTCAGGGTCGCTAAGCTGAGGGTGCGACAAGCGCGCATTAGCGTGTTGATCTGTTCGCGTAGCTCTGGCTCCTGTAATCCGCTCTCAGCACTAGGCATCCGCCGCGCTCATCGTGCTGCCCTGCCAACGTCTGACTTTATCGGTTTCAATATCAAACAGATCCAGCACCCGAGCAACGCTATGGGTAATCAGATCATCAATCGACTGTGGCTGGTTATAGAACGCCGGCATCGGTGGCGCGATCACCGCGCCCAGTTTCGAGGCTTCATACAACAGTTTACAATGGCCTTGATGCAACGGGGTTTCGCGTGGCATCAGCACCAGACGGCGCTGCTCCTTGAGGATCACATCAGCAGCCCGCACCAGCAGACTATCGGCGTACGAATGGACGATGGCCGACAGGGTTTTCATCGAGCAGGGGGTAATAATCATGCCCGCCGTTTTAAACGAACCACTGGCAATACTCGCCGCTTGATTACGATAATTATGCACCTCATCGGCCAGCCCCTCGACGTATTTGGCGGTCAATGAGGTTTCTATCTCGATATTCTTACGGGCATAACTACTCATCACCAGGTGCGTTTCTATCTCGGGAATATCACGCAGCAGCTGCAACAGGCGGATTCCATAGATGACGCCACTGGCGCCACTCATCCCCACAATCAATCGTTTACTCATAAAAACTACAACCTATAACAGTTCCTGCAGCCGACCTAGCCACTGCATCAGCACAAATACAATCCGTTAAATATACGCCATTGCTGGGCTGCCGACGACTGCGGTTGTGCCGTGACCAAAGCCACGCGCAGTCGCCAGCAAGGGCTACACCCGCAGAAACGAGCGGACCTTTCCCATCCAGCTTTGCTGTTCTACGGGCTTCTCTAGGGTGACCACCAGATCCAGTGTTTCGCTGGTCTGCAGACTGTCTAAACCGATCTCGCGGGTATTGATATTGGTAGATAACTCCTGTGCCAGGTCGGGATGACTGGCCATCACCTCTTGAAAATCGTCTTTGTTCATGCGGTAGCAGCGGCAGTCTTCCAGCGCCACCACCGAGGCGATTCGAGGAGACCCGGTCAGCAGCCCCATCTCACCAAAATAACTACCCGACTTGAGTGTGGGCAGTTGTTTACGCGGCTGACCCTCCAGTTCAATGTAACTTTCGGCTTGACCATCAATCAAAAAATACAACCAATTGGCTCGGGCACCCTGGCGGGTAATGATGTCGCCCTTGGCAAAGGGGGCGTATTTGAGTCGCTTGGCGATATTACGTAACTCCTGTTCAGGAAAACGATTGAACAACTTTATGCTCCGCAACATATTGACCCGATCCGACACCTGGCGAGTGATCTTCAACTCATCGCGCTTATCGGTCTCCTTGGTCATCCGAATATGCTGTTCAGGATAAGCCAGGCGCATCCCCTCGCGCTGCATGGCCGAGAAGATATGGGTACGCACCACCGAGTCGGTCGGATCGTCAGGGTGCAGATCGGTGAGCCAATAACGCAGGGCATAGCGGCCATAACTCTCCTCAAAACCCATCAGTACACAGCTGGGTAAAGGGTCTTTGGCCACATTGGGAATATCCAGACTACGGATCGCCGTTTCAATCACCTCGATGACCCGCGGCGGACGCTCTTGATAGCCGACGTTAAACCAGATCCAGCGGCGCCATTGCACTGGGTCCTCACCATGACGGCCCAGCACCAGAAACTTGCCTTTCATCATCTGACTGTTGGGTACGATCACCGTTTCCCAGTTTCGGGTCTGCACCGCCGTATGCCGCCAACGAATCTGCACCACCCGCCCGGTGATGTCATCGAGCTTGATCCAATCGCCGATATCCACCGAATTGTCCAACTGCAACGCCAACCCCGCCAACAGATTGCCCAGAGTATCCTGCATCGAAAAGGCCACCATCGCGGTGATCACCGTCGAGGTGGTGACGATGCTAGACAGCTCCAGACCGGCATCATGCAGCTGTACCATGACCCAACCAAGGTAGCCGATAAAGACGATGATATCTTCCAGAATGCGGGGCACTTTAAGCCGCAGCACTGGCAGTATAATCCGTAAAATCAGCATCATGCTGAGTCGGATCAACGCCAAGCCTTCGAAAAACTGGAACAACTCACGCATCCACACACTCGGTGACGCAAGCCCGAAAACAAACAACACACCGCTAAGCAGCATACCCAGCAACGAGAGCGACAACACTCCCAGCGTGATCAACACCGCCTTCTTTCCCGGCGCATTGTAACGCAGCAGCATCACCCCAACGACCAGGCTATACACCACAACCCAGAGCATCCCCTCGTGCCAAGCAAACAGATTTATGCTGTTCCACATCGCGACTCATCCTCCATTATTGATTGGCTGGTTATGTTGCTATTGATAAGCTCCCCAGAGCAATACCATAGGCGCCGCAGTAGTGCAGCTTTAAATAGCCGTAAAGCGTCACTCGACCCTGTCTTATAAATAAATATTCCAGAACGCAAAAATCCCTGACTGTTTCCAGTCAGGGATGTGCGTAATAGGCGCTTGGCGATGTCCTACTCTCACATGGGGAGACCCCACACTACCATCGGCGCTAAATCGTTTCACTGCTGAGTTCGGAATGGTATCAG
>JBFGZQ010000010.1:0-126965 GCA_041586735.1 Motiliproteus sp.
AACTACGCTGCAGGCCATTGGTGCTGCAATGAGAAAGCTGGTTCATATCTGTTTTGGTGTCGTAAAGAATCAAAGTAAATATAGGCCTCAAATCAGCTGAAATATGATTTGAGGCCCATATCGAGAGATGGTATCTACAGGGATGCCGTCTGCTTAGGGCTGGGTAGCGCGGGTCAACACCCGACCGACCGCACTAGCCCTCGACATAGCCCTGGGGATTACTGCTCTGCCAGTGCCAGGTATCGATCATCATCTGCTGCAAATCCCGCTGCGCGGTCCAGCCCAACAACTGTTCTGCAGTGCTGGGGTCGGCGTAGCATTCGGCGATATCACCCGGACGGCGTTCAACAATCTGATAGGGTACCGGGCGTTCCGAAGCTTGCTCCAGCGCCTGGATCATCTGCAGCACGCTGTAGCCCTGGCCGGTGCCAAGATTACAGGTGATCATCCCGCCACGCTCTGCCAGCGCCTGCAGCGCCTTGAGATGGCCCTCGGCGAGATCGACGACATGGATATAATCACGCACCCCGGTACCGTCGATCGTCGGGTAATCACCACCAAACACCGACAACTGCTGGAGCTTGCCGATCGCCACCTGGGCGATATAGGGCAGCAGGTTATTGGGGATACCGTTGGGATCCTCACCGATCAGGCCGGACTCATGGGCACCGATCGGGTTGAAATAACGTAACCGGGCGATACGCCATTCGGGATCGGCGGCATAGAGATCGGCCAGCATCTCTTCGATCATCAATTTGGAGCGCCCATAAGGGTTGGTGGCCGAGGTCGGAAACTCTTCGCGGATCGGCACCGACGCGGGATCGCCGTACACGGTGGCCGAGGAGCTGAACACCAGCGTTTTGACCCGTGCTGCCGCCATCGCCTCGAACAGCACCAGACTACCGGCGACGTTGTTCTGGTAGTAGTGCAGCGGCTGCTGGCAGGACTCGCCCACCGCTTTGAGCCCGGCAAAATGGATCACCGCCTCGATCGCATGCTCGGCAAAGATTCGATCCAGAGCGCTCCGATCGCGAATATCGCCCTCGATAAAACTAAAAGATCGGCCGCTGATCTTCTCGATCCGCACTAGCGACTCGGGATGAGCGTTGCAGAGGTTATCCAGCACCACCAATTCATAGCCTGCCGCGAGCAACTGCACGCAGGTATGACTGCCGATATACCCCGCCCCACCGGTGACTAATATTGCCATCTGCTCCTAACTCCTTGTCGATACGATCTATACAATGACGCCATTGTACCCCAACCCTGACCCGGTCCCAGCCAATAGCGATAAATATCTGTTATCAGCACCGCTACTTTTAATCGATTGGACAGTCGCTGGTTCTGCACACAGACTAAAGGCATCGTTAACAGCCCCCTGTTGATACCTCCGAGGATTTGTTATGCCCCTGTCTCCATCCCAGTCCGAGCTATCGCCTGCCACCTTATCACCCTACGCGCTACGCCAGCGGATTCGTTCGGGCGAGCACCGCAGCAACACCTCGGGTTACAGCCAGGGATTTGTGCAGGGCAATCTGGTGATTCTGCCCAAAGACTGGGCCAATGACTTTTTGCAGTTTTGCCAGCGTAACCCCAAACCCTGTCCGATCGTCGGCATGGCCTCGCAACCGGGGGAGTTCATGCTGCCTGATCTAGGCCGGGATCTGGATATTCGCACGGATCTACCCAGCTATAAGATCTTCAAGGACGGCCAACTGGTCGAAGAGGTTAGCGACATCTCCAACCACTGGCGCGATGACCTGGTGACCTTCGTATTGGGTTGCTCGTTCTCGTTTGAAGAGGCACTGACGGCCGATGGCCTGGAGGTCCGCAATATCAGCGAAGGGGTCAACGTGCCGATGTATCGCACCAACATCGCCTGTAAACCTGCTGGGCGTTTTAGCGGCAACCTGGTAGTCAGCATGCGTCCCTTTATCGCCAGCGATGCGATCCGTGCGGTGCAGATCTGCACCCGTTTTCCGTCGGTTCACGGTGCGCCTATCCACCTCGGCGACCCGTCGCTGATCGGTATCGAGGATATCCAACGTACCGACTTTGGCGATCCGGTCAGGATTCACGCCAACGAACTGCCGCTGTTTTGGGCTTGCGGCGTAACCCCGCAGGTGGCGTTGGAGCAGGCCAAGCCGCCGTTCTGCATCACCCATAGCCCCGGCTGCATGCTGGTGACCGATCTGCCCAACAGCCGCTTGGCGGTGCTATAACTTAGGGTTATAAGTAGAGCGGTGCGGCGGCTGTCGGGCTGAAGCCCGACCCACAGGATAGGGCTTTAGTCCTTAACTATTTCGGAGAGCAGGATGGCGTTACGACTTAACAGTGATCTGGGCGAGAGTTTCGGGGCCTGGACCCTCGGCATGGATGCGGCGGTGATGCCGCATATCGATCAGGCCAACATCGCCTGTGGCTTTCATGCCGGTGACCCGCTGGTGATGCAGCAAACACTGGCGCTGGCCAGGACCCACGGCGTGAGTGTCGGCGCCCACCCCGGCTATCCCGATCTGGTCGGTTTTGGCCGCCGCTCGCTAAAATGCCAACCCGCCGAAGTCGCCGCACTACTGCAATACCAGATGGCTGCGCTAGAGGGCATGGCCAGATCCCAAGGGCTGGAGATCGCCTACGTCAAACCCCACGGCGCGCTCTATAACGACATGATGGCCGACAGCGCACTGCGGCAGGTGATTATGCAAGCCATCGCCGACTATCACCGGCCACTACCCTTGATGATTCAAGCCACCCCGGAAGCCGCCAGCCACCGGCAAGAAGCCCAACAGGCGGGCATCACTCTGCTACTCGAAGCCTTCGCCGACCGTTGCTACGCCGATGATGGCAAGCTGCTGGCGCGCTCCAAACCCGGTGCAGTGCATAGCAAAGCCAAGATGCTAGCGCAGGTGAAACAGCTGGCCGAAACCGGCACGGTGACCACTATCAGTGGCAACATCCTGACCCTCGAGGTCGATAGCCTCTGCGTCCACGGCGATAACCCCGAAGGGGTCCAGGCGATTGCCGAGATCCGCCAGCTACTCAATCAAAACGCACAGTAGGGTATCAGGATGCATATCAGCGTTGCCGGCGAAAATGCCCTGATCATCTACTTTGGTGAGCACTCCAGCACCGAGTCGTCGGTCGAGATATCCGCAGAGATTGCGGCTCAAGTGCAGCAGGCGGTGAAGCTGATCCGTCACGATTTAGAGCCGCTGCTTATCGACCTGATCCCCTCCTACGCCTCCTTGCTGGTGATCTACGATCTGCAGCAAACCGATCATCACCATATCCGTAATCAGTTACGCCAGATCCTGACCGATCTCGAACAGAGTAGCGACAGCACAGGACAGATTATTACCCTGCCGGTGTACTACAGCCAGGAATCCGGTCCCGACCTGCAAGCCTTGGCCGAACGCGCCCAACTGAGTATCGATGAGGTCATAGCGATCCACCAGCAGCAGGAGTATCGGGTCTACGCGATCGGTTTTGCCCCCGGCTTTGCCTATCTAGGCGAAGTCGATCCGCGCATTGCCGCACCAAGGTTAGCCACTCCGCGACTCAAGGTGCCGCGCGGCGCGGTAGCGATCGCCGATCGCCAGACCGCCGTCTATCCAGCGGCATCGCCCGGCGGTTGGAATCTAATTGGGCTGTGCCCGACCCGGATGTTCGATCCCGCAGCGACCCCGACGATGCCGGTGCAGGTCGGTGACCGGGTCCGCTTTGAGGCGATATCTCGGGCACAGTTTCTCGAGCTCGGTGGCGAGTTGGTCAGTTTTACTGGCAGCCCTAGCTCTAGCTCTAGTAATAAAACCAGCACCAGTAAAACCAGCACCAGCACAACCAAAAAATCTCAGGAGGCCACATCATGAGCGGCTTCAAGGTGATCCAACCCGGCATCCTCAGCCTGATTCAGGACGCTGGACGTTTTGGCCAGCACCACCTCGGCCTGACCACTGGAGGTCCGTTAGATCCGCTGGCGTGCCAGTGGGCCAACCGCCTCTGCGGTAACCCGCTGGGCGCCACCGCGGTGGAGATCAGCATCGGCGGCCTGGTATTGGAGGCACAGATCGAAACCCGACTCTGCCTGACCGGCGCGCCGATGCCGCTGAAGATCAATGGTGAGTTGTGCGACAGCTGGCGCAGCTGGCCTATTCTGCCCGGTGACAAGATCGAGCTTGGTTTTGCCACCGCAGGTTGTCGTGCCTATCTGGCGGTGGCCGGCGGTTTCGATATCCCGCTCAGTTTTGGCAGCAGCGCCACGGTAACTCGAGAGGCGATTGGCGGCCTGGATGGCGGCAAACTCAAACCCGGCGACCTGTTGCCTGCCGCAGCTGCCAGCCACAGTGGCTGCCTGTTGCTGCCCGAACGCCATTGGCCTCAATACCGCAAACAGGCCCAACTGCGGGTCATACCCGGCTATCAACAGCAGGCGTTTAGTCGCTACCAGCAACGGCTGTTCTTCGGTAGCGACTACCGGGTCAGCGAGCGCTGCGATCGCATGGGGTTTCGCCTCGAAGGCCCAGAGATCAAACCCAGTATCAATGGCATCCTCTCCGAGGGGATCTGTCTGGGCGCGATTCAGGTACCCGCCGATGGCCAGCCGATTGTGCTGATGAATGATCGCCAGACCATCGGCGGCTACCCCAAGATCGGCTCGGTGCTGTCGCTCGATATCGCCAGACTGGCGCAGTTACTGCCCGGTTCGAGTGTGACGTTCGAGCCGATCACCCTGGAAGACGCCCATAATATCCACTGCCTGGCCCGCAGTTATTTCGACCGTGTTAAACCCGAGGCCTGCTGACCTCGAACCCGTGAATTGCACCTCATAAGACCCGAGACACCCCCATGCGTAACGATAACCGCACCAACAACACCTCTACCGACATAGCCCTTAGCGTGCTGATCGAAAATGCGCTGGTGGCGCGCAACCCCCGCGGCATGAAGACCCTGCAGCGCGCCCTAGAGCCTGGCTACTGCCTGCGCGCGGCGCAATTGCTTCGCGACATCAAAGGCACCGTGCTGATCGGTACCGGATTCCCGGTGGTTGATACCTTCGAAACCGACGGCCCGGTAGGCGCCATCGCCCTGTATAACTGCCTCGAATATCTGGGCGCAGAGCCGGTCATCGTCTGCGGTCCGCCGATGTCGACGGCGCTGGCAAGCTCTTATCGGGTCCACGAGATCAAGGTCGGCCCGCATGATCAGCGGGAGGAGGAGGCGCTTCAGGCGCTAGAGAGATACCAGCCGGCGCTGGTGCTGTCGATCGAGCGTCCGGGGCAGGCCGAGGATGGCCACTATTACAATATGCGTGGCGAAGATATCAGCGCCCGCGCCGCCTGCTTTGATACCTACCTCAAGCGTTGTCAGTGCCCGAGCATTGCTATCGGCGATGGCGGCAACGAGATCGGCATGGGCAACGTCAAAGAGGCGCTGGGGCAACTCGATATCAACGCGGCCCACACCTGTTGCGACGAATTGATCGTCGCCGATGTCTCCAATTGGGGTGCCTATGGCATCATCGCCTTCCTCGGCCTGTGGCGTAACGAAGACCTACTCGGGAAGATAGAGCCCCTGAAAATTCTGCAATATCTATCAGCTCTGGGCAGCGTCGATGGTGTGACCCGCCGCAACGAACTAACCGAAGACGGCCTGTCACCCGACGAAGGCGCAGCACTACTACTGCAACTGCGCAGATTGGTCGGCATGGCGTAGCGCCACACCATACCGCCAATATCAGCAATAACAACTAGCAAACCCACAAAAATGGCCATTTAATCACTGCAAAGATACTAAAATACCCTAGATAGCGCAGATCACAACTTGATAAGATGAGGCCCAGTATTTATTCCCTAATTATCAATATTCAGCCAGTCATTCACCCACAACAACGAGAGCGCCGACCATGAGCATCGCCTATCTGAATGGAACCTATCTACCGATTGAAGAGGCGAAGATCTCCCCGCTGGATCGCGGCTTCCTGTTTGGCGACGGCATCTATGAAGTGATTCCCTCCTACAGCGGTAAGATGGTGGGCTTTGGTCCGCATATCGAGCGAATGATCGAAGGTCTGGGGCTGCTGGGGATCCAGCTGCACTGGGACCCGCAGCAGTGGCGCACCCTTTGCGAGACCCTGGCGCAGAAAAACGGCGGGGGCAATCTAGGGCTGTACCTGCACGTCAGCCGCGGTGCCGACAGCAAGCGTTTTCACGCCTTCCCTGAAGGCGTGGAGCCAACGGTATTCTGCATGGCATTTCCGATCGCCCTGCCGCAAGCCGCCAACCGCGCCACCGCTCATGCTTATTCGGTATCGACTGCTGAAGATCTGCGTTGGAAGCGCTGTAATATCAAATCCACCGCCCTGCTGGGTAACGTGCTCCATTTCCAGGAGGGTCATGCGGCGGGTAACAATGAGATCCTGTTGTTCAACACCCAGGGCAAGCTGACCGAAGCGGGCGCCTGTAACGTCTTCATCGTTAAAGATGGCGTGGTCGTCACCCCCGTCAAAGACAACCAGATCCTGGGCGGCATCACCCGTTTACTGATTCTCAATATCCTGCGCAAGGATGGCAGCATTCCGGTGGAAGAGCGTGATATCAGCAAGCAGGAAGTCCTCGACGCCGATGAAGTCTGGATCACCAGCTCCTCCAAAGAGATGGCTCCGGTGATCGCGATCGATGGCAAACCGGTCGCCGATGGCAAGGTCGGCCCGGTGTGGGAAGCGGCCTCCAAGCTGTATACCCAGTTTAAATACGATTATTAATACGCCCCGTATCACCGCACATGACGCTGACTAAAACCTCGCTCCGGCGAGGTTTTTCATCTCTGTGACAGGGTACAATCTAGACTTAGCCTGATCATCAATGGCCATAGCGCTGCGTATATCGACACCCATATCGATACCTATGCCAAAGATATGCCGAAGGATAACTGCATGTTTTACCGCGACACCTGGGTCGAGATCGACCTGGACCGGATCCACCACAACGTCTCCCAGATCAAGGCGCACGCCGGCTTCGAGTCATTGTTCGCAGTGGTCAAAGCCAACGCCTATGGTCACGGCGATGTCGAGGTCGCGCGTACCGCGCTGGAAGCCGGTGCCACCCACCTGGCCGTGGCCTTTTTGGATGAAGCCCTGCGTCTGCGGCGCTACTTTACCGAGGTACCGATACTGGTGATGGGACCAATCCGGGTTGCGGATATAGGTATCGCCGCCGCGCAACGGCTCAGCATCACCGCCCACGACCTGAGCTGGATCGACAAGGCGCTCGCCTACACCGGCCCTGCCATCGATGTGCATATCAAACTTGATACCGGCATGAACCGCATCGGCCTTAAGGATCGCGATCAGCTGCTTCAAGGCTGCACCCAGCTACGCAGCAATCCGGCGTTTAGGCTCTGCGGACTGTTCAGCCACTTTGCCAGCGCCGACGGCGACGCCGCGCTCTACCAGCGCCAGCTGCAACGCTTTGAGGACTTAATTGCGGTGTTGGATCTGGGCGATTTCCAGCAGATTCACCAGGCCAACAGCGCGGCGATGCTCCATCATGGCAAGCAGCCGCACAGCAATGGCGGCCGCCTGGGGATTGCGATGTACGGTCTGCCCCCCAGCGCCGAGCTCGCGCTACCCTTTAGGCTGCAACAGGCGTTTTCGCTGCACTGTCGCATCACCCAGATCAAAGCGCTGCGCCAGGGCGAACAGCTCGGTTACGGCGGCAGCTACGTCGCCGACAGCGAGCAACTGATCGGCGTGCTACCGCTAGGCTACGCCGATGGCTGGCTGCGTTATCATCAGGACCGCGAGGTGGAGATCAACGGCCAGCGCTATCCGCTGGTGGGGCGGATCTGCATGGACCAGTGCATGGTGCGGATAGACAGTTCTATTACCGTTGGCACCCAGGTCACCCTGCTGGGCGATCTGATCAGCGTCACCGAAGCGGCCACCGACCTCAACAGCATCAACTACGAGCTGGTCTGCTCGATCTCGGACCGGGTGCCGCGGATCTACAAACGCCACGGCCAGCGGATCAGTGAACGTAACGATCGCTTCTCGACCTAACTGCGGCTCGGTTTTCCTCAGCGCTACAACCGCCTAAAAACAGCACCCCAGATTAACGAGCCGAGGCGCAGCGCGCTCTGCTCAATCCAAGGATGAGTATCAAAGGACTATTGGCCGCCACCCTGTCCGCTCTGATCGCAGCCACAGTAGACCAGTGTTACGTCGATAAGCTGCTGAATGTCTAGTACCGCTCTTCCAAGACCGCCTCCAACACCCGCATGAACGGCAGTTCGGCAAACACTCCAAAATAGCGGTGTTTGCGCAATGTCGAGCGACTGGTGGCAGGGCTCGGTAGACCGCAGAGAAAGCGACTGAGCTGCCGCGGCTGGCGTAGCAGCTGATGACTCTCGGCGTGCAGCGTCGCAATCACTTGCCGCTGCCCAGCATCGAGTGCGGCGTTAGCTGGCGCCTCGACCGATCGATAGGGCTGCTGCCGACAGCGATTGCAGTTGCCGCAGGGCTGCTGGCTGATTTCACCAAAATAGCTCAGCAGATAATCTCCCAGACAACCCGGATGATTGGCATAGCGGAGCAACTGCTCGATCCGCTCGATATCACGCCGCTCCCGGGCGTCAAACAGCGCCTGCATCGACGCCAGCAGCGCCTGACGGTCGGGCTGGCGCAACCGCCGATAGCCCTGCCGCAGGCCGCTGACCGAGGTGTCGATCCAGCCCTGCTGCTGCAGATACGCCAACGCTTTTTCTATTCTCGACTTGGGCTGGCCGATAGCCGCCTCGATACGGGTCATATCCAGGGTCAACCATTTACGCCCCATGGTCCCGGCGGCAAAAATAGCCCACAGAAACTGCTGCCGCTCTGGCGATTCGAAGCGTGCACAGATGCTCTCCGCCGATTCGATAAAGGCCAGCCGCTGCTGGCTATAAAAGGGTCCGGTCGCGGCAATCACCCCCTCCAGTTCCAGGTAGGTCAGCAGGGTGCTGATCACCAACGGACGTATATCAAAGCGGCTGGAGAGTTCGTAGGTGCTGATATCAAAGCTACTGATATCAAAGCTGTCGCTGGCCTGCACGCCAGCCTGATGGGCAGCCGAATCTACAACTAGCAGCTGGTCTAACAATAGCGCCAGACTCTCCGCAGACGGGGTGTCGCCGTAACTGAAATTAGCCAGTACCCGGCAATCGTCACCGCAGGCCAGCAGCTCGCAGGTCGCCGGCTGACCATCGCGCCCGGCCCGGCCGATCTCCTGCACATAATTTTCGATCGACTTGGGCAGATTGTAGTGAAAAATGGCGCGGATATCGCTCTTATCGATCCCCATGCCAAAGGCGATAGTCGCGACCACGATCCGTAACCGCCCTGCCATAAAGGCGTCCTGCACCCCATAACGCAGCTCATCGGCCAGCCCGGCATGATAGCAGGCGGCATCCAGCCCCTGCTGCTGCAGCGCGTTAGCCACTGCTTCGGCAGTCTGTTGCAGCGTCACATAGACGATCACCGCATCGCGGTCGGGCAACTGCTGGATACGTTCAATCAGCAACGGTAAGCGCTGCTCAGGCGAACAGCCCGTGGTGCTGAGGCTGAGATTGGGGCGGGAAAAACTGGTTTGAATATGATCGGCACTAGCGATCCCGAACTGCCGGCAGATATCAGCTGCCACCGCAGGCGTGGCTGTCGCGGTCAGCGCCAACAGCCGCGCCACCCGCAGCGTGCGGGCCAGATCGGCCAATTTCAGATAATCCGGACGAAAATTATGCCCCCACTCCGAGATACAGTGCGCCTCATCCACCGCCAGCAGCGCGATCCGCAAGCGCTGCAGACGCTCGACAAAACGCGCGTTCTTAAGCCTCTCCGGCGAGACATACAACAATTTGATCTCACCGCGCTGCAGCCGCGCATAGAGGTCGCGCAGCTGCTCGGCACTCAACGAGGAATCCAAGCGTTCGGCGGCGATACCCAGATGCTGCAACGCATCCACCTGATCCTTCATCAGCGCGATCAAGGGTGAGACCACCAACGTCAGCCCCTCCAACAGCAGCGCCGGCAACTGATAACAGAGGCTCTTGCCGCCCCCGGTGGGAAAGATCGCCAACGCCGAGCGCCCCTGCAACAACGCCTCAACCACCGCCTGCTGACCGGGCCGGAACTGCTGAAGCCTAAAGCGTTGCTGAAGTATCTGCTGCATATCGACCATCGTTATTGAACCTTGGAGACGGAGAGTATCTAGCCAGAATATCCAGCGCCAGCATTTCTGGCAGCAAAGGAGGCAAAACCCAGGCGCTAGCGTCTCACCTCGGCTGCCAGGCCCACACGAGCAGTGGCTAACTCTGATACCTTATTTTCCGTGTTGGTGAATTTTACACTCTCGGTTTGTCGCTCTTGTTCTGCCTGCGCATATGTTTGAATTTGTAGAGCAAAAAACTTTAAGGCATGAAATATGCTCTAATTTTTCTCAGCGGCAGAAGGAATTATCATCTATATCAGCGCTGCATGAGAGGATTAATCATGAAAAATAAAATTACGTCCTATAAAAGAACGCTTACCGGCCTAGCCGCCGGTGTTGCTATGCTGGGTGCTGCCAGCGCACAGGCGGATTTAACCAACGGCCTAGTTGATAGCTGGACCGTTGGTGTTAGCGGGGTGTTTGACTGCACTACGGCAGTTTTTACCCCGGGTGCCGCCGGTACCAGTTGCGGTCCTACAGCCATGAGCTGGGGCACCTCGACCGGGTCGGGGCAGAGTGGCCTCACCCTTGGTAATACGCCGTCAGCCTCTATTGTGCCCACCACCGTACTGCCCGCCCCACTCGTCGGTATTCCGAACCTGTCTGCGACCCACGCCAACAATCCGATCACCGGCAACTCACTCGACTCGGTGACCCTGGTGTCGACGCTGACCCTCACTCCTTTCCTTCCGGCGGCTCCTGGCCTTGCTCCGGTTTCTCTCAACTTTCTGATCAACTTCCAGGAGACACCCAACGGCGATCTTATCTGCGCTGACGGCGGTGCCAACGGCGTCGGTGTCAATCTGAACGGTTGCGCGGATATCTTCGTGATCGACCAGAGCTCGCTGAACTTCCCGTTCTTCTATGATCTCGATGGGCCTGGCGATCCGACGCTGCAGAACCAGCAGTACTTTATCAGTTTCTTCGAGCAGACCTCTGGCCTGAACCCTCTTTCTAATCAGGCCTGTACGGCTGCAGGTGTTGCAATCGGCTGTCTTGGCTTCTTGACTCCTGAGCTGGATACCACGACGTTCCAGTTTGCCTCGGTGATCACCACCACCCCAGTCGGCGTGCCGGAACCTGCGACCCTAGCACTGCTCGGTTTGGGCCTGGCTGGCCTTGGCTTCTCCAGCCGCAAGAAAGCGTAAACCAGAGTCGCAGCTATCCTGACTGGCCCGTCACGCGGGCCTGTTGGGGTGAGATAAGGTCACGGATGATAGTTCAATGCTAGAGGGAGCGTTGCCTCTATGGGCACAGGGTCTACCGCTCTTTCCTTGCGATAACAGGGGCGCTTCAACGTATGGTCATGGGATACAGCAGTCAGCCTTTAAATTCTGGTAACAGCCCTCAGAGCAAAGGAGAAATAAAAACCTTGTAACCGAATATCCAACCCGCTCTCAGAGCTCTGTTTCAACAACGTTCATCGGCCAAATCGGCTAGCTTGCAGCGGCGTAACCTCTTACGGTAAAAATCTCAACAACACGGCGTAGGTGTGAAACGCAAACGTATAAACAGCAATATTAGTCTAAATTATTGGGACACATAACAGTCAGCAGGGATGTACTTATGCCTTTCCTAGTTATTCGCTCAGTATTCATTCTATGGATCGTTCTCTCGACGTGTGTGGCCAGCTTTGCCGTCGCCGAAGATTACTATCAGCAAGCTCACAACCACTACCGTAACGCAGACACCCGCTCCGCCATCATCCAGTTAAAGAACCTGCTTCAACAGGATCCAAAACATCGCGAGGGGCGCCTGCTACTCGGTAAGATATACCTCGAGAACCGTCAGTTTCCGGCGGCAGAGAAAGAGCTTCGGCGCGCATTTGAGCTCGACATCGCTATAGTCAAGGTCACACCGAGCATGGTCGCTGCACTGATTGGTTTGCAACGTTACCAAGATGCGCTGGATTTCCTTGAGAAGCACTGGGGGACCGACCTAGGCGATCCGGCACGGCGTTGGATGTTGATGGGAAATGCCTACTTAGGAATGCAGGCATTGGAGCAAGCGGAGCAGGCCTATCATCGGTCGATAGCCATTGACGCATCTCCAGAGGCCAGTCTGGGCCTTGCACAGGCAACTTGGGCTCGAGGCAATCCGCAAGCTGCGCTGAGCCAACTTGCGTCCATTGAGACAAACGACGCTGTCGGGCTCCAGGCCTTGCTGCTTCGTGGTCAAATTCTGCTATCTCTCCGAGAAGGAAACAAGGCATTACATCTCTTTAGCCAAGTTCTGGAGAGGGAGCCCGAACACCTCAAGGCTCACTTGATGCATGCTCAAGCCGCCATGATGATCGGTAAGGCCGACCTGGCTGTCGATGATATCCCCCTGCTACTGGCTAAAGCACCGCAACAGCCTGAGGTCATGCTGCTGGCTGCGCACGCCGCTCTGATGAAGCAGGACTATCAAAACGCCAAAGCCCATGCAGAGAGGCTACTCCTGCAAGCCCCCAACGATCTCCAAGGAGTACTGGTTGCGGGCATCGCCAACCACCACCTCGGTCAGTTCGAAAAGGCCGCCAGCCAACTTCAGTCGGTCCTAAGCCAAGCCCCCGGACAGCCGGTCGCCACGCGATTCATGGCAGCGACCCTGCTGAAGCAGAATAAAGCCAAACAAGCGATAGAGCTGCTTGAGCCTTTCCTCTCCAGTGGTATCGCGGATGTGTCCTTAAAAGCGCTGGCGGGCAATGCTCACCTCCGGCTAGGCAATTGGGAAACCGCTGAAAATCTGCTATCTGAATCCATGGAGGCAATTCCGGACAATGATCACTTGGCTAACCAGATCGCCCTGAGTCGGTTGCTGAGAGGAAGAACCGAGGATGCCATCCAACTGCTGAACCAGCAGACGGAAGCAAGCAACCTTCATAGCGACATTATTCGCCTGACGGCTTTTGTCGCGGATGGTGAAACCGTCAAAGCACGAATACTCTTGCAGACCCTGATCGCGGCTAACCCGGACAAAATAGAGCTCCACCTGCTCTTCGCAAACTTCGAGTTACGTCAGGGTAATACCGCGTCCGCCCTGTCCATACTACAAACGGCCGAAAAGATCACACCGGAGCACCCTGGCCTCCAGATAGAGCTGGCGCGGTTAGATCTTTTAAACAACGCGCCGGAGAAAGCCAAACAGCGTTACCGAAAGATTATCAAAACACAACCCGACCACTTGCAAGCGTTGTTAGGCCTATCGCAGACCTCTCAAGCAATGGGGGATACCAAGGAATTCATTTATTGGTTGCAGCAGGCTCGCCAGAAGCAGCCAGACGCCATCCATCCCGCCAGACTGCTGGTACGGTATTATATGACTGCACAACAAACCGAAAAGGCCTTATACGAAGCACAAGTGTTTTATTCGGGCCGAGAGAGGCGTAAAGATGCGACCCTGTTTTATGCAGACACGCTGAGAATGTCGGGGGATCCCGAGCGCGCAGAGCACACACTTCAAAAGCTGTTGTTAGATCATCCTGACTATCCCCAGGCGCTGGCGGGTATGGCCGAGGTATTACGTGACCAAGGACGGGCTGAAGAAGGACTTAAATACACCACCGGACTCTATGAATCGATGCCCGCAGCGTTACCCGTGGTCTTGCTGCACGCCGATCTACTGATACGCACCAACGACGACGGTAAAGCCCGTGAAGTTCTAAATACCAGTTGGGAGCAACAACCATCAATCCAGGTGGCTCGTCAGCTCGGCATGCTCGAGGCACGCCAGGGTGATTGGCCCTTAGCCAAACAGTATCTCGAACAAGCCCATCAGGGCATCATCGATCCTCAATTGCTGCAGATGATGCTCGAGGTGGAACTCCAGCTCACAGGCCCGGCGGGCAGGCGGGCGCTGCTTGAGCAATATTTGTCAGACGTCCCTACTGATGCCTTCGCCCATTTACAGCTAGCCACGATCTACCAACAAAAAGGTGAAAACGAAAAAGCGATAAAACAATACGAAGAGATCAAACGCCTTCAGCCTGGCTATCCCGTCGCATGGAATAACCTGGCATGGCTGTATTTCAATACGGGCAATCCGCATAGTCTTGCCCATGCGCTAGAAGCCCATCGCTTAGCACCCAATAGCCCAAATATTCAAGACACCCTGGGCTGGATATTGCTTAATACGGGGGATAAGAAAAAGGGACTTGAGATGTTGAGTCGCGCCTTAAAAGGGCTACCCAATAACGTTGAGATCCGCTATCACCGTGCCGCGGCCTTGGCGGCAAATCAGCGCAACGACGAGGCCCGCTTTGCATTACTGCGTTTATCCAAGGAAGCAACGCCTTTTCAGCAGGAAATAGAGACATTGCTCCAGAAACTGAATTGATAACGCTATACCTCTTTTAAGAGGGTGATTAGTAGTAGCGACTTCCTGGTCAGGGTGTTTCATAAACGAGATTAGCCCTCTTTTATGAAGCACCCTGATTAAATACTCGTGCAAAGACGGCCTACGCCACACTACTAGCAACAAGATAGCCGTTTAACGCAGCTCTTTCAGCACCGGCGCGGTATCGACCCCCGGTGCCAAAATCTCATCTAGGGTCAGCGCGTAGCTTGGGGCAAACACCCGCAGAAAATAATCGATCTCGGGCTGCTGATAACTCTTCAGCCGGTTGCTGATCGATTCCGAGGCTTTGGAGAACTGTACATTGCCATTCTGCAACTCCATCTGGCACTTCAGATAGGCCGTGATCGAGTCCGCCATCTTAACCAGCTGCTGATGCTCTTGGGGCAGATTTTCCTCCATCAGGTAGCGAGAAAAATCCTCGCGCAGCTCCTCCGGCAGCATCGCCACCAGCTCCTTCTCGGCGGTCAATTCAATCTCTTTGAACGCATCACGGATGGCGCGCGAATGGTATTTAACCGGAGTGATCAGATCGCTGCAGACCGCCTCTACTGCGTCATGGTAGATCGCCGCAACCACTACCGCGTTAACATCCACACTGCCACCGTAGACGCGGTTGCGGATCACCGCTAACGCATGAGCCACCGTGGCGACATCCCAGGAGTGTTCCTTGACGTTTTCCGGTACAGTGTTGCGCTTCAACCCCCAACGGATCACCCAACGCAATTTGTCGACATACGCAAAAAAATGGCTGGTCACTAGTACATCCTCTATCTCGGGGCGGAATCATCGCTACTGCTATTTATTTAACTACAAGCGGCGATTTAACAGCGGCTATCATAGCAGCAACAGTTGCATGGCGAAGACCTTCCTGCTGCAATAGCCCTTCGCCTCGCGCACCGCCGGAGACTCGATGTTCAACCGCCTGTTCCCAGCCAAACCCCTGCTTGATGATGACTCTGCCGCCTGGATCTGCCAGCAGTTTGGCTGGATAGTGCGCCAGTTCGATCGCGATTACTGCCTCGAGTACAGGCCGCTGGCGCTGCCCATCCAGCGGGGCCAAAACCTGGCTTAGGATGAGTGCCTGGCTCAACAATGGTCGGCCATCCAGCTCAGCCGCGCCTGCGAGTGGCGTCCGTGCTGGCTGAGGCTGATCAACAGCTCAGCGAGTGGTGCCGACCAGGTTTCGTGGCTGAGTATCCGGATATCGTCCAGCCAGACCTGCTCGGCTTGCTGTAATCGGGCCAAGGTTGCCCCGATGCCACTCAGACGGCTCAACCAACGATCGGCCAGACTATCGAGGAACTCACGATCGGGATTACCCGCTTTGGGCACCCCACCTTCGCTCAACACCTCCAGACGAAACGCATCCAACAACTGCTCGCGCTCGCCGGCCAGCTGCTGTAGCTCCTTGGCAATAGCCGGTGCTAGGGCGTGCCATTCGGCCAGATCACGATAGCGATCGACCAGCTCCATGCCGTGGGCGGAGGTCGCATACAGCATCACATTATGTTGTTGATCCAGCACTGAGCCACCCTCTTGTTGCTGATCGCTATTAACTCGGGTTGTAGCCTGCCGCCCCCCTAGGGGAACCAGCACCCTCAACACCTGAGGCTCAATGGAAAACTCTACCGGCGTGCGCCCAAAGCGCTCGCCATCGGCGGTGACCTTCAGCCGCCGCCGGGTAATGATCCTACAGTTCTGTACATGTTCTACCCGCACCAGCTTAGGGTCAAGCGAATGCCCCAGACGCGCCGCCCACCATGCCAGTAACACCTTAGGGAGAGGTCGGGCACGGATCGCGACCAGGGTCAGCGAACCGGTCTCAAATCCTGCACCCTCGATCAGATGCCCCCCACCAAAACGCGGGCCGTTGGCTATCGCAATCTCTAACCAAGGGCCCTGCATGACCCGCCCATCGGCTTCAATACGCGCACTGAATCGACGCCGCCCCGAGATCAGTTTCAGCAGTCGGCGCAGATAACTGTAGCCTCCCCAGAGGCGTTTGTGGACATGCCCTAACGACCAGGTCACTTCCGCACCAAGTCCGATATGCGCAACATTCAAAAACACCCGGCCATTCAGGCGCCCCACATCCACAGCACGCAACTCTCCACTATGAAACGCCCTGCCGCGCAACAGCTTGCAGGCCTGATCGGGATCGCTGGGAATGCTCAGCGCCCGGGCACAGTCATTGGCAGTGCCTGCAGGCAGCAGGGCCAGCGGCCAATTATGGGCCACGCACAGCTGCGCCACCGCGTTCAGGGTGCCATCACCCCCTAAGGCCAGCACCCGATCACCCGGTGCCATCCGCTTCAGCAATTCAGCTTGCCAGCCTGGCTGGCTCAGATCATAGGTTCCGGCCACGCGGATACCCTGGCGCAGCAACGCATCCCGCCAAGGCGGATAGCGCTGCGGATGGCAGAGCAACTGCTGATGGGCGACCAGATGATAGATCACGTCGAGGGCTTCCTTTCACTGGAGGTACAGTTCCCGGCGGAGCGCGCTAGCCGCCCGATCGCTTTACGGTATAGCCTTCGGCCTGCAGCAATTCAACCATCAGATCACGTTGATCACCCTGGATCTCAATCATCCCCTCTTTCACCGCACCGCCGGTACTGCTGCGCTGTTTGAGCATCTTGGCCAGCTGCTTGAGCTCAGCCGTCGCCAACGGCACTCCGCTGATCAACGTCACGCCCTTGCCCTTGCGCCCTTTGGTCTCGCGACTAACCCGCACGATACCATCGCCCACCGGTATCGACTGCTGAGCACAACGACACTGAGCAACGGGCTGCGAGCAGTCCGGGCACATCCTGCCCTGATCCGTGGAGTAGACCAGACCGCCAAATGAGTTAGAACGTTTTGACATGCGCATTCCTGCTAGTAATCGATGTTTATCGGCGACGGCCTGTTATCTCAAGCTGATAGTTATCATAAAACCTAGGCATCACTGACGCGGCCGCGCAGCGACTTGGTCTTACTGTGCTGGGTCTTTCTATCCAGACGTTTGCGTTGCGAGCTACGACTGGGCCGGGTCGGCACCCGCTTCTTAGCCACCTGACCAACGCTGCGAATCAGTTCCGCCAGTCGCTGCAGGACAGCATCACGATTTTTTTCCTGAGTGCGGTATTGCTGGCCCTTGAGGACGACCACCCCCTGCTTGGTAATCCGCGTATCGGCCAGCGCCAACAGGCGGGTCTTATACAACTCGGGCAGTGACGAAGCGCTGATATCAAAGCGTAGATGAATCGCCGAGGATACCTTGTTGACGTTTTGGCCACCGGCACCCTGAGCCCTGATCGCAGTCAACTCGATCTCCTCATCCGCCAGCTGGATCGCATTACTAATAGCCAGGGTCACCGCACCCGCGCCTCGTTAATCTCCATGCGTTCACTGTCGGCGATGCTCACCCGCTGGCCGTAGATGGTGATAAAACTACGCCCTTCGAGATCGCCCTTATAGGCCTGATAATCCACCTGCTCGCCAGTCGTCGCGCTAATCACCCGCACCTCTAACAGAGTGCGGTTATCCTGCCAGCGCCAGCCCATAAAGAGGGCAGAGACTAACAGGGAGATCAGACACAACCCTAGCGCCAGCATCCGCACCGGCGACCTCGGCCCCGAATGTGACCCTGAATGCGACACCACCTCCAGCACGCGTAGCGGAGGCAGTGAGCGGCCGCGCTTATAACGAATAAACAGATAACAGCCCATGATCACCACGACGGTGAGCAGAATTTTAGTCAGCATTGTTGTAAATCTTCAAAATAGCCCCATCATCGGCAGCATTAGTCGAACACCATCCCGATCATACCACGAGCCTGGGCCAGAACCCTCCCGCGCGCAGCTCGGTATAAAATCATCAACAAAGTCAGGCCGCCCAAAGCAGCGACCGTGATTCAAGCAACCAATATCACAGGGAAGGTTTCATTGTCACCCGCAGACCCCGCTAGCGTCACGCTTAGCCCCTCTGGCCGGGATAAGCACCGGACGATGCTAGCGGTCGATCAACGCCGACAGTCTCCTATCCCACAGCCCCCAGAAGGAGCCTTATTAGCCTAATCGTTGATATTGGATTAGCATCTGCAGCCAGCCCGCCCATCACTGCACGGAACTTTCATGTTTATTGTCCTCAAACAAGCCGGATACTTCGCTCGTACCCATGCCCAACCGCTGCTTTTTATTGCTTTGCTATTAAGCCTGCCCGGCTGGATCCTCGAGTACGCATTTCCCGATCCTGTCGCCAGCGCCGAGGTGAATACCGATATCTCCAGCCTGGGTGCCAGCCTAGTGCTGACCCTGGTGGCGGTCATTCAGTTTGCGGCAGCGATGATTTACATTCATCAACAGGTGCTACGCCATCCTATTAGCGCTCTGCAAGCGATCGCATTAGGTATCAGCCGCTTAGGAGCGCTGCTGCTCATTAACGCCCTGATGGCGCTGGCGATCGGTCTAGGGCTGGCACTATTGATCGCGCCGGGACTGTATATGGCCTACAAACTGCTGTTCGCAGAGTTTTACCTGCTGTTTCATGGCCAGCGGCCCTTGCAGGCACTGCGCAGTAGCTTCCGGGACAACAGCGGTCTGGCCGACAAGCTGCTGCCGCCACTGCTGTTCTGGGGCGGTCTGCTTGCGACTACCGCCATCGGCCAGCAATTGCTGTTACAACAGGGCGCAGACCCGCTATTGATCAATCTGCTGTTTGAAGCCATCCTCATCGTCTTAACGCTGTGGGGCTGGGCATTGATGTACCGTTTGTATCAACTCCATATCGAGCCCCAGCTACCCAGCAGCGCCGTCGCAGTCAGCGAGCCTGAGCCAGAACTACAACCAGAACTACAACCAGAACAACAACCAGAACCGGCCCCCAAAACCCTTTCAGACCCGGCGCCAGATCAGCGACTACCGGCTGATGACGCCGAACCCTTGCCACCACCTTCACCTTCATCTTCACCTTCAGCACCCAAACCGTCGCCTAAAGAGGACTAACCCATGAGCATCGACGACCGTAATCAAGGCCTGAAAATTCGTACCCAAGTGATGGGCGACGCCTTCGTCCAACGCGCTATGAGCAACAGCACCGAGCTAACCCAGCCGCTGCAGGAGTGGATCAACGAACACGCCTGGGGTTCGACCTGGCAGCGCGAAGGCCTGCCCCTCGCTACCCGCTCGCTGGTCACCATCGCTATGCTGGCGGCGCTCAAGGCGACCACCGAGCTAAAAGGCCACGTCCGTGGCGCACTCAACAATGGCTGCAGCGTCGAAGAGATTCAAGAAGTACTGCTGCACTCGGTCGTATACTGCGGTGCACCTGCGGCACAGGAAGCCTTTCGTGCCGCCCAGGAAACCATCGACAGCTGGCAGCAACAGCCTTGAGATGAACATCAGCGCCGGCCTCAATCGCCTCCCAGGTAGCGCCTAAGGAAGCAATCGCACAAAAATAAATATAACTATATTAGCCTTAATTTTTAAACACTTAATAATAGAAGATCAAAAAACATCTCCTTAAGTGTTGCACCGCAACATAGAACACTATAGAATCCCTTCATCAACTACCCTACCTACAGGAATACCCACATGTTCAACAATATCCCCACTACCGACTTCTCTGCTTTTGGCGCTCCTGTTCAGAAACTGATCGAGCTGAACACCGCAACAATGAACAAGGCTTTCGCGGCTCAGAAAGCGGCTGCCGAGAAGCAACTGGCACAGTCACACGCCAACTTCAAAGCGGTTCTGGAAATCAAAGACGCTAAAGCCCTAACCTCTTTCGTCACCGAGCAATCAGAAATCGCCAAGACCAACCTGGAAACGCTGAAGGCTGAAGCGCAGGTAGCGGCAGAAAACACTAAAGCGTACTTCGCTGAAGTTCAGGCCATCCTGACTGAAAGCAAGGATGCAGCTGTTAAAGCTGCGGCGCCCAAGAAGGCATAATTCGAGTATTTTTCAAAAAGGCTCCCATCAGCAATGATGGGAGCCTTTTTTGTGTCTGGGTGATCGCTGCAGCACCCATAACCTCGACTGCAGCGCAAGCGTATCTGCCGTATACTCCGACTACCCGATAAAAGGACCCACAGACCGCCATGGAAAAACGTATCGAAACCCTGTTCTATGCCAGCCGCTGGCTGTTGGCTCCCATTTACCTGGGCTTAAGCCTGGCACTACTGGCCCTGGTGGTGAAGTTCTTTCAAGAGCTGGTCCATCTCGTACCCATCATCTTCAGCATCGGCGAATCTGATCTGGTGCTGGTGGTGCTAGGACTGATCGATATCTCGTTGGTGGGCGGCCTGATAGTGATGGTGATGTTCAGTGGCTATGAAAACTTTGTCTCGCGTATCGACCTGGATGCATCGAAAGAGAAGCTCGGCTGGCTCGGCAAGCTGGATTCTGGCTCACTAAAGGCCAAAGTGGCCGCATCCATCGTTGCTATCTCCTCCATTCATCTGCTGCGCATCTTTCTCAATGCCGAGCAGATCGGCAATGATAAATTGCTCTGGTATGTGGTAATGCACCTGACCTTCGTGATCTCAGCGGTCGGCATGGTGGCACTGGACCGCTGGAACGAAAAACACTAAGCACAGATCAGGAACGCTTATTAAAGCGCTCCATGATCTCATCCTTATTCAGCAGGAACCAGAAATTCAGTCCGATCATCAGCCCCACAAACGAAAACAACGGCATCGCAGTCGATAGACGCAAAGACTCGCTACTGAAGCCACTGAACAGCAGGATAAAGAACATCGGGATATCGGCAATCAGGATGCCACCAATCATCAACGACCAAACATTGATGCGACCCTTCTTCAGGAAGAGTCGATAGAAACGATAACCGATAAAGAATTCAAACAGATAGACCACCGGCAGACCGAGGATGGTAATCGCCAGCATGGCGCCCATATAGTCGGCAAAACCGGAGTCCATATTAAAACCGGAAATATCCGCAGCCCAGCTATAGAAGGCGAATGCAAACGGCATGATCAGCGGTGCAAAAATAAAAGCGCGATTTTCACCTGTCATAGTTCTCTCTCTCGAAGCCCTGATTAAGGCAACATAAATACTGAAGTGCGGCTACGATGATCGAGCGACGCTTCGAACTGAAACCCGAACGACACCGGATAGATCGCTGAATGAGTGCGGGTATTGTATATGATTTCGCGCCGCACGAGCCATATCTCGGACGAGGTACGGTACGGTAGGCGCACCGCCAGAATGTCCGAGCCCCGAGCAGGGCTCAGCACCACAGGTTTATTCGGAGGATTCGGCCTTTTCCAGTGCCAGGTAGTTATCGATCCCCTGAATCCGATCTTCGGGATGGTGGTTCACATAGATCACTGCGGTCTCACTAGCGGCACAGATCTTTTCGATCAGTGCCAGCACTAGCTGGCGGTTCATATCATCCAACCCCAGACAGGGCTCATCGAGAATCAACAATGGCGGGTGCTTGACCATCGCTCGGGCGATCAAGAGCAGGCGCTGATCGCCATACGAGAGCTTATTAAACGGCTGATCGGCTCGCTCACTCATCCCCAGCAACGCCAGCCACTGATCGGCGATCTGGCGCTGGCGGTCGGTACACTTACTGTACAGACCGATACTGTCGTAGAAACCGGAGATGATCACATTACGCAACCCAGTACCGACCCGGTACTCCCACTGCAGCGCGGTGGAGACGTAGCCAATAAACTGCTTGATCTGCCAGATACTCTCGCCACTGCCACGCTGAAATCCAAACACCTGAATATCGTTGCTGTAGCACTGCGGATGATCTCCGGTGATCAGTGACAGCAACCCCGTTTTACCGCTGCCATTCGGACCGCTGAGCTGCCAATGCTGGTTAGGCTCGATAGTCCAGTCAAGCTTATCGATGATCCTATGCTCGTCGTAACAGATGCTGATCGCGTTGAGTCGCACCAGCGGCTGGGAAGGATCCAGTTTGGGGATGGCGGTATCCGGATCGGCCGGCGGCACCGCCAGATCGGTGGTTTTTAGATGCAACAACTGGTACAGCTCGGCATAGGCCTTGGCATCAGCACGCCGCACCCGATGCCGTAACTCGCCGTGCTCTACATAGGCGATATCGGTGATAAAGTCGGGAAATTCATCGAAGCGGTTCAGCACCAGCACCATCGGCACGCTGTCGATCAACCCGGCCAAATGCTGCTGCAGCAGCACCAGAGTATCGGCATCCAGACCGTCGAAGGGTTCGTCCAGCACCAGCAATTCTGGATTGCTGGCCAGCGCACGGATCAGCATCACCTTACGCGACTCACCGGTGGAAAGCTTCCTGAAGGCACGATCTAACAACGTCGTCAGACCGAACTTGAGCACCAGATCCTCGGCCAGCGCCCGATCAGCACAATCGCTATACAGAATCTCGCGCACCGGGGTGCCCAGCGAGACCACATCGACAATATCGGCGTCATCTTTCTTGCGCTCGGCCTCGATCAGCTCGGCCTGAGCTTCAAACGACACCAATCCCACCCGTGCCGGCAGACTCTCGATAGAGCCTGACAACCGCTTACCCACCCCCGCCAACACCGCAGCCAGCGCAGACTTACCCGCACCGTTGGTACCGGTAATCACCCAGTGCTGCTCGGGGGTGATCTCCCAGCTAATATTATTGAGCTGAAACCGGTCATCAAAATTAACCGTCAGCTTATCGAGTCGAATGGTCCTATCAACACTGGTCATATCAACAATAGTTCTATCAACAATAGTCATATTAATAAGGGTGCTACGTTAAGGATGGCTAACGAGATTGCCATACCTGGCGCACAAACAAAAAAACCAAGAACGTCTCTTGGTTTTTTCGGTATGAGCCAGGGCCTGTGTCAGCACACAGGCCCTGGCTCAAGGGCTAAGGTCTAAGGTCTAAGCCTCAGAGGCTTAAACGATCTTCTTCATATCCGCCATGTGACCGCGCAGAATACCGCCGATCGCTTCGACCGGATGGCTACGCAATGCGCTATTCACTTCGATCAGACGGGCGTTATCCACACCGTTATCATCCACTGCCAGGCCACGACCGATGACATCGGTATCGATCTTGGTCATGAAGTCAGCCAGCAGCGGCAGACAGGCGTGGTTGTACAGGTAGCAACCGTATTCAGCGGTATCGGAGATCGTGGCGTTCATCTCATACAACTTCTTACGAGCAATGGTGTTAGCGATCAGCGGCGTCTCATGCAGCGACTCGTAGTACGCGGATTCGGCGATGATGCCGGCAGCGGTCATGGTCTCAAATGCCAGCTCTACACCGGCTTTAACCATCGCCACCATCAGAATACCCTTGTCGAAGAACTCCTGTTCGGAGATCTCCACATCACCGGCCGGGGTCTTCTCGAAAGCAGTCTCGGCGGTCTCGGCGCGCCAGCCCAGCAGATTCTTATCATCATTGGCCCAATCTTCCATCATGGTGCGGGAGAAGGTGCCGTCGATGATGTCGTCCTGATGCTTGTTGTACAGCGGACGCATGATCTGCTTCAACTCTTCGGCCAGATCAAAAGCCTTGATCTTGGCGGGGTTGGAGAGCCGGTCCAGCATGTTGGTCACACCGCCGTACTTCAGCGCTTCGGTGATGGTCTCCCAGCCGTACTGGATCAGTCGTGAGGCGTAACCGGCGTCGATCCCTTTGGCGATCATCTTATCGAAGCACAGCAGCGAGCCGGTCTGCAGCATGCCACAGAGAATGGTCTGCTCACCCATCAGGTCAGATTTTACTTCGGCGATGAACGAGGACATCAGCACGCCCGCTTTATGCCCGCCAGTACCGACGGCATACGCCTTGGCCAAGGCCAGGCCTTCACCCTTGGGATCGTTATCTTCGTGAACGGCGATCAGCGTCGGTACCCCGAAACCACGTACGTATTCGGCACGCACTTCAGAACCTGGGCACTTAGGCGCCACCATGATCACGGTCAGGTCTTCACGGATCTTCATCCCCTCTTCGACGATATTGAAACCGTGCGAGTAGGACAGGCAAGCACCCTGCTTCATCAAGGGCATGATGTCATTAACCACCGGGGTGTGCTGCTTATCCGGAGTCAGGTTCAGAACCACATCAGCGGTCGGGATCAGCTCCTGGTAAGTGCCGACTTTAAAACCATTGCTCGTAGCGTTCTTCCACGACTGACGCTTTTCATCGATGGCGGCTTGGCGCAGGGTGTAGGAAACATCCAGACCGCTATCACGCAGGTTCAAACCCTGGTTCAGGCCTTGGGCGCCACAACCGATGATGACCATCTTCTTACCCTTGAGCGCGGCAACGCCATCGCTGAACTCATCCAGGGTCATAAAACGGCACTTGGCCAACTGCGCCAGTTGCTCACGTAACGGCAAGGTATTGAAGTAGTTATTAGACATCGTTAGCAGATTCCATGTAGAGATGTTTTGGCCATGTGGCAAAACCACAAGAGAGAGACAGTTACGATTCTGATAGGGCACTCAAAATCGAATGGCGCTACTTTATCGAAGCCCGAGCCTTTCGTAAATTGATATATATGCACTTTGACATTGCAGTTATTGCAACGCACTGCCTTCAGCATTGCTCTGGGTGCGATTCAGGTATTGCCGGCAGCGCTATTTACCCAGCAATAACGGCTGCAGCGCCGCCCAGCTATTGTCTAGCAAACGTTGCTGGGCTTGTTGATTGGGGTGCAAGCCATCGGCTTGCATCAACTGCGCAACCCCGCCGACACCCTCTAGCAAAAACGGTAGATAGGCACTCTCGGTCGCGCTGGCCGCGCTGTTAAACAATTGATAAAAGCCCTCGCTATAACGCCGCCCATAGTTAGGCGGAATCCGCATACCCAACAACAGCACCTCGGCGCCCGATTGCTGCCCCAGCCTAATCAGCCGTTTTAGATTGGTTTCTATCAACGCTAAGGGCACGCCTCGCAAGCCATCGTTGGCGCCCAGTTCTAGCACCAAAAACTCGGGACGGTATTGCCGCAATAGACTCGGCAATCGGCTCAGACCACCGTTACTGGTGTCGCCGCTGATCGAGGCGTTGATGACCTCCAGGTCAGAACCCTGCTCGGCCAAGCGCTGCTGCAGCAAACTGACCCAACCCTGTTGCGGTTCCAGCCCGTAGCCGGCGCTGATACTATCACCCAGAACCAACAGTACCGGTGAGGGTCTATCCTTACTAGAGTCTACACCCTCATTGACGGCGGGTATCGCCGCCATCGACGTAGCCAGCAACGGCATCAACACCACTAGCCACCAGATTTGTAACCATGAACCTGCCAATCGATAGCTCCTCTGTAAATGCCACGGCGATCATCCGTGTCCGTCATCTGTACCATCGGGTGAGCGCCAGACAGGGCGAACTCTGCATTCTCAACGGCCTTAACCTGGAGGTCAACTCTGGAGAAAGCCTGGCGATCCTCGGGGCTTCCGGATCGGGAAAGTCGACCCTGCTAGGCTTACTCGCAGGATTAGACCGCGCCAGCAGCGGTCAGATTCAACTCAATGGCCAGCTGCTGGAACGACTCGACGAAGATCAGCGCGCCAAGCTACGCAGCGACTGCGTCGGCTTTGTATTCCAAAATTTCCAACTGTTGCCAGCGTTGACCGCACTCGAAAATGTCATGCTGCCGCTGGAGCTTAAGGATGATCCGCAAGCGGAGGCCGAAGCACGCCAGTTACTCGAGCGGGTCGGCCTGCAGGCCCGCCTGGATCATACTCCGCTGCAGCTCTCAGGGGGCGAGCAACAACGGGTAGCGATTGCCCGCGCCTTTGCAGCCCGCCCCTCGGTGCTGTTCGCCGACGAACCCACGGGCAACCTGGACCGGCATACGGGTGA
Organism: Motiliproteus sp.; assembly: GCA_041586735.1. GTDB lineage: Bacteria > Pseudomonadota > Gammaproteobacteria > Pseudomonadales > Balneatricaceae > Motiliproteus. The sequence continues at coordinate 26,379 of JBFGZQ010000010.1, forward strand.
AAAGATCATCGACCTGCTGTTTGACCTTAATCGCGAGCAACAGTGCACCCTCATTTTAGTGACCCATGACACTCAGCTGGCCGCACGCTGCCAGCGCCGCCTGGAGCTGGTGGACGGTCAACTGCGTGAACAACCACCGGCGGCCCGCTGATGATGCGCACAGACTTACTGTATCAGCTGCTGTCTTGGGTACGGTCTCTGGCACGGTCTCTGGCACGGTCTCTGGCACGGTCTCCGGCGCTGTCTCCGGCACTCTTTTTGGCACTGCGGCTGCTGAAACGCGAATGGCGTAGCGGCGAGTTACGCCTGCTACTGATCGCACTCTGTGTCGCGGTATCCGCAGGTTCTGCGGTGGGTTTCTTTACCGATAGGGTGGAGCGGACGTTGCTGCGCCAGGCGAGCGAGTTTCTCGGCGCCGATCTGGTACTCAGCAGCGCCCGCGAGTTTCAGTTGCCGCTGGCAGCCGTCGCCCAACAACGCCAGCTGCAACTGAGCCGTCAACTGCTATTCCCCAGTATGGTCCTGCACGGCGATAAGATGCTGCTGGCCAGTATCAAGGCGGTCGATGCCCAGTATCCACTCAAGGGCGCACTCAGCGTCACCACCCGCCTTGATGCACAGCCCCAATCTCTACGGCAGCGCCCCGAACCGGGTACCGCCTGGGTCGAAGCACGGGTACTGGATAGCTTGGGCGCCAGCATTGGTGACAGCATCGAGCTGGGCAGTACCCGACTCAAACTCACCCAGATACTGTTGCAGGAACCCGATCGAGGCGGCGGCCTGTTCAACCTGCGCCCCCGCCTGTTGATGAACCTGGACGATCTCGCGGCCGCCGAGCTGATCCAGCCTGGCAGCCGGGTCGATTATCGCTATCTGTTTAACGGCGCGGAGGCCGACATCGGTCGTTTCAAAACCTGGTTGTCCGAACAACTGCTACCCGGACAGCGGCTGCTGGATATTCATCAGGAAAATCGCTCCCTGGGCGGCACGCTGAGCAAGGCCCAACGCTACCTCAACCTGTCCAGCCTGTTAGCGGTGATCATGGCAGGCGTCGCGATTGCGATGGCGGCACGCCGCTATAGTGAACGCCACTTTGATACCGCCGCACTATTACGCTGCATGGGTCAGAGCCAACGCCAGATTTTGCAGCTGTTCGCCCTGCAGCTGCTGGTGGCAGGCACCCTGACCTCGTTACTCGGTGTGGCGCTGGGCTGGCTGACCCAATACGGATTGGTAGCGCTGCTGGGACAGCTGATGCCCTCCGAGCTATCCGGGCCGGGACTGACACCGGCGTTGATCGGCTTTGCAACGGGTATGCTGGTACTCGCCGGTTTCACCCTGCCGCCGCTGCTGCGGCTCAGTCGCGTGGCGCCGCTGCGGGTGTTGCGCCGCGAACTGGATCCGCTACCCGCCAGTGGCTGGCTGGTCTACGGGCTGTCCGCTGTGCTAGTCCTGGGGCTACTCTGGGCCCACAGCCAGGACCTCAAACTCACGCTATTGCTCGGTTTGGGGGGCGGTATCGGCACGCTGCTGCTGGGGCTGCTCGGCTGGGGGCTACTGCGTTTGCTGGCCCGAATCCGAGGACCGCTAAGCTGGCGCCTGGCACTGGGCAACCTGATGCGCCGCCCCACTGCGGGAATCGGCCAACTGATCGCATTCAGCCTGACGCTAGCAGCAATGGCGCTGATCCTGTTGGTGCGCGCCGATCTGGTCGATAGCTGGCAGCGTAGCTTACCCGAAGATGCTGCCAACCATTTCCTGATCAACATCCAAGCCGATCAGGTTGAACCCCTGCGTCAGTATCTGCAGCAGCGACAGATCCACTTCAGTGGTTTATATCCGATGGTGCGCGGTCGCCTCAGCCAGATCAATGGCGTCGATGCGCAACAGCTGCTGCCGGAAAAATCGCCAGGACGACGCGCACTCAGCCGCGAACTCAACCTGACCTTCGGCGACCAACTGGCGGCGGATAATAAGATTGTCGACGGCCGCTGGTGGACCGCTCAGGATCAGGGTCAGCCGCTGATCTCGCTAGAACAGCAACTGGCACGGGATCTGGGCGTCGGGGTGGGAGACCGTGTGCGTTTCGATTTCGGTTACCGCAGCATCGAGGCCCAGATCACCAGTCTGCGCAGCCTCGAATGGAGCTCGATGCGCCCCAATTTCTACGTAACCTTCCCCCCCGGAGGGCTCGAGGAGCTGCCCGTCAACTTCATCACCAGCTTTTACCTCCCGGCCGAACGTCGCCAAGAGCTGGTCGGGCTGATGCAACAGTTTCCGACGTTAACGTTGCTGGAGGTCGAGCAGCTGCTGGGCAATATTCGTAGCATCATCGCCCAGGTCACCCTGGCGGTGGAGTATGTACTGCTGTTTGTGCTGGCAGCCGGTATCACGGTGCTGTTTGCCGCACTCGCCTCCAGTCTCGATGAGCGGATGCACGAAGGCGCGCTGCTGCGCACCTTAGGAGCGCGCAGCCGTTTATTGCAGCGCATGCTGGGGATTGAATTTATATTACTCGGCGTCGTAGCAGGGCTCTGTGCGGCGGTACTGGTCGAACTGCTGCGCTTTGGGCTGTATCGACAACTACTCGAACTCGACTACAGTTTGCATCCAGGATTGTGGTTGCTCAGCCCGCTAGCCGGTGCGCTGCTGGTGGGCAGCGCAGGATGGCTCGGGACCCGCAAGCTGGTAACGTTGACGCCATTACGCATCTTACGCGCAATAGAGTCTTAGGCTCACCTCTGCTGAAGCGCAGTGCCTACGTTCCGAGAGCTCTCGGAACCTTTTAAATCGAAAACGAAGAACCGCAACCACAGGTGGTCGTGGCATTGGGGTTTTTAATCACAAACTGAGAGCCTTGCAGACCCTCCTTATAATCGACCTCGGAACCTGCCAGGTATTGAAAACTCATAGGGTCTACGACCAGAGTGACCCCATTTTTCTCTACCGCGGTGTCATCCTCACTCGTTTGCTCATCGAATGAGAACCCGTAAGAAAACCCTGAACAACCGCCACCCGTCACGAACACCCGCAATTTGAGGCTATCGTTCTGTTCCTCATCAATCAGGCTCTTTACCTTTGCAGCAGCAGCATCGGTAAAGACCAGCGGACTCTCTATGTCGTTGGCGTCCCACTCTTCAACTGCACTCATAATATCTCCAGACAGCACTTATTTATAAACGCCATTATGCAATTAACCGATCAAAACAGTCAAGAATTAGCTGAGGATACCGCGGCGCTTCATTTAAGGCAGCAGCGCAACGATCTCCAGCCCCGCCGTCTCAGCAAACCCAAACATAATATTCATATTCTGCACCGCCTGCCCCGCAGCGCCCTTTACCAGGTTATCGATAACCGACAGCACCACCACCGTATCATCATTCTGGGGACGGTAAACCGCGATGCGGCAGTGGTTAGACCCTTTTACACTGCGCGTCTCTGGCAAACTTCCCGCCGGCATCACATCCACGAAAGGCTCATTAGCATAGCGCTCTTCAAACAGCTGCTGCAGATTATCAACAGGGTCCTTTAACACCCCGTACAGGGTGGCGTGAATACCCCGAATCATCGGCACCAGGTGCGGCACAAAGGTCAAACCCACCGGAAAGCCCGCGGCTTCGGCCAGCCCCTGCTTGATCTCAGGCAGGTGCCGATGACCCGACACCCCATAGGCTTTAAAGCTTTCGCTGGCCTCGCATAACAACGAACTGACACTGGCGCCACGTCCGGCGCCGCTCACGCCCGATTTACAATCGGCGACCAGACGACGGCGATTGATCAACCCCTGCTCCAGCAAAGGCAGAAAACCCAGCTGCGTCGCGGTCGGATAACAGCCCGGGTTGGCCACCAGTCGCGCCGAACGGATCTGCTCGCGATTCACCTCCGGCAGACCATACACCGCCTCGGCAACAGCGTCCGGGCAGGCGTGCTCCATGCCGTACCAGGTCGACCAGAGCGCGATATCTTTGATGCGGAAGTCCGCCGCCAGGTCGATAACCCGCACGCCACGCGCCAGCAGCTCCGGCACCTGCTGCATAGCGATGCCGTTAGGGGTGGCAAAAAATACCAGGTCACAGCGCGACAAGGCATCGATATCGGGGGCAGAAAACGCCAGATCAAAATGGCCCCGCAGATTGGGATACAGCTCAGAAACGGAGCGACCCGCTTCTGCACGCGAGGTGATCTCTGTCACCTCCACCTGAGGGTGTCGAGCCAACAGGCGCAACAACTCCACACCGGTGTAACCCGTGCCACCGACGATACCTACCTTGATGGTTGTCATAGCTGTAATACCTCTGAGCCTATACAGGGAGAAAGGCCGTATAATATGATGCCTGCACGAAAATCTAAAGCGGCCAACGTAACCTGCGGCTTGATTTACCTCATAGCAACAATAAGGCGTTAGCCCTGATGCGCATCAAGACCCTCGGCCTGAACCATTTTCGACTTCGGCTCGGCGATACCGACGCCCTTCCGCAATGGTTACTGATCGGACTGTTATCGGGGCTGTTGACCGGACTCATTATGCTAGCGTTTCACTACGCGATCACCTGGCCATTGCAACACACGCTGCCCGACGGCCAGCCGGAAAACTTCGAAGCGCTATCCCCGCCGATACGCTTATTGCTACCGATGCTGGGTAGCTTAGTGGTTGGGCTGCTGCTATGGCGTTTTAGCTCAGCGGCTCAAGTGGGTGTCACTCACCTCATTGAACGCCTGCGCTATCATCAGGGACGCATACCCCTACCGAACCTGATTGTGCAGTTCGTCACTGCCAGCATCAGCCTGATCAGCGGCCACTCTGGCGGGCGCGAAGGCCCCTCCGTGTACCTGGGCGCCTCGGGATCGAGCTTATTGGGCCAATACCTACGCCTACCCAACAACAGCCTGCGCACCCTGATCGGCTGCGGCAGCGCCGCTGCCATCGCGGCGGCGTTTAATACCCCTCTGGCCGGTATTATCTTCGCCATGGAGGTGGTGATGATGGAGTACACCGTCGCCGGGTTTATTCCGGTCATGATCGCGGCCATCACCTCCACCTTGGTATTGCGACTGGCGCTGGGGGAGTACGTGGTCTTCGATGTGCCGGCCTTGCAGATCCAAACCCTGCAAGAAGTACCCTTTATCATCCTGCTGGGGATCATCGTCGGCTTACTGGCCGTGCTGTTCAGTAAACTGCTGGTGGCCATCTCCTGCTGGAAAAAAACTTCGCTTTTTATACGTCTGCAGATAGCAGGCGTCGCCACCGGCATCACCGCGCTATTTGTGCCCGAGATCATGGGTCTGGGTTACGATACCGTTAACCAGATGTTATCCGGCCAAGGTGACCTGCAATTTTTCGTGGTACTCACGGCAGTCAAACTACTGATCACCGCCCTCGCTCTCGGGCTCGGGATGCCGATGGGGCTGATTGGCCCAACCCTGGTTATAGGTGCGGCAGCCGGTGCCGCCTTAGGGACTGTAGGTATCGCGGCGGTGGCCACCCCGGTATCAGACGTAGGACTGTATGCCATGCTGGGAATGGGTGCGATGATGGCGGCAACACTGCAAGCCCCACTCGCCGCACTGCTAGCACTGCTAGAGACGACGCTTAACGCCAACATCATTTTTCCCGGTGCGCTGGCGATTCTCTCTGCCACCCTGACCTACCGGTACTGCTTCCGGCTCGGATCGGTATTTCAAGCACTACTGCTCAGCCAGGGGCTGGACTGGCGGCGCGCACCCCTAGAGCGCTTTCTTGAGCAAACTTCGGTATTCTCCTTAATGCTTAAAAACCCACCGCAAAGCCCGCGCTATATCAGCCCCGCAGCCGTCCAGCAGCTAGCCAAAAGCAATGGCGAATGGATCCTGATTACCCAGGAGAACCAGCCCAAGGCCTGCCTGGCGCGCGCCGATCTGTTACTGCACTTGCAGCAGCTGCCGGAGCCGACACCCAAGAAACCTGCGCCCGAGGAACCTGCGCTAGAGACATCGCCAGCAGACGCGCCCTGCGACGCTATCGACCTGATGGCGATTCCGGCACAGCGCCATGACCTGACCTCGCTATCGATCCAAGCCTCGGTACACGAGGCGCTGCAGGCGCTCAATCAGCACAACGTCGATGCGCTCTGCGTACTCAGTCACGACAACGCCCCCATCGGGCTGCTACTACGCAACACCATCAACCACCATTACATGCACAACAAGAGCGAATAATGCTACAGGGTCTATACGCCATTACCGATACTCAGCTCACCCCCGAGCACCAACTCCTCACCAAGGTCAGCGCCGCCCTGCTAGGTGGGGCCCGGCTGATTCAGTATCGGGATAAGTCTACCGATGGCGCAGCCCGTCTGCGCCAAGCCTGCATGCTAGCCGAACTCTGCCAAACATTCGGGCGGCCGCTGATCATCAATGATGACCCTGAACTGGCGCTGGCCTGTGGTGCATCCGGGGTCCATCTCGGCCAAGGCGATACGGACCTGGCCTATGCACGCGCGTTACTCGGCAAACAAGCCATTATCGGCATCACCTGCCACGACTCGCTCGAATTAGCCCTGCAAGCCCAACAGCAGGGTGCCGATTACGTAGCCTTTGGCGCTTTTTTCACCTCCAGATCAAAACCGGGGGTCAAACCCGCACCCCTGGCACTGCTGCTGCAGGCCCGGCAACAACTGCGCGTGCCGATAGTAGCCATCGGCGGGATCAGCGTGGATAATGCATCCCAACTTATTACTCGGGGCGCGGACATGGTCGCGGTTATTCAAGACCTGTTCACGGCCACCGATATCGAAAGCCGCGCCCGCCAGCTGGCAACGTTGTTCGATAACCAATAATCCACCAGCGTACAACTCGATTGGAGCCCTCATGTCGCAAACCCCTAAAATGTCTCGTTCAGAAGTGCTGTTTGAGCAAGCCAAGCAGTGCATCCCCGGCGGGGTTAACTCGCCAGTCCGTGCGTTCAAGGCCGTCGGTGGTACGCCGATCTTTACCGAGCGGGCCGAAGGTGCTTACCTCTTCGATGCCGATGGTAAACGCTACATCGACTACGTACTGTCCTGGGGACCGATGATTCTAGGGCACGCCCACCCGGCAATAACCGCGGCGGTGATCGAGAAGATGCAAAAAGGACTGAGCTTCGGCACCCCTACCGAGATCGAGACACAGCTGGCCGCCAAAATCTGCACCCTGCTGCCGCATATCGATATGATCCGCATGGTCAGCTCGGGCACCGAAGCCACCATGAGCGCAATCAGGCTGGCACGCGGCTTCACCGGACGCGATAAGATCATCAAATTTGAAGGCTGCTACCACGGCCACTCTGACTCCTTGCTGATCAAAGCCGGTTCCGGCGCCCTGACCCTGGGCGTACCCAGCTCTCCCGGAGTGCCCCAAGCGCTGGCTGAACACACCATCACCCTAACCTATAACGATATCGAAGGGGTCAAGCAGGCCTTTAGCGAGATCGGTGATCAGGTGGCCTGCATCATTGTCGAGCCCGTGGCCGGCAACATGAACTGCGTACCGCCCATTCCGGGATTCCTTGAAACCCTGCGCGAACAGTGTGATCAATCTGGCGCGCTACTGATCATCGACGAGGTGATGACCGGTTTCCGCCTGGGATTACAGGGCGCGCAAGGCTATTACGGTGTTACAGCCGATCTGACCACCCTGGGCAAAGTGATCGGAGGCGGTATGCCGGTCGGTGCGTTCGGCGGTCGTCGTGACGTTATGGAGCATATCGCTCCGCTGGGACCTGTGTATCAGGCAGGCACGCTGTCTGGCAACCCGGTAGCCATGGCAGCAGGCTTGGCACAACTGGAGCAGATCTGCCAACCCGGCTTCTACGATCCGCTATTTGCCAGAACGGAGACCCTGGTGGCAGGCATGCGCGAACGCGCAGCTAAAGCGGGCATTCCTTTTACCACCAATCATGTCGGCAGCATGTTCGGATTGTTCTTCACCGACACCGAGCAGGTGGTTAACTTCCAGCAAGCGATCAACTGCAACAACGAGCACTTCAATCGGTTCTACCACGCCATGCTCAAAGAGGGTGTGTACTTGGCGCCCGCAAGCTATGAAGCGGGCTTTATGTCGGCCGCACATAGCGATGCCGACATTCAGGCCACTCTGGATGCCGCCGAACGGGTGCTGAACGCGCTATAACATCGATCCATTAACGGCCCTAGTGTTATAGACCTACATGTTATAGACCTACAACCGTAAACCTATAATACCAGGGCCGACTCCCTCGTCGGCCCAACGCCAGATCCGCAGTATATTCGCGTCGAAACAGCATCGCATCAAATGGAGATTCACGAATCCAGGCAGCCGCTAGCCGACTCACCGCAATTCTTGCTACCATCCGCTGAGGCTATTTGTAGGGCAGTACCGCCCGCCATCTCTCGATACCAAGGAATACCCTTCATGCAACTGACTCATCGCTTCCGCCGCCTGCGCCGCACCTCTGCGCTACGCGATCTGGTTCGTGAAACCCAGCTTTCTGTTGACGACCTGATCCTGCCGATCTTCGTCGAAGAACAGATAGACACCCCCGTTGCGATCCGGACCCTGCCCGGAATCAGCCGCTATCCTGAGGCCATGCTTCCCGAGGTGGTAATACAGGCCCAAACAGCCGGAATCAAAGCGATCATCCTGTTCGGTATTTCACATAACAAAGATCCGATCGGCATCGACAGCTGGAATGAAGAGGGGTTAATGGCGCGGATGATCCGCAGCGCCAAAGAGGCCGCACCCGAGATGCTGGTGATCTCCGACAACTGTTTCTGCGAGTACACCGACCATGGTCACTGCGGGGTGATCTGTGACCAGGATGTCGATAACGATAAGACCCTGCTTAACCTGCAAAAACAGGTGGTCGTAGCGGCCCGAGCAGGCGTCGATATGATCGCGCCATCAGGGATGATGGACGGGATGATCGCCGCTATCCGCGAGGCGCTGGACAGCAACGGTTTCGCGCATATCCCGGTGATGTCCTACTCCACCAAGTTCTCATCCAACTACTATGGTCCATTCCGCGAAGCGGTTGATAGCTCCTTCAATGGCACCCGGGACAGCTACCAACTAGATTTCGGCAACCGCAGAGAGGCGCTGGCGGAATCGTTACGTGACGTCGAAGAGGGGGCCGATATCCTGATGGTCAAACCCGGCATCGCCTACCTGGATCTGCTCAGCGATATTCGCCGCCACACCCACCATCCTCTGGCGGTATATCAGGTCAGCGGCGAATACGCGATGATCAAATTTGCAGATCAGGCTGGCGCGGTGAATGGCGAGGCACTGATGATGGAAAATCTGATCGCCTTCAAGCGCGCCGGCGCAGATCTGATCATCACCTACTTCGCGCTCGAGGCTGCTGCGCTCCTCAATAACCAGCGCTAATATCCCCGCCATTCAGCCCTGCCCTAAGGGCCCGAGCCATCGATCGGGCCCTACTCGCTTCCAAAAACCCTAAGCCCCTCTAAAAACCACAACTGTCAGTTTTTTTTACAGATTCACGCGGGTGGTTTTTTTTATTGATAGACATCAAATGATTAGCAAGCGGCACAATTATTGCTTGTTGACAGCTGTCACCAGCGACAGTCATGACAGCCATAGACCAAGGACAGCGCATCCACATCGTCGAGAGACTAGACATGCTACCCAGGCCCCTCTACGAAACACTCCCCTACTGCTACTTTGGCGTCGGTAGCGCCTTATGGCTGACTAGCACCAGTGGCCTGGAACTGCTCGCCGGAGTCCTGCTCTATTTTGCCGGGGCGCAACAATGGATCCTCCGCAGCAACTATCGTCGTAGCGACCGGATTAAAGCCAACCTACTTAATACTCACCTAGAGGCCGCCGAACAGCAACAGCAGCACGATCTCTATCCGCGCTGGCTATATGAGATGCAACCCTTCCTCTACATCGCACTGGGCTACCAACTGGCCAACCTGCTCCACAACCCGAGCCTGGCACACATCTTGACCCTGGATATCAGTTTCGCCCTGGTTGCATCGCTATGCTTAATTATCGCTGGATTCTTGGTGTTAGCGCTACGCAGTCGGCATCGCTTTCCGCGCTCAGTCACTTAGAACCAACCGCCAAGAACGAATCGCCAAAAACCCATCATCAACAACCAATCATCAACAACAATGAAAAACCAACACGAGCTGGCAACCTGGTGGCGAATAGATACAAAAAAGAGGGATTAATCTGAAGAAGCTGTTCGTGCAGGTATTCTTGAGATGCCTTAGAGGCACGATAGGGAGAGTGGTGGGTCGTGGGCGACTCGAACGCCCGACCAATTGGTTAAAAGCCAACTGCTCTACCAACTGAGCTAACGACCCTGACCGAATTTCCAAACCCGAAGATGGGTAGACACCTTCAAGCGACTCTGCTTAATCCTAGAATCAAAACCCTAGAGTCAAACAATTTTTTGTGGCTCCTCGAGCAGGACTCGAACCTGCGACCAATAGATTAACAGTCTACTGCTCTACCAACTGAGCTATCGAGGATCTACAAAAAATGGCGGAGGAGGAGAGATTCGAACTCTCGGTAGGCTATTAACCTACGCCGGTTTTCAAGACCGGTGCATTAAACCGCTCTGCCACCCCTCCGCTGAGGAGGCGCATATTACCGTACCCAGCCTGGGTGTCAACCGTTTGCCTGCCATTTTTTTCAGCGCGTGCCCCGCAGCACTGGCTCAACCGCCCCCTACAGACCCAGGAGCCTGCAAATAGATAACACCGTGAACCTTAGTCCGAAAGATCCGCCAGCAAAAACACAGGCTATTCTGAGGCCCGCAGCAGCAAGGCTTAAGCGACTAAATTAAGTTGCATTTACTGCTTTTGTAGCGGTAAGGTTAGCCCCTATGAGCGACCCAACATATTAGCGCTTGGGTAACGTAAAACAGCTCTACAAACAGTTGAAATCGGTCCCTCGGGCTGCTGGCTCGCGGGATGGAACCCTAAATCATAATAACTCCGGGATCGTCGATGATGAACTTCAAAAAAACCCTTCTAGGATTGGGCGTCTCCACCCTGATGCTGGGAGCGACCGCAGTACAGGCAGAGATTAAAATCGCACTAGCAGGCCCAGTGACTGGGCCTGTGGCGCAGTACGGCGACATGCAGTTTATCGGCGCTAAAATGGCGATCGAGCAGATCAACAAGGCGGGAGGGGTCAACGGTGAGATGCTGATCGGCATTCCCTACGACGATGCCTGCGATCCTAAGCAAGCCACCGCGGTGGCCAACAAGATTGTTAACGATGGCATCCAGCTGGTGGTTGGCCACCTCTGCTCCAGCTCGACCGAGCCCGCTTCAGATATCTATGAAGATGAAGGCATCCTGATGATCACCGCGGCATCGACCAATGTCAGCATCACCGAGAAGGGCTACCAGCTCATCTTCCGCACCATCGGCCTGGACAGCATGCAGGGCCCCTTTGCGGCTAAACACATTATCGATCGCGTCAAACCGAAACGCGTTGCTGTGATCCACGACAAGCAGCAATACGGTGAGGGTCTGGCGACCTCGGTCAAGAGTGAGCTGGAAAAAGCGGGCATCAGCATCGCCATGTTTGAAGGCATCACCTCTGGTGATAAAGACTTCTCCGCGCTGATTGGCAAGATGAAGAAAGAAAATGTAGATTTTGTCTACTATGGCGGTTACCACCCCGAGCTGGGGTTAATCCTGCGCCAATCCAGCGAGAAAGGCTTCGATGCGCAGTTCATGGGGCCTGAGGGTGTGGGCAACCCGGACATCACCGCTATTGCCGGCAACGCCTCTGAAGGTTTATTAGTCACCCTGCCTGACAGCTTCGAAAAAGATCCTAAGAACGCAGCACTGGTTGCGGCATTCAAGGCTAAAAACGAAGACCCTAGCGGTGCATTTGTTTTCCCAGCCTATTCTGCCGTGCAGATCATGGCCGAGTCTATCAAGGCGGTTGGCAGCGTAGACACCCTGGCGATGGCCAAACAGATGCGCACTAACTCGTTTGACACCCCAATGGGCACGCTGGCCTTTGATGCCAAGGGCGATCTGCAGCAGTTCAGTTTTGTGGTGTACAACTGGCACAAAGACGGCACCAAGTCTGTCGTCAAGTAAGGTTATGGGTTCTAACCAGAACACCCTCTTTCACAAGAAGAGGGTGTTTTTTTATTAAAGGGTCATAAGTCCTATGTTAGAAGCATTCTTCTATTTCGTGCAGCAACTGCTGAACGGCCTGACTATCGGTAGCACCTACGCACTGATCGCGATCGGCTACACCATGGTTTACGGCATCGTTGGCATGATCAACTTCGCCCACGGCGAGGTGTATATGATAGGCACCTACATCGCCTTCATCGTCATAGCCGGCCTAACCACCCTGGGAGTGGATAGCATCCCCTTGATCTTCGTGGCCGCCCTGCTGGTCAGCATGATGGTCGCCTCTAGCTATGGTTTCGCTATTGAGCGGGTAGCCTATAGACCGCTACGTGGTGGTCCACGTCTTTTGGCGCTGATCTCTGCAATCGGCATGTCAATCTTTCTGCAGAATTTTGTGCGCTTGGCGCAGGGGTCGCGAGATATTGCCATGCCCTCGTTGATCAGCGGGGGCTGGACGTTCGGCAGCGATGCTACGTTTGAGGCCAGCCTGTCGTATATGCAGGTGATTATTTTTGCGGTGACCCTGGTGACCATGGGTGCATTGACACTGTTCATCTCCAGATCCAAATGGGGCCGCGCCTGCCGTTCCTGCTCCCAGGATCTAGGAATGACCAACCTGCTAGGGATCAACACCAACAACATCATCGCCCTGACCTTTATCGTTGGCGCGGCGCTGGCTGCCGTGGCAGGTCTGCTACTGGGTATGTACTACGGGGTAGTGAACCCTTACATCGGCTTTATCGCCGGTCTGAAAGCGTTCACCGCTGCAGTACTAGGAGGCATCGGCTCGATTCCGGGCGCGATGCTCGGCGGTTTACTGTTAGGCACCACCGAAGCGATGACCTCGGCTTACTTCAGCAGCGAATATAAAGATGTCGTGTCCTTTGGCTTATTAATCTTGGTATTACTGTTCCGTCCAAGCGGATTACTGGGCAAGCCTGAGGTGGAGAAAATCTGATGAACCGACCCCTCTATCCTGCAATTTTCGCCGCCATCGTCACCCTGATTTTGACCAGTATGATGCTGGGCATTCAGCTCAAGACCGAAGGCATCAACCTCAGCCTGCACTCCGCTACCGCGTTTACCTGGTACGCGATTGGCGGCGCCACAGTCGTGGTGTTCCTGTTCCAGCTATTTCGGGAACAACTCACCAGCCTGATCAAGCTACCGGAGCTCCCCTCAGCTGCAACGCTATTACCCGCTGGCAAGCAAGGCGAGCGCCTTAAAACTCTGGCGATTGCCTTGTTGATCGCCGCCGCCTTAATTTGGCCGTTTACCGATCTCTCCAACCGCGGCGCAGTCGACCTGGCAACCTTGACACTGATCTACATCATGCTCGGCCTCGGCTTGAACATCGTGGTGGGGTTGGCCGGGCTGCTGGATCTGGGCTATGTGGCCTTTTACGCGGTGGGTGCCTACACCTATGCACTACTATCGCTGTACTACGACGTATCCTTCTGGATCGCGCTGCCCATCTGCGGTCTATTAGCCGCCAGCTTCGGCTTCTTGCTAGGCTTTCCGGTGCTGCGCCTGCGGGGTGACTATCTGGCGATCGTGACTCTGGGATTTGGCGAGATTATCCGTATTCTGCTGCTCAACTGGACAGCGGTCACCGGCGGCCCGAACGGCATCAGCCGGATCCCCAAACCCGACCTGTTCGGACTGGAGTTTTCCCGACGAGTAAGCTGTAGCGCCGAGGATAAGCTCGCCGATACCTGCAACGTTCCTTTCCATGAATATTTCGGTATCGCTTACGATCCTAGTCACAAGGTAGTCTTCCTCTATCTACTGGCCGTCATCCTGGTGCTGATCTCTATTTTTGTTATCAACCGCCTGACCCGGATGCCGATTGGCAGGGCCTGGGAAGCACTGCGTGAGGACGAGATCGCCTGCCGCTCGCTAGGACTCAATCCGACCGTAGTTAAACTGACCGCCTTTACCATCGGCGCCAGTTTCGCAGGCTTTGCCGGCTGTTTCTTCGCCGCTCGGCAAGGCTTTATCAGTCCGGAGTCCTTTGTGTTTATCGAGTCAGCCACCATCCTCGCGATCGTGGTGCTCGGCGGCATGGGCTCGCAACTGGGGATTATTCTGGCCGCCATCATCCTCACCGTGCTGCCGGAACTGGCGCGTGAATTCCAGGAGTACCGCATGCTGATGTTCGGCCTGTTAATGGTATTTATGATGATCTGGCGTCCGCAAGGCCTGGTGCCGAAATCTCGCCCGCACTTAGCGCTCGCCTCCGGAGATAAGCCCCTATGAGCAAAGCACTCCTAGAAGTCTCTGGCCTGTGCATGCGCTTTGGCGGCCTGTTAGCCGTTAACAACGTCAGTCTGAGCGTACACGAAAAAGAGATCATTTCGGTAATTGGCCCCAACGGCGCTGGAAAAACCACGGTATTCAACTGCATCAGCGGATTCTACAGCCCCACCCAGGGGGCCATTGTGTTCGATGGCAAACCGATCCAGGGGCAACGGGGAGATAAGATCGCCCGCAAAGGCATGGTCCGCACCTTCCAAAACGTGCGTCTGTTTAAAGAGATGACGGTTATCGAGAATCTGCTGGTCGCCCAGCATATGCACATGAATACTAATCTGCTGTCTGGTTTTCTGAAAACGCCTCACTACCGTAAAACCGAGCAGCGGGCCATGGAAAATGCCGCGTTCTGGCTGAAGAAGGTCAACCTGCTGGAGTTCGCTAACCGCGAAGCAGGCAATCTGGCTTACGGCCAGCAGCGCCGGCTCGAAATCGCCCGCTGCATGGTCACCAACCCACGCCTGCTGATGCTAGACGAACCCGCCGCAGGCCTTAACCCCAACGAGACCCAAGAGCTGGACCAGCTGATCTGCAACCTGCGAAATGAGTTCGATGTCTCAATTCTACTGATCGAGCACGATATGGGGCTGGTCATGGGGATCTCAGACCAGATCGTCGTCATCAACCAAGGCGCCCCGCTGGCTAGCGGTACTCCTGCAGAGGTGCGCAACAATCCTGATGTCATCAAAGCCTACCTGGGAGAAGAGTGATGGCTAACATCTCCAAACAGTGGCTGAGCTGCCGCAACCTGACGACCATCCAGAGGTCATCACCGTGCCTGCTATGTCAGGGAAGGGGTCAGCAGCCATGCTAAGACTGGAAAACGTATCCGCCCACTACGGTAAGATCCAAGCATTACACCAGGTATCGCTTGAGGTACATAAGGGTGAAATCGTTACCCTGATCGGCGCTAACGGGGCCGGAAAGTCGACGCTGATGATGACCGTCTGCGGTGATCCGCGCGCCAGCTCGGGAAAAATATTCTATAAAGACCAGGATATCTCCCGCGAGCAGACCGACCGGATCATGCGCCAGGGCTTAGCCGTCGTCCCTGAAGGACGGCGGGTCTTCTCCGCCATGAGCGTTGAAGAAAATCTCAGCATGGGCGGCTTCTTCACCCCTAAGAGCCAATACACCCAGAACATGGCGCACGTGTATACGTTATTCCCAAGACTCAAAGAGCGTGAAAATCAACGCGCCGGCACCCTGTCGGGCGGTGAGCAGCAGATGCTGGCGATCGGCAGAGCGATGATGAGCAATCCGCAGATGCTGCTTCTGGACGAGCCCTCATTGGGCCTGGCCCCACTGATCATTCAGCAAATTTTCGACATCATCAAAACGCTCCGCGACGACGGTGTCACCATCTTCCTGGTGGAGCAGAACGCCAATCAGGCACTGCGTATCGCTGACCGCGGCTACGTGATCGAAAATGGTCGCATCGTCCTCCAGGATAGCGGTGCCGCATTGCTGAGCAATGATCAGGTACGCAACGCCTATCTAGGCGGTTAACATCCACGGCAACGGGAGCCGCGGCACCATGTTTACAGGCCTGTTTTCCAAAAACGATCTGGCCCGCGCGCTACTGCGCGATGACCTTAAGCTGCTGTTTAAGGTCATCCGCGCCGGAAAGGATCTCAACCAACCGCTGCGACTCCAAGCCGACGAGTCGGTCGCCCGCCCTGCCGTAGAACAGGCGCTACGGCTCGGGCATCACCAATGCTTGGAAAAACTTTTAGAAGCCGGTGCTCTGCTACCCGAACAAGATAGCGATGGCACGCTGCTGCTCTGCCTAGCCATCCAGGCTACAACCGCTCCCCTGCGCCTCACCACCCTGCTGCTACAAGCCGGCGCTAATACCAACGCCAGGCAAGGCGAGCCGCTGTTCAGCTGCCTCAGGATTAACAATGACAACCAGGTGCTACTACTCAGCAACCGATTGCTGCAGTACGGTGCCGACCTTAACACCTACACGCGTGACGGCCATAGCATACTCAGCCAATTGCTCTGTGCAGAACGCACCATGCTGGTCGGCGCCCTCATCAGTGCCGGAGCCAGGCTCCCAGAACATCTTGACCAGCTTAATTGCAGTACCAGGATCAAAGCGTTCGCCCGCCGCAAAGCGGCCGATATTGCGATCCAGCAACAACTACTAGGCCCCTAATAAACCACTAACGAAGGCAAAACATCAAGAACTTACCCGCATCCTGTGCTCTCGGTAACGCCTATGGACAAAAAAAATTGACCTGGATCAGCTTTTATTAGATAGTTTAGGCATAGATTTTATTCGAAGTGACCGTTAAAACAATAATATTAACTGTGTCACTCGAGCGTTTCCGATCGCTGAGGCCCTTAAAGAGCCGCCGGTGGTCAGAAAGGAAGAACGGAGGCCTTGTTCAACGAGGACTCCGTTTTTTTCGTCTATAAGAAACGCTCTAGCTAACTCAGACGCAGGCTTAGGATCCCTACTCGTCTAAGCACTCTGGGTCCAGAAACTTAGGGTCCAGCTGCAGCTCAGCATTGCTGTTCACCCCGACCCCGCGAGACTTGATGTTGGCTGCGATCTGCTGTGCTTCCTGTAGCGAGTGCATCGCATAAGTACCGCACTGATAGGCATTGAGTTCGGGAATTTCATTTTGACGCTTCACGGCCAACACATCGTCCATCGCCGCCAACCAAGCGGCGCCCACGCGTGCCTCATCGGGACTGCCAATCAGGCTCATGTAAAATCCGGTTCGGCAACCCATCGGCGAAATATCGATAATTTCCACCCCCTGGCCATTCAAGTGGTTGCGCATAAAACCAGCAAACAGGTGCTCTAGGGTATGGATCCCTCTCTCGCTGAGAATCTCCTCATTGGGACGGCAGAAACGCAGATCAAAGACCGTGATGGTATCGCCGTTTGGGGTATTCATGCTCTTGGCCACCCGAACGGCTGGGGCATTCATCCGCGTATGATCGACGGTAAAACTATCTAACAGGGGCATAGCACTATCCTTTTTCCAATCCCAGTCTGGGAATATCAATATTGGGGCAACGGTCCATGACCACTTGCAAGCCATGCTCTTGAGCACGCCGCGCAGCATCACCGTGTATCACCCCCAGTTGTAACCAGAGTACTTTTGCACGAATCCGGATCGCCGCTTCAGCGATCTCGGGTACCGCTTCGGAGCGTCGAAACACCTCCACCATATCAACTTTAATAGTTTCGGGAATCTCATCGAGGCGACTATAAACCCGCTCCCCTAGCAGCGTCTCACCGCAATACTGAGGATTAACCGGAATAACCCTATACCCTCTAGCCTGCAGATAGGCCATGACCCTATGGCTAGCTCGATCCGGTTTCGGACTAGCACCCACCAGCGCAATGATTTTCACTGATGTCAGGATCTGTTTGAGGTAATTATCATCGTACTGCAGATGCATAGCGCGCCCTCTGTTCTGACTGTGTTAAAAGCTCTGCACGTGTTAAAAAGATCAACCCCTGCCGCCACACTCGGGGCAGTCAGGATCCCTTGCTAAGTTTAGACGCCGCCACTCCAGATGCCGGGCATCGAGCAACAATAACCGCCCCACCAGCGAGGTACCAAAACCGGTCAGCAGCTTCAACGTCTCCAGCGCCTGGGCGGTGCCGATCATCCCCACCAGAGGCGCGAGCACGCCGCTGTTGGCGCAGGTCAACGCTGCATCATCGCCACCCTCTGGAAACAGGCATCTATAACAGGGACTGGCGGGATCACGGCTATCGAACACACTCACCTGGCCCTCTAAGCGAATCGCAGCACCCGACACCAAGGGCGTGCGCTGCTGCACGCAAGCACTGTTGATGGCAAAACGGCTGGTAAAATTATCACAGCAATCGACCACCACATCAGCCTGTTCAACCTGCGCTAAGAGCTCTGCACCGTCGAGACGCTGTGGCAACACACTGACCTGAATGTGCGGATTCAGTGCCAGAAGCTGATCGCGCGCCGATTCGACCTTGGGCCGCCCTATATCCGCATGCCGATGGACGATCTGACGCTGCAGGTTACTCAGATCAACCTGATCAAAATCGCTCAACACCAGATGGCCCACCCCGGCAGCCGCCAGATAAAGCGCCACCGGCGAGCCCAGCCCGCCCAGACCGATGATCAACACCCGGGCCGCCAACAGTTTTTCCTGGCCCTCAATATCAACCTCCGGCAGCAGAATCTGACGGCTGTAGCGTAACAACTGCTGGTCATTCATGCTCATACACTCTTCCTCATGCTCGCTCTCATGCGCGCTACTGTGACCCGATCCTGACGATTAAGATCCGCATAGGTCTGTATCTGCTGGTAACCTGCCGCCGTCAAGATCTGGCGCACCACCTCGCCCTGATCATAGCCATGCTCGAGCAGCAACCAGGCACCAGGCTTGAGTCGCAGATAAGCCTGCGTAGCGATGCTGCGAATATCCGCCAGACCAGACTCCGCAGCCACCAGCGCCGAGCGCGGCTCAAAACGCACATCACCCTGCTGTAGATGTGGATCCTCAGGATCTATATAGGGAGGGTTACTGACAATCAGATCAAACGTGCCGGTTAACGGTTGGCACCAGCTACCAATTAAGATCTCGACATTACTCAGCGCAAGCCGACGTCTATTGCGCTCCGCCAACGCCGCTGCCGCCGGCGAGTACTCGACCGCCGACACCTGCCAGTCATCAGCTTCGCTGGCCAGAGACAGCGCCAAGGCGCCGGTGCCGGTGCCCAGATCCGCGATCCGTTTTGGCCCTTGATCCAATCGCTCCAACGCCAACTCGACCAACAGTTCAGTTTCCGGTCGCGGTATCAGGGTGGAGGCATCGACCTCTAGAGTCAGGGTCCAAAAATCCCGAAAACCGAGGATATGAGCGATCGGCTCACCCTGTTTACGGCGCTGTAACTGCGTCTCAAACAAGGCCTGCTGGGATAGGGTTAACAGCCGTTCAGGCCAGGTATAGAGATAGCTGCGCGGCTTATCGAGCACCGCCTCTAACAGCAGCTGAAGATCCAGATCGGCACTATCAGACAGACCTCTGAGTTCGCTGGCACGCGCCAGAGCCTGATCGATCCGCAGACTCATGCCGCTACTCGCCCATCGCCGCCAACAGTTCCGCCTGATGCTCATGAATCAGCGGATCGATCACCGCATCGACATCGCCCTCCATCACCTCAAGAAGTTTATAGAGGGTCAAATTGATGCGATGGTCGGTCACTCGGCCCTGGGGGTAGTTGTAGGTGCGAATGCGCTCCGAACGATCACCACTACCGACCAAGCTCTTGCGAGCATCGGCCATGGCAGAGGCCTCCTGGTCCTGAATCCCCGCCAGTATCCGCGAATTAAGTAGCGACAGCGCCTTGGCGCGGTTTTTATGCTGCGAGCGCTCCTCTTGGCACTCGACCACGATGCCGGTGGGGATATGGGTCAATCGAATCGCCGAATCGGTCTTGTTAACGTGCTGACCACCGGCACCCGAGGCACGGAACGTATCGATGCGCAGATCAGATTTTTTGATCTCGATCGCATCGGTGGTCTCCGCTTCCGGCATCACCGCCACGGTACAAGCCGAAGTATGAATCCGTCCTTGGGATTCGGTGGTCGGCACCCGCTGCACCCGATGCGCGCCGGATTCAAATTTCAGCCTAGCGTAAACATCCTTACCCACCACCCGAGTGATAATCTCTTTATAGCCACCGTGCTCACCGGCGTTCTCGCTAATGATCTCGATCTTCCAACCCTGACGCTCGGCATAACGGGAGTACATCCGAAACAGATCACCGGCAAAAATAGCCGCCTCATCGCCACCGGTACCGGCGCGAACTTCCAGAAAGGTGTTGCTGCCATCGTGGGGATCCCTGGGCAACAACAGCTTCTGCAGCTCAACCTCCAACCCCTCCCTGCGCTGCTGACAGGCTTTGACCTCCTCCTCCGCCATCTCCCGCATCTCGGGATCATCGAGCATCTCCTCGGCCTCAAACAGATCATCCGCGACCTGCAGATAGCGGCAGTAGCTCTCGACCACCGGTTCCAGCTCAGCATACTCTTTGGAGAACTCCCTGAAGCGTTTCTGATCATTAATCACCTCGGCATCACTGAGCAGCGCAGCCAACTCTTCGTAGCGATCTTTAAGGATATCAAGCTTGTTCTGGATGGACGCTTTCATGGCAACCTTCGGATTCTGCGGTGCCATCAGGCACCGGCAGCAGAGTAATCAGGGGGTATCGAGCACGAGCTCGAACAGTTCGTGAGTCAATTCTAACAGTTCGGTACGGCCCTGAGCGGCAGCCTGTTTCATCTGCACACTGGGCGAGTGGATCAGCTTGTTGGTCAGCCCGCGTGCCAGCTGTTGTAACACTTGCTCTGCGTCCTTACCCTGAGCCAACTGCTTGAGCGCTTTATTCACTTCCTGATCGCGAATCCCTTCCGCCTTGCTGCGTAGTGCCAACAGGGTCTCGGTAGCATTCAGCGAGCGTAGCTGCAGCATAAACGCCTGCACGCCTTGCGCGATCAGCACCTCCGCTTCCTGGGCCGCGACTTCACGTGACTTGACGTTCTCTTCGATCACCTCGCGCAGATCATCGACCGTATAGAGGTAAATATCAGACAGCTCGCCCACTTCCGGTTCTATATCCCGGGGCACGGCAATATCCACCATAAAAATCGGCTTATGCTTGCGCGCCCTCAACGCCCGCTCGACCGCGCCCTTGCCGAGAATGGGCAGCGGGCTCGCGGTGGAGGAGATCACGATATCGGCATGCACCAGCTCATCGGGAATATCAGACAGCAGCACCGCACGGGCACCAAACTGCTGAGCCAACCCCTGCGCTCGCTCGAGAGTGCGGTTGGCGACCACGATCTTGCTGATCCCAGCTCTAACCAGGTGCTGCGCCACCAGATCGATGGTTTCCCCGGCACCGATCAACAACGCGCGACTCTGGCTCAGATCGGTAAAGATATGTTGCGACAAATTCACGGCGGCATAGGCGACCGATACCGGATTTTCTCCAATCGCGGTTTCAGTGCGCACTTTTTTAGCGATCGAGAAGGCATGCTGGAACAGTCGCCCCAATTCCGAATGCACCGATTTAGCCGCACTGGCGACCGCATAACTGGATTTCAACTGCCCCAAAATCTGCGGCTCACCCAGCACCAGCGAATCGAGCCCGCAGGCGACCCGCATCATATGCCGAGCCGCATCCTCATCCCAATAGCTATAACTACAGGGATCAAGATCAGCAAACGTCAAGCCATGATAGTGCCCCATCCACTCCAACAGCTCCCGACTCCCTTCCAGAGAGGCTGAACAATACAGCTCGGTGCGGTTACAGGTCGATAGAATGGCGATCTCATGCAGCCCGGCCTGCTGACACGCCTGGACCAACGCATGCTCCATCTGCTCAGGGGCAAACGCGACCTTTTCGCGGACCGAGACCGGGGCAGTCTTGTGATTGATGCCTAGCGCCAATAAAGCCATTAACCGAGATCAACTCCAACTGCAAAAATTCAAGCGGCTAATAATACACGCTCCAGCGCTATTGATTAAGCCATCATCCTGCAATAGCGGTGAATTCGATGCAGTAAAAATACTGATTTAGCGGTCTACCTGTCCAACGAGCCGATACCGACCATGCCAGTAACTGACAACGGCCGCCAAGCCACTTATAGTTAGCCTAATAGTTAGCCCCATAACAGACCGCCAGTCTCGCCACCTACGGCGCCAAACCGGCCACCAACAAGGTCTCCTGTGCTTATGCCTTTATTAGATTGCAATCGCCTTCGCACCCTATCGAGCCTGGCTCTGACACTGCTACTCGGCGCCTGTGCCTATCAGCCACCCCAACCGACAACCCTGCAGAGCAGGGCAGAGGCCGAGGCTATCGTCACCCCCCCCCAAGGCAGCTTCGAAGCCACAACTCTGTACGCCCTACTGGTCGCAGAGATCGCGGCGCAACGCAACATGCCTCAGATAACCCTGCATAACTACCTGCGCGAGGCCGAACGCACCGAGGATATCAACATCACCCGCCATGCGGTGCAGCTTGCCGAGCAATCTCGCGACCCCCAAAGCCGCATCAAAGCCGCGCTGCTGTGGGCCAAACTCGAACCTAACAACCCCGAACCCAACAGCATTGCCGCCGCAGCACTGATCTATCAGGGGGACAGCGAGCGCGCCCTGCTGCTGCTGGAAACAGCACTCACCAATGCAACACTAGAAACCATTGATGCACTGTCTGAGAGAACCCAGAAGATGAGCCCTGCAGAACGCGACAGCTACCTAAAGCGGCTGGAGCAGTTAAGCACAGCAGATCCCTCGCAGCCTATACTGCTGTATGCCCAAGCCAGCTTGAAGCGTTTCGACAACGATCTGAAGCCAGCCCTGAGACTGGTACAACAAGCACTGAGTTACGATCCGAAGTTCGACCGGGCGATACTCCTCGAAGCCGATCTGCAAGCACGCAGCGGCCATCTAGACACCGCCCTAGGGCACCTGCGCGAGGAGCTTAATCAGCGCGAACACAAACAAATGCGCAGCCTTTACGCCCGTCTGCTGCTACAAAAAGGCCAGTTTGCAGCGGCCAAGCAGCAAACAGATCTTCTCAACACCCAGTACCCCGACGACCACAACTTGCAGTTCTATCTCGGGGTACTGATGCTAGAACACGAACAGATCGAACTCAGTGAAACCTATTTCAACCAACTAGCCCGAAAGTTCGGTATCAACTCCACCCTGCATTACTATCTAGGCCGCATTGCCGATCACAAACAGCAATCAAATACCGCACTGCAACACTTCCTGAAAATTGATGACTCGCCCTACCTGGCCGCAGGGTTTTCCGAAATCGGCAAGCTGTTAAACCAAGCAACCGACGAAGCACAGCTCCGACAGATCTACCAGCAAAAACGCCACCAACACCCCGACCAGAGCGCACTACTGTTTGCCCTAGAAGCCAGCTGGCTGACCGAGCAGGAACTACCACAACAAGCACTGCTGGTCTATTCCCAGGCACTGACCCAGCACCCCGACAACACCCAGCTACTCTACAATCGCGCCATGCTCAGCGAACAGCTCGATAAGCTTGAACAGATGGAGCAGGACCTAAACCAACTGCTTAACCTCGATCCCAACAACGCCACAGCCCTCAACGCCTTAGGCTACAGCCTCACCAACCGCACCGATCGCCACTCAGAGGCGCTGGCCCTGATTCGCAAAGCACTCAAGCTCAAGCCTGAAGACCCGGCGATTCTAGACAGCATGGGTTGGGTTCATTACCAACTCAGAGACTACCCGTTAGCGCTGCAATACCTGCTGCGCGCTTATGAAAACTACCCGGATCCAGAGATCGCCTCACACCTAGGCCAAACATACTGGAAACTGGGACGGCCGGACGAGGCTCGAAAAATATGGACCGAAGCGCTGCAGCGCCATCCGGGCAACCGCCAGGTTCTCGACGCCATGCATCAAGCGGAACCGCAGCAGTGAGCAACACCCGCTTGCGCACCCTAAGCCTGTTCGCATTACTCTGTACGCTGCTGCTGGGGTGCAGCAGCCAACCCACCACCAGGCCGCAGCCGCCTATACCGCCACAGAGCTGGGAACAGCGCCAGCAGCAGCTAGCCCCCTTATCCCAGTGGCAGGTACTTGGAAAAATCCGCATCCAAAGCGCCTCCGATGACAGCGCCGCCAACCTCAGCTGGGAGCAACACCAGGACCACTACCAGATCTATATGGCCGGCCCCTTGGGCCAGGGGGCAATCAACATCCAAGGCTCCGAGCAGACCGGCATCACCCTGGAGATCAGCGGTGAACAGCGCATGCAGGCCGCCTCGCCAGAGCAGCTGCTATACCAGCGTCTAGGCTGGGAAGCGCCAATCAGCCAGATACCCTACTGGATCAAAGGCATGCCAGCACCGCACACCAGGCATTCAAAACACCTGGACCCTGATAACAAACTACAACGCCTGCAGCAGGACGGTTGGGTTATCGACTATCTCGATTACCACCCTAACCTGCAGCCTCAGCTACCCCGAAAAATCCGCCTCCAGCGCGGTGATTCGCTCACCCTCACCCTGATTCTAAAGCAGTGGCAACTCGAGCCACCCACAACCGCACCCTAAAGCCTGCATTCAACGCCCAAAAAACAGCCTTAGTGAATTGACAACAAGCCCCGCGTCAAGGAAAATACGCCCTCTTTGAAAACCGCAGTGACTCTACACAGAGCGCTTCGGGGTTTTATTGGGGTGTAGCCAAGCGGTAAGGCAGCGGGTTTTGATCCCGTCATGCGTAGGTTCGAATCCTTCCACCCCAGCCATCTTCCAACATGGAACTCCACAGCATCCATCCCCTGCCTAAAGGTATCCTCGTGTCCAAACTCATGGTCTTCACCGGCAATGCCAATCCCGATTTGGCTAAAAAGGTCGCCAAGAAGCTTTGCATCACCTTAGGAAACGTCACCGCCGGTCAATTCAGCGATGGCGAAATCGCCGTGGAGCTCAATGAAAACGTGCGCGGCAAGGACGTCTTTATTATCCAGTCCACCTGCGCACCGACCAACGACAACCTGATGGAACTGATCCTGATGGCCGATGCACTGCGTCGCGCATCCGCCACCCGCATCACTGCCGTGGTCCCCTATTTTGGCTACGCCCGCCAGGATCGCCGTCCACGCTCGGCCCGCGTACCCATCAGCGCCAAGGTGATCGCCAGCATGATGGCTAACGCCGGTATCGACCGAGTACTGACCGTCGACCTGCACGCCGACCAGATTCAGGGCTTTTTCGACATTCCGGTGGACAACGTTTATGGCTCACCGGTACTCCTGGACGACATCCAGGCACAAAAATACGACAACCCCATCGTGGTATCCCCTGATGTCGGCGGCGTCGTACGCGCTCGCGCCGTCGCCAAGGTGCTAGGTACCGACCTGGCGATCATCGACAAACGCCGTGAAAAAGCCAACGAATCCCAGGTTATGCACATTATCGGCGATGTTACCGACCGCACCTGCATCCTGGTTGACGACATGTGCGACACGGCCGGCACGCTGTGCAAAGCCGCTGACGCCCTGAAAGAACACGGTGCATCTCGAGTCGTGGCCTACGCCACCCACCCGGTACTGTCGGGCAATGCCATTAAGAATGTGATCAACTCCAAGCTGGATGAACTGGTGGTCACCGACACCATTCCGCTCAGTGATGATGCCAGAGCCTGCCCTCTTATTCGCCAGCTCACACTATCCGATCTACTGGCCGAATCGATCCGCAGAGTATGCAACGAAGAATCGATCAGCGCGATGTTCCTACAGTAAGGTCCCATTCTCATCCAGAATCGGACCCACCAGCAAAGACAGATCGCCGAACGTAAACGTCTCCAACGGGAGACCATAAACAGTATTGCAACGCTCTGGTCGCAGGAGCCTTGCAATCGATCATTAAAGGAAGACAACATGTCTACATTTACCGTTAACGCCGAAACACGTACAGACCTGGGGAAAGGTGCGAGCCGCCGCCTACGTCGTCTGGCCAGCCTGGTGCCTGCCGTTGTTTACGGCGGAGAGCAGCAGCCTCAATCACTGAGCATCCCGCACAAGGATCTCATCAAAGCCACCCAGTCCGAAGCCTTCTTCTCCAGCGTTATCGATCTGAACATCGATGGCAAGGTACAGAAAGTTATCGTTAAGGACCTGCAGCGCCATCCGGCCAAACAACAGATCCTGCACGCTGACTTCCTGCGCGCCGGTGCGGGTGCCACACTATCTCTGGTCGTACCACTGCACTTCATCAACGAAGACCTGAATGAAGCGATCAAGCAGGGCGGGCGCGTCACCCACATCATGAGCCAGGTCGACATCACCTGCGACGCAGCACACCTGCCTGAGTTCCTAGTCGTTGACATGAAGGACGTTGAAGCTGGACAGATCGTTCACCTGTCTGACATCGCTCTTCCTGAAGGGATCCAGATCCCTGTACTCCTGCAAGGCGAAGATCACGATCAGCCGGTCACCACGATCATCGCCAAGAAAGACGGGGCTAGCGACGAAGACGCTGACGCTGACGCTGCAGACGCTGATTCAGAAACTGACGCAGCCGAGTAAGCCCCACGACTCCTGCATTGTGACTAGCTGTACGGTGACAACCCTATTGTGACTCCAACAGTTAAACTGATCGTTGGACTGGGAAACCCAGGCCAACAATACGACCAGACCCGCCACAATGCAGGAGCCGATTTTGTTGCGCAACTCGCGCAGCACAGCCACTGCACACTACAACCCGAAAAGCGCTACCACGGCCGTTACGCAAAATGCCAAGTTGCGGGCCATGAACTGCACCTCCTTATTCCTACCACCTTTATGAACCTCAGCGGCCAAGCGGTACAATCCTTGGCGAGCTACTTCAAGATCCCCACTGATGCCATTCTGGTCGCGCATGATGAGCTAGACCTTGCGCCTGGCTGCGCACGCCTAAAACAGGGTGGTGGTCACGGCGGCCATAACGGACTCAGGGATATTATTGAAAAGTTTGGCGGCAACAACAGCTTTTTACGCCTGCGGATCGGTATCGGCCACCCCGGCAACGCCAAGCTGGTGCACAACTTTGTACTAGGCAAAGCCCCGGGCAGCGAGCGGGAACCCACCCTGACGTGCACCCACGAAGCCATCAACGTACTGCCAATTTTACTGAATGACGGTCTAGCAAAGGCTATGAATCGACTTCACAGCTTCAAAGCCTGATCGCAGCCGCTTGTAACCTCAGCACATTACTGACAACTTGTAACGACAGGATCACATCATGGGTTTTAACTGCGGTATCGTCGGCCTGCCAAATGTCGGCAAGTCCACTCTTTTCAACGCACTAACCAAAGCCGGTATCGAAGCTGCAAACTTTCCGTTTTGCACCATCGAACCCAACACCGGCATGGTCCCCATGCCCGATCCGCGCCTGGACAAGCTGGCCGCGATCGTCAATCCACAGCGAATCCTGCCCACCACCATGGAGTTTGTGGATATTGCAGGCCTGGTTGCCGGCGCCTCCAAGGGCGAAGGCCTGGGTAATAAATTTCTGGCTAACATCCGCGAAACTGACGCCATCGCCCATGTAGTCCGCTGCTTTGAAGATGACAACGTCATCCATGTCGCCAACAAGATCGACCCCTTGGCCGATATCGATATCATCAATACCGAACTCGCCCTGGCGGATCTGGACTCCGTGGAGAAGCAACTCTACAAAGCCAATCGTAATGCCAAAAGCGGCGACAAAGACGCGCTTAAGGCCAAAGCCATTCTGGAAAAACTCCTACCTCACCTGGAGCGCGGCACCCCAATCCGCTCCGTCGAACTGTCCGACGATGAGCGCCTATGGAGCAAACAACTCAATCTACTGACCGCCAAGCCCACCCTGTACATCGCCAACGTCGATGAGGACGGCTTCGAAAACAACCCTCACCTAGATCAGGTGCGCGAACTGGCCGCCCGCGAAGGTGCAGAGATCGTCGCCATCTGCAACAAACTAGAAGCCGAAATCGCCGAACTAGACAACGAGGAGCGCAAGGAGTTTTTGGCCGACATGGGCATGGAAGAACCCGGACTGGATCGCGTCATCCGCGCCGGATACCATCTGCTAGGGCTGCAAACCTACTTCACCGCCGGTGTCAAAGAGGTTCGCGCCTGGACCGTCAAGCAGAACGCAACCGCCCCTCAAGCCGCCGGCGTGATCCACACCGATTTTGAGAAGGGCTTTATTCGTGCAGAAGTGACCGCCTACCAAGACTTTATTCAGTTTAAAGGCGAGCAGGGTGCTAAAGAAGCCGGCAAATGGCGCCTGGAAGGCAAGGAATATCGCGTCCAGGACGGCGATGTCATCCACTTCCGCTTTAACGTCTAATCCAGGGTTAAAAAACCCCTTAATTCAAGCCAACAAGGTGTTGACAACCCAACCGTAACAAGGAATAATTCGCGCCTCATTCGGAGGCTATGTAGCTCAGTTGGTTAGAGCACATCACTCATAATGATGGGGTCACTAGTTCGAATCTAGTCATAGCCACCACCGAATGAAGGCACTAAGCATTAGAAAGAGCACATCACTCGCTCTTAATAATGTCGGTGGTTCACTAGTCCAAAGCTAGTCATGACCACCACCGAATGAAGGCAACAAGCATTAAAGAGCAAGGTTAAGATTCTGTCGAATCTAGCCAACACTGTTGGGGTGTAGCCAAGCGGTAAGGCAGCGGGTTTTGATCCCGTCATGCGTAGGTTCGAATCCTTCCACCCCAGCCATCTTTTTTTACATCCTCGTCTCATCCTCATAACTTCAGCACCCTGATAGACAAGCATTTTGTCGATTCATGACGGTGATTGTTGCTATGCAAACGTGTACCCTTAGGCATCATCCTGCTTTACGGCTCTCTTAAAGACTTGGTACGCCACTCATGCAGAACTTGCGTCAGAACTTGAACATTCTCTTTATCGATACGCCAACTCAGGTTTCAGAGCCCATCATGACCCGGCTACGCAGTGGCCGACTCGCACCCAGAGCGGAATCAGTCAATAATGAGACCGAATTCAGCCAAGCCCTCAGAGCCGGCCGTCGGGATATCATCATCTACAAGCAGGGCGCCGAGCTGTCACTCCAGTCGCTGTGCAACCTCCAAAAAGCCAATAACAAAGATATCCCGGTACTGGTGATGGCGCCAGACGCCTCTGCTGAGCACCGCATCAACGGCTTGAAAATGAAAGCCTGCGAGGTCGTACCGATCGATCAAACCGAAATGCTGGTGCTGGCGATCCGCCGTGAGCTGTACCACCTGGAAAACCTCCGCCGCCGGCGCATGGCGGAGTTTCACCTCCTCGAAACTGAAAAGCGCTGTCGACAACTACTGCACTCCTCCAACGAGGCCATCGCCTTTCTGAATCGTAACAATGAATTCCTGTACCTCAATCCCGCCCTGATCGAGATGCTCGGTTATGAACCGAACAAGGACACCCTAGAACTCAGCCTGACCAGCCTGATCTCCGAACAGCAACAGGGCAGTTTAGACCAGCTGCTACAGGCTTATCACCAAGACAATAGCGTCAACCAAGAGATCGAGCTGATCGTCAATCGTAGCGATGGCACTGAGTTCTGCGCCACGTTTGAACTCAGCCAGGCACGCTTCGAACGCGCCATTTGCACACAGTTACTAATCAAGACGCCACGTGAAGACGCGCTGATGGAGTCGATGGCGGAGCAGGATCTGGTTACCGGACTTAAGAACCAGCTTTTCCTCGCCAAGCGCCTCGATCAAGCGATCCAGTCGGCCGTTCGTGCCGATCACGACGCCAACCTGCTTTACATCTCGCTGGATAATTTCAACGCAATCAAAGCCGAGATCGGCGTCAATGGTGCCGACACCATCGTCCGCGATACCGCGGCTATCCTGACCAAACTCATTAATCGTGCCCACGTAGTATGCCGTTACAACCTCGATGCCTTCGTGGTGATCTACGGCGATCCGGATTCGAACAAAGCGGTAAAGCTGGCCGAACAGATCTGTGAAGCGTTTGAAAACAACCTTTCTGAAGCGGCTGGAGCGCAGATCCAGACTAGCTGCAGCATCGGCGTGACCCCTATCACTGCCGATTCCATTAGTGCCCCGGAGATCCTCCGTCTAGCTCAAATTGCCTCAGAGGCCGTGCGCAGCAAAAAAACCAAGGGCAATGGAGTCTTCCTGTATGTGCAGGAAGAGAAAGAGGAGGAGGACGGACTGTCGATTAAAAAGCTGCGCCAAGCCATTCGTGACAACGATCTCAAGCTGCTGTTTCAACCCCTGGTCAGCCTGCGCGGTGGGCACGACAATATTTACGAAGTCCTGCTACGACTGATCGACAAGCACAACAAAGAGATCTCTCCCAACATGTTTCTGACCATGCTTGATCATGCCGAAGTCAGCACCGAACTGGACCGCTGGGTTATCGCTGAAAGCATCCGCAAACTGGCCGAAGAGCACAAAAAAGGCCGAAAAAACCGGCTGTTCATCAATCTCACCGGCCGCTCCCTGGAAGACCCGCGACTGCTACAGGGTATTCGCGATCAACTCCACGAGCACCAAGTACCGGGCGACAGCCTGATCTTTCAGTTTAGCGAATCGGATGCTTCGATCTATCTTAAATACGCCAACATCTTCACCCAAGGACTTGCCCAACTACATGCTAGCGCCTGTATTAAGCACTATGGCAGTTCGATCGATTCCGAAAACGTACTCCGTCACATTCCGGCGCAATACATCAAACTCGATGGCTCCTTCGTTCAGGAGTTGACCGATCCCGACAAGCACGAAGCCTTCGACAAGCTGATCGAACCACTGCGCATCGGCAATAAAACTATTATCGCGCCGCTAGTAGAAAGCACCAACGTGATGAGCAAACTGTTCCGCGCTGGGGCGCATTATATCCAGGGTTACTACCTGCAGGCCCCGCGTGAGCACATGGATTACGACTTCTTCGACAAATCTTGATCCAAGCTCAACCGCGCGGTTGCGATAACGCCTAAGCCACCCGCAAACAGCCTCCATGGCCCGCCTCTGGCTGCGCCAACAGCCATTCTGGTGGCCGTTCGCGGTGTTTTCCGGTACTCTTGCGGGCTTTCTAAACATCATGCAAACGTCCTCGCTAAGCCAGCGACAGCGTCTGCTTCTGTGGTAATTGATTGATGAACATCCGAGATCTGCTCAATAGCCGTTTACGCGACGCCATGACCGCCGCCAACATCCCCGCACACTGTCAACCTATGGTCGCCTTGGGCAAGAACCCCCAGCACGGTGATTACCAAGCCAACGGTGCCATGGCCGCCGCCAAAGCGATGAAGAGCAACCCGCGCGAACTGGCAGCACAGATCCTCGAACATCTCGATCTAGCCGGTATCGCCGATCACACCGAGATCGCCGGCCCCGGTTTCATCAATATCAAGCTCTCGCCTCAGTGGCTGGCAGGCCAGGTGACCCAACTGGGTCAAGACCCACACCGGGGCGTCGAGCAGACCGCTGCACCGCAAACCATCGTCATCGATTACTCCGCCCCTAACCTTGCCAAAGAGATGCACGTCGGCCACCTACGCTCTTCGATCATGGGTGATGCGCTGGCGCGGATTCTCGACGCTCAGGGCCACCGGGTGATCCGTCAGAACCATGTCGGCGACTGGGGCACCCAGTTCGGGATGCTGATCACCCACCTCCAGGATCAGGTTGCGCTGGAAGGCGCGGTCAAACTCGCCGATCTGGAGACCTTCTACCGCGAATCCAAGATCCGCTTCGACCAAGATGAGGCCTTCGCGGTCCGC
This sequence comes from Motiliproteus sp., assembly GCA_041586735.1. GTDB lineage: Bacteria > Pseudomonadota > Gammaproteobacteria > Pseudomonadales > Balneatricaceae > Motiliproteus. Next base: position 58,132 of record JBFGZQ010000010.1, read on the forward strand.
GCCCGTAACAACGTGGTCAAGCTGCAGGCCGGTGATCCCGACGCGCTGCAGATGTGGAAGCAGTTTATTGACATCTCCGTGGCCCACAGCGAGGAGATCTATGCCAAGCTCAATGTCACCCTCAAGCACAGCGATATCCATGCCGAGAGCGCTTATAACGACGCCCTGCCCGGTGTCATCCAGACCCTGCAAGACAAAGGCCTGGCGGTAGAAAACCAGGGCGCCCAGGTGGTGTTCCTCGACGAGATGACTGACAAGGAGGGCAACCCGCTGGCGATGATCGTACAGAAGTCCGATGGCGGTTACCTGTACGCCACCACCGATCTGGCGGCGGTCGATTACCGCTGCCACCAGCTCCAGGCCGACCGCATCCTCTACTTTATCGACGCCCGCCAATCGCTGCACATGAAGCAGGTGTTCGCCGTCAGCCGTAAAGCCGGTTACGCCAGCGAGCACTGCTCGCTGGAACACCACGCCTTCGGCACCATGATGGGCGAGGATGGCAAACCGTTTAAGACCCGTAGCGGCGGCACCGTCAAGCTTAGCGCGCTGCTGGACGAAGCCGTAGTGCGCGCCGCCCAGCTGCTGCAGGACAAAGACTCCGACCTCAGCGCGACCGAGCAAGCCGATGCGGCGCGTAAGATCGGCATCGGCGCGGTTAAATATGCAGACCTGGCCAAGACCCGCACCAACGATTACATCTTCAGCTGGGACAGCATGCTCAGCTTTGAGGGCAACACCGCCCCCTACCTGCAGTATGCCTACACTCGTATTCAAAGCATCTTCCGCAAGGCCGGTCTCAGTCCTGCAGCACTGCCAGGACAGATCGCTATCATCGAAGATCAGGAGAAGGCCCTGGCGCTCAAGCTGCTGCAATTTAGCGAGACGGTTGAGCAGGTGGCCCGCGAAGCCTATCCACACCAGCTCTGCAGCTACCTGTACGAACTGGCCAGCCTGTATATGAAGTTCTACGAAGCCTGCCCGATCCTGCGCAGCGATATCGACCCCGAGGTCCGCAACAGCCGCCTGCAACTGAGCAGGGTCACCGCGCAGACCCTCGACAGTGGCCTAGGGCTACTGGGCATAGAGGTGATGGAGCGGATGTAAGCGCTAGCCGCTTACATATCGCCTCTCCAACACCCCTGCCTCTCGATGCATACCGTCCACCCCTAGACATAAAAACCGCGCCTCGAGGCGCGGTTTTTATGTCTCGAAAAAGCATAAATCTATTACCACCAACCGCTCTCGAGTCGCTCCCTGCACTCGCCCAGCTGCGCCCGGTAACGCGCCGCGTTCTTCTCCACCTTCGCCGCGACACCGATCAACCAGGGTTTCCGATTATAGCTCTTGCGCTTAAAACCGCCGTGACCCTCGTGATAGGCCAGGTATTGATTTTTGGCATCCCACTTACTGATCCCCAGGCTCTTGTTACTGACCGTGCCGTACCAACCGATAAAGTCCACCGCATCGCCGAAATCATCTCGATCCGCACCCCAGTTACCGGTCTTGTCTTTGTACCAATCCCAGGTACTGTCCTTCGCCTGCGCATAGCCATAGGCCGATGACGTCCGCCCCCAAGGAATAAACCCCAGCAGGTAGTCTTTAGGTGGTTTAGCATCGTATCTGAAGCTCGATTCCTGATGGATGATCGCCAACTGCACGTGAATGGGCACCCCCCACTTGTCGAAACTGTCCTTGGCGTCGTCGTACCAATCGTCTTTGTCGGTGAAGATCGAGCAGGAGTTAGAGATATTGGCGGGGGGCGTGGTGGCGCAGGCGGTAACAATCAGCAGCATCAGGCAAAGCAGAAAAAACTTTGCCGGTATTCTTAGCGTTCTATTCATCAGGGCCTAACACCTCAATTACTGGCCATCAATAACGACTACACGACGGGCTTTTATAGCCCTTGGACGATTGCGGATACTGACCTATGGGCAGCCTAAAAAGGAAACCCCTGTGCCTGGCACAGGGGTTTTACCAGGATATGTATTAGAACCCCGTAAAAGCCTAACCAACAGCTATTACATCGTCACCGTGACCGTTGCTGTCGCATCACCGGCAAAGTAAGTGATTGTTGCCGCATCACCGGGTTGAATATTACTACCGGTTACCGTCACAACAGAGCCAAATACACCGCTAATATTGGTACTACCGCTGGTTGCTGTGACATTGAAGTCACTAGTCTTCTCGATCCACGCCTCTGGAGCCAGGCAGAGCGCCTCAGTCAGGAGTGCAGGATCAGTACATTCATTATAGGTACCCCGCGTATCGATCTTCACTGAAGCACCCACACCCACCAATGGCAGCGGAATAGTATCGCCACCATCGCGCAACAGCAGCGACACCGTGCCGGAGCCTCCCAGCGCCGAAGGTGTCGGTACCAGAGTAAATCCAGCGATAGCAGCATAGCCGAACTGTGAAGAGATGGTCGTGGCTGCACTGTCATTGCTAGATGCCACTATATAAACATCGGCTGAACCTAGCGGGCTATAGCGGCTATCGACACTAGGACTACTGCCCAGCAGGATGGTATTGACGTTAGCCGGGTATACCATCCGTATATCAGCAACACCGTTAACACTAGTGGCTGTACCCGCGTTGAAATTACCATCGCTGTCCAAGCCACCAATATTAGCGCCGTTGAGTGATGCACCTATCACATAGGTTAGAGCCGCCTCGGTATTATTGAATGCGGTCTGCACCTCGACGCTGCTGTTGCCTGCACTGCTAATAAAACGATTCTTATCCTCGGCCTGGGCATCGATAATTAATATCCGGTCATTGGCTTCTATGCCGCGCTGCGTACCAATACTGGTATTAGGCTCCAGTAGGATAGTCGCGGTGTTGAAGTTGACAGCCGAGCCATCCGCTTCTTTAGGGGATGCATCTGCGAACGTGGTACTTGTTGCAGTCGTCGTACCATCATCCTCACCGTCATCGGTAGCAATGATACGGTCGATCAGTCCCAAATTGATCGGGGTGCCATCGACCACGGCATTACCAAAACGGTCGGTGACGACGGCGCTGATGGTACGACGGTACACGCCACCACCCAAATTCTCTACCGAATTGGTAATTGGCGACGTCAGCACAATAGTATGGGCAGGACCCGAGGCGATAGATATCTGCGGAACCACTGCTGCCACCCCGCTCAACACACCAAGATTATCATAGGCTTCAACCCGTAGCTCGACGATACCCGGCAGACTGCCTGACTGGAGGTTAACCTGCACCGAGCCACCTATAGTCAGCACATCGATAAAGCTGGTACTGCTGACCGAGCCTCCCACACCCACCCCGGAGAGGAACTCTCCGCCATTAGGTTTGGAGACGAAAGAGACACGAATAGTGTCAATACCCACCCAAAGCGCCTCGTCTATCGGTGAGCCATCCGACTGCAGAACAGTCAAGGTGATGGGGGTGTTTTCTATTTTACCGACACCGGCCACCGAGAGTGCTGGGGTTGCAACACTGGTCAAGATATTGGCAGGAGTACCATCAGCAGTGGCGCCGAAGTTAACCGTCGCCGTTAGTCCACTCAACTCTGCAGTGGATAGTGTGGCGATAGCCTGAGCACTGGCGGCCGTAAGCTCAAAGACCGCTCGTCCATTAGAGATTACCTGGCTATTAGCAGTGATTGTACCGGCCGTACTCTGAAGCGTTACCGGCGTGCCATCTGCCACCAAATGGCCACCGGCATCGACGAGCACCGCTGTCACGGTAGTTGTACTCACGCCATCAGCAGGCAGGGTACTAGGACTCGCCGTCAAACTGGAGCCAGCTACAACAGCAGGGCCAGCCACAAAGTCGATCTGGACCGACTGAGACAAGCCACCGATAGAAGCAACTAGGGTCGCCTGCTGAAGCAGTGTACGCGAGTAAAGCAGAATGTCGGCCTCACCGCTGCTGTTAGTCACAACCGTATCTGTTTGGGTACCGCTAGACGCCGAATTGAAGTCACCGGCATTGGTAACAATCGAAACACTTGCACCCTGTACCGGAAGATTACCAGAGCTAAGCAAAGTAACTCTGAATAGCGTGGAAGAAGCGCCATCGGCAACTAGCGATCCAGAGCCTGACACTTCAGTAAAAGCAAGGCTACCGAGCACCGCGCTACTCGCCGATGCCTCTATCTGCACTGAGCCTGACACCGCGTTTGCAGTCGTGACACTGAGCACATCAAAATTCGGATTGACAGCCGCAAGTGGGCCTGCGGTGTAGAGTACAGAAGCCCTGCCGTTAGTATCCGTTGTGCCTGTTGTATTAATAAGCTGACCAGAGCTGGTGTTGGTATCAATCGCGAACGTCACCGCCTCATTAGCCACAGCATGGCCGTTACTATCGACAATGGTTGCCAACAATGTGGTTTGACCATTCGATACCACACTAGCAGGCGAGGCAGTCAGCGTCGCGACTGCCGCATTACCGGCGACGAACTGCATCACAACGGCCGTTGCCGCCACGCCTTCGCTAGTTGCGCTAACAACGGCAGCACCGAGGTTGGCCGAAGACTGCAGTGTGATCTCTGCTTCGCCGAAGTTATCGGTCGTAACCGGATTTGCAGTTGTGAATGAGCCCGCACTAGTCGCAAAGATTACTGTCTTGCCACCTAGTGTTTCACCATTTGTATCCGTAACCGTGGCGCGCACCACGATGGTCGACAAGCCATCAGCCTCTATAGCTGCGGCCCCACTAAACAAGCTAACAGCACCTACTGATACCTGCCCGGTAGAAACTGTGACATCAACGGTACTGGTCGTGGTGTTCGCCGTCGTAGCACGAAGGGTATCGGTCCCGCCGGTTGTGGCCCCTGCGGTATACCCCACGATCACCTGGCCGTTGGCATCGGTGGTGCGGGTCAAAAACGCCAGTGCACCGCCACTGTTGTTGGTGGCGATAGCAAAGGTCACGGCCTCATTAGCCACAGGGTTGCTGTTCAGATCCACGATAGTTGCGGTGACGCTGGTCGTGCCATTGGGTAGGATGGTGCTCGGTGCGGCAACGACCGTCGCTGTCACCGGTACGCCGGCAATAAATGTCACTGAGGTGCTGGAAGAGAAACCACTGGCGGTCGCCGTCACCGTTGCACTACCGGCGACAATGCCGCTCGTCAACGTCGCTTCAGCAATACCATCAGCATCGGTCACCACGCTGGTCGTGATAGCACCCAGCGTCGTCCTAAATGCAACCGTCACACCAGGGGCCGCGTTATCGCTGGTATCCAAGACTGTTGCACGAATCACCACCGAATCGACACCATCGGCGGTAATGGCTGATGCGCCAGCCAAAAGAGTCACCGACTTCACTATAACGGAAGAGGAGCTAACCACTATATTGACGGAACCGGTTTTAACATTCGCTGTTTGTGCCTGGATAACATCAGTTCCGGTGACGGCACCTGCTGCGTAGGACACAACGGCTTCTCCATTAGCATTCGTTGTCGCAGAAACAGCACCAAGAGCACCACCGCTCGTAGCCGTGGTAATGGAAAAGCTTACCTCGGAGTCACCGACTGGATTGCCATTAACATCGACCACCGTAGCGGTGACCGATGTGGTCCCATCAGGCTTAATTGTCGCTGGTGCGGCTACCACAGATACAGCACTTGGAGCACCTGCGACAAGCTCAACACTGGTCGTCGCCAAGAAGCCACTTGCAGAAACAATCACATCTGCAACACCTGCGGTTGTCACGCTGGTCAAGGTAACTTCTGCAATACCGTCGCTGTTCGTCACCACTGGGGTGGATAACACTCCTAACGTAGTGACAAAACTTACAGGAATTGAAGTTGCTGGTTGATCATTAGTATTTAAAACGGTCGCACGAATTATGGTTTGCGACACGCCATCAGCAGTGATTGAATTTGCACCCGTTACAACACTAATGGACTTTACAACAACTGCCGAAGCACTGACAACGAGACTGCCCGTTCCGGATATCGCGTTATCCGTCACAACTTTAACAACATCAGTACCCACGCCAGCACCCGATACATAACTCAGCGTGGCCTGACCATTCACATCAGCTGTCACTTCCAAGGTGGTAAAACCACCACCGCTAGCGTTGGTAACGACAGAATAAGTCAGATGAGCGCCTGATACGGGATTGCTATTCGAATCTGTAACGGTCGCTCTTACATTAACTGCATCCCCTGGACGAACAGTTGCGGGGGCTGCTTGGACAACCACTGCACTAGGCGCCCCAGCGACCATAGAGACCGTATCCTGATCGGACAACACCCCACCGGCACTCGCCTGAATGGTCGCCGCTCCAATCGATGTAGGACTGGTAAGCGTCACCTCTGCAACACCATCAGCGCCGGTTACCGATGAGGCACCAGACAAGGTACCGAGGGTAGAGGCAAAAGCGACGGCCACTCCCGACATCGCCACATCATCGGTGTCAAGGACCGTGGCTCGGAGGACTGCCGATGCACTACCATTGGCCGTTAAACCATCCGCGCCTTTAAAAAGAGAGACGGAACCTATTCGCTGAGTTCCAGTTCCAGCCCCTGAACCGCTGCCAGAATCATCACCCGTTCCGCCTCCGCAAGCTGTCAAGATTAGCGCACAAAAAACCAGAAATACCAGTCTCGACAGAGCTTGCATCATCACATCCTTCCTAATTATTGCAAAAAGACCGGTTAAGCATCCCGTTGACGGAGCTATCCCGCACTTTACATCCGCTATTCCAAATTCGGAACATCCTAGCACAGTTAAACAAGGACTTGGAACCAACCTTGCGAATCCAAAATACGGCTTCAGCTATCGATAAAACTCCACCTAATGGATGCGTTTAAAGACTCGCTGCGCGCATCTATACGGCTACACGAGTAACAACCACAGCCCAAACACGTCTATGCTTTGATCTCTAGCCTCGGAGCTGCCATGAACACTCTTCCTAAATGTCTTTTTATTCTCGCCTTAACCGCAATATTGACCAGCAACAGTCAGGCAACCCCACCATTTCAAGGCCATGTGCAACCCTATCAACCGGCGCTGGAGCTTTTAAGCCCTCCACCCATCCCTTTTATTGATGAACAAGGACGTCCCCGCCTGCTGGCCGAATACGTGGGCCAAGCAGTGCTGGTTAACTTATGGGCCAGCTGGTGTTCAACCTGCTTATCCGAGATGGCCTCTCTGCAACGGCTCCAGCAACAGCTGGGAGAAAGTGCCACACTACTCACGTTAAATCAGGATCTTACCGATAGTGATCAAGTCCGACACGTGCTGGAGCGTTTGGGCGCCGTTGAACTACCTGCATTTCTCGATATCGACGGTCGCCTAGGTGCGGCTCTAGGTCAAACGCTGCTGCCGACCACCCTGCTGATTGATAGCCAGGGCCGCATAGTAGGGCAACTGGTGGGCTCGGCAGACTGGGATAGCCCGGCAGCCATGGCTCTGATAAACAGTCTACATTTGTAATTAAGGAACAAATACCTGTAACGCTCACAATGTCGCTGCATCTATCCATCACAGTAAGCCCCTACGCAGCGATTTATTAACACTGATAATAAGAAAAGGAACAAGCCATGACCCCCCCACTTTCAACTATGCAACGCTTCGGCCTCACATTAGTCATCGCCTCCAGCGTTCTGGTCTGGCAAGGGAGCGCCTATGCGGCTAGCAACCCCTGTGCGGCTAAAAACCCCTGTGCCAGCAAAAACCCCTGTGCAGCTAAAAACCCCTGTGCGACGACCGCCTTGGATGCCAAAGAGATCACCCGTCCGCTCGGCAGTAAGATGTACTCGGGGAGTCAAGCCGATCTGGCCGCTTACGGTGCCAAGCTGTGGAAAAGCACCAAAATCAGCAGCAACGGTCTGAGCTGCGATACGTGCCACGCCAATGGTATGGGTTTCAAGCAAAGCTTTACCCAGCCTTATCCTCATCAGGTTGATATGGCCACGGAGCAGGCTGGCATAAGTAGCATTCAGCTGGAAGAGATGGTGCAACTGTGCGTTAAAGTCCCCTTGGCCGCGAAGCCCTTAGCTTGGGATTCAAAGGAGCTGGCTGCTCTGACTGAATATTCCAAGATTGCTCAGCAGCAGTTTACCTCCGGTGCTAAGAACCCCTGTGCAGCCAAGAACCCCTGCGCTGCTAAAAACCCCTGTGCTGCCAAGAACCCTTGCGCCGCTAAAAACCCCTGCGCTGCCAAGAACCCCTGCGCCGCTAAAAACCCCTGTGCTGCCAAAAACCCTTGCGCTGCTAAAGACTAGGACCGCAAACGATGCAGGAAGACCTACTACGCATCCTGATAATGGTTCTGCTGTCAGGCGGTCTGATCACCCACGGACAGGCGGATCAGACGGATGATTTTTTGGCTAGCCATTGGCAGCGCCCCCTGGCTGCTCAAGGGACACCGCCAAGCCACTATTCCGACCTGGAAGCATCGCTGTCAGCAGACGCCTGCGGTAGCTGCCACCCACAGCAACGCGCCGATTGGGGGCAAAGCCTGCATAGCCGGGCGATGGGACCGGGACTGATGGGCCAGTTGGTAGCTATGCCAGCCCATGCCAGCGACGAACATCAGAGCTGCCTGCGCTGCCACGCACCGCTGGCCGAACAGGCTGACGCCCTGGCCGCCGAGATCCGTTCGCAACAAAGCCAGGGATTACATCGCGAAGGGTTGGTCTGTGCGGCCTGTCATGTGCGCCAGCAACAGCGGTTTGGTCCGGCCCGCCGGGACGGCTCCATTCCAACTAGCGACAATCAACTGCCGCACAACGGCTGGACCGCCAGCGATGCCTTCGAGGACAGTCGTTTCTGCGCCGCTTGCCATCAGTTTGAAGCGGATGAGTACGCTCTCAACGGCAAACTCCTTGAGAACACCTATAACGAATGGCTCAGTAGCCCGTATGCCGAGCAAGGCATCAGTTGCCAACACTGTCACATGCCCGACCGTCGCCACCTGTGGCGCGGCATCCACGATCCGGAGATGGTACGCCAGGGAGTCGACATCAGCGCCCACATACTCCAGAGCTCCGCTACCCAGATTGAGGCGACTCTAAGTATCCGTAATAGCGGCACCGGCCATCACTTCCCCACCTATGTCACACCCCAGGTGGTCATGGAGGGCTACCAGGAAAATAGCGCAGGTCAGCGCATAACCGGGACCGAATCCTACTGGGTCGTCGCCCGACGGGTCGCGCTGGATCTGAGTGAAGAGATTTTCGATACCCGCTTGGCGTCGGGGGAGACCGCGCTGCTACACTATGCCGAACCTCGCTCACCCGAAGCCACTCAGATCGTTATGCGGATCTGGGTCGAGCCCGATTTTTTCTACCAACAGTTTTACACCAGCGTGCTGGAGTCCGGGCAGCCCGAGCGCGGCACGTCCGAGCTACAACAAGCACTGACCCAAGCCAACAAATCCCGTTACAGCCTATATGAACAGCGCCTGTCGCTGACGCCCTAACCGCCAGCCCACTATCAATACAGCCTCAGCAGGTACGCCTATGAACGACAGACTCCGGTACACCAGCCTAGCAATCGCCCTACTCACGACGTGCTTCACTCAGAGTGCGTCAGCCCGTACGCTGATCGAGCTGACCCAACTGCCCTGTCAATTTTTAGAGAGCGAAGCGGGCACTGATCAGGGCTTCAGCAGCGCCAGTGCCGAGGACTGCATCCAGATCAACAACGACACGACCGAGTCCCGACTCCACACGGTCGAGCCGCTGGTTCTAAAGCCCGGCAAGTATCGCTTTCGAGTGACCAACCACAATGTGCCTTATGCGCTAGGATTTTGGCTGCGCGGTGCAGGCCTGATCGGTCGTGCCACTCTGCCCAGCGTGTCCGGAGGCGGCATGACCACCGGCACCACACTGGACTACGATATTGAACTCAAGCCGGGCAGCTACCTCTATTCCTGCCCTCTGAACCCCACCCCTGACTACCCATTGATCGTCCGCGATTAACGCCGAAGCCTGGAGAACAATCACCCTCCCGACCCGCCCAATACCACACCAACCGCTGATCCGGTGTAGTATTCAGCCAAGGCGCTCCGGGGCGGCGACACAACGGCTATCCAGATCCTGATAACAGCAGAGACCACAACATGACGGCAAACGGCTTAGTGCATGGGTATTTACTCGATGGCCAGGGCGGCGGCCAACGCGTCGACGTGGATAGTTATCCGCAATGGCACGCGGATCAGGGTCTGCTCTGGCTGCACTTTGATTTCACCGACGCCGAGGCGGTGCGCTGGATCCGAGAACAGAGCGATCTGGACGAGATTGCCATAGAGGCGCTACTAAGCGATGAAACCCGCCCCAGAGCCGCGCCCCTGAATGATGCCTTGCTGGTCTCTCTCAGAGGCGTCAACCTCAACCCCGGCTCGGATCCGGAAGATATGGTCAGCATCCGTATCTGGACCGATGGCCAACGCATTATCAGCACCCGCAGGCGCAAACTACTGTCGGTTACCGACCTGGTAGAGCTTATCGACGCCGGTGAAGGCCCGAACAATGCCGGCCAGTTTGTCGCCATGCTTTCTGAACGCTTGATTGCGCGGATGAAAACCACCATTGAAGATATTCAGGATCAGGCCGCCGAAATCGAAGAGTTGATGCTGACCGCTGAAAGCTACGACCTGAGAAACCGAATATCTCAACTGCGACGTGCCATCATCTCGATAAGGCGCTATCTGGCGCCTCAGAGGGAGGCGCTGCAGAAGATGCAAGCAGCCCGGATCTCCTGGTTAGAGCAAGAGGAACGTCAAGCTATTGGCGAGGAGGCCGACCACCTGATCCGCTATACCGAAGAGCTGGATATGATCCGCGAAAGAACGGCTGTTGCCCATGAAGAGCTCGCCAACCGCCTGGCCGAACAACTCAACAACCGGATGTATGCGCTATCCATGGTGGCGGCGGTGTTTTTGCCGCTGGGGTTTTTAACCGGTCTGCTAGGGATCAACGTTGGCGGCATGCCCGGCACAGAGAGCGGCTCGGCATTCTGGATCGTCTGTATCGTACTCACGGTGACCACCAGCGCTCAGGTGTGGTTATTCAAGCGCAAGCAATGGTTATAGAGGGGCCTGCTCGATAGCGAGCACTTACAAAGAGACCCGCAGGTTCACTAAAAGTCACGTTCGTACGGCTCGCTGGCGATCAACTGCTGCAGCTCGACCAGCACCTTGGCCAGATGCTGGCGACCCTGGCGATCGAACAGATGCCCATCGATGCCACTGGCCATAGGCTCGGTATCCGGATCACCCTCGCTCAACGCCACACAGCGCAACCGAATCTGCTCCAGCTCCGGATCGTGATACAGCGGATAACCGATAAACAGCTCCCACTCACTGCGCGAGGCACGGCCCTCGAGCACCGCCTGCAGCAGCAGGACTATCTGCTGCCGGGTGGGACGGTAATAACTGCCCTGACTGTGCAACAGGACCCAGACCAGTAAACCCATCACCACCAGGGTCGATAAAAAGGTGAGTAGCAGCTCCATATTCTGGGGTGACGGGGCTACAGGCGATGCGGATTATTGTTCAAAACGGTAATGGCTCAGCGCCTTAGCGGCGATCAAAATCGCCTCGCCGTGCTGCTGCTCTAGCGCTTCGCGCTCACGAGTATACTCAAAACGCTGCTTAATCTTCAGCTGCTTCCAGGCATCCATAATGGGCATATGCTTAGTGGCTTCGTACATCTGATTGATGATCGCAAATTGTTCATGCTGATGCAGATGGGGCGCCAGATGGTCGAGCAATTTCTTCAGCCGAATACAGCCTTCTGTTAATTCGCACTGGCCATCACCCACCGCGGAGGAGATCACTTTGACACTCTCGATCAGATAATCACGCTGTTGCTGAGCTTTGGCGCGCACCTCATCCAGCACTCGCTGGTGATCTTCACGCGTCTGTCGCCGTGCTTGCAGCTGCTTGCTAATCAGCCACGTCAGACTGGCAATGACTAGCAGTCCGATCACGATCAACACACCCTGGTACTGCTCAAACATTATCACACTCCCTAGCCATCAAGACGCTATTGTAGCGCCAGACAGGCGGTCACACCACGCTCAGCCTGACCCGATAATATTTCTTAGTCTATGCTGAGCAGCCAACAGGCTGTTTTTTCCTATGTCGTCACGCCCTTCGTAACGGCACACTTATAGGATCGGCACAGATCGAACTAAATTCCGGCCACGGCGCTATTTCGCTGGCAGTTGTCTCTATATCATTGCCACCTCAGTAGCTCCTGGGTTTTAATCAACCAACGCCTCTGTCACAGACTCATCTGGGAAAGCTCTATGCGCACTGATTCAAGCAATGTCGTTGGCTGGCGCGAGTGGGTTTCTCTGCCAGATTTGGGGATCGCTCGGATCAAGGCCAAGGTCGACACCGGCGCTCGAACCTCGGCGCTGCATGCCTTTCAGGTTGAGGCTTTTGAACGCGACGGCAACCCCTGGGTGCGTTTTGAGATGCACCCGATCCAAGGAGATAGTCTGACCGCCATAAGCTGCGAGGCCCCGGTACTGGACACCCGCACGGTAACGGATTCCGGCGGTCATAAAGAACGCCGCTACGTGATCAGTACGACGCTGGTGATCGGCAGCGAACGCTATCCGATAGAGATGACACTCACCAACCGTGACACCATGCGCTTTCGCATGCTACTCGGCAGGACCGCGCTCGCGGGCCGTTTTACAGTCGACTCCAAATTGTCGTATTTACATAGCTATACTCTTTAGTCAGTACCCTAAAAACCACCCAACAACCTCCTTACCTGTAGAGTCGGTCCTATGAGATTAGTTATCCTGTCACGTAATCAAAGCCTGTATTCCACCCGACGTTTAGTAGAGGCGGCCCAGCAAGCAGGCCATGAGGTTCGCGTCGTCGATGTGCTGCGCTGCTACATGAATATCAACTCCGACGACCCCAGCATCCATTACCTAGGCAAAGAGCTGGAAGAGTTTGATGCGGTCATTCCCCGCATCGGTGCATCGGTGACCTTTTATGGTACAGCGGTATTGCGCCAATTCGAGATGATGGGCGTCTATCCGCTCAACGAGTCGGTGGCTATCAGTCGTTCACGCGACAAGCTGCGCTCTATGCAGCTGCTGTCACGCAAGAAAGTAGGCTTACCGGTGACCGGCTTTGCCAGCAAGCCCGGCGACATTCCCGATCTGCTGGATATGGTCGGTGGCGCACCGGTGGTCCTCAAACTGCTCGAAGGCACGCAAGGGATCGGCGTGGTATTGGCTGAAACTCGCCAGGCGGCACAGAGCGTGCTCGAAGCCTTTATGGGGCAAAAAACCAACATCATGGTGCAGGAGTTCATCAAAGAGGCGGGGGGTGCCGATATCCGCTGCTTCGTGATTGGTGACAAGGTGGTGGCCGCCATGAAGCGCCAGGGCAAGGAGGGCGAGTTCCGCTCTAATCTGCACCGCGGCGGCAGTGCGGCACTGATTAAGATCACCCCGCAGGAGCGTGCTACCGCAGTGTTAGCCGCGCGCACTATGGGTCTAAATGTCGCCGGTGTCGACCTGCTGCGCTCCGCTCGCGGGCCGCTGGTGATGGAGGTCAACTCCAGCCCGGGACTCGAAGGGGTTGAAAGAGCAACCGGTAAAGATGTCGCCGGCGCCATCATTAGCTTCATCGAGAAGAGTGTCGAGGCTAAAAAGACCAACCGTACCCGTACCCGAGGCGCGGGTTAAGTGATGCTGAAGAAAAACACCGTACTGGAGATTGCCGGGGAACGCATTTTACCGGGAGAGCGCAGGTCGTTGCATATCGACCTGGGCAAACTCTATAACCACACTCGCCTCGATCTGGATATCGAAGTGATTCATGGCCGTCGCCCAGGCCCGACGCTGATGGTCAGTGCCGCAATTCATGGCGATGAACTCAACGGTGTCGAGGTCTGCCGGCAACTGTTAAAGCACAAAGCCCTGAGTCGTATCCATGGCACCCTGATCATCGTGCCGGTGGTCAACATCTTTGGTTTTATCCACCGCAGTCGCTACCTGCCCGACCGCCGCGACCTCAACCGCTGTTTTCCCGGTAGCAGCAAGGGTTCGCTGGGGGCGCGCATGGCGTATATATTCCGCACCCAGATCCTCAATCACTGCACCCATGTGATCGATATGCACACTGGAGCGATCCATCGCAGCAACCTGCCGCAAATCCGCGCCAACCTGGACAGCCCCACTGCCGAGATGATGGCCCAGGCGTTCGGCGCCCCGGTCATTATCGACTCCAAGCTCAGGGATGGTTCACTGCGCCAATGCGCTGATGAGGCCGGCATCTCGCTGATCCTGTACGAGGCCGGCGAAGCGCTGCGTTTTGATGACAATGCGATCCGCGGCGGGGTCCGCGGCGTACTCAACGTTATGCGGGAACTGCAGATGCTGTCAGCGGTAAAAAGCCCGAAACGGCTGTTAACACCCGTGGTCGCCAACTCCTCCGCCTGGATCCGAGCCGATACCGACGGGGTGTTTCGCTCGATCGTAACCCTGGGTCAGCGTGTCAGTCGTGACCAGTTGATGGGCATCGTCGCCTCGCCGTTCGGCGATCAGGAACATGAGGTCTTGGCGCCCAACTCGGGGATCATCATCGGCCAGAACAACATCCCGCTGGTCAACGAAGGCGAGGCGCTCTATCACCTGGCACGCTTTGATGAGAGCCTCAAAGCCGGACGCCAGGTCGAGCGCATTACCGAACAGATTGACGCCCACCCTCTGGCCGAAGAGTTTGAATAACCGCTAATGCCTGCTCGCTGGAGCTCAAACCAGCGAGCAGACATTGCAAACGATATCACCTAAGACTATCGCGCCGCTGGCTGCCATGCACAACAATAGCACTCGAGAGTGCTGCCACAACCGCATCCAGCACCAAAACCATGCATATCCGTCGTCCTACCTCTCGCTGACAGCGCTCTAATTCTGAACAAACCTTTCGCCAACCACCTTGATTAATAAGCACTAAAAAATAAATATCTTTTTTGGCACAGGATATGCAATGACCAGAGTACTGAAACTTTCTAGCGATGAGGTTACCCCCATGCATACACAACCCGAGCGCTTCAACCTGCTCGCCTTCGGCGGCAAGATGAAGATCCTGCATATGAGCTGGATAGCATTTTTTATCACCTTCTTTGTCTGGTTTAACCATGCACCGTTGATGGGCGTGATCGCCGAATCACTCGGCCTGACCCGCGCCGAGATCAAGACTCTGCTGATCATTAACGTCGCCTTGACCATTCCGGCCCGGGTACTGATCGGCATGCTGACTGACAAATACGGCCCGCGGATCACCTATGCGGCGATCCTGTTTACCTCCGCCTTTCCCTGCTTTATGTTTGCCATGGCTGACTCCTTCGAGCAGGCGGCACTGTCACGCTTTCTACTCGGCTTTGTCGGTGCCGGTTTCGTGGTCGGCATCCGCATGGTCAGCGAATGGTTTCCCGCCAACGAACTGGGCACCGCCGAAGGGATCTACGGTGGCTGGGGCAACTTTGGTTCGGCAGCGGGGGCGATGCTGCTGCCCACCCTGGCACTGCTGTTTGGCGGTGAGGACGGCTGGCGCTATGCGGTCGGCCTGACCGGCGCAATCAGCCTGGTGTTCAGTTTTATCTGGTACCAAAACGTCTCCGACACCCCCAAGGGCTCTACCTACTTCAAGCCCAAGCAGATCGGCGGCTTGGAAGTGACCAGCAAGGGCGACTTCCTGTTCCTGCTGGTGATGAAGGTGCCTATGTATGCGGCCTTGGCATTACTGACCTGGAAACTCTCCCCGGCAGGCGTCTCAACTATAAACGGGAGTGTCGCCAACCTGATCTATGTGGGTCTGGGCGTGCTCTACGTCTACGACTGCTACAAAGCCTACATCATCAACAAAAACCTGTTCAAGGAAGAGGTCCCTGAAATTCACCGCTACAAGTTCAAACAGGTCGCGGTATTAAATGTGCTGTACTTCGCCACCTTCGGTTCTGAGCTCGCGGTGATCTCTATGTTGCCGCTGTTCTTCGCCGATATCTTTGACCTGGATATGGTCTACGCCGGCCTAGTCGCCTCGGGTTACGCCTTTATGAATCTGGCGTCACGCCCCGGTGGTGGCTGGTTGAGCGACCGTTTCGGCCGCAAGATCACCTTGCTAGTACTCACCGCCGGACTGGCGGGCGGTTACGCACTGATGGCGATGATCGACAGTTCCTGGCCGCTGTTTCTGGCTGTCGCTGGCGCCATGGCCTGCTCGTTCTTCGTCCAGGCCGGTGAAGGCGCAGTATTTGCAGCCGTACCGCTGATCAAGCGCCGCCTGACTGGCCAGATTGCCGGGATGACCGGCGCCTATGGCAATGTCGGCGCGGTAGTCTACCTGACCGTACTCTCTTTAGTAGACTACTCCACCTTCTTTATGGTGATCGCGGCGACCGCCGTGGTCGGCTTTATCACCCTGCTGTTGATGGAGGAGCCGGCCGGACAGATCGCCGAGGTGATGGAAGATGGTAGCGTGCAACTGATCGACGTCACCTAAACTTAATGGTACTAAATTTGATGATACCTAAACTCGATGTCAGCTAAACTTGATGACATCTAGCGACAGACGCCACGATAATCTCGTGGCGTCTGTCGTTTAAGGACAACAGATGACAACCAGACTGCAAGTGCGCTTTGGCGGCTGCTCGATCGCCGGTATCAAGGCGGAAAACCAGGACGCCTTCGCGGCCCAGCTGCCCGACTCACCGCTGCGTGAAACCAAGGGCGCGGTCTGCGCCCTGGCCGACGGGGTCAGCTCCAGCGTCGAATCGCACATCGCCAGCCAGACCAGCGTCACCGATTTTGTGCAGCAGTACTTTTCCACCCCCGATTCCTGGACCGTCAAGACCTCCGCCGCCCGAGTACTGAACGCCCTCAACCGCTGGCTCTACCAGCACGGCAACAGCGGTAGCCGGGCAAAAAACTCACTGGTGACCACCTTTTCGGCGCTGGTGATCAAATCCACCACCGCTCATCTACTCCATGTTGGCGACTCGCGGATCTACCGTTACCGAGACGGCCAGTTAGAACAGCTGACCCGCGATCATGCCAGCACCTACGGTGGCGACAAGCGCTATCTGACCCATGCGTTAGGCGTCGACCCACATCTGGAGATCGACTACCACAAGCTCGAGGCAAAATGCGGCGATCTCTATCTGCTCAGCAGCGATGGCCTGCACGAATTTATTCCTCAACAGCAGCTAGCAGCAACGCTCTGCGGACTGACGAAGGATCTGGAGGCCGAGGCCCACAAGCTGGTAGAGACCGCGCTGCACAACGGTAGCGACGACAATATCAGCGTCCTACTGGTACGCATCGACAACCTCGCCCTAGAAGATCTAGATGAAGCACACCACCAACTAACCCAACTGCCGATCCCGCCGGCACTCAAGCCCGGCAACCGCATCGACGGTTACGAGGTCCAGGAGGTACTCTATTCAGGCACCCGCAGCCACCTCTACCTGGTCCGCGATTGCACCAGTCAGGCGCTCTTTTGCCTGAAAACCCCATCGCTGAATGTTGCCGACGACCTTCTCTATCTGGATGGTTTTATCAAGGAGGAGTGGGTCGGCAAGCGCATCAACCATCCAGGTGTGATGAAGACCTTCAGCCCCGAGCGACCCAAGCAATTTCTGTACTATCTAGCCGAATATACCCCCGAACCACACCTGCGCCATTGGGCCAATGAACACCCCCAACCCGGCATCGAGTCCGTACGGGCACTCATCAAACAGATCACCCAGGGGCTGAGGGCGCTGCAGCGCCTGGACATGATCCACCAGGATCTGAAACCTGAAAATGTGCTGGTGGACGCCCAGGGACGTACCAAACTGATCGACTTCGGCACCGTGCGGATCGCCGGTATGGACGAGATCAGCAGCCCGCTGGACCGCGATATCCCCCAGGGCTCGGTCAACTACATAGCCCCCGAATACCTGATCGGCCAACCCGGCAGTCAGCGCTCTGACCTGTTCTCGCTGGGGGTGATCACCTACGAACTGCTGACCGGCAAGATCCCGTACAAGGAGCGCCGCCGCAACGACTACCGGATCAAGTCCTATAGTGAGCTGAATTATATTCCCGCTCGCCAGCACCGCCCGGAGCTGCCCGAATGGATCGAAGGCGCGCTGCGTAAAGCCTGCGCGGCCGACCCCAGGCGCCGCTATGCCGAGCTGTCCGAGTTTCTCTACGATCTGGAACACCCTAACAAGGCGCTTATCCACAGTGAGCACAGCAAACCGCTGCTGGAGAAAAATCCGCTGCTGTTCTGGAAGGGACTCAGTGCCCTGCTGCTGCTGTTGCTGCTGCTGCAGTGGCTGCTGCTTGGAAAGCCCATCTAGGCGCTGCACTAAAAACTCAACTGCTCAGCCATCATCTTCGCAGGTCCCTAGCTAACGGTCAGAAGCAGCCGAAATCGGGTCTTGGCTACTGCTAGCCGCCCGCGCACCATCCTCAGACAACCCGGCAGCAGAGCGCACACTCTTGGTGCTTTGATAAGCATCCCGACTCTCTTCAAACGCCCTCTCCGCGCGACACTAAAGGGCGGCAAACGCCCGTATAGCGGCCTTATCAGCACAAATGTAAACATTGGCACGCTGCCTGCATTAATGCTTATAACAGTACGTTTTAACGACCTATTTAGAAACAGACAGTGTGGAGTCAGGCATGAGCGAACTAGCAGCCGTGAGCGAACCAACAGCCGTGAGTAATAAACCATCCGCCGTGGACAAGCAAAAAGTGATTGTGGTCGGCAACGGCATGGTGGGACATCAGTTTATTGACAGCCTACTGCATAGCGATCAGCGCGACCTATACCAGATCATCACCTTCAGTGAAGAGCCACGCGTCGCCTATGATCGGATGCACCTGACCGATTTCTTCAAGACCCGCAGTGCCGAGCCGCTGGCGATGACCACCCTGGAGAAATACCAGAACCAGGGCGTCAGCGTACACCTGGACGACAAGGTGGTCGCCATCGACCCGGCTACCAAGACGGTGACCTCGGCCAAGGGCCAGAGCCTGAACTACGACAAGCTGGTCCTCGCCACGGGCTCCTTCCCGTTCGTGCCGCCGATTGAGGGCAATGACCGTAACAACTGCTTTGTTTACCGCACCATCGAGGACCTGGAGATGATCACCGCGGCCGCCGAGAACGGCGCCAAGATCGGCGCTGTGGTGGGTGGAGGCCTGCTGGGATTGGAGGCTGCCAAGGCAATCAAGGATCTGGGGCTCGAAGCCCATGTAGTCGAGTTTGCCCCGCGGTTAATGGCGGTGCAGGTCGATGACGGTGGTGGCTCACTACTGAAAGACAAGATAAAAGACCTGGGCGTGGGCGTGCATCTGTCCAAAGCCACCAGCCGGATCATCGCCGGAGAACAGTGTACCCACCGGATGGAGTTCGCCGACGGCGCGCACCTGGAAACCGATCTGGTAATC
Organism: Motiliproteus sp.; assembly: GCA_041586735.1. Classification (GTDB taxonomy): domain Bacteria; phylum Pseudomonadota; class Gammaproteobacteria; order Pseudomonadales; family Balneatricaceae; genus Motiliproteus. The sequence continues at coordinate 77,544 of JBFGZQ010000010.1, forward strand.
TTCTCCGCCGGCATCCGTCCCCAAGATGAGTTGGCGCGCCAGTCAGGGCTGAGTATCGGTGAGCGCGGCGGCATTCGGGTCAATAATCAGTGCCAGACCTCCGATAAAAACATTTACGCCATCGGCGAATGCGCGCTGTGGAACGGCCGCGTCTTCGGCCTGGTTGCCCCCGGCTACGCCATGGCCAAGGTCGCTGCCAGCCATATCTCTGGTGGTGAGCAATACCTATCCTTTGAGGGTGCTGACTTGAGCACCAAGCTGAAGCTGATGGGCGTCGATGTCGCCAGCATCGGCGATGCTCAGGGCATCACTCCAGGCGCCAAGATCTACACCTATTTCAACCAGCCCGAGGAAGTGTACAAGAAGATCGTCGTCAGCGCCGACAACAAGCTGCTGCTCGGCGCGGTGCTGGTGGGGGATGCCGCTGATTACGGCACCCTGCTGCAATACATGCTCAACGAGATCACTCTGCCCGAATTCCCAGAATCACTGATCCTGCCCAGCAGTAGCGGCGGCCAAACCGGGCTCGGGGTCGCAGCCCTGCCCGAAAGCGCGCAGATCTGCTCTTGCCACGATATCTCCAAGGGGGATATCCGCGCCGCCATCACCGCCGGTTGCTGTTCGGTCGGCGATATTAAAGGCCACACCAAGGCCGGTACGGGCTGCGGCGGCTGTATACCGCTACTGACCAGCCTGGTTAATCATGAACTGACCGAGCTGGGCGTCGAGGTCAGTAAAGATCTGTGCGAGCATTTCCCCTACAGCCGCCAGGAGCTCTATCACCTGGTACGGGTCGAGAAGATCAAGAGCTTCGAGGTGCTGCTGGACAAACACGGTTCCGGCCAGGGCTGTGAGATCTGCAAACCGGCTGTCGGATCAATCCTGGCCAGCTGCTGGAATGAGTATGTACTCAAGGATGAACATATCGGTCTGCAGGACACCAATGATATCTACCTGGGTAACATGCAGAAAGATGGCACCTACTCGGTGGTACCGCGCATCGCCGGCGGCGAGATCACCCCAGACAAACTGATCGTGCTCGGGGAGGTCGCCAAGGAGTACGGACTCTATACCAAGATCACCGGCGGTCAGCGGGTCGATCTGTTCGGTGCCCAGCTGCACCAGTTGCCACCGATCTGGCAACGGCTGGTCGAGGCCGGTTTTGAGACCGGTCACGCCTACGGAAAATCGCTGCGCACGGTTAAATCCTGTGTCGGCAGTACCTGGTGTCGTTACGGGGTCGACGATTCGGTCGGTCTGGCGATCGAGCTGGAGAACCGCTACAAGGGTCTGCGTGCGCCCCACAAGATCAAGTTCGGTGTCTCCGGCTGCACCCGGGAGTGTGCCGAGGCTCAGTCCAAGGATATCGGGGTGATCGCCACCGAACATGGCTGGAACCTCTATATCTGCGGTAATGGTGGCATGAAACCCCGCCATGGCGACCTGTTCGCCACCGATCTCGACAAGGCCACCCTGATCCAGACCATCGACCGGCTGCTGATGTTCTATATCCGCACCGCCGACCGGCTGCAGCGCACCTCGGTGTGGATGGATAATCTCGAAGGCGGTCTCGACTACCTGCGTCAGGTAATCCTCGACGACAGCCTGGGGTTAAGCGGCGAACTGGAAGCGGAGATGAACCTCAATATCGACAACTACGAATGCGAGTGGGCCGCTACCCTCAAGGATGCGCAGAAGCTCAAGCGCTTTGGTCACTTTATTAACGCGGCTGGCGGCGATAGCAATATCGTCTTTGTCGAAGAGCGCGAGCAGATCCGCCCCGCCTTCGAGCATGAAAAAACCAACCTGATCGCCAAAGCCGGCTAAGCACCCTTCCCTATCGAGGCCACACCTATGAACTGGACCACCGTCTGCCAACTCGACGAAATCTCTCCCAACACTGGGGTCTGCGCGCTGGTCAATGGCCAGCAAGTGGCGATCTTCCGCCAGGCGCCTAGCCAGACCCTGTACGCGATCGGCAACTACGACCCCGCAGGCAAGGCCAATGTGCTGTCGCGTGGATTACTGGCGCAACTGGGCACGGTGACCAGCGTCGCCTCCCCCCTCTACAAGCACCATTATTGCTTGACGACCGGCATCTGCCAGGAGGATGACAGCCTCAGCGTGCCGGTCTATCCGGTACGCCTGAACGACGGCCGGGTCGAGGTAGCCGCCTAAGGACGGCGGCACCCGACAGGTATCGGATGACCCTGATCGGTAAGGGCCGCTCGGAGCGTACAACCGCATCCTGCTGTCAGCGCTGTTGGCCGGCGAAAGCCATTTCGATGAGATCCTGATTCACGACCACCCCTGGCAGGAAGCACAGGGGATCCACCTACTCGCCGATGACGAGCTCGAAGCTCTGTGTATCGACCGAGCTCGTCATCAGCTGCCGTGCCGCAACAGCCCACGCATCACCTATGACCGACTACTACGACAGGACCTGCGTCATGAATAGCCAAGTCAACTACATCTCTACAACAGCGACCGAGGTCGATATATTCAAACCGGCAACCCAGACACTGCCCAACCGCTGTGTCAACACCACCTGCCCCTATTGCGGCACCGGCTGCGGTGTGACGGTCGATATCAACGACCAGGGCGCACCGGATGCCAATAACCCAAGCAATAACCTGACCCTGAGCGGCGACAGCCGTCATCCAACCAACCAGGGCAAGCTGTGCTCCAAAGGGATCAACCTGCTCGAGACCCTCGATCCGGCCGCCCGGCTGCTCTACCCCGAGCGCCATGGCCGGCGGGTCAGCTGGGATCAGGCGCTCGGCAGTGCCGCCAGCCAGATTCGCAGCATCATCGACCAGCATGGTCCTGATGCCTTTGCCATCTACTGCTCAGGCCAGCTGCTGACCGAAGATTATTATGTCGCCAACAAGCTGATGAAAGGCTTTATCGGCACCGCCAATATCGATACCAACTCGCGCCTGTGTATGTCCTCGGCGGTCGCGGCACATAAGCGCGCCTTTGGCAGCGATACGGTCCCCGGCTGCTACGAGGATCTGGATATCGCCGAGCTGATGGTATTGGCCGGCTCCAATATGGCCTGGTGCCACCCGATCCTGTTTCAGCGCATCAAGGCCGCCAAAGCTGCGAATCCTGCACATAAACTGGTGGTGATCGACCCGCGCCGCACCGCCAGCTGCGATCTCGCCGACCTGCATCTGGCGCTGAAACCCGGCAGCGATGCCTCCCTATTCAATGGTCTGCTGGTCTATCTGGCCGATCAGCACTGCCTGGATTCAGACTTTGTCGCCGCCCATACCCAGGGCTTTGACGCCGCGCTGAACCAAGCACGCCGCAGCACTCCGGACATCGCCAGCGTCGCCCAGATCTGCGAGCTGCCGGCCAGCGACGTCGAGACCTTCTACCGCTGGTTCGCCGACACCCCCAAGACGGTCACCGCCTTTAGCCAGGGGATCAACCAGTCCTCCAGTGGTACCGACAAGGTCAACGCTATCATCAATACCCACCTCGCCAGCGGGCGGATCGGCAAACCAGGGATGGGGCCTTTTTCATTGACCGGCCAACCCAACGCCATGGGCGGTCGCGAGGTGGGCGGACTGGCCAACCAGCTCGCCGCCCACCTGGAGCTCGACGACCCCGCGCACCGTGATCTGGTCGGGCGTTTCTGGGGCAGTGACCGGGTGGCCAGCCAACCCGGCCACAAGGCTGTCGATCTGTTCCGCGCCATCGAGGCGGGCAAGGTCAAAGCGGTGTGGATCCTGGCCACCAATCCGGTCGATAGTCTGCCCGACGCCGACCGAGTGCGCGCGGCTCTGCAACAGTGCGAGCTGGTGATACTGTCTGACTGCATGGCCGCGACCGATACCGCCGCACTGGCACATATTCGTCTGCCCGCCACGGGTTGGGGCGAACGCGACGGCACCGTCACTAACAGCGAACGTTGCATCTCCCGGCAGCGCGCGCTGCTGCCCGCCAGCGGTGAAGCCAAGCCCGACTGGTGGGCGATCAGTCAGATCGCTCAACGACTGGGATTCGAGCAGGCGTTTGATTATCAGGCCCCCTGGCAGATCTTCCGTGAACACGCGCGGCTCTCGGCTTTTGAAAACCACAAGGGCGCGACCCTGCGCGACTTTAACCTTGCAGCCCTGAGCCAGATCGATGCCGATGCCTACGAGGCGCTGCAACCGACTCGCTGGCCCATCACGACATTCGCCGATGATGGCCAACCCCAAGGTAGCGCGCGGCTGTTTGGCGACGGTCAGTTCTTCACCCCGGACGGCAGAGCCCGTTTGCTCGCCATCACCCCTCGCGGCCCCATGAACCCCGTCGATGCCCACTACCCACTGGTGCTCAACACCGGCCGCATCCGTGACCAGTGGCACACCATGACCCGCACCGGACTCAGTCCGCGACTCTCGGCACAGTGCCCCGAGCCCTTTGTCGAGATCCACCCGCTGGAGGCCGCGCGTCAAGGGCTGGACGATGGGGCTATCGCCCGACTCGAAAGCCGCTGGGGGACGATGCTGGCACGTATTCAGATCACCGACAGTATCGGCCAGGGTCAGCTATTCGTCCCCATGCACTGGACCGCGCAATTCGCCAGCCTCGGGCGTATGGGGCCGCTGGTAAACCCCGCCGTCGATCCACTCTCGGGCCAGCCTGAGAACAAACAGACGCCGGTGAAGATCGAGCCCTTCAACGCCAGCTGGTACGGTTTTTTACTCAGCCGCGACCCACTAAAACCCATATCGATGGCTAGCTGTGCCTATCAGGTACGCGCCACCGGGGCAGGCTTTCACCGCTACGAGCTGGCCGATAGCGACACCCCCGATGACTGGCGCCAACAGGCTCGACGCTGGATCGCTAGAACAAACACCCAGGAAGACGAATGGCTGGAGTTCAGCGACCCCGCTCAGGGCAACTACCGCAGCGCACTGATTCGCGATGGCCAGCTGCAGGCGGTGCTGGTGGTCGGTGCGACCGCGCAACTACCCGAGCGTGACTGGCTGGGCAGTCTGTTTAATGGCCAGAGACTTGAGGAGAGCGAGCACCATAGCCTGCTCAGCAGCTGTCCACCCAGCGGCTCCGCCAACGCGGGTGCTATCGTCTGCGCCTGTTTTGGGGTGGGCCGCAACAGCATTGCCGAGGCGATCGAGCGCCAAGGGCTGGATTCGGTCGAGGCGCTAGGCTGCGCGCTGAAAGCCGGCACCAACTGTGGCTCCTGCATCCCTGAGCTGAAAACGCTACTGTACAACAGCCAACAGGGCAGCACGCTGAGCGCCTAAAAAGCGCTCGGCTATTGCCAAGCCCAGCCTCAGAGCTTTACCCTTCATAAACTAACCACCCACGAGGGTCTAGATCTGAATACACTGCGCCGTCTGTTGCTGCTATCTCTAGCGGTTTTGGTATTACTGCTGGGCGGCGCTGTCTATCTGCTGCAAGCCGCCATCAGCGACACGTCCTGGGTGGCGTCGTCCCCGACCATCACCGCGGAGCAGGTGTATGCGGTTAAATCCTTAGGCAAACGCACCCTGGAGATCGTTGCCCAGCAACAAGAGGGCCGTGTCAGCGTCAGCCAAATCGAACTCGACAGCCTCAGTGCCCTGCTCAGTCGTGCGTATCCCAAGTTGCGCAGCCAGTTCAACATCATCCCGGCTGGACTGCAGCTGACCCTGTCGACAGAGTTGCCCGCCAACCCACTCGGACAGTACCTCTCCTGGCAGCTGGTCCTGCCACCCTCTGCAGAGCAGGTCCGGATTGAGCAGCTACGTATGGGGACTCTGGTCATCCCGGATCCACTACTGCAGGCCCTGTTCTCGGGTTTATTAAAAATGCTGTTTGATCAGGATCAGCGCCAGACACTGCTGCAGACGGTACGTTTGAGTGCGGCGACAACGGATCAATTAACGCTGTCGATAAGCCCCCCGGCCGACGCCAATAAGCGCTTACGCGGATTGATGGCTCGCATCCAAAGCTTTAGCAGTACCAAGCCAGCTATCGATAACAGTCAAATTAGTTACTATTACAGCCTGTTGCAGCAACAAGCGGCAGAATTTGAGCCGCAGCAATGGGTCTCTGTGACCCAATTCATCGCTCCGCTATTCCGCCAAGTTGCCCAGCAGGCCGATCCCGAGCAGCTCCATCTGGCGTCAGGATCCGCCTTGCTGGCATTGGCGATGTACCTAGGCAGCGACAAAGTGGAGCAACTAACAGGACCGGTATTAACGGCGCAGCAGCGCCAGCAACCCGCGCACCACCGCACTCTGCTGCAGGGCAGGATCGATCTGCGCCAGCACTTTGTGGTGTCTGCCGCGTTGCAGGTACTGGCCGATGCTGGGGCGAGCCACGCCATCGGTGAGTTTAAAGAGTTGCTCGACAGCCTCAAGGGTGGCAGCGGCTTTAGCTTTGCTGACCTGGCGGCTGACCGCGCCGGCACCCTGTTCGCGCTGCACGTCAGTCGCGACCCGCAACAGGCGCTGGATTTCCTGCAGCGCCTCGAGCCACCGTTACGTGAATCAGACCTGATGATCGCCATCGACCGGCTGCCAGAAGGGTTGAGCGAACAGAAATTTATCCAGCTATATCAGGATCTTGATGATAGTGCCTATAAAGAGCTCCTGCAGAGCATAGACAGGAAACTCATGGCATTGCGCTTATATAAAGCAACGCTGAATAGCGATTGAAAACCACTGAACCGAGTAACCTGCAAACGCAGCTACCAAACATTTAAAGAGCGATCTTATGCAATTACGACCAAACGCTTTGGCACGATACAGCACCTGTAAACGGCTAACGCCTTTTACGAAGCAACCTAACTGGTGATTCAGCAACCGACGGTGTAATCTCGCCGCTGTTTTTCTGAGCTTGCACAGCACATGTTCAACGACCTGATCGACACCACCTTGCTGGCGGTTTTTATCCCCACCTTCCTGTTCGTGTCCGCGACCCCCGGACTATGCATGACCCTGTCGATGACCCTGGGCATGACGATCGGCGTGCGCCGTACCCTATGGATGATGGCCGGCGAACTGGTCGGCGTGGCGCTGGTCGCGGTACTGTCGGTGACCGGCGTGGCGGCACTGATGCTGGAGTATCCGCAAGCCTTCGAGCTGTTCAAATGGATCGGCGGCGGTTACCTGTTCTATCTGGGTGTGCAGTTATGGCTGTCACGCGGCAAGATGGCGATCCACCATAATCAAACAGAGGTACGTCGCGCCTCAGCAACCGAGCTGATTAGCCAGGGATTTATTACCGCGGTAGCCAATCCCAAGGGCTGGGCATTCTTTGTCTCACTGCTACCACCCTTTATCAACGAGCACTACCCGCTGGTACCACAGGTCAGCATCCTGGTGGCGCTGATTCTGATCATAGAACTACTCTGCCTGCTTCTCTATGCCAGCGGCGGTCTGACCCTGAGTAAGTTTCTGCAGAAAAGCGGTAACGTGCGGTTGATGAACCGCTGTGCGGGGACCCTGATGCTAGGGGTGGGGGTTTGGTTGGCGCTCGGCTAACGCCTCGGTCCTCCGCATGCGTCAGTAGCGACTGGCGTCAACGCAGAGATGCGCCAGACGCAAAGCCAGTAGCTCTTTAGAGTCTGAGACTTAAACACTCCGCATCTGCCAGTTGATAATCTAGCCAGCTTCGACCGCTAGCCTCCGGAAATTGCAGTCCCAGATAACAGGACTGCAGTTGCAGATCACAACCATCCTCCGCACCGTTGCCGTACAGCCGATCGCCCAGAATCGGATGATCTAGACTGAGCAGATGCACGCGGATCTGATGCTTGCGCCCGGTTTCCAGACGGATCTCGATCAGGCTACGGTTATGCTCGGTATCGATGGCCAGCGTGGTCATCCGACTGCGTGCCGACTTACCCGCCACCGGGGTATCCACCAGCCGATCATCGAGTTGCAGCACACCCTTAACCAGCGCACGGTAGCGTTTATCGACCTGCCGTGCCGCGAACATCGCCGATAACTGCTGCGCAGTACGTTTATTATGCGCCAGTAGAATTAATCCGCGCGTCGCCCGATCCAGGCGATGGACGATAAACGCCGGACGTTCGGGGGCCAGCTGGATTTCGGCCCAGCGATACAGGGTGGTGTGATCGCCATACTTGGAGCCCTGACAAAGCATCCCGCAGGGCTTATTCCAGACCGAGTAATCGCCCTCATCGGCGATCAACTGCGGCGCCCGCAACGGCTGGTTCAGCACCTGAGGATCGTAATACAGGTGTAGCTCATCGCCCGCATTCAACAGCCGCGAAGCACGCCGCAGCCGCTGGGTAGAACCCTGCCGCGTGAGCCAGACCGCACCTTTCTGCATCACCGCCTTGAGCTCGGCACGCGATAGCGAGCATGCCCGCTCTGCGCAACACCGTGCCAACCAATCGATCGCCTTGCGACCCGGTTCATCAATGGAGGTATGAGCTTCGAATTTTGTGATCATAGGGGATTATCGTTGTCGGGTTAAAACCCGACCCACAACGTAGTAACCTGTGGGTCGGAATATAGGCCGACAGCATAGCTGCAAAAAAAATCGATCTACAGGTCGCCGCTCCTGCGCATCCCTGCGCCCGCGGCATACCGTACATCCTGCACATAAAAAACGGGCCGAAGCCCGCTTTTTATGTGCGCTTACCAGGCGTGATTACTCATCAACGCCTTCGTCAGCACGCAGGTCTTTCATGCTCAGTTTGATCCGACCACGTGGATCGACTTCCAGGACCTTGACCTTGACCATCTGACCCTCTTTGAGGAAGTCGGTCACTTTCTCGACCCGCTCCTTAGCGATCTGCGAGATGTGTACCAGACCATCTTTACCCGGCAGGATATTGATGAACGCGCCAAAATCGACGATCCGCTCGACCTTACCTTCGTAAATCCGGCCCACTTCGGCTTCTGCAGTGATCGCCATCACGGTATCGATCGCAGCCTGTGCCGCCGCTTTATCGGCCGCAAAGATCTTGATGGTGCCATCATCTTCGATATCGATAGAGGCGCCTGTGGCTTCGGTGATGCCACGGATGGTCGCGCCACCCTTGCCGATCACATCACGGATCTTGTCTGGATTGATCTTGAACTGGGTCATCGCCGGGGCGTTGTCGTTCAGTTCAGGACGGGCGTAACCTATAACCTTGGCCATCTCGCGCAGGATATGCTGACGAGCTTCAAGAGCCTGCTCCAGTGCCTGGTCCATGATCTCTTCGGTGATGCCTTCGATCTTGATATCCATCTGCAGAGCAGTGATACCGTTCTCGGAGCCAGCCACCTTAAAGTCCATGTCGCCCAGATGATCCTCGTCACCCAAGATGTCAGTCAGAACGGCAAACTTGTCGCCTTCCTTAACCAGACCCATGGCGATGCCCGCCACCGGACGCTTGACCGGAACACCGGCATCCATCAGCGCCAGCGAGGCACCACAGACAGAGGCCATAGAGCTAGAACCGTTAGATTCAGTAATCTCCGAAACAACACGGACGGTGTACGGGAACTCCTCCTGTGACGGCATCATCGCCTGGATACCACGACGCGCTAGACGACCGTGGCCAGTCTCACGACGGTTGGTACCCATCATGCGTGAGCACTCACCCACCGAATAGCCAGGGAAGTTGTAGTGGAACAGGAAGGGATCTTTACGCTCACCTTCCAGTGCATCGATGATCTGCTGGTCACGGCTAGTGCCCAGAGTCGCGGTAACGATCGCCTGAGTTTCGCCACGGGTGAACAGTGCCGAGCCGTGGGTCTTACCCAACACGCCCACTTCTACCTCGATCGGACGCACGGTCTTGGTATCACGACCATCGATACGTGGCTCGCCGTTAACGACGCGGCTACGAACGATATGCTTCTCGACTGAGGCGAACAGTTTCTCAACGTCTTTGCCGTCGACGCCTTCGCCAGCCAGCTGGCCAACCGCTTCGGCTTTAACTTCACCCAGACGGCCGTAACGCGCCAACTTGTCGCTGATTGCATAAGCCTCGGTGATCGCTGCGCCGTAACCGTCGACGATCTGCTGCTTCAGTGCTTCATTAACCGCTTCTGGCTGCCAGTCCCAAGTCGGCTTGGCGTTCTCAGCTGCAAACTCGACAATCGCATCGACAACAACCTGCATTTCGTCGTGAGCAAAGAGTACCGCACCCAGCATCGTATCTTCAGACAGCTCTTGAGCTTCAGATTCAACCATCAACACAGCGTCTTTAGTACCGGCAACAACCATGTCCAGCAGTGAACTTTCCATCGCTTCGAAAGAGGGGTTCAAGATGTAACCATTCTCTTCGTCAAAACCCACGCGCGCACAACCTATAGGACCACTAAACGGGATACCGGAGATCGCTAGCGCGGCAGAAGTACCGATCATCGCTGCTACATCGGGGCAGTTTTTCTTGTCGGCAGAAACAACAGTACAGATCACCTGTACTTCATTCATGAAACCTTTCGGGAACAGCGGACGGATTGGGCGGTCAATCAGCCGTGAGGTCAGGGTCTCAAACTCGCTTGGACGCGCTTCACGCTTGAAAAAACCGCCAGGGATCTTACCCACAGAGTAAGTCTTCTGCTGGTAGTGAACCGACAGCGGGAAGAATGGCTGGTCGGCACGCGCTGTCTTGTTACCCACTACGGTACACAGAACCTGATTCTCACCCATGGTGATCAATACTGCGCCGGATGCCTGACGAGCAATACGGCCAGTTTCCAGAGTGATCTGCTGGTCACCATACTGGAAAGTCTTAGTCTTCGGATTCAACACAATGAATTCCTCTATCAATGAACCTGTTTACAGTACTCTCGGCCCCATTGCCGACAATCTATTGCGGGCCTTCGCCCCGCCTGCAAACCGTACTTTAATACCCCCAGCGCCACAGTCCTCGCCTGCACCTTCATTGAAGGAGTATCGAAAGCGGCATGGAGAGGGGCTGGAGCCATTAAAGTACGGGCTGATCAACAGATTGCTGAGCACAGTAACGGTTGTAGTTCTGGGTCACCTGACCCCTATAACAGATGTACAACGCTCTAAAACAACTAAGGCCCTGACCGTGGGTCAGAGCCTTAGTGCGGAACGGCGTTTAGCGACGCAGACCCAGACGACCGATCAGAGTCGTGTAACGCTCAACATTCTTGGACTTCAGGTAGTCCAGCAGCTTACGACGCTGGTTTACCATCCGGATCAGACCACGACGTGAGTGGTGATCTTTCTTGTTGGCCTTGAAGTGAGACTGCAGACCCAGGATGTTAGCGGTCAACAGGGCTACCTGAACTTCAGGAGAACCGGTATCGCCTTCTTTGGTTTGGTAGTCAGCCAGGATGGCTGCTTTTTCTTCGGCTAATAGCATGTTAATGCTCCTTTTTACGGTGCACACGCGTGCTCGGCAGGCGTGGTATTAAACAAACGTGCGTACCGTGCACAGTTACAGTACGACGCGACTGAACCGCTAGGCTAATCCTATGCGGTTTGTATCAGACGCTGGGGCTTTAATACCCCTTGATCCGAAATCTGACCCAGACCGAGAAAACGCTGCTCGCTGCCGTCCGGGCTAAAAATAAGTACTTGATCCATGGCCGGTTGATCGCAGGGGATCGACTGGCCATGGGCAATTTTGCGTTGCTGCTCGACATCGATCACCACTCGAGGTAGATGGTCGACCGCCGTCCAAGTCGGCAATAATAACGCATCCAACGCCTGCAGGTCGCACTGTTTTTCAGCGTCGAACACCTTTTCATCGGCCCCCACTCCGGCGATCGCCTCGATCTCGGCCAGGGTCCGCATCATCGGCGCTTTATAGGGACCCGAGTCGAGGCGCCGCAACCGAGCAACATGCGCACCGCAGCCCAGCAGCAGCCCTAGATCCTCGACAATGGAGCGAATATAGGTGCCCTTGGAGCAGTGCACCTCCAGATCGAGCTCATCACCCCGGAATGCCAACAGTTTGATGGCGTAGATAGTGACTCGGCGGCGTTTAACCTCGACCTTGATCCCTTGGCGAGCCAGCTTGTAGAGTGGCTGGCCATTGTGCTTGAGCGCCGAAAACATCGACGGTACCTGCTCGATCTCACCACTAAAATGCTCGACCAGCAGCGCTTCGATCTGGGCAACCGTATAAGTGCCGACCGGCAGCGTCTCTATCACCTGACCGTCGGCATCACTGGAATCGGTCCTGACCCCCAGTTTAGCCGTGGTCTGATAGCGCTTGTCCGCATCGAGCAGGAATTGAGAAAACTTGGTCGCCTCACCCAGACAGATCGGCAGCATACCGGTGGCCAAAGGATCCAGCGCACCGGTATGACCCGCCTTGGCGGCACCATAGATAAACTTGAGGCGCTGCAGCACGTAATTAGAGGTGACACCCGCCGGTTTATCCAGCAGCACCAACCCATCGATCGCGCGCCCTCTACGCTGTCGAGCCAAGCCTATCAGGCCTCGCCATCGCGGGAGGCTTGGCCATCACCTGAGCTATCGCTATCACGGGCGTTGTCAACATCCTCGGCAGCTGCCTCAGAATCAACCTCACCGCGCTCACCCTGACGCAGCTGATCTTGCGATACCGCCTGCTCGATCAGCGACGCCATATAGTTGCCGCGCACCACCGAGCTATCGTAATGAAAGCGCAGTTGCGGCACCGCACGCAGCTTGATCAGTTGTGCTACACGGCCACGTAAAAAGCCCGCGGCACGGTTAAGAATCTTAACCGATACCTCGGCTTGCGCCTGGACCTCCTCATAACTCCCCATCACCGTGATATAGATATCGGCATAGGAGAGATCACGGGAGATCTTGGCACCGTTGACAGTCACCAGTCCCAACCGCGGGTCTTTGACCTCCTGCTGAATCAACTGAGCAAGCTCTCGCTGGAGCTGCTCAGCAATCCGCTGGGCTCGACTAAATTCTCTTGGCATCTAGGTATCCGCTACAACATTAAGAATCATCAGCGCACGTCTTACAGATGACGCGCGATTTCGGTGACTTCAAAGACTTCGATCTGGTCACCGACCTTAACGTCATAGTTTTTCACCCCGATACCGCATTCGACACCGTTACGCACTTCGGCAACGTTGTCTTTAAAGCGTCGCAGTGAGTCCAACTCACCCTGGTGGACCACAACATTGTCACGCAGAACCCGGATCTTCTTGCTACGAGAAACGGTACCTTCAACCACCATACAGCCAGCAACCTGGCCAAACTTAGGCGAACGGAACACCTCACGCACATTGGCGATACCAAGGATCTCCTCACGCAACTCCGGTGCCAACATACCTGACAGGGCCTGCTTTACATCATCTACGATGTCATAGATGACACTGTAGTAACGCAGATCGACACCTTCCTTCTCGATTAACGCTCGGGCAGTCACATCGGCACGCACATTAAAGCCGAAGATTACCGCACTAGAGGCCAGAGCCAGGTTGACATCGCTCTCGGCAATACCACCCACGCCACTGGACACCACGTGAACTTTAACCTCGTCGGTGCCCAGATCCATCAACGAGCTGGTCAGCGCTTCCAGAGAACCCCGAACATCGGTCTTAAGAACCAGATTGAGGATAGACACCTTGTTGGCACCCATGTTGGCGAACACGTTATCCAGCTTAGCCGCCTGCTGCCGGGCTAGTTTGACCTCTTTAAACTTGCCTTGGCGGAAGTTAGCCACTTCACGCGCCTTCTTCTCGTCCGCCACCACGGTGAATTCATCACCGGCATCCGGCGTACCGTCCAGACCCAGAATTTCAACGGGAATAGAGGGTCCTGCAGATTTTATCGCCTTACCGGTCTCATCGAGCATCGCCCGGACACGACCGTAGTTCTGGCCCGCTAAGACGACATCACCTGGACGCAGCGTACCGTTCTGAACCAGCAGCGTGGAGACCGCACCACGGCCCTTGTCCAGCCGTGATTCAACGACCACACCTTTGGCAGGCGCGGCGGGAACGGCGGTGAGCTCGAGCATCTCGGATTGCAGCAATACCGCATCCAACAACGCATCGATGCCCTCACCCGACTTGGCAGAGACCGGAACAAATGGCGTGTCACCACCCCACTCTTCAGGAATAACCTCTTTGGCAGCCAGTTCGTTCTTGACCCGATCCAGATCTATACCTTCTTTGTCGATCTTGTTAATGGCAACCACGATAGGAACACCCGCGGCGCGGGCATGCTGAATCGCCTCGATGGTTTGTGGCATCACGCCGTCATCTGCAGCGACCACCAGGATAACAATATCGGTCGCTTGAGCGCCTCGAGCACGCATTGCGGTAAACGCGGCGTGGCCCGGCGTATCCAGAAAGCTGATCATCCCATGACCGGTTTCAACGTGATAGGCGCCGATATGCTGGGTAATGCCTCCCGACTCGCCCGCGGTGACTCGGGTTTTACGGATGTAATCCAGCAACGATGTTTTACCGTGATCAACGTGACCCATCACCGTGACGACGGGTGCGCGCGACTCGATAGCACCCTCATAGTCGATATTTTCCAGAACCCGGTCTTCGATACTGGACTCGTCAGCGACATGGCCTTTATGGCCCATCTCTTCCACGACCAGTAGCGCGGTATCCTGATCTAGAATCTGGTTAATGGTCGCCGGCGCGCCCATCTTGAACATCACTTTAATGATGTCGGCAGCCTTGGTAGACAACAGCTTAGCAAGATCGGCAACGCTGATCGCCTCAGGAACAGCCACATCATGAACCACGGCAGCGGTGGGACGCTCAAAGCTCTGCTGCAAGGCAGAAGGGGCCTTAAGCTTTTGGCGCTTAGGCGCTTTTAGACGACGCTCGTTATAGCTCGGATCAAAACCTTGACCGCGCTTAACGCCGGTACCGCGGCGCGCTGGGCGAGCAGCTTCCGGAGCCTCCTTACGCTTAGGCGAATCCTTCTTCAGCGCGGGCGCATCTTTCTTGGTCGGCGCTGACTTGGCTTTCGCCTTACTATCTTGCTCGGAGTTTAACTGTGCCTCTTTAGCAGCACGTGAGGCTTCTTCCTCCGCCTGGCGCTTATCCGCCTCAGCCTTCAACCGAGCCGCTTCCGCAGCATGGCGTATCGCAGCCACTTCGGCATCAGCACGCTTACGCGCGTCCTCTTCAGCCTTAGCTGCAGCATCTTCAGCCTGCTGCTCATCAGGGCTCAGCTCTTCACGCTTCACGTAGGTACGCTTTTTGCGAACCTCTACGTTAACGGTCTTGCGACCACCCACCTTCAGGGTGCTAGTGGTCTTGCGGCTCAGCGTAATACGACGCGGCTGAGTATCCTCGTTGGCATCGCCATGGCTCCGCTTAAGATGTCCCAGCAACGTCTGTTTCTCTTCTTCGGTGACAGTATCACCTTCGGCGCTATGCCCTAAACCCGCAGCTTTCATTTGCTGTAACAGACGTTCAACGGGAACGTCCACCACGTCGGCAAGCTGTTTTACGTTCAGTTCTGCCATTGATTGGTGCTCCAGTGAATCGTTACTCTTCAGATTCAGCAAACCAAGGGGCGCGCGCAGTCATAATCAGCGCACCAGCCTTTGCTTCATCCATACCGTCAATATCGATCAGATCATCGATCGACTGCTCTGCCAAATCTTCCATGGTAATGATGCCCCGACTGGCGAGAACAAAGGCCAGGTGGCGATCCATCCCATCCATGCCAAGCAGGTCTTCGGCAGGTTCTACTTCTTCCAACTTTTCTTCTGACGCTATTGCCAGGTTCAGCAGTGCATCTTTAGCACGAGTGCGAAGTTCGTTGACGATATCTTCATCAAGACCTTCGATCTCCAGCATCTCTTCGAGCGGCACATAAGCGACCTCTTCAAGCGAGGTAAAGCCTTCCTGGACCAGCATTTGCGCAAACTCGTCGTCGATATCCAGGTGTTCGGAAAAGATTTCAGTGATGCCACTGGACTCCTCCTCCTGCTTGGCGACAGCCTGCTCCGCAGACATGACATTCAGGGTCCAGCCGGTCAACAGACTGGCTAGACGGACATTCTGACCACCCCGGCCGATCGCCATGGCCAGATTTTCCTGGGCCACAGCCACATCCATCGAATGGGCATCTTCATCAACAACGATCGATGCTACCTCTGCAGGCGCCATCGCATTGATGACCAGCTGCGCAGGATTATCATCCCAGAGAATAATATCGACACGTTCGCCATCGAGCTCCCCAGATACCGCCTGTACCCGCGAGCCACGCATACCGACACAGGCACCGATCGGATCGATACGGCCGTCGTTAGTCTTAACTGCGATCTTGGCACGAGATCCTGGATCACGCGCACTGCCGCGAATCTCGATAACCTGCTCTGACACTTCAGGCACTTCAATTTTAAACAGCTCAACCAGCATCTCAGGGCAGGTACGACTCAGAAACAGCTGCGGTCCACGAGCTTCACTGCGTACATCCTGAAGAATTGCTCGCATCCGATCGCCCATCCGAAACGTTTCACGGCCGATCAATTGATCACGATTCAACAACGCTTCGGCGTTATTGCCCAGATCAACAATCACGCTGTCGCGGGTGACCTTCTTGACGGTGCCACTGACCAGTTCACCCACACGGTTGAGGTATTCATCAACAATCTTGGCGCGCTCAGCCTCACGGACTTTCTGGACGATAACCTGCTTAGCCGTCTGTGCAGCGATCCGACCGAAGCCGATCGACTCTACCTGTTCTTCATGGACATCACCGGCAGCCAGCGCGGGATCTTTTTCATGAGCCTCTTCAAGGGTCAATTCGGTACCCAGCAGGGCCATCTGGTCATCGGCAACGACCTGCCAGGTACGAAATGTCTCGTAATCACCTGTAGCTCGGTCAATAACGACTCGAATATCTGCATCTTCGTCATAACGCTTTTTGGTTGCGGTTGCTAACGCCAACTCTATCGCTTCGAAAATGACGCTTTTAGGCACGTCTTTTTCGTTGGATACCGCCTCAACAACCAGAAGAATCTCTTTATTCATTCCACCGCCTCACTCAACTCCGGTTATTTAAAACCGGGGAACAACATTCGCCTTATCAATAGAATCGATCGGCAGCAAATACTCGTGCTTATCGACCTCGATGACCACATCTCCCTCTTCAACGCCTTTTAATAAGCCGCTGAACCTGCGCCGTCCCTCGAAGGGAGTGCGCAGACGAACCTGAACTTGATAACCTATAAACTGGGTATATTGCGCCAACGTAAATAACGGACGATCCATTCCCGGAGATGACACCTCCAAGGTGTACTCACCGGAAATAGGATCTTCAACATCAAACACCCCGCCGAGCTGACGACTCACAGCCGCACAATCATCGACGGTGATGCCGGCTTCAGCATCGATAAAGATCCGTAGACTGGTATGACGCCCCTGAGAGACATACTCTACGCCCCAGAGCTGATAACCCAGCCCCGTGACCACAGGCGCAATCAGCGCATCCAACCGTTCACTTTTGGTCGCCACACAAAACCTCTATTTCAGAAACAAAAAATGGGTCAAAGACCCATTCTACTCACCCGATTCAACCCGATTTCAAGCCAAACAAGCGCATCTACCATCAAAAACGCAACATTTACCACAAAAAAAGAAACACTAAAGATTGCAGCTAATAAAAAGCCCCTAAAAAGGGGCTTCTCGCTTTAAACTCTGCCTCTTAAAATTAAGACGCTGGAAATCGAGTCTTAAATTCAATAGCAGATTATAAAACTAGCAACCCGCTTACACAAGCCAGGCTGCAACAGCTTGTCACTCTAATATGGTACCGAGAGCGGGACTTGAACCCGCACGACCCTAAAGTCACTACCCCCTCAAGATAGCGTGTCTACCAATTCCACCACCTCGGCAAAACTACTTTCAATCAGCCCTAGGCACATCAGTGCTTAGCTGAGTATTTTCTTTAAGCGTCGGCGCTTGCTGCGCCGCTTGCTCGATGACCTCAGACGAAGGCACGCCCTGGTCAGAAATCGATTCTGCTTTCTGCTTGGCATAGACCGCCAAGGTAAAACTGGTCAAAAATATACCTAAAGCAACGATACCCGTGAGTCGACCTAAAAAACTACCGGTGCCCTGACTACCAAACATAGTCTGAGATGCACCACTACCAAAGGCCGCACCCGCTTCGGCACCTTTACCCTGCTGCAATAATACCAGCGCGATTAACGCTACCGCCAGCACCACATGAGCAATAAGAATTAACGTTTCCATCTATCACTGCCTGATTTTATCGATCAGCGCTTGGCCGCACGACAAATTGCCACAAATTCATCGACCTTCAACGAGGCCCCACCTACCAATGCGCCGTCAATATCTTCCATCGAAAACAGCGACTCAGCATTTGCTGCATTCACACTGCCGCCATAAATAATCGGCAAGCGCTGGGCGATCTCTTCGCTCTGCTGCGCAACCCGGTCACGAATCGCAGCATGAACCTGTTGCGCCTGCTCTGGGGTTGCCGTTCTTCCCGTCCCTATGGCCCAAACCGGCTCATAAGCGACCACGGCCCCCTGAAAATAATCCACACCTAACGACTCTAATACCGCATCTAGCTGCGCGGAAATCACCGCCAAGGCCTGATCACTTTCACGCTGCGCTAGCGTCTCACCCACACAAAGGATGGGTGTTAATCCTGCATCTTTTACTGCTTTATACTTTCCCACAATCTTGGCATCGGTTTCGGAAAATAAAGCACGACGCTCTGAGTGGCCTAAAATCACAAACTGACAACCAAGCTCTTTAAGCATCGATACCGAAACTTCTCCGGTATAGGCGCCCGCCGAATACTCACTGACCGTTTGTCCGCCCAGCAACATCGAAGAGCTGCCAATCAGGCCCGACACCCGATCTAAAAAAACCGCAGCAGGACAGACGACAACATCGACTCCAGACACCCCTGCCAGCTCAGCACGCAGCCCAGCCATCAATGCTGAAATGCTCTCTAAAGAGCCGTTCATTTTCCAATTACCGGCAACTAATGACTGACGCATCTTCCAACCCCGTCCCAAGCGGGTGGCAATACTAAACAAGTTACCCATAACTTACAAGAACAGCATCCAACAATTCGAACAACCTAACCCAAATAGCTAAAATCATCCAAAACCTAAGCAGTACGGGGCTCAGCCGCCGATAGCCCGCTCCACCTCTGCCGCCAAACGTCGTGCTAGCTGCTTGACCTGGTTAATATCGACACCCTCGACCATCACCCGCACCACAGGCTCTGTCCCGGAGGCCCGCAACAACACCCGCCCCTGCCCTTCAAGCTCCGCTTCGATGCCCCGCACGGCCTGCTGCACAGCGGGCAACAGACTCGGATCACCCTTTTGCAGCAACCGAACATTGATCATATGCTGGGGTAGCTTTTGCATCTGCGATGCAAGCTCTGCCAGCGTTCGGCCGCTCTGCACCATCGCTTGCAACACCTGTAACGCAGCGACGATACCATCGCCTGTGGTAGTCAGATGGCGACAGATGATATGCCCGGAGGACTCCCCGCCAAGCATCCAACCGCGACTCGCCAGCTCCTCCATGACATACCGATCACCCACATTAGCGCGCACGAACGGAATAGCATGTTTCTTTAACGCCAGCTCCATACCAAAGTTGCTCATCAGAGTGCCGACCAACCCTCCCTCTAACTGGCCCTCTGCCCTTAACGCCAAGGCGATAATCAACAACAGCTCATCGCCATCGACCAGCTGCCCCAAATGATCCACCATGATCAACCGATCACCGTCACCATCCAGCGCCAGCCCCAGATGCGCACTCTCTGCCAGCACTATCTTCTGTAGCACCTTAGGCGACGTCGAGCCACAATCCTCATTAATATTGACGCCATCTGGAGAGGTCGCCAGCTCTAACACTTCGGCGCCCAGCTCCCGCAACACCTTAGGAGCGATATGGTAAGTCGCGCCATTGGCACAATCTATAACTATCTTAAGCCCTTTAAGACTCAACCCCCGCGGCACCGTTCCTTTACAAAATTCGATATAGCGTCCGGCCGCATCGTCTACCCGCCGCGCCTTACCGAGCGAGGCTGAATGCTCGGTGGTCATCTCCTGGCCCATCTGCGCCTCAATCGCCAACTCGATTTCATCAGCAAGCTTGGTACCCTGGGCGGAGAAAAACTTTATCCCATTATCTTCATAGGAGTTGTGCGAGGCGCTGATCACGATCCCCGCGTCGGCCCGAAATGTTCGGGTCAGATAGGCGATAGCCGGCGTCGGCATCGGCCCCAACAACAGCGAATCAACCCCAGCCGCAGCCAGCCCCGCCTCCAGCGCAGACTCGAACATATAACCGGAAATACGGGTATCTTTACCGATGAGGATCTTGCTACGCCCCTGACGGGCAAATACCTTACCCGCGGCCCAGCCCAGCTTTAATACAAAATCCGGTGTAATCGGATGTTGCCCGACCTTGCCACGAATACCGTCAGTACCAAAATATTCCCTTGTCACACCCACCTCCGAATCAACGACAACTATCCCACACGGCCCGGCAAACCTTGACCACATCTTGGGTCGCTGCCACATCATGTACACGTAAAATCCAAGCGCCCTGAGTCAACGCCAATACCGCAGCTGCCAGACTACCATACAACCTCTCATCGACAGCCTTCTCTAGCAGCGCTCCGATCATCGACTTGCGCGAGATCCCTACCAACAACGGCGCCTTCAACTCTGTCAGCCGCCGCAGCTGGTTAAGCAAAATCAAATTATGCTCTAGTGTTTTTCCAAATCCGAACCCTGGGTCCAGTAACACGCGTTCAGGCCCGATGCCCGCCTCGGCGCACAGCAACATGCGCTGCTGCAAAAACAGCATCACCTCGGCCACCACATCCGCATACCCGGGTGCTTGCTGCATACCTTCTGGCTGCCCCTGCATATGCATCAAACAGACCGGTAAGTGGGTCGCCTCGGCTGCCGCCAACGCACCCTCTCGGCCCAACGCCCGCACATCGTTGATGAGTCCACAGCCCACCTGCGCCGCAGCCGTCATTACTGCCGGGGTACTGGTATCCACAGACACCACCACATCCAGCTCCCGCACCAGCATCTCAATCGCCGGCACCACTCGATCCAGCTCCTGCTGCTCACCCACGAAGGCCGCACCAGGACGGGTAGACTCCCCGCCGACATCGAGCAACGTGGCGCCAGCATTCACCATCGCTGTGGCCCTGAAAAGCAGCTCAGATAGGTCCAGTCGATTATCACGGTAGAGCTGACCACCATCGGAAAAGGAATCCGGGGTGACATTGAGAATACCCATCACCTGAGGACGATCCAGAGACAGGTTGCGGGATCCAAATTGAAAGACTCGATCCGTCATAAATAACCACTTAACAGCTAGTGCTAATAAATATTTAGATGCAAAAAGCCGACATCAAGTCGGCTTTTTGCTAGAGGCATGCGCTTAATCAGTGCGCGGGCTTATCGGAAGCACCCAAGTCAGCATCATCCCCCTTAGTCGGATTCGACGGCTGGTCCTCCGCTACTACATCTTCGGCCTTTTTACCCGAGTCAACCCCGCCGCCTTCATCCCAGCCCTCAGGCTCAGTCACAGGCTGGCGCGCCATCAACTGATCAATCTGATCGCTATCCAGGGTTTCATATTTAATCAGTGCGGCGGTCATGGCTTCAAGAATATCGCGATTATCCTCCAGCAATGTCTGCGCACGCGCATAACAATCATCGATAACGGTGCGTACCTCTTCGTCAATCAACTTAGCCGTTTCACCAGAAACGCCCTTGGCCGCCTGACCGGGCATCCGCCCAAAGGGGTCGCCATCCTCATCGTCATACAGCAACGGTCCAAGCTTTTCTGATAAGCCCCACTTAGTCGCCATACTGCGCGCCAACTGCGTAGCACGCTGAATATCATTGGATGCACCGGTAGTCACACCATCCACCCCCAGGGTCATCTGCTCGGCGATACGACCGCCATAGAGACTGCAGATCTGACTCATAAGCGCTCGCTTGGACAGGCTATAACGGTCCTCTTCGGGAAGAAACATGGTCACACCCAGTGCCCGACCCCGAGGAATAATAGATACCTTATAAACAGGATCATGATCAGGGACCAGACGCCCCACGATCACATGGCCCGACTCATGATAAGCAGTATTCAGGCGCTCGGCATCAGACATCACCATGGAGCGCCGCTCAGCGCCCATCAGCACTTTGTCCTTGGCCTTCTCAAACTGCTCCATGCCCACGGTACGAAGGTTACCACGGGCCGCAAACAGCGCAGCCTCGTTAACCAGGTTGGCCAAATCGGCGCCAGAGAAACCCGGCGTACCGCGCGCAATCAGGTCAGCCCGGACATCATCAGCCATAGGAACTTTACGCATATGTACTTTCAAGATCTGCTCACGGCCACGAATATCTGGCAAACCCACCACCACTTGGCGATCGAAACGCCCTGGACGCAACAACGCCTTATCCAGCACATCCGGACGGTTAGTCGCCGCAATCACGATCACCCCCTCCGTACCTTCAAAGCCATCCATCTCAACCAGTAACTGGTTTAGCGTTTGCTCACGCTCGTCATTACCACCACCCATACCGGCGCCACGATGACGACCCACGGCATCGATCTCATCGATAAAAATAATACAGGGCGACTGCTTCTTGGCCTGTTCAAACATGTCACGCACCCGTGAGGCACCGACACCGACAAACATCTCCACAAAATCGGAACCCGAGATACTAAAAAAAGGCACCTTCGCTTCGCCAGCAATGGCTTTCGCCAGCAAGGTCTTACCCGTCCCAGGAGAACCCGACAGCAGCACACCTTTGGGGATGTGACCACCCAGACGATGGAACTTACCCGGATCCATCAGAAACTCGACCAGTTCCTGCACCTCTTCTTTAGCCTCCTCAACACCGGCAACATCGGCAAAGGTGGTTTTAATCTGATCTTCACTCAGCAGCCGCGCCTTGCTCTTACCAAAAGACATCGGCCCGCCTTTGCCACCCGCGCCTCCCTGCATCTGGCGCATAAAAAACATAAACACAGCAATAATCACCAGGATAGGGAAGCTAGCCACCAACAACTGACTCCAGATACTCTGCTGCTCGGGCTGCTTACCTTCGATAATAACGCCATGATTGTAGAGATCATCGACCAATTTGGGATCCTGCAGCGCAGGTCGCACCGTAACAAAACGGCCCCCACTTTGCAGTTCACCGCTAATTTCATAACCTTCGACGACCACGCGGGTCACCTGCTCGTTACGCACCTGCTCGATAAACTGCGAATAGCTGAGCTTATTAGCTTCAGGCTCGGTATTAAAATTATTGAAAACCGTCAACAGCACTGCAGCAATGATCAGCCACAACACTAGGTTTTTTGCCATATCGTTCAAGCGAAGCTCCTTTAAGCTACTTCTATAACCGCCCTTCTAAAAGAGAAAGACAACGGTCATCGACCCTGCTGCTATATTACTCTTTAAAACCACGGCAGAGCTGATAAATTTCCCGCGAACGGGCACGAGATGAATCGGGTTTACGTGACTGCACTTTGGTAAAGCTCCGACGCATCTCCGCTAACAATGCATCAAACCCTTCACCCTGGAACACCTTGGCAA
This sequence comes from Motiliproteus sp., assembly GCA_041586735.1. Lineage (GTDB taxonomy): Bacteria > Pseudomonadota > Gammaproteobacteria > Pseudomonadales > Balneatricaceae > Motiliproteus. The sequence goes on from JBFGZQ010000010.1 coordinate 101,061, forward strand.
CAAACACACCGTTAGGTTTCAATACCTGGCGTGCTAATTCCAACGCCAGTTCGACCAGATAGATCGCTCGCGGCTGATCAATCGAGTTCATACCACTCATATTGGGGGCCATATCTGAAATTACAAGGTCAACCTGGCGTCCATCTAGGGCTGTAACGATCTGCTCGTATACAGATTGCTCGGTAAAATCGCCCTGAATAAAGCTCACATCAGCCAAACCATCCATCGGCAGGATATCCGAAGCAACCACTCGTCCGCTGCTACCCACCTTTTGTGCCGCGACCTGCGACCACCCTCCAGGCGCTGCCCCTAAGTCCACCACTATCATTCCCGGGCGCAACAAGCGATCCTTCAAGTCCAACTCAAGCAGCTTATAACTGGCCCTTGAACGATACCCGTCATCCTTGGCTTTTTGGACATAAGGATCATCAAAATGTTCCTTGAGCCACTGACCACTACTTTTTGATCGTGCCACGTTAATACCTGCTATGCTAGCCGCTGCAATCAAGCGATTACACGGCAAATTTACTAATCAACAACCCTGAATTACGCGCTACTTGGCGATAAAACCCTAACAAACACCCCTATTTTAGATATTCAAAGCAGATCAGTGTTAAGTCCCGCACGCTCCTAAGGTAATATAACCCTTAGCTTAATATCCACTTCACGCGTTGCGGACCCCTGTCCGCCCGCCCATGGCAGGTCCAACAAGAGGTTGACCATACTATTATGAGTTTAACAGCCACGCAAAAAAAGCAGTATCGCAGCCTAGGGCACAGCTTACATCCACTAGTGACCGTGGCCGGTAACGGCTTAACCGAAGGGGTACAGCTAGAGGTTGACCGCGCCTTGGAAGATCACGAGCTGATCAAAGTAAAATTCAGCGTCGGTGATCGCGAGGTCAAATTGACGCTAATTAAGCAGCTGTGCGATCAGGTACAGGCTGAACTGGTGCAGCAAATAGGTAACATCGCGCTGCTTTATCGTGCCGCCGAGGAGCCCAACCCAAAGTTATCCAACTTACTGCGCTAAGCCTACCCATGTGGGCTGCCAGACACTGCGTAGCCCCACTGCCTGTATCAGGAAAAGCTACTGCCGCTTAGCGCCCTAAACCCGATCTATGTCAAACAATTTGTCAACTAGGTCAACAACCCCGCTAAACCCTTGACCTAGCGCAACACTCGGTTGCCTACGGCTGACTACACTCTCCATTTCTTATTCCAGCACACTAGCAATGGGCACCGGAGACGACCCTTGAACCCCAAACCCCTCACATGGATCCATCCATTAGAACTCCGTCACACCTATCGGCTGTTAAGCACGCTGCCGCTCGCCAACAAAACCATCAGCGAAGTCGAGGAGATCAGCGACCGTCTTGCTAACGCTCGCAGCTTTCTTGAATTCAACAGCTTCATTCGTAAGTTGCGACATGAAAGTGACGAAAACAGCCCCGGCGTTTAATCGTCAACCACAAGGCTTTAATTGTCGTTATAATCGACAGCCCAGTCAAAACTTAGGTAATACGTGCTGATGTCATCTCTATCTCCCACCCTGTCGCTTGCGATGGAATTAATCGCCCGCCCCTCGGTGACCCCTGACGACGCGGGCTGTCAGGAACTGTTGATCCAGCGTCTGCAGACCCTGGGTTTCAACATTGAAAGATTGCCTTTTGAAGACGTCAGCAATCTCTGGGCAAGACGCGGTACGACAGGCCCGCTGTTTTGCTTTGCCGGCCACACCGATGTGGTCCCGTCCGGACCTGCAGAGCGCTGGACCCACCCGCCCTTCGACCCTCAGATCCATGAAGGCTACCTCTGTGGCCGTGGTGCCGCCGATATGAAAGGCAGCATTGCCGCCTTCATCACCGCGCTGGAGCGTTTTATTGCCCACCATCCTGACCACGCAGGTTCAATCGCACTATTAATCACCTCTGATGAAGAGGGTGATTTTATCAATGGCACCCCTCGGGTTGTGGAGGTGTTGGAATCTCGGAACGAAAAGATCGACTGGTGCATCGTCGGCGAACCGAGCAGCTCCAAAAAAGTCGGTGATGTCATTAAAAACGGACGGCGTGGATCCATCAGTGGCACACTCAAGATCTATGGCAAGCAAGGCCATGTCGCGTACCCACACCTGATTAGTAACCCCATTCATCTTGCCGCACCTGCGCTGGCTGAGCTGGCAGGGATAACCTGGGACCAGGGTAACGACTACTTCCCACCTACCAGCTTCCAGATCTCCAACATGCATGCCGGTACAGGTGCCACCAACGTGGTACCGGGAGAATTAGAAGCAAAGTTTAATCTACGCTTTTCAACTGAGATCAGTGCCGATCAGATCAAACAACGCGTTCAGACTATTCTTGATGCTCACAAACTCGACTATGCACTCGACTGGGTCTTATCTGGCCACCCTTTTATCACGGCCGAAGGCTCTCTGGTAAACGCATGTCGCGACAGCATCCAAGCGATCACCGGACAGGCCGCCGAGCTATCGACCTCGGGGGGCACCTCCGACGGTCGCTTTATCGCCCCCACGGGCGCCCAAGTAGTAGAACTAGGCCCCTGCAACGCGACTATTCACCAGATCGACGAGCAGGTTCGAGCGGCAGATCTTGACACCCTCTCATCGCTGTATGAAAACATCCTTGCTCGGTTGCTCGTGCCATGAATATAGCGAGCAGTCTATGCTGTCCGCTATGTCAGCAATCACTAACCCCGTCCGGAAATAGCATTCTATGTAGTAACGGCCACTGTTATGACCGAGCCAAGCAGGGTTATTACAACCTGCTTCCGGTACAACAGAAGCACTCTAGAGATCCAGGCGACGACGCGTTAATGGTAGCGGGTCGACGTGAATTTTTAGACCAGCATCACTATCAACCCCTATCAGATGCGATCAACAGCCTGCTCATTTCACAGCTACAGGCATCGCAACAACCAGTACCGCAGTCATTAAGGTTATTGGATTGCGGCTGTGGTGAGGGCTATTACAGTACTCGATTAGCGGAGGCACTCAATCAACAGCAACTACACCACCAACTGATTGGTGTAGACATCTCTAAGCACGCAGTTCGCGCGGCCTGTCAGCGTAGCAAGCATATCGCCTGGATAGTCGCCTCAGGCACGAAGCTGCCGGTGAAGCCCGCCAGCCAGAACGCCATGCTATGCCTGTTCGCCCCACTGAGCAGCAGTGCCTTCCACCAGTCACTATGCCCAGGCGGACTGTTATTGGTAGCCACCACCGGCAGCGATCATCTGCTAGAACTGCGCCAGCAGATCTATCCCGAGGTGCGCCGTAACGCCTATGACCCGCTAACAGAGCTGGATACGCTGTTTGAACCGCTCATCCAGCAACAGGTCCAGTACCGCTTCACCCTGACGGATAACCGTTCTATCCTGCAATTGCTGGCGATGACGCCGCATCAATGGCGCACCGATGCCGCAGCCCGTGAGCGCCTGCTGCAGCTGCAGCAACTCGAGCTTGGCGTAGACATCAATCTGCACCTGCTCAAAGCTCGAGGTTGACCTCCATCCGATGTCGGGTTTAAACCTATTGTTGCTCCGCCAAACTAACAACCCACGCCGCGATTCCAACAGGGCAGCGAACGGCACCCTGTTGCTGTTATCGGAGTCGGACCGATAGTTTACCCAGAAAAACAGCTCACCAGCCCCCTACAACAAGCATTGATAGCCAACGTAGCGCTGGTGTGCTTGAGCTGCGGCGCTATACTGGCAGCTTGCGGCTATATCAACCTCAGTATCTTACGAATTTTCAGGTTTATTAACGATGAGTCAGACCCCAAACGACCGCCATCCCGACATCGAGATTTATGTCAAACAACGCTCAGTAGAGCAGATCACCCAGTGGCTGGAATCGACGTTCGAACGGCTTGAGGCTACTGGCAAGCAGGGACATACACACCGTTTCACAGTTACGTATAATCACGTAGCAATCCCGGTAACGGTAATAGACCGCGCAGCCAAAGAGTTCTGCAGCGTCTGGTTCGACTCGGCACAAACCCCCTGGGCTCAAGATCTCGATTGTGCACAACAGGCGCAACAACGACTTAATACCGAAATTCGCTGCATCGTGTCAGGATGGCAAGAGGGGGACGAAGCCGATGAATGGTGGTCGGTCACCGACCAAGGCGAAAACAAAATTCAGTGGCAAGCGTGAAATGGACCCGGCCATCATGGGTATCGGCACGGGGTGATACGGTGACGACGAGCCTAGGTTTGGATGCCTAGGAGTTGCGATCTGCAGCGATATTGCCGAACGACAAGCCGCTGTAGCTGTGGGGCGAGTCGGCGCAGATCCGGCAAGGCCGCCCGCTGACGTCGCCCGCGGTTCTTCAGGCTATTCGCTGTCTATCGACAAGCCCGGTGACAGTGTCGCAGGTAGCTGTACCCGGTCGAGTTCGAGCCCCGCTACGGGGTAGGCACAATAGTCAGCCGCGTAGAACGCACTGGCACGGTGGTTTCCACTAGCGCCAATACCGCCGAAGGGTGCTGCGCTGCTGGCACCGGTTAGCTGCTTATTCCAGTTTACAATACCGGCGCGGATGCGGCGGACGAAGAGATTGTACTGGTCAGTACTGTCGCTGATCAGACCGGCCGAGAGCCCGAAACGAGTATTGTTGGCGGCTGCAATAGCCTGCTCGAAGTCGCGGTAGCGGATCAGTTGCAACAAGGGACCGAAGTATTCCTCGTCAGGCAGGTTTTGCACCGCGGTCACATCGAGTAGCCCAGGAGACAGCAGACCGCTGCCTGCCTGCAGTTTGGCCAGGGGGCTAAGCTCGGTGGCGCCCAGATCAAGCAATTGCTGACGCGCAGCGAGTAATTGATCAGCGGCCCGTTCGGAAATCACACTGCCCATGAAGGGCTGGGGATCGGCGTCGTAACGGCCAACCTGAATCTGATCGATGGCCCGGGTCAGAGCTGCCACGAAACGGTCACCGGTCTCGCCTTCGGGTACCAGCAGGCGGCGGGCGCAGGTACAGCGCTGGCCGGCACTGATATAGGCCGACTGGATGGTTTCGTGTACGGCAGCCGGAATATCGCTGATCTCGCCGATTAATAGCGGGTTATTGCCGCCCATTTCCAGCGCCAGAATCTTGCCCGGGTGGCCGGCGAACTGACGATGCAGCAGCTCGCCAGTCTGGGAGCTGCCGGTAAAAAACAGGCCATCGAGTTCACTATGGTCGGCCAGTGCGATGCCCGTGTCCTTTTCACCCTGCAGCAGGTTGAGTACTCCGGCCGGCAGGCCTACGGCATCCCAGCATTCCACCGTCAGCTGGGCGACCAGAGGCGTCAATTCACTAGGCTTGAACAGCACCGTGTTACCCGCCAGCAGCGCCGGCACGATGTGGCCGTTGGGCAGGTGCCCTGGGAAATTGTAGGGACCGAACACGGCAACGACGCCGTGGGGGCGATGACGTAACACGGCACGAGCCCCTGCCGCGTCACCCTCTCTGTGGCCGGTGCGCTCCTGGCAGGCGCGGATTGAAATTTCGATTTTGCCCATCATAGCCGCGACTTCGGTACGTGCTTCCCAGAGTGGCTTGCCGGTTTCCCGGCCAATGGCGTCGGCCAGCTGCTCCTTGCGCGCTCCCAGTTGCTCGGCAAAACGGCGACAGATATCAGCACGTTCTGCGAAGGTCAGGTCAGCCCAGGCGGGAAAGGCGGCGCGCGCGGCACGGGCGGCGGCATCGACCTGGAGCGCATCGGCGGCATGGGCCTGCCAGATGATCTCACCGCTGGCCGGATTTCGGGATGCGAATGGCTCACCGGCTCCGACGAGCCATTGCTGGTTGATATATAGGCTGGTAGTCATCATTGGGTTCTCCGTTCTGCAAAAAGGGGGGCGATTCGCACGCTGTCGCCGGCTCTGATATTCAGCGCGGCGGCCGTCTTGGCATCAAGCGAGGCAGCGTCGTCGTCCAGAGCGATGTTATAGGTAGTACCGCAACGGAAGTTCGCAAGCTCGGTGCTGCTGACCATATAGGGCTGGTCCTGAGCCGAAACCTCTTCAATTCGGGCCTTGTAGCTTCGACTATCCCGCACGGCCCGCAGGCTCGAAACGGGGGCCTCGAGAATGGGGCCACCATCAAAAATATCCACGTAGCGGCTGTGGCGCATACCCTCGCTTTCCAGCAGCTTGCGCGCGGGCAGGGTAGCGTCGTGAGTGCGGCCTATGACCTCGCGAGCGGCTTCAGGCAGCAGGTTGGTGTAGATGGCATGCTTGGGCATTAACTCGGCAATAAATACCTTGTTGCGCGCCGATAGCTGGTCTGCCCGGGTGAAGTCGATCGAGAAAAAATGCCGTCCCAGGCCTTCCCAGAACGGCGACACACCGTTTTCGTCGGAATAGCCGCGCATCTCTGCAACGAGGGTTTCGCCACACAAATGCGGGAACTGTGCCAGAAACAGCAAGCGAGATTTGGATAGCAGATGACCGTTCAAGCTGTGGCGATATTCCGGATCCAGAAACAGGGTGCAGAGTTCGCTACAGCCGGTCTGATCGTTGCTAAGAGTCAGGGTCTGCAGAGCGCTGTAAACGTCCAGCTCACGCGATGCATGTACGGTGGTGCCGAGGTGAAAACTGTACCAGACATCATGCAGGCCGATCGCGGCATGGATGGCACAGGTGCCCACCACCTTGCCCGTTTCTGTGTCCTCCATCATAAAGAGGAAATAAGCATCCGCCGGAGGTGGACTGCATTCAAAGGCGGCGACACCAGCATTGATCATGCCTTCCACGTGCTTGTCATCGTCCTGCATGGAGGTGAAGCCAGGGCCTGTTTTGCGGGCCAATTCACGCAATGCGTTATGGTCGTCCCGGCGTACCGGTCTCACTATGATCATGGGGAATCCTCTTCTCTGTGCTGCGATAGGCCGCAGTCTGCCCTGCAGGCCGGAGTCTGCATAAAGTTTAAGCTGATGAAATCAGGGGTGTAAGTGGCTATCGCTCTTGGCTAGGTCGTCGGTATCCAGAGCCAGCACGCGGACGCTGTCGCCTTCGTGCAACAGCAATTGCTCCGCCTCGCTGGAGCTGATCTGGGGCTGTTCCAGATTGCCTCGTGTGAGAAGTACCCGGAAGTCGCCGGTACCGTTATTGCTCAGCATCATCTGGCGGTCACCGCTAGCGGGTGCACCGTCCGGACGGATCTGCAGGGTACGATTCTGGCTTTGCCAGATTGAGCGAATGCTGTCGGTGCGCACCTCGAGTGTTGGGCCGGCGTCGAAGATGTCGATATAGCCGCGGTATTCGAAGCCTTCGTCCTCGAGCAGGTCCATAACCGGTTCGATATCGGGCCGCGGCTGGCCGATGGCATTACGGGCTGATTCGTTGAGTAACGGTACATACAGTGGGTAACGCGGCATCAACTCGGCGATAAAGGTCTTACGGTTAATACCGGTCAGGTAGTCTGCCTGAGACAGGTCCATGCCGAAGAAGTGCCGGCCAAGGGACTCCCAGAATGGGGATCGTCCCTGTTCGTCGACCATGCCCTGCAGCTCGACCACCGTGCGGCGAGCAAAGCGTTGCGGATGCTTGGCCATGAACAGCATTCTGGCACGGGACAGAAAGTGTGCATTGACTAGCGTATCTGATTCGGGAACCAGATAGCGTGTGCAGAGCCGGCTGGTACCGTTGTAATCGTGGCACAGATGCAGCGAGGGTATGCGGTTGTGGATCTGCAGCTCGCCGGAGGCATGAACTACTTCGTCAATACGGTAGCTGTAAAACGGTGAGTCGAGGCCGATACAGGCCTCCAGGCCGCTGATCCCCAGAATCTCGCCGCTGTCACTGTCCTGCATCACGAAGTGGTAGGACTCGCCACCGGGCAGGGCGACTTTCTTGCGCAATGAGTTCTGGGTCTGACCGATCAGCTGCCCCAGATATTCACGATTGGCCGGAAGAGTGGTGATGCCACCACGGGAGGTAATTGCCAGCCGCTCCAGTGCCGGCAGGTCAGGGAAATCGACGGGGCGGATGATTAGCATGATTTTTTCTCCAGGTGGTTGTCTAGGGCACCACTGGCCAACCGCATCAGGATCAGGGCGCTGAGTTTGGCTCGTTCGGTCAGGCTGGATACCAGCATAAATTCATCGCTGCTGTGAATCTTGCCACCCTGAACGCCCAGAGTGTCGATATTAGGCACGCCGGCGGCGGCCAGATTGTTGCCGTCACAGCAGCCCCCGGTGGGTTTCCACTCCAGCGCCATGCCCAGCTGGGATCCACAGCTGCGAGCCAGTTCGAACAGGGCCTGGTTGGCGTCGGACAGTACTTTGGGTTTGCGGCCAAAGCCGCCGTGCAACTGCAGGCTGAGTCCGTCGCGGGCATTGATGCCGGCACTCAGGCGATCCAGCTGTTCGAGACACCAGGCTTCATCTTCGGGCCTTTCGATGCGGATATTGAAACGCCCCATAGCCTGATCCGGCACTACATTGACAGCGCCACCGCCATGGATCAGACCCGGATTGATGGTGACCCCCTCGCACTGACCATTCAGATCGTCCAGGGCGCTGACAAAGTCACAGAGTGCGCGCACGGCGTTTCGCCCCAGGTGATGTTCGCGCCCGGCGTGGGCGGCAATTCCCTGCACCGTGACACTAAAGTTACCGCTGCCCTTGCGGGCGCCAGCTAGATTGCCGTCCGGCATGCAGGGTTCGTAGATCAGGCCCAGATGACAGCGGGTGGCGGCTTCGGCAATCAGCGGCGCCGAGCTGGGCGAACCAATTTCCTCATCTGGATTAAACAGAATCTCCCAGCCGATCTGTACTGCGAAGGGGCTGCGCTCCAGGGCTTCAAGTGCTTTAAGCATCACCATCAGCCCGCCCTTGAGATCGGCAACGCCGGGGCCGTTCAGGGTGTTGTCATCCAGCCAGCGCACGGACTGGAAACTGTGATCGATCGGGAAAACCGTATCCATATGACCGCAGAAAAATATCTGCAGCGGAGCCTGGGGGCGTTTGCGAATACGCAGTGCATCGCCCAGCGGGGTGTGCCGGGTGACACCCTGCTCATCCACCAGGCTGTAAGGCGCGACCGCTACAACCTCGACTTCGCCACCAAGCGTGCTGCAGTAGGATTGCAGCATTTCCCTGACAAGGTTAACGCCGGCTACATTCAGCGTACCGGAGTTGATCTCCGCCAGTTCCAGCGTACGTGCCAGCATGATGTCGTGCTGGCTGTCCAGCCATTCCAGCCAGGGCATGAAGTGAGCGTCAGTCGAGGTCATGAGGTCTCCGTATGGCGTTTTATACAGATCATATTATTGATGATTGGCGTCTTTATCGACAGGGGCAAACTGTTGCTGAGGCGACAGGAATTTTCTGTACAGGGACGCACTTATACCGCAAGCAGATGGACAGTTTTTTGCTCCATGCAAAAACTGCATTCCGACCATCCAGGGGCCGTCATGCGCTAGAGCGAGGCTGTACAGGGGGACTACGTCTGCGGGCGCAGTTAAGCAGGGCATTTGCGTGACAGGCCAGGTGAAAGACTGGCCTGTCAGCTGCAGTGTTATACTTGAAGCGCGTTTGCGATCGCCTTGTCCAAGAGTCCCATGCCCTCGAGGATGTCCTGATCCGGAATCACCAGCGATGGCGTCATGCGCAGCACGTTAGGGCCCGCGACCAGCAGCATAAGGCCCAGCTCACGGGCGGCTGCCAGCACCTTGGGCGCCTGGCCGTGCCAGCGCCCTTCCAGTTCAGCACCGATCAGCAGGCCGGCGCTGCGGATGTCTCGAAAGCACTGATGGCGGCTGTTGATGGTATGCAGCTGGTCAATAAACAGCTGCTGCTTGCGCTTGACGTCTGCCAGCACAGACGGGGTGTTCACCGTATCCAGCACAGCCTTGGCGACCGCGCAGCCCAGCGGATTGCCACCGTAGGTGGTGCCGTGGCTACCGACATTGAAGCTGGCGGCGATGTCGGTTGTGGTCAGCATGGCGCCGATGGGGAAGCCGCCGCCCAGAGCTTTGGCACTGGTGAGAATATCCGGTGTTACGCCGAGTTGCATATAGGCGAACAGATTGCCGGTTCGGCCTACGCCAGTCTGGACTTCGTCGAAAATCAGCAGGGCATCATGTGCATCGCACAGCTCGCGTACAGCCTTTGCAAAGGCGGGATCGGCCGGAATGACACCGCCTTCGCCCTGAATCGGCTCCATCACCACAGCACAGGTACGGTCGGAAATAGCGACTCGCAATGCCTCGATGTCGTTGAACGGCACATGGCTGATACCAGCCGGCACCGGTTCAAAGCCTTCGCGGTATTTGGGCTGTCCGCCCACGGATACAGTAAACAGGGTGCGTCCGTGAAAGGACTGGTTGAAGGCAATAATTTCGTTCTTTTGCGGCTGCTGGCGGTCGTGGGCATATTTGCGCGCCAGCTTGAAGGCGGCTTCGTTGGCCTCGGCACCGGAGTTGCAGAAAAAGACCCGCTCGGCAAAGGTGTTGCCGGTCAATACCTGCGCGAGCTCCAGCGCCGGCTCGTTGGTAAAAACATTGCTCAGGTGCCAGACTTTGTCGGCCTGATCCTTCAGTGCTTGCATCAGTGCGGGGTGGCGATGCCCCAGCACGTTGACGGCGATGCCGCCGGCCAGGTCAATGTACTCATTGCCCTGCTGATCCCAGAGTCGTGAGCCTTCGCCACGCACCGGAATGATGGCCGGCGGGTTGTAGTTGGGCACCATGACGTGGTCGAAGGTGGCGCGGCTGACTGTAGTGTCGGTCATTGGGTCGTTTCTCCTGAGGTTAAAGCGGCTGATTCAGACTGCCCAGTTCGCGTACGGCGACAGACAGCATGGACAGGTCGGGGGTTTCGTTGCTGCAGACATCACTGAAGGTCTGTTGCAGTTTGTCGAGCGCATTCAGGCTCTGCTGTTGCCACTGGTCGAGGCGCTCGCCAAGCGAGGCGCAAGCTGCAGTACTCTCCAGTATTCGGGCGCAGGTCAGAATCTGTGCGCTATCCACTTCATGAGCCAAGGCGGCACGGGCCTTACGCTGCCAAAGAGTTTGTTCCGGCAGGGCTGCTACAGCCCGACGCAGCGGTTTCAGGGCGAGGATTTTATCCAGCGCAAAGTAAATGCTGGCCGCTTGCCTCGGGTCCTGCGCACTGCGCTGAGACAGATGCATGACCTCCAGACCGGTATAGAGGTAAGGTAGAGTGACCAGCCGTTCGGCCAGTATCGCTGGTACACCGGCAGCGATCAGTGCGTCGCGTAAGGCTTGAATCCGGATTTGCTCATCTGTCTCCAGATCCGCCGGCAGCTGCAATACCAGCTCGGTTACCTTGCCGGCAAAAACCGTGGTGCAGTCACTTACCCTGATGCTGGATCCATGACGACGCAGCAGCCAGAGGGTGGTACGCTCCAGCAGGTCCTGGATTCGGGCCAGAAGATCACGGAACAACAGGTCATCCAGTTGATTTTCCAGTAACTCGAGTCCCTGCCAGAGCGTCTCGATATCGAAAATCCGACAGGCGGCGACGAAGGCGCGCACGGCATTCAGCGCACTGCAGTGTGCCTCTGACTGTACATAGGTGACAAACGTCTCGCCCATGCGGTTGATAACCAGATTGGTGGTGTGAGTTGCCAGCAGCTCCGCCTGCAGCGGATGCTGCTGCAGCGCGTCACCAAAACGCTGCCGGATCGCGGTCGGAAAATAGGCGGCAAGTTCGCCGCTCAGGTCTGGATCCTGCCCTATACCATCGGCGGCCAGCTGATCGCATAGCCATAGCTTGCTGTAGGCCAGCAGTACCGCTATTTCCGGCCGGGTCAGGCCCTGACCGCTACGTGTCAGCTCATCGAGCTGTTCGTCGCCGGGCAGGCATTCCAGTGCCCGGTTCAGCCGCCCGGCGTGCTCGAGTTGCTGAATCAGCCGCCGGTGGTCGTTAATCCTGCTTGCGGCCTGGCCGCTACTCAGGCTGAGAATCTGACTCTGGCCATAATTGTGCTGCAGCACCAGCGCGGCAACCTCATCGGTCATGCTCTCGAGCAGGCTATTACGCTCACTGGCGTCCAGCGTGCCGGCGGCAATCTGCTGGTTGAGCAGGATTTTGAGATTAACCTCATGGTCGGACGAGTCGACGCCACCGGCATTATCGATCGCATCGGTACTGACCAGGCCGCCGGCACGGGCGAATTCGATGCGTGAGCGCTGAGTCAGTCCCAGGTTCCCGCCCTCGCCGATCACCTTCAGTCGCAATTCGTCGGCGTTGACCCGGACTGGGTCATTGCTGCGATCGCCCACCTGATCGTGGCTTTCATGGCTGGCCTTGACGTAAGTGCCGATACCGCCGTTCCAGAGCAGGTCAACCGGGGACCTGAGTATCACTTGGATCAGCGCATTGGGCGTAATGCGCGTCTGCTCGGTACCCAGTGCGGCTCGGGCTTCGTGGCTCAGGTCGATATGCTTGGCGCTGCGCCGGTACAGTCCGCCGCCGCTGGAGACTAGGCTGAGATCATAGTCCTCCCAGTTCGAACGTGGCAGGTCGAATAGCCGTTTGCGTTCCAGCCAGCTGCTGGCGGCATCGGGATTAGGATCGATAAAAATATGCTGATGGTTAAAAGCCGCTACCAAACGGATATGGCGGGACAGCAGCATACCGTTGCCAAACACATCACCGGCCATATCACCGATAGCCACCACCTTAAAGTCGCCTGTCTGACTGTTGCGGTTCTGTTCGCGAAACAGCCGCTTGACGGACTCCCAGGCGCCACGGGCGGTGATGCCCATTTTCTTGTGGTCATAACCGTTACTGCCGCCGGAAGCGAACGCATCGCCGAGCCAGAAGCCATATTCGGCACTGATGCGGTTGGCGATATCCGAGAACGTTGCTGTGCCTTTATCGGCCGCGACGACCAGATAAGGGTCGGGGCCATCGTGGCAAATAACTTGGTCAGGTAGCACGACAGCGTCGCCAATGCGGTTATCGGTGATATCCAGCAGGCCACGGATAAAGGTCTCGTAGCAGCGAATTGCTTCGACCTGAATGGCGTTGCGATCGCCGTTTGTGGGTAGCTGTTTGGGCACAAAACCGCCCTTGGCACCGACCGGAAGGATCACCGAATTCTTCACCATCTGAGCTTTCACAAGTCCCAGTACCTCAGTGCGGAAATCCTCGCGCCGGTCGGACCAGCGCAGGCCACCGCGGGCAATGGCACCGGCGCGCAGGTGGACACCCTCAACCCAAGGAGCATAGACGAAAATCTCAAATTCCGGGCGTGGTTCGGGGGCAAAGCTCAGCGTACGGGTATTGAGCTTGAAGCTGAGATAGCCTTTCTCGCGGCCGCCCTGCGATTTATCGGTTTGATAATAGTTGGTGCGCAGCATGGCCTGGATTACGCCAAGAACGTGGCGCAGAATTCGGTCCTCGTCGAGGTTATCCACGGCATCCAGGGCAGCAGTGATTTGCTGCTCCAGGCTACTCTCGTTCGCCTCGCGGTTCACACCCGCATCCGGTGCAAAGCGCGCCTTGAACAGAGCACAGAGCAGCTGGCTCAAGTGCGGATTGCGGGACAGGGCCTGCTCGATATAGTGCTGGCTGAAGGGAACACCGAGCTGCTGCAGGTATTTGCTGACCGACCGCAGCAGGGTCACTTCACGATAGGATATCCCGGCGCGCAGTATCAGCTGATGGAAGCGGTCGTCTTCCAATTCGCCGTAATAGGTGCGGATGAAGGTTTCCTGAAACTGGCGGCGAATACTGAGCGAATCCAGGTCATGGTCGCTATCGCAGGCAAGCCGGAAATCGATAATCCAGAACCCGCTTTCACGGGCAGCTCCCGCCTGGAGCTGGTATGGGATCGCGCTGAGGACGCGCACGCCCAGATGCTCGAGTATCGGCAGGACGTCGGACAGGGTCATGTCCTGACCCCGACCCAGTACCCGGAAACGGATCTGACCCGGTGTTGAAGCATCCAGACGGGTTTGTAGTCCGCTGTCCAGGTTGTTCAGCTGCAGGATGTCGATGACGGCCTCCTGCGGGGCAGTAGCGTCGCGATAGGCGGCCGGAAAGCGCTGAGCAAACTCACGGAACAACGTGTTTGCCAGGGCCTCTGGCGTTTGGGCATGCAGCGCCTGGTATAGCCTGTCGTGCCAGGTTTCCATGGCATAGAGTACCTGACGGGTCAGCTGTGCTTTATCATATTTTACCTGGTGTGCATTGTGGCAGTGGATACTGAATTCGATCAGCGCCAAGGGTTCCTCAGTCAGGCGTACGCTGAATTCGGCGCTGTGACCATTGAGAGCCTGCAACAGTATATTCTGCACCTGTAGCCGCAATTCGGTGTTGTATTGATCGCGGGGAATAAGCATCAGGACGCTGATAAAGCGGCCGTGAGTATCTGTCCGCAAGAATAGGCCCAGCTCGCGCCGCTCGACAGACTCCAGCATGCCATTGAGGGTTGCGGATAGCTGGTCAAAGCTTGTCTGCAGCATCTCGTCGCGAGGATAGGTGTACAGCAGGTGGCGCAGGGCCTTGTAGCTATGACTGCCCGACTGCAGGGCAGAGGATTCCAGCAGGCGCGTGACATGCTGGCGGATTAGCGGAATAGCCGTAACTGGTGCGTCGTAGGCCTTGCTGGAATACAGGCCAAAGAAGCGCCATTCGCCGATGACCCTGCCGGCGCTGTCCCAGTTTTTGACACCGATATAGTCCAGATGTACATCCTGCTGCACGTTCGAGCGGGTGGTGGACTTGGTCAGCACCAGGTATTCGGGCGACTGCAAGCGTCGGCTCTGATTCCGGTCGAGTAGGATCAGGCGCTGTGAATCCGAAATCGGGTCGCGAAAGCAGCCCAGCCCGGAGCCTTCACGGTAACGCAGCTGCAGGCAGTCATCCTGACCAGGTTCTGCATCATAGTAACGAAAGCCGACGAACAAGAAGTTGTCATCGGCCAGCCAGCGCAGGTAGGCAATTGTTTCCGGATCAGCTGATGTGGCCTGTTCACAGGCCGAGGCGGCCATATCGATCTGGTTCAACATCGGCTTCCAGTCCGTCACTGTTCGACGAACATCTTCCAGCACACGTGTCAGTTCGAGGCTGATGCGCTGCAAGCTATCTGGGTCGACCTGCTGTTCAATCTCAAATCGCACCAGCGCTTCCACCCGGCTGTTCTCGTCCGGTTGGTCACAGAGCTCGAGCAACTGGCCGTCTATATCGCGCCGTATGTGCAAGGCCGGAAACGCCTGGCTGTGAATGCGGATACCCATGCGAAGCAGTTGGGCAATGCAGCTGGCGACAATAAAAGGCATATCATCCATCAGTATTTCAATCAAGGTGTGATCACCACCCCCCTGACCGAACTCCGGGTTGTAGACGGCGACCTCGATGCTGCCGGCGTCATGTTGCTGCAGTCGTTGCCAGGTCGAGAGCAGAGCCCCGTAAAGGTCCTGTGGCGACTGCTGGCTGTCCTGCAGTTGCGGGCGCAGGACTTTTGTCAACAGGGCCTGCAGTTGACGCGCCTGGCACTGCGAAAAACTGCGGGCGGTGATCAGAGCCTGCAGTTCGGTCATGGTATTGCTGATAAACGGGCGAGCGGCGACTGGCTGGGCGATATCCATTGATGTTTTTAGCCTGTAAGTATCTGGGAGTTTGAACTGAATTGATTATCCGTATTCACTGCGAGGGGGGACAGAGGGGTAATTGTGATCAGGCGACAAGGAGTTTCACCCTGGAGTCATCCTGTGTAGCAGTTCGCGCTTTTCGCGTATGCGCGGTTATGATGGCTGGACTATCCTTTATTGCAATACGCGTTGCCAACGGGTTTATGAGCTTGAAGAAAAATGATCAGGAGCGGTCGCCGCTGCGTCTTGGCTTTATACTGGTATCTGAATTCTCATTGACAGGCTTTTCCTGTGCTGTCGATACGTTGCGTACCGCCAACACTCTGGCCGGTGACGTGTTGTATGAAATAGTACTGCTGGGTACGGATCATGATAACGTGCTTGTTTCCAGTAGTTGCGGTGTCGAGGTAAAAATCGATAGCCATTTCGATCAGGCGCCCATGCTTGATGCCATTTTTGTCTGTGGTCCGGCAGCGATCCCGGAGAGTGGCCATGATCGGCTGATCCGTTGGCTTAGGGGTTGCGCCCGTTCAGTTCAGACGCTAGGCAGTATTGGCTCTGGCGCCTGTCTGCTGGCCCGTGCAGGACTGCTTGACGGGTACCGCGCTACCGCGCACTGGCTTAACATGGGAACGCTACGCGGCGAGTTTCCCTTGGTCGAGGCGACGGGCAACTTATTCGAAACCGACCGCAATCGATATACCTGCAGCGGTGGTACGGCTTCGATGGATATGATGCTGTTCCTGATAGGGCGGGATCATGGCATGGATCTGGCCTCCCGGATATCGGAACATTTTGTCTGCGAGCGAATACGGCCCGCCGATGATCCGCAGCGGGTGCCGCTAAAGGTTCGCCTGGGAACCGGGCAGCCCAGCCTGGTCGAGGCGGTTACCCTGATGGAGGCCAATATCGAGGAGCCGCTGAGCAGTGATGATCTGGCGTACCATGTGGGCGTTTCCAGGCGCCACCTAGAGCGGCTGTTTAAACAGTATCTACAGAACGTGCCATCCCAGTATTACCTGGAGTTACGGCTGAATCATGCCCGTCAGTTGCTGCGTACGGATGAGCAGCCCATTCTGCAGGTTGGGTTGTCATGTGGTTTCTCTAGCGCGTCCTATTTCAGCACCGCCTACCGCAATCATTTCGGCATGACGCCCCGGCAGGAGCGGCGTAATGTGCGCCCTGCGGGTGAGGCGCCAGAGTTGAAACCCCGCTACGGACGTTCGTCCGAACAGTGACCGGATCTCATTGATCCAGGTAGCTCCGCAATGGGTTTCCAGATCGCCGATATGCTATAGAGGGCTTGATTATGATGCCTCTTAAATATGTTTTTAGATTGGGCTTAAAGGGTTAGCGAAATAAAATTTCAGACGGCAGGCCTGCTCGTGAATAAAGTTGTGCAAAGACCTCGAGCCACCCCGTCTTACGCGAAAAATTTACATTTCCATTTTGTTATCATGATATTAGAAAATGTGGAGCTTAATCGTCGACGTGTAGGGCATGCTCTTTTAGTTTGTTTTTCGGGGGGAGTATTTGTCTATTTCGTGTAGCTTGCTAGGCGTATACAGTAATTATATTTCCCGTGCTGTAGCGGAAACTCCTTGATCAGTATATTGCACAAGGTACCGTGATGGCCGCGTAGCCGGGTGTAATAATCGAGTTAAACAACCTAAATCCCTTCGGGGCTATACCCGCCATCAGTGGTGCTTGGTAGTTATTTATGCTGAGTACCCGCGTTGATGGTTAACGCTTTGGTTGGCTATTTATCTCCTATAATAAGCTTACCGTTTGAATGATCTGAAATGCCCATGGCTTTCTGCTTTATTCCCTTCCGTTTATAGAGGGGGTTTACAAATATTGAATTGACGAGGTATATGATGGAACTCTGGAAGTGGAGCGCGTCAGAGACGGCAGATAAGATCAAGTCCGGTGATGTTAGCTGTCTGGAAGTAGTTGATAGCCACCTGAAACGTCTTGCCGATATCAATCCGCTGATCAATGCGGTGCCTGTTCAATTTCAGGAAGAAAGCAGGGCGCAGGCACAGGAAATGGATAAAAAGCGTCGTCAGTATGACGTCCTGCCGCCACTTTATGGCGTGCCGGTTACCACCAAAATTAATGTAGACCTGATTGGTCAGGCTAATTCTGACGGTGTCGTTGCGTACAAGAATAACCTGGCCAGTGCGGATGCGCCGGTTGTAGCCAATCTTAAAGCCGATGGCGCCATTATCATCGGGCAGACCAACACGCCGGAATTCAGTATCCGCTGGTTTACGTCCAATGCACTGCACGGCACGAGCTTAAACCCCTGGGATCCAGAATATACTCCAGGCGGCTCTTCCGGTGCGGCTGCCGGCGCCGTGGCTGCTGGTATAGGCTGCATTGCCCATGGCAACGATATGGGCGGCTCTTTGCGTTACCCTGCCTTCTGTTGCGGTGTTTCAACCATTCGCCCATCATTCGGCCGTATTGCCAATGCCTCCCCGAGTTCTAACAGCGGCCGGCCACCGGTTTCTCAGCTGTTTTCGGTACAGGGCCCCATTGGGCGCACTGTTGCCGATGTGCGCCTGGCTCTGGCAAGCATGTCCAAATATTCTCCCTGGGATGCAGACTGGACGCCGACCAAGGATAGCGGCCGTACCAGGCAGGCGTCGCTGAAGATTGCCTACAATGCGGATCCGTTTGCCGAGGGTATCACGCCGGGCATCCGCGCGAGCCTGGACAAGGCACGGGCAGCGCTGGAAGCTGCAGGGCATACTGTTATTGAGGTTGAATTGCCGCAGGCCAAAAAAGCATCGGAGCTTTGGGGCCGCCTGACCATGGCCGAAGTCGATTCCATGCAGATTGAGGCGCTAAAACAGCATGGCTCCGAAGGCGTCAACCGTAGCGTCAGCGCTATGCGTGCGTTTTTCGGTGCATCGACCCTGCAGAGCTTGATGCTGGACCTGACAGAACGCAACCGCCTGCGATGCGAATGGAGCCTATTCCTGGATACATACGATCTGGTGCTGATGCCAGTGTCGTCCCAGGAAGCCTTTGTGAATGATTTCGATTTTCTGTATCCGGAAAAAATCGACAGCCTGCTCAGGGCACAGCGCTTCCTGCTCATGATCAATATGCTGGGGCTGCCTTCGGTTGCGGTGCCTACCGGATTGTCCGGTCAACTACCGGTCGGTGTGCAGCTTGTCGGTGCGCCGCTGGACGATGAACTCTGCCTGTCCGCGGCAGAACAGGTCGAGGCCTACTGCGGCACCCTGAGTGATCGCCTCTGGCAGCACAGCTTTATAGCCCGATAATTGTACCGGCATTGACGGCAGCTACTGAGCGCATACAAGCGGCCAGTGCCTCTGCAATGATACCTGCATGCAGGTGAGGGCTGATGCGAGCGACAGAGCCTTATACGTACCCGTCCGGAGACGAAGCGTTGGCGTGCGTACCGCGCAGTTATTTGAGGAGGGTTGCAACAGCTTTGTTAAACTGTGGACTATCATTCGATAGTCACCAGCAGCCTCACCGGGGTGAGGCTGACGCACAAAGGTTCTGAACCAGTATGAATACGCTTGATAAGCTTGACATTAAGATATTGCAGCATTTGCAGCACGACGCCAGTCTTTCAAATGCCCGGCTCTCGGAGCTTGTCAATCTCTCTCCTTCACAAAGCCACCGCAGGGTCAAGCGACTTGAGCAGGAAGGCTATATCGATCAATATGTTGCCTTGCTCAACCACAAGAAACTGGGTATTACCGTCCATGCGATTGTCATCATAAAAATTAAAAAAGTTGACCCAGAGTCCAAGAAGAGTTTTAAAGCCCTGATTGAAAGTTACGATATGATCACTGAATGCTGGGCTGTGTCTGGCGAAAAGGATGTTTTACTTAAAATTGTTGCCCCTAGTCTTGATGATTACTCAGATTTTGTCAGTGAGAAGGTGTTCAGTATTCCAGGTGTTATTTCTGCAGAAAGCTATTTGCTACTCGATAAAATGAAATGTACCAGCAAAATACCTATCCCCAATAAGACCTGAAAGCCGGTTCAAGGCGTCGGGTTCAAGACGCCGCTCACTCCATACCCCTCTGCAGTCTTGAAAAATTGCAGATAGATGACAGGCAGCGAAAGATAATTTCATTATTTTTCGTCTCATGAAGATATCTTGTATTTTGCGTAACTATGAACCTTGAAAAGGACACCAAATTTCATGGCCATTTTGCTAATATTACCCTTGGTAATTATTTGAAGGTGCCCTCTTATTTTTATCGATATTTTATGGCTAGGCGTAAGACTGTAGAAGAACTATAAATATAAGATCACATGGTTTTTATGAAGTCAGTGTTGCTTATATTTTATTAGCAATGATACCTGTCCAATATCAGCCCTTGCTGTATTGACAGTCGAATAATCGAACGAATATTTGGCTTTGAACAGATGCTTTATTGAGTAATTAAGCTAATTAAATAAAAAGAGTGGGAATATAAATGAGCAGAAAAATACACAAGCGTGCCAGGCTGAACCTGGTTCTTGCCATGGCCTGTCTATTTTCGCTGCCGGCTCTGGCCGCCGGAACCTATGACAGCCTGCATGATCAGGCACAGAGCCTTATCTATGGATTGATGGGACTGGTCTTTACCTCGATACCACTGGGCGATACCTCAGTCCCCGTCATTATCCTATGGCTTATTGCCGGTTCCGTTTTCTGCACGATTTACTTCAAGTTTATACAGTTCCGCTCGATGCGATTATCCTTTCGCCTGATCCGCGGCGATTTCAATGACCCGGATGCTCCCGGCGAAGTGACCCACTTTCAGGCGCTGAGTTCGGCGCTGTCAGTTACCGTTGGTCTAGGTAATATTTCCGGTGTCGCTATCGCTATCGCCATCGGTGGTCCTGGTGCCGTGTTCTGGATGGTATTGATGGGCTTTCTCGGCATGGCAACTAAGTTTGCCGAATGTACGCTGGGGGTCAAGTACCGCGATGTGCATGCAGACGGCACTGTTTCCGGCGGCCCGATGCACTACATTCGCAAAGGTTTTGCGGAAAAGAGCATGCCGCGCCTGGGTGTTTTTCTCTCCACCTTCGTTGCGCTGGCGATCACTCTGACTTCTTTCGTTTCCACCAATATGTATCAGGTCAATCAGGCGTATACGCAGGTTGCCGTGGTCGTCGGTGAAGACAGTTTCCTGGGGCAGAACGGCTGGATCTTCGGTGTCGGCTTTGCGGCTTTGGTCGGCTTTATCGTCTACGGTGGCATCAAGAGTATCGCCAGCGTGGCCGATAAGCTGGTACCGTTTATGGCGGTGTTCTATGTTGGCTCTTCGCTGGTGATCCTGATATACCACATCGATCAGATCCCCGCAGCATTTCAGCTGATCTTTGAAGCAGCCTTTAATCTGGACAGTGTTGCAGGTGGGCTCTGGGGCGCCGTGACGCAAGGCATCATTCGCGCTCTGATCTCAAACGAAGCGGGTATGGGTACCGCATCCATAGCCCATGCCACCGCCAAAACCCGTTATCCGGCAGCAGAGGGCTATGTCGCGCTGCTAGAGCCGTTCATCGACACCGTGATCATCTGCACCATGACCGCGCTGGTCATCGTTGTGACGGGTACCTATGCCGATGAGAGCCTGACCGGTGTTGCCTTGACATCCGCGGCCTATGCCAGTGTATTCCCCTGGTTCCCCTACGCCCTGGCGGTCTCGATCTGCCTGTTCGCGTTCTCCACCGTACTGGTGGTCGCTTATTACGGCATGACGGCCAGCAGCATGTTGTTCGGCGATCGAAAAATTGTTCGCAACATTTATCTGGTCATATTCCTGTGTCTGACGGTCACCGGTTCGGTGCTGAAACTGGAGCTGATCGTCAATTTGATGGACACGCTAGTCGTGCTGATTGCCGTACCGAATATTATCGGCATTTTCATGCTGGCCTCCATTGTGCGTGATGAGCGAAGCAAGTTCCTTGCCTATGTGTCAGAACATGATACCGCTCAAAACGCCAATAGCGCCGTTGCTTCTAGCACGGTGCCTACAGACACCCAGCGCCGGAACTAAGCATCTCACAGGGCCTGTATCTAAAAAGACCTTCGATACCTACTCGCTTACCTTCCATGGTATCTACTTGTCTTTTGGGTGGCCAATACAGGTGGGCGGATATACGCAAATAGCCACAACGTCGCACATTGACGACGAAATTTATATGCAGGATCTAATAACAATGAACAAGAAAACCTTATTGCTGGCAGTGAGCGCACTGCTTCCCTTATCTTTTAGTATCGGTGCCAGTGTTCTGCTGGAGGGTGACGAGCTGCGCCTGACCTACAAGAATTACTATTTCAACGAATCGGTCGATTCGATCGACAACAGCCATGCCTGGGGTGCCGAGCGTGATGAGTGGGTACATGCCGCCATCCTCGACTACAGCACCGGTTTTATCAACGACTGGATCCAATTCGAGTACGGCGTGGCTGCGGCGGATGATCTGCATATAGGCTCAGGTGTCAACAACGTTACCAACCTACCGGGTGCCACCGCCGCCAACGGCTATGAGCCGGACAGCTTGCTGGGGACGCAGACTGCCTATATCACCACCCGTTACCAGGGGGACGGCTTTACGCTGAGTGTCGGTGCCGGTAAAAAGGCACGTTCGGCACCGGTTTATCGCGACAGTGTCTCGCGTATTATTGATGCCAGCTCGGTCGGCTACGACATTAGTGCGAATGTCGGTGCCTTGAAACTCTATTACACCGAGCTGCACAAACTGAGCTTACGCAATGAGGATGACTGGGGCGAGTCCCTGCGTAACTTCAACGGTGACAGGATTGATGCACTGCGCTATTTCGGCGGCCAGTACCGCTTCGGCAATGGCCTGTCGCTGGAACTGGCGCAGGCTGAATCGCAGGACTATATCCGCGAACGTCTGGCCCGAGCCCGCTACAGGCTGCCGCTGTCCAGCCAGAATGCACTGCTGTTTGGCGCCAGCTATGGCACATTGGCAAAGGATGGCGAATTATTTGGCAATGATGCGGCCCTTCCTTTCCTGTCCTTCTTCGATGAAAACCTCGATGCCAGCTATTATGAACTCAGTGCCGGCTATCGCTGGCCCGGCCATGTCTTGAGCCTGAACTTTTCCAATGTCATCGGCGGTGACTTGAACCATAACCTGGCCTCCAGTGAAATTCGTCACTGGGATGCCTCCAGCCAGTACGCCTGGTCCTGGTATGGTCTGGAAGGCGAAGATGCCCTAAGCCTGCTCAGCCTGATGGACTTTACCCGCTATGGCATGCCGAGTCTGAGCTGGAATGCCGGCATTTGGTTCTCTGACGACGCCAAGGGCTTTAAGAATTTCAAACGCTATGAGTTCACCAGCATGCTCGGTTATGAATTTTCCGGTGAGCTTGATGGTCTGTCACTGCAGTGGCTCTACAGCTATCACCGCGCCAAGGGGGAGCTGGACGGTGTCAGCCGTACCGCCTATCCGCTGGGGCCGGCCGGGCTTGAACGCAAAGACGTCAATCGCCTATACCTGACCTATACTCAGAAATTCTGACACAGGCGTGCTTACACTCGCTTACAGCCGCCCGGAGGCGTCCCACCCTTCGTCCATGCCGAGCAACTCATTTTTTTTGTAATACTAAGAGGTAAACCATGTCTTCTATTCCCAATACTCAGCGCCGCACATTGCTGGCCATTGCGCTATCTTCCTGTCTGACAGCCCCTCTCATCTCCCATGCGGCCTCCGCCACCGACTCCGTCCGGCTGCAACAACTGATCGACCAAGTTACGCCTGAGGTCATCGACTGGCGGCGTGAGATTCACCAGCACCCGGAGCTGGGCAACCGCGAATTTAAAACGGCCGAACTGGTTGCGGCCCACCTGAAAGAGCTGGGTATCGAGGTCAAGACCGGTGTGGCGCACACGGGCGTCGTTGGGATCCTGCACGGAGCCAAAAAGGGTCCGGTCGTGGCGTTGCGCGCCGATATGGACGCCCTGCCGGTCACCGAAGAGGTGGATCTGCCGTTTGCCTCCAAAGTGCGCACAACATACAACGGTCAGGATGTGGGTGTTGCCCACGCTTGTGGTCATGATGCTCACACGGCCATCCTGATGGGGGTGGCCGACGTACTCGCAGGCATGAAGGATGAGCTGCAGGGAACTGTGATGTTTATCTTCCAACCCGCCGAAGAGGGGGCGCCGGCCGGTGAAGAGGGCGGTGCCAAACTGATGCTAGCAGAAGGTCTGTTCGCTGAGCTGAAGCCGGACGCGGTGTTTGGTCTGCATGTAACACCTGCCCCAGTAGGCACCATAGAGGTGCGTGAAGGCGGTATTATGGCCTCGACGGATGCCTTTGAGATCAACGTCAAAGGTAAGCAGACCCATGGTGCCTGGCCATGGAAAGGGGTCGATCCTATCGTGCTGTCCAGCCAGGTTGTAATGGGCCTGCAAACCATTACCTCACGCCAACTGGATCTGACTAAAAGTGCAAGCGTTATTACGGTCGGTACAATCCATGGCGGGGTGCGCGGTAATATCATTCCGCAAGAGGTGACGATGACCGGTACCATCCGGGCACTGGACCCGGATACCCGCCTGACTATCCATGACTACATGGAACGCACCGTCGAGAACATCGCGCTCAGTGGTGGCGGTAGCGCAGAGCTGAACATCACACCGTACTTCCCGGTGACCTATAACAATCCGGAGCTGACCCGAAAGATGACAGCGTCGTTGAGAAAAGCGGGTGACGTCAAGGAAGCGGTGCCGATGACTCCCGCCGAGGACTTTTCGTTCTATGCCCAAGAAGTACCCAGCATGTTCTTCTTTATCGGTGCCGCACCGGATAATCCTGAAGAGGTGTTCCCTAACCACTCACCGAGGTTCCAGGTCAACGAAAAAGCACTGCCGATCGGCATTACCGCTATGACCAAGGTTGCACTCGACTTTCTCAGCAGTCACTGATCTTGTTACAGCGCCTAGGCCTGCAGCCCGGTCGCTGTAATTTACACAAAGGCTCCGCCAAGTTAAGAATGCGGGCGACCAACGTCGCTAAGTCGTGATCTATACCTGTCAATCGCCGTTTCCAGCATTGCCAGGTGTTATGAATATCCTCATCAGGGACGGTCAGCGATGCTGGTCCAGCGCCCGTCATAATGCTCTAGTCCTCACACCCCGCTGTTTTTACAGAAGAACAACACGTCTTGCAGCGCACTCGCCATATTTCCTGAAGTTTCAGGGATATAATGCTGATTCTAGTCAACAACCTGATCTCTGGATTAGCACTCTGGTCCGGTAACGACGGCTACTGGCACCAGTCTTGCGATGCCGAAATCAAGCTCTGTAGCGCCTATTCGGCAGACGCTTCGGGGGACGGATATTCAATAGAGACCACCAACCACTCGGCAACACCCTTAGGGGTATTCACCAGCACATCATCTCCTACCTCTTTTTTGAGCAGTGCGCGTGCCATGGGTGAGTCGATCGAGATGTAATCACTCCTGGCATTGATCTCATCGACACCGACAATACGAAAGCGCTTAGATTCTCCGTCCTCATTTTCGATCTCAACCCAGGCACCAAAAAAGGCTCTACCGTCTTGTTGCGGCGAGTAATCAACCACCTTAACAACCTCAAGACGCTTTCTAATAAACCGCACTCTACGATCGATCTCGCGTAATATTTTCTTATTATATTGATAATCGGCATTTTCACTACGATCACCCAGAGAAGCCGCCCAAGTGACTTTGGCAGTGATCTCTGGGCGATAGTCGTGCCACAAATAGGCGAGCTCATTTTTTAAGGCTAACCGCCCCTCTCTGGTAATCAAATTTGTTTTCAAACGCTCTACTCCTGACTACGGCGAACAATCCCAGTACAGCAACTTTCTATAGCGCTGATTTTAATTTTCAACACTCCAAAACGCAAAAATCCCTGACTGTTTCCAGTCAGGGATGTGCGTAATAGGCGCTTGGCGATGTCCTACTCTCACATGGGGAGACCCCACACTACCATCGGCGCTAAATCGTTTCACTGCTGAGTTCGGAATGGTATCAGGTGGTTCCAATTCGCTATGGTCGCCAAGCAAAAAAATCGTGGATCTGTTGGTTTCGATTGAAGCGCTATCTTAATCTGTTCGTTGTGTCGATCAAACTCTATCTGGTTATGTCTATATCTTTCTATCTTTAGCTTGTTCTATTGCGTCATTAACACCGTTTTGGCGTTATATGGTCAAGCCGCACGAGCAATTAGTATTGGTTAGCTCAACGCCTCACAGCGCTTACACACCCAACCTATCAACGTCCTGGTCTTGAACGGCTCTTTAGAGGGCTCGAGGCCCTGGTG
>JBFGZQ010000011.1:0-123101 GCA_041586735.1 Motiliproteus sp.
AGTCATTGAGATCACTTTCGGTTTTGATGGTTTTTGCTGCTTCGCGAGCGAAGGCTTCAAGTTGTTCTTTGTTCATGCTGCCTATCCTTAGCCATTACTGGCAATGATGATAGGCAGTTACACAATTTTATCTACAGTCTCAGTGCACCGGCAAACTCTATTCGCAGTGGCCTGGCCATGTGTTCCAATCCTTTGGATTAACAGTTCATAAGTAGTAGCGAATCTGATTAATATCAAATGTAAGGCCTGACCCCGCTATTAGGAGAAGAGCCCGAAAAGGCGGCTTTACCTTTTGATGCACAGGACTTATTAGCGTTATTCCAGCCCGTGTAACCATCGATATAGTAACCCTCGGTGGCTAAACATCTGACGATCGCCGAGCCTAGGTGATCTCCTGCACCAATGATCAGTGCAATGGGTCTGTCTATCAGTGGCTAGCGTCTTGGAGGCTGTAGACGTTGATTGGTAGAGTAACACCGGCAACTTCGAAGGCGCCTTCCAGACGGGTACTTTGGCTTATATGGGTGCTGAACTGTTCTGACATCAACAGCTGACAACGACATTTTTTAGTCAAGCTTTCTATGCGTGATGCTCGATTAACAACCGTGCCCATTACCGTGAAGTCCAGCCGGTTGGGGGCACCGACATTGCCGTATACCACCTTGCCAACGTCAAGCCCTACACCATAGCGAAGCACGGGCAATCCTTGCGCGGTTAGCTCAGGGTTGGCCGCGGCTATCCGCTGATGCACAGCTTGAGCCGCATCGATAGCGGCATGACAGGCATCAGCGTGGGGGCGTTGCACGTCGATGGGAAACATAATCAGCATCGCATCACCTATAAATCGCAGCACCTCACCGCCGCGTATCTCCACTTCATTGCTGATGATTTCAAAGTAGAGATTGAGAATCTGTAATAGCTGATGATGATTCAGGGATTCGGCGATGGCCGTTGAGTCACGCAGATCACAATACCAGATGGCGGCTTCAATCAGCTCGCCGTCGCCGCGTTTTATCTGACCGTCCAGTACCTGGCGACCTGATCTTGAGCCTAAATAGGTATTGAGCAAGGCTTCTGCGCTTAGCCGTTGTGAATAGACCTCTATGATCGGCGATAAAAAGGTACCAAGGCGGGTGAGAGCGGCAACATCCGCAACGGAAAAACCTCCGATCCTGTCGGTCACTATTATCCACGGCGTAGGGTTGTCGTCATACGTCAGTTGGATCGGCAGCAGCAGATAGTCGCTGGCACCAAGGCTTTTCAGATCCTGCAAGGTTGAATGCAACTCGGAAGAGTTCGTTTCTAACCGACAACGGAACGCCTTTCCTGTCTGATAGAGTGCTTCAATCGGGCTGCCGAGATAATCCGTCGATTGCATAATGCTGTGAGGAGGATTCTCGGTAATTAATTGAGATTGTCCCCTCCACCAGATGTAGCTTCTGCCAACGACCTGTGGATCCAGAGTGCGCAAACTGATGCGCATGCGTAACAAGGGTAGTCCCAGCTCGGACAGCCGTGTCGCCAGCTGGGCGAACAGTTGCTGAGGCTCTTTGAACAAGCGCCCTTCAACGAACAGCCATTCAATCAGCTCTGACAGATCTCGGTTAGATGGATTTTCTGAGTCAGCTAGGATGTCTTTTTTAGTCATGGCGATCCTTCAAAAATACTCAACTAATCAGCATTCGCCTAAGTCCAAACCTAAACATGCAAAGGCATCATCGACAAGTTCATTAAGCCGGTCAGTGTCATCATTGGCGCGAGCATAGGCACGCAGTCCCATCAACAGCATTTGTAAAAAACGCGCCAAGCGTCTTGTGTCTTTGGAGGGATCAAGCTCGCCACAGGCTTGTGCTTGATCGAGCAGCTTGGCAAGCGCATCTTCAATATGGCTCAATAATCGCTTGGCCTCAGCCAACAGCTCGGCATTTTCTTCGGTCAGTTCCGATAGTGTTTTAACCAGCATGCACAGGCCGCTGGGTGAGGCGTTACGATAGTCGACAACCGCCATGTGAATGAAGGTTTTTAATGCCTCGAGTGGTGAAGATGCCTCGGCGCAGGCCGCTAAACGCGCCAAGCTGGCATCAGCGTAGCACTGCAAAGATTCTTTAAACAGGCCCTCTTTGCTGCCGAAACTGGCGTAGATGCTCCCCGGCCGCATATCAATAAATTCTTGAAGATTACGCATGGAGGTGGCATGGAAGCCTTTTTTCCAGAACAGGTAGGTGGCTTTTTGGATCACCTCCTGGCGATCATGCTTTGCGGTATTAGCCATAGAACCCTTCAAGGTGGTGGTTTGAACAATTGTTCAATTATATCTTGAACGATCGTTCTGTTCCAGTTAGGCTGTCTATATTGAACAATTGTTCAAGTGGTAAGCAGGCATGTTCATGAAGAGCGTCGCCAGAAAATTGATAATTAATTACCTAACTTTTAACTGCCTAACGTTGGAGACATCATGAGTTCATTTACGATTCATAATCTGGATTCCGCACCTGCTGCAAGCAAGCCACTGCTGGAGAAGTCTTTGAAGAACTTTGGCAGAATTCCAGGCCTGCATGGCGTCCTGGCAGAGTCTCCCGAGTTATTGGATGGCTACCAGCAGCTGCACCAGTTATTTCAAAATACCTCATTCGATAAAGATGAGCTCACGGTGGTGTGGCAAACCATCAACGTTGAGCATGAATGCCACTATTGTGTACCCGCGCATACCGGCATTGCTAACCTGATGCAGGTGGATCCGGCATTGACCGAGGCGCTCAGAACAAGCGCACCGATGCCTACCCAGAAGTTGCAGGTGCTGCATGATACGACCCTGTTGATGGTGCGTAATCGTGGACGTTTGAGTGCTGCTGAAGTTGCAGCCTTTTATGCGGTAGGTTACCAGCAACGCCAGTTGTTGGAGATCGTACTGGGTGTGTCGCAAAAGGTGATCAGCAACTATGTGAACCATTTGGCGGACACGCCTGTTGATGACGTATTTAAGAAGTTTGCTTGGCAGAAAAAGGCCTAAGTATCTTCCCAGAAAACGCAGTACAGGCTACGTTTTCTGGCCTAAGTGCTATCTAATTTGTTCTGACCGCAAGCGGTTCAGCGATGCCACACGTTGTGGGTAGGTAGAACCTTCGGAAGGCTGTTAAGATCTATTTTCGGCAAAACGGGGTCAGGCCTTACATTTGACACCATCTTCAAGCTGCCTAACGGCGCGGCTGACCGTAGCATAGCTAACCCCGAACTGATTACCTACCTCTGTTAACGTGTAATGCCTACTCCTGTAGGCCATCGACATGGCGAGCATAATTCAGTTGATAATATTCCAAGGGCTTACGGGGAGAGTGCTTCTGCGGCTTGGGAATATCCAGCAGCGACTGGTCGGGATTAATCTTGCACTGCATCGATTCAATAAAGCTATCTGAACCGAGATAGATCTGGTTTTTTAACGACTCCCATGGTGAGGGTTGATTTTTCCCCAAGTACACAAACTCACGGTACGTCTCACAAGCCTCTCGCCGGTCATTACCGAAACCTGACAACACCCAATCGGTTGTCAGCCATGGACTGGGATTAACCTGTGCGGCCGTAGCGCGATAGCTGCTCCAAGGCCAATCGTTGGACATCATATATCCATCTTCTGGGAGCAGGCAGAAATAACAAGAGCGCCAATCGGCGCTCTTGTTATTTCTATCGGATACTATCTGGGATCAGGTTACTGGCCCCAGCGACAGTCGGGCCGGGTGATCAGGCGCTTTCTCCTTGTGCTGCTGCCACCCTAGTGGGACGGAACTTGAGCAGAAAGGCAAGAGTGAACACCAGGGTTACCGCCAGGCCGATATAGGTGGCTGGTTGCAGGGCCAGACCGAAGCCGATTTCCGCATTGGCCAGGTAGGTAAAGGTCACCGCGGTCATGAAGATGGCGGGGATGGTACATACCCAGTGCAGCTTGTCTTCTTTCGCCAGATAGGCGGCGGCGGCCCACAGCATGATCATGGCGGTGGTCTGGTTGGCCCAGCCGAAGTAGCGCCAGATAACACCGAATTCCGCTTGGGTGATCAGGTAGCCGATCACAAACATGGGCACGGCAATCAGCAGTCGTTTGGCGATCGGCTTCTGCCCCAGCTTGAAGAATTCGGCGACGATCAGCCGGGCACTGCGAAATGCGGTGTCGCCTGAGGTGATCGGCAGTATCACCACACCCAGGATGGCCAAGATGCCGCCGACCGTACCCAGCAGGCTGGTGGATACTTCATGCACCACGGCCGCCGGGCCACCGTTGGCCAGGGTCGCGTTCAGTGCCTCGGTACTTTCATAGAAAGACAGGCCCAGGCTGCACCAGATCAGCGCAATCATACCTTCGCCTATCATGGCGCCGTAGAAGATGAAACGGCCGGAACGCTCGTTCTGCATGCAGCGAGCCATCAGCGGTGACTGGGTGGCATGGAAGCCGGATACAGCACCACAGGCAATGGTTATAAACAGCAGCGGCCACAGGGGCAGGCCTTCAGGATGGAGGTTGGCGAAATCGATACCGGTCTGATAAAAGCCCTTGCCGCTGAATATCTGGCCGATCAGCAGGCCGACTGACATGAACACCAGCAGGGCACCGAACAGCGGATAGAAGCGGCCGATAATCTTGTCGATGGGCACTAGGGTGGCGATGATGTAATAGCCGAAGATAACGGCGACCCAAGCGGTGACGGAGATGCCGGACAGGTTGCCGAGCAGCTTGGCCGGGCCCAATACGAACACCACGCCCACCAGCAGCAGCAGGACCACGGCGAAGATATTCATGAAGTGCTTGGCGATGCTACCCAGTTGCTCGCCGACTACGGTCGGTACCGAGGCACCCTTGGCGCGTATCGACAGCATGCCGGAGAAGTAGTCATGGACGGCACCGGCGAAGATACAACCGAATACGATCCACAGCATGGCCACTGGACCGTAGAGGGCACCCAGGATCGGGCCGAAGATAGGGCCCAGGCCTGCGATATTGAGCAGCTGTACCAGGTAGATTTTTTTATCCGACATGGGTACATAGTCGACGCCGTCAGCCATGGTGATGGCCGGGGTATCCAGTTCGGGGCGGGGGCCGAATAGCCGTTCAATAAACTTCCCGTAGCTGAAATAGCCGACGACCAGTAGGCCGGCGCAGAGTAAAAACCATAGCATGAGTACAACTCCTTGGCAGATGAGTAGTGTGGCGGCCAGTGTAAGGAATCAGTTAAAAAAAGCCCGCTCTGTTTGGGTAAGCGGTCATATAGGGTGTTAAGCGGCAGTGATGTTCAGGCTGGTGCGGAACAACAGGGTGCCGGTGACTATGGCTGCAGACCCAGTTGGTTTTTCAGCGTCTTCAGGTAGCGGCGGCTCACCGGCAGCCGGTGGCCCAGCTGGGTTTCCAGCTCGGCGCTGTGATTTTCCTGCAGGGAAATTTCCCGGATAGCGTCCGCCCTGACCAAGTACTGACGATGTACCCGCAGCAGGGCGGTGCGCTGCTCCAGTACTTTGAGGGTCAGCTGGGTATGATATTCCCCTTCCCGGGTGACCAGATGGACCCCGCTCAGATCGGAATAGATGTATTCCACCTGCTCCAGCGGCACCAGCCGGATGCGCTGTTGCTGATAGCCGGGAATGCTGGTCAGGGGCGGGGTCACTGGCGTCAGATCCTGGGGGGGCCGCGCCTGCTTGAGTCGGTTCAGGGTTTTCTGCAGTCTGGCTTTGGCCACCGGCTTGAGCAGGTAGTCGAAAGCATTGTCCTCGAAGGCCTGGATGGCATATTCATCGTGGGCGGTAACGAACACCACCTGGGAGATCAGCCCGGGGTCCAGCATCGACAGCAACTCCAAGCCGGTGATTTTCGGCATCTGGATATCGAGAAACAGCACCTCGGGTTTGTGTTGCTGCAGCAGCGCCATGGCTTCCAGGGCGTTGGCGGCCTCGGCCAGCACGGTGACGCCACCGAGCTCTTGCAACAGCTCGGCCAGCTCGGCGCGGGCATAGGGTTCATCATCGACGATCAGGGCGCTGATCATGACAGGCTCTCCTGCTGTGGCAGTGACACGGTCACCTGGGTCCATTGCTCGGGTTCGACGCTGATATCGACCCCGAACTGCTCACCATAGAGACACTTTACCCGTTTGTCGACCAGGCTAAGGCCCAGGCCGTCGCCGCCAGTCCTGGGCTGATAGGTGCCAGCATTGTCGGTCACCCTGAGCCTGACCACCCCAGCCTCGGTGTCGGCGCTCACCCGGATCTTCCCTTGCTCAAGCAGGGTGGATATACCGTGCTTGATGGCATTCTCGATGATGGGTTGCAGGGTAAAGATAGGTAGCCGCAACCCGAGCAGCGGCTCGGGAATGTCAAAGCTTACGGCCAGCCGGTCGTTGAAGCGGGCCTGCTCGATCGCCAGATAGGCCTCTACGTGCTCCAGCTCTTCTGCCAGGGTGGTCTGTTCGCCGGAGCGCTTGAGGTTCTTGCGGAAGAAATTGGACAGATGCAGTAACAGCTCACGCGCCCTGTCCGGCTCCCGGCGGGTAATGGCACCGATGGTGTTGAGCGCATTGAACAGAAAGTGCGGATTGACCTGGGCATGCGCCAATTTGAGCTCAGACTGAGTGAGCAGCTGTTGCTTCTGCTCCAGACGACCGGTCAGCAGCTGGTGGGCTAGCAGGTCAGCGATACCTTGACCTAGGGTGCGGTTGATCTTCAGAAACAAGCGTTTCTTAGGCTCATAGAGCTTGATGGTGCCGAGGATGCCGTTTTCGCCGCGAATGGGGATCACCAGCACCGAGCCGAGCTCACAGTCGTCGGCCAGGGAGCAGGCATAGGGCATTTGATAGCCATCGGCAAACTTGACCTCCTGGTCACGGATAGCCTCCAGGGTCAGAGGAGAGGAGATGGCGGTGCCGGGTCGGTGGTGCTCATGGCCTAGGCCGTTGAAGGCCAGGATCTGCTCCTGGTCGGTGATGGCCACGGCGGCGACCCCGGTTTCTTCATAGAGAATCTGGCAGATGTTCTGTGCAGACTCGAAATTGAGCCCCTTGACCATGATGCCGACGGTACGCTGGGCGATTTTCAGGGCCTGGGCGGAAAAACGGCTGGAGAACTCCTCATACATGGCTTTCTGGTCACGGATCATGTTGATAAACAAGGCTGCCCCCGTGGCGTTGGCCAACAGCATGGGCGCTGCGATGAGTTGTACCAGACTCAGGGCCTGATCGAAGGGTCTGGCGACCAGCAGTATGGTGATCATCTGCAGGGCTTCCGCCGCCAGAGTGGTGACAAAGGCGATCTTGGGGGAAAACAGTCTGGCCATGTCGCCTTGCTTGACCAGCCGGTAATGCACCAGGCCACCTAGCAGGCCTTCGAGGGTCGTGGAGATGGCACAGGCCAGATCGGTAAAGCCGCCCATGGTATAACGATGCAGACCGCCGGTCAGCCCAACCAGCAGACCGGTAACGGGCCCGCCCAGCAGGCCACCCAGCACGGCGCCCACCGCCCGGGTATTGGCGATGGCGTCTTGCACCCCCAGGCCAAAGTAGCTGCCCATAATACAGAAACCGGAAAACACTAGGTAGATGACGATTTTGTGGGGCAGGCGAATGGAGTAGTTCACCATCGGCTTGAACAGCGGGGTCTTCGATAGCAGGTAGGCGATAACCAAAAACACGCTCATCTGCTGTAGCAGGGAAAAAACTAACGACATCGACAGGATCCCGGAATGCGTTCAGTGCGGTCGCACCGACCGGTACCGCTTAGAACATGGGTGCTGGAGAGTGGTTAGGGTAGGACAATGGCAGTACAGGAGCAAGGTGTATGGGAATGAGGGGGCGGATCAGGCTTAATAAGACCCTGCTTCAGTGTCTTGCCCTTTTAGGGCGTCCCCTTATAAGCATCTGGCTTTGCCGGAGGTACTGTAACTTGTGGGAGAGTCAATAATCATACCGCCTCAGAGCCCCCTTAGGTTTTCTGGCGTTGCATTCGGCTTCAATAGGGAGTCTAGTTGAGCCGACTGTGACTGTCCCGAGCGCCTATGCCTAGTTATCTGAATCGATTTTGGAACCTCAGCACCCTGACGATCAGCGCGCTGATGCTGTTGCTGACGTTGCTAGCGACCTGGCAGCTGCAGGCGTTGAGTCGGGATTGGTCACTGCAGACCATGCACCGTCAGGGGGAGGATCGGCTGCTGGCGTATATCAGTACCCTGCGTCGCGATCTCAACCGTTTTAAGCCGATGCCCTTTGTATTGTCGCAAAGTCAGAATGTTCGGCGGCTGCTGAGTGGTGACGCGTTGGATCTCACCGCCGACGTTAACCTGTTCTTGGAGCAGGCCAATCAGGTGTCCGGCACCCGCAGTTGGGAGGTGCTTGATCCCGACGGTAAACGGATCGCCAGCAGTGATTGGCGTCAGCATCCTGCACCACGGCTGCCGAGTTATGTGGATAAATCGGTTTTTAGCGACGCCATCGAC
This sequence comes from Motiliproteus sp., assembly GCA_041586735.1. Lineage (GTDB taxonomy): Bacteria > Pseudomonadota > Gammaproteobacteria > Pseudomonadales > Balneatricaceae > Motiliproteus. The sequence continues at coordinate 8,462 of JBFGZQ010000011.1, forward strand.
GGCGAATACGGCGGTTTCTTCAACCCCGGTAGTTCGCGGGTGCCGCTGTATTATCTGTCGGCCCCGATCTATGCCGATAACCGCTTGATCGGCATCGCTATGATCAGTATCGATCTCAATCGGCTGCAGGAGAGCTGGACCACCAGTCGCGATATGCTGGCGATCAGCGATGCCAGCGGGCTGATCTTCCTCTCCAGTTTCGAGCCCTGGCGTTATCGCTATCTGCCTCCGCCAATAGCCATTGCCGAGGACTCGCGACTCGTCAGTTCGTCCGATGTGCTGGCCTACCGCTGGAGCCGCGAGCATCTGAGTGACGCGACCCGGATCGTGCAGATGAAAACCCCGCAAGGCGAGGGTTTTCTGGTGCAGTCGGTGCTGCTCGATGATCAGCAGTGGAACATCCACTACCTCTCGGATCTGGCCCCGATCGCCGCTCGGCAACGCTCGGTGATCCTGTTTAGCCTCGGTACCGGTCTGGCGGTGACGCTGGTGGTGCTGCTGCTACGCGAGCGTTGGCTACGATCGCTATCGATTCAGGAAACCGCAGCGCTGCGGCTCAACAATGAAGCCCAGCAACGCGCCATTATCAACAACACCCAGGTCGGCCTGATCACCCTCGATGGCCAGGGCCTGGTACGCTTTATTAATTCACGCGCGTTGATGCAGTTTGCCACCAGTTCAGAGCAAACCCTGGGGCACCCTATCGACCAGCTGATTGCCCCAGAGCAGGGGTTAATCGAAGTGCAGCAGCTCTCCGATAAGCTGGCCCAGCGGCGTTCTATTCAGCCGCTCAACCTGCTGGAATGCCTCGGTCGGCGGGCCGACGGCAGCTATTTTCCGGTCATGATGTCGATCAATCCGATCGCCTGGGACGATGGCGACGGCTATCTGGTCACCCTGGTCGATATCACCAAGCGCAAGCGTGCCGAACAGGCTCTCCAGCATGCCAATAACGTGCTGGAACTGCGGGTGCAGCAGCGCTCGGATGCGCTACGTCAGGCGCAGGCGGAGCTGATCCAGCAATCCAAATTGGCAGCCCTCGGGACTATGTCTGCGGCGATTGCCCATGAACTCAACCAACCGCTGACCGTGATTAGGAATGCCTCGTTTAGCGCCCGACTGCTGCTGCAACGCCAGCAGCCAGAGCAAGCGCTGACTAACCTGGACCAGGTGGTGCAGATGACGTCACGGATGGCACTGATTACCGATCAACTAAAAACCTTCGCCCACAAACGTCCTCAGCAGCTGCAGGCCGTCAATGTTGCCGAGCTGTTGCATAGGGTGCTGGAGATGTTCTCGACCCAAATTCAGCAACTGCAGGTGAGGCTGCAGCTGCAACTCGGTGACAGTAGCAATCCCGATCAGCCCTTCCTTGTATGGGCCGATCAGCCCCGGGTAGAGCAGGTGCTGATCAACCTGATCCGCAATGCCCTCGATGCGCTGCAGGATCAGCCGCTGCGCCAGCTGATCATCAGCACCCGCCGCCAGCAGGAGCAGATTGAGATCGAGGTCGCCGATACAGGTCCGGGATTAACCGAGCAGGTGCTGGAGCATCTGTTTGATCCGTTTTTTACCACCAAGGATATCGGCCAGGGACTTGGACTGGGACTCTCAATCAGCTACGGTATTGCCCGCGATCTGGATGGTAGTATCCGCGCCAGCAACCGTGCCGAGGGCGGGGCGCTGTTCCGGCTGCAGCTGCCTGCTGCGGCGGTAACCGAGCCCGCATGAGTGCTCTTAGCATGGCATTACCCGGCCTTTTAACCCTTATTCAGCCACCGTTACCCTAGACAGAGGACAGCCATGAGCCCGCGCGGACAGATCTATCTGGTGGACGATGAAGCCCTGGTACGCCAGTCGACTGCCCAGTGGCTGGAGCTGGCTGGATTTAGGGTCACCCAGTTTGATAGTGCGCCGCTGGCCTTGGCGGCCTTGACCCCCGACTTTGACGGGGTGCTGATCACCGATGTACGGATGCCGCAGATGGATGGTCAGCAGTTGCTGAGCCTGGCACTGCAAAAAGTGCCGGAGCTGCCGATCATTCTGGTCACCGGCCACGGCAGCGTCGATATGGCGATCGACACGGTACGCAGCGGCGGTTACGACTTTCTGGAGAAACCCTACGATCCCGAGCGGCTGGTGGAAACCGTACAGCGCGGTTGTGAAAAGCGCCGTCTTACCCTGGAAAATCAGCGCCTCAAGCAACAGCTGGAGCGCCAGCGGCTGCAGGACAGCGGCATCGAATCGCGGCTGCTCGGTAGTTCTGCGGCGATTCAGCAGCTGCGCCGCGAGGTGCTGCGCTTGGCGGAGCTGGATACCCACCTGATCATCTACGGTGAGACCGGCACCGGTAAGGAGTTGGTCGCCCAATGCCTGCACGAGTTCGGCCCCCGCGCCGAGCAGCCGTTTGTGCCTCTTAATTGCGGTGCCATTCCGGAAACGCTGTTTGAGAGCGAGCTGTTCGGCCACGAGCAGGGCGCCTTCACCGGTGCGCAGAAGCGTCGGATCGGCAAGTTTGAATACGCCCATAAGGGCAGCCTGTTTATGGATGAGGTCGAGAGCATGCCGCTCAACCTGCAGGTCAAGGTGCTGCGCACGTTGCAGGAGGGCAGCGTCGAACGCTTGGGTGGCAACGGCAGCATCGCTGTCGATGTGCGGGTGATGGCCGCCTCCAAGATTGAACTGCGCGGCGATGACAGTTTTCGCCAAGACCTGTTTTACCGCTTGAATCTGGGGCAGCTGTATATTCCGCCACTGCGTGAGCGCCCGGAGGATATCCCTCTGCTGTTTGAGCACTATGCCCTACAGGCCGCCGAGCGCCACCACAAAGCCTATAGCGGCTGCAGCGGACAGGCGTTAACCACCCTGAGCCACTATGCCTGGCCGGGCAATGTTCGGGAGTTAAAAAATTGCGCCACCCGTTACGCGCTGGATCCTGAATGCCAGCTCACCGAGCTGCTGTCCACGGCTTCCCGGCCACTGCTGCAGGATCCGGCCACCACCGAGATGCCGCTAGCGGTTCAGGTCAGCAACTTCGAGGCACAGCTGATCTGCCGGGCCCTGAAAACCCATCAGGGTAATATTCAGGCGGTGCTCGACGCCCTCGACCTGCCGCGCCGCACCCTGAATCAAAAGATGCAAAAGTACGGTATTAGCCGCGATCAATTCATCGATTGACAGGCTTTGGCCAGGGATCGGCGGTTTATTGCCTATTATTCCGCTATCAGCCCTGCGGGAGATGTATTGATGCCGCCCACGCCTGGATAACTGTCTCTTTAGGTAACACCTGCACGTACCCGTCACTGCATGAGCAAGATCTTGCTCATGTTCCACGCTATGATCAGCAATAATCCGCTCATAGCGATCGATCCTGCGTCTGATAAAATCAAAACATCCTTGTATATGAGTCACCTATATTATTTTTTAGGATTGGCACTGTGCTTGCTATAGCCAAGCAACGGTGTCATGGGCTGTAGCCACTGCGCCGCATATGACTAATAAAAAACCTGATAAAGGATCGATACCATGCAGAACAGCAAACGCCGCTTCGTCACTGGACTGGGCCTGGCCCTGACCCTGGGAACCTCTGTGGTGCTCTCGAGCCCCGCGCTTCACGCCGCCGAATCACACAACTATATCTTGGCTACGGCTTCGACCGGGGGGACCTACTATCCGGTCGGCGTGGCGCTGGCCACGCTGTCAAAGGTCAAACTCGAACCGACTCACAAAATCTCGCTGTCGGCGATCAGCTCTGCTGGATCGGGTGAGAATATAAAATTGATGCGCGACAACGAAGCCCAATTTTCCATTCTCCAGGGGCTCTACGGTGCTTGGGCCTGGAACGGTAGTGGTGATTTCAAAGACAGTGGCGCCCAGAAGAATCTGCGCTCTATCAGTATGTTGTGGCAGAACGTCGAGCACTTTGTGGTCCGCACCCAGAATGTCAAAACCGGCACTATTGATGACATGAAAGCCATGGTTGGCGAGAAGTTTTCTATCGGCAAGCGCAACTCGGGTACCGAAGGCTCGGGGAGGCAGATTTTGGATGGCCTGGGCATCAACGCCGATGACTTCAATCTGGCCTATATGGGTTATGGCCCCAGTGCAGATGCACTCCAGAATGGTGCCATCGAAGGGATGAATACCCCTGCAGGTGTGCCTGCCAGTGCCGTCACCCGGGCGTTTGCCGCGTTGGGTGCCGATGCAACGCTGCTGGGTTTCACCGAGCAGCAAGTAGAACGGGCCAACAACGGCTTAACTCTGTGGACCCCCTATACCATCGCTGCCAATACCTATCCGGGTCAGAGCAAAGCGGTTAACACCATCGCTCAGCCTAACTTCCTGGCGGTGCGCGATGATATCCCCGAAGAGCACGTGTATCAGCTGACCAAGACCATGTACGAGAACCTGCCGTTCCTCAACAGCATCCACAAGGCCACTAAGGCGATGAGCTTAGAGAAGGCGATTGCGGGCCTACCGGTGCCGCTGCACCCCGGTGCGGCGCGCTTCTACCGCGAGCAGGGTATCAACATCCCCGCACATCTGTTGATCCCATAATCGGGCAGCCCTCGGCTGACCCTTAACCAGCTGCCGGGTTGGATACCCAGCCCTGCAGTTGTTCACTTGCACTAACCTTTACGTTTTAACACCCAAGCTCAAACTCTAACAATCAAGTTTTAACCCTCAATAAAAACAGGTAGCGTCATGGCTATTAGCGAAACACCCCCGACCGCCACGAGCAGCCCCTCGGAGTCTGTCATCTCTGCAGCGGACACCCAGCGCAAGCTTAAAAAGTTGGAACTGGCACAGCGCAGCGAAGACAGTCTGGCAGGCAAGGCTGTCTATTGGATCGGCATCGTTTTTGCGTTGGCACATATCTATTTCAACACCCTGGGCACCCTATCGGAGCTCTGGGTATCCGCCATTCACTTTGGTGGTTTTGCCTTGATCTGTGCGCTGATGGTGCCGATCAGTAAATCCACGCGCTCACCCAAGTTGGCACTAGGGCTCGATCTGCTGATCGGTCTGACTGCCGTTGGCTGTACTCTGTATCTGATCCTGTTTGAGAACGCCCTCTACGATCGCGGAGTTAGCTTTATCACCAGCGACTGGATCGCCTCGATCCTGGCTATCGGCATCGCCCTGGAACTCACCCGGCGGACCACCGGCTGGTTTATACCGGTATTGATTCTGGTCGCGCTGAGCTATGTGTTCTGGTGGGGTCAGTACCTCGGTGGGGTATTCAACTTCCCCGGTTTAAGTTTTGAAACCCTGATGTTCCGCAGCTTCTTTAGTGGCGAAGGGATGTTCGGATCGATCGCGCGGATCTCCTGGACCTACGTGTTCATGTTTATCCTGTTCGGCGCGTTTTTGGTGAAGTCGGGTGCCGGTGATTTTATTGTCGACCTGTCCCGCAGTATTGCCGGGCGCTTTGTCGGCGGACCCGGGTTCGTGGCGGTATTCGGTTCCGGGTTGATGGGTTCGGTGTCCGGCTCATCGGTGGCCAATACGGTCTCCACCGGGGTGATCACCATCCCGCTGATGCGTAAAGCGGGTTTTCCCGCTAAGTTCGCAGCCGGAGTCGAAGCGGCTGCCTCGACCGGTGGTCAGCTGATGCCGCCGGTGATGGGCGCTGGCGCCTTTATCATGGCCTCCTACACCCAGATCTCCTATCTGGAGATCATCGCGTACGCTGCGCTGCCCGCGCTGCTGTACTTTATGTCGGTGGGTTTCTTTGTGCGTATCGAAGCGCAGCGCAGCCACGCCAAATCGGTCGAGGTCGATGTACCCTCGGTGCTGGAAGTGTTCAAAAACGGCTGGCATTTTCTATTGCCGCTGGTGGTGCTGGTGGCGCTGCTCATCTACGGTTTTACCCCGACCTACGCCGCAGGTATCAGCATCCTGGCGGTTATCCTGTCCTCCTGGTTGTCGCGCCATCCGATGGGCATCAAAGAGATTCTCGATGCTTTGGCGCAGGGCTCCAAGAACATGGCCACCACCGCGGTATTGCTGGTGGCGATCGGTCTGATCGTCAATGTGATCTCCACCACCGGGGTGGGCAACACCTTCTCGCTGATGGTCAACGAATGGGCCGGCGGCAGCTTGCTGATCACCATCGTCTTGGTGGCCATCGCCTCGCTGGTGCTGGGGATGGGACTGCCGGTCACCGCCTCCTACATCGTGCTGGGCACCCTGTCGGCACCGGCGCTGTACGCGCTGATCAGCGAAGCGCAGCTGTTGCAGTTATTGATCGATGGCGGGGTACCTGAGGCATCACGGATGATCTTTATGCTGGTGGCGCCGGATCAGGTGGCAGCGCTCGCCGCACCCATGACTCCGGCGGACGCCGAGGCGTTGCTGGCCAGTGTCCCCACGGATCTGAAAAACACCCTGATCGAGCAGGCGATCGATCCGCTCACCCTGTCGATGGCGCTGCTGTCAGCGCATATGATTATCTTTTGGTTGTCTCAGGACTCTAACGTCACCCCGCCGGTCTGTCTGACCGCATTTGCGGCCGCAGCTATCGCCGGCACGCCACCGATGGCCACCGGCATGACCGCCTGGAAGATCGCCAAGGGGCTGTATATCATCCCGCTGCTGTTCGCCTACACCCAATTTATCGGCGGCGAGATCGACGAGATCTTACGGATCTTCTTTTTCGCACTGTTCGGCATCTACGCGCTGGCAGGCTCCATGGAGGGCTATCTTGAGGGACCGATCGGCCTGCTCGGTCGTGCCCTGGCGCTGATTAGTGGGGTGCTGCTGTTGTGGCCTAACCTGCATCTGCTGCTGCAACTGTTAGGTCTGGCGCTGTTCGTGGGGTTGTTTTGGTACAGTCGCCGGGGTTTGCGTAACGTTGCCGCTGCTAGTCCCGCTACGGATGCTGAAGCGCTTCGCTAAGCCTATTTATAACGATACAGTTGTGGATATAAGCGCTGTTGATAAGGCTACTATCTAGAACGGTACTTTTGATAACGGAACTTTTGATAGCGGTACAACAATGACCCAGACGTATGATTATCTGGTGGTGGGCGGCGGTATTATCGGCCTCTCCACCGCCTGGCAGCTGCAGCAACGCTGTCCGGATAAACGCATCCTGCTGTTGGAGAAAGAGAGCGGTTTTGCTCGCCACCAGACCGGCCACAACAGCGGCGTCATCCATGCCGGGGTCTACTATGTCCCCGGCAGTCTGAAGGCCGAGTTCTGCCGTCAAGGGGTGGAGAAGACCCTGGCATTCTGTCGCGATAATGGCATCAAGTTCGAGCAGTGCGGCAAGCTGTTGGTGGCGACCAATGCTCAGGAGCATGAGCGGATGTTGGCCCTGTTCCAGCGCTGCCAGCAAAACCAGCTGGAGGTGGAGTTGCTCGATGCCGAGCAGCTCAGGGCGCGCGAACCTAATATTCGAGGCTTGGGTGCCATTTTCGTAAAAAGCACCGGCATCGTCGATTATCCTGAGGTCTGTAACAAGCTGGCAGAACGCTTCCGCGCACTGGGAGGGATCACCCAGTTGGACACCCGGGTGACTGGGCTGGAGGAGCATCCTGAGGCGATCCGGGTACAGACCAGTCAGGGCGAATTCAGCTGTCGTTACCTGATCTGCTGCTCCGGGCTGATGGCCGATCGCATGACCCGGATGTTGGGGATCGCTACGGATTTCCAGATCGTGCCCTTCCGGGGTGAGTACTATCGCTTGCCGGCGGACAAGAACCGCATCGTCAATCACCTGATCTATCCGATTCCCGACCCGGAACTGCCGTTTTTGGGGGTGCACCTGACCCGGATGATCGACGGTTCGGTGACCGTAGGCCCCAACGCCGTACAGGGCTGGAAGCGCGAGGGCTATGGGCGGATCAACATCAGCCTGCGGGATATCTGGGATATGCTGCGTTTTCCCGGCTTTTGGCGGGTGCTCGGCAAACACCTGGGCACCGGGCTGATCGAAACCAAGAACTCCTGGTGGAAGCCGGGTTACCTGCGGCTGGTGCAAAAATACTGCCCCTCGGTCGGTCTCGATGATCTGCAGCCCTATCCTGCTGGGATACGCGCCCAGGCGGTGCTGCGGGACGGATCCCTGGTACATGATTTTCTATTTGCCGAAAGCCCGCGCTCGCTGCATGTGTGCAACGCCCCGTCACCGGCGGCGACCTCGGCGATCCCTATCGGTAACCATATTGTCGAGCGGGTGCTGCAGCGTCAGCAGCTTAACGCCGAACTGGCTGACTAATACTACAACCGTTACTACAACCGTTACTACAACCGTTACTACAACCACTACGCGACCGACGATCAGAGTCGGCGCGATCATGAGGATGACATCGCATGGATCTTAAACTTCAGGGCCGCTGGGCCATTGTCTGTGCCGCCTCCAAGGGCTTGGGACGTGCCTGCGCGCTGTCGCTGGCCGAGGAGGGGGTCAATCTGGTGATCAATGCCCGCAGTAACGAGGCGTTGCAGCACAGTGCCGAGGCGATTCGCGAGCAAACGGGCGTTGAGGTGATCGCGGTCGCCGCCGATATCACCACCGACGCCGGTCGCGCGCAGGTGTTAGCGGCCTGTCCGAATCCTGATATTCTGGTCACCAACGCCGGCGGCCCGCCACCGGGTGACTTCCGCGATTGGGACGAAGCGGCCTGGCACGCGGCCCTGAACGCCAATATGCTTACCCCGATCATGCTGATCAAGGCGGTGGTTGATGGCATGATGGCGCGGGGCTTTGGTCGCATCATTAATATCACCTCGGCAGCGGTCAAGGCGCCTATCCCGATCCTCGGGCTATCCAATGGTGCGCGTAGCGGGCTGACCGGCTTCGTGGCGGGACTGGCGCGCGAAACCGTGGCCCATAACGTCACCATCAACGCGCTACTTCCGGGGCCCTTCGATACCGATCGACTGAAAGTTGTTACCGAAGGCGAGGCCAAACGTCTAGGCGTTTCAGTTGAGGAGGTTCGCAGCCGGCGCATGCAGGCCAATCCTGCCCAGCGCTTCGGTGATCCGCAGGAGTTTGGCGCCGCCTGTGTCTTCCTGTGTGGCGCGCAAGCCGGTTTTATCACCGGCCAGAATCTGCTATTGGACGGTGGCGCCTACCCCGGTACTTTTTAGTTAGAGGGTTAGAGTCATCTATGCGCTTGAGTAGTGAATTGTCGAGCTGCTAAGGTAGCTGAAATTTTATTAGGGATCGATCGGTGACGGAACCGCAACAGATTGTTATTCAAACGCCTTGGCATCACATTGCGGCCAAGGCCTGGGGGCCAGAGACGGGGGCTAAGGTGTTGGCGGTTCATGGCTGGCTGGATAATGCGGCCAGCTTTGATCTGCTCGCGCCGCTGCTACCTGAACTGCGTCTGGTGGCCATCGATCTGCCCGGCCATGGTCTATCCTCGCACCGTATGCCTGGCCTGGCTTACCATTTTGTCGATTACGTTGCCGATGTGATCGCGGCTGCCGACGGCTTGGGCTGGCAGCGGTTCTCGTTTATCTCCCATTCACTGGGTGCCGGCATCTCCAGCTTTGTTAGCGCGGTGCAGCCTGAACGAATCGAGCGGTTGGTGATGATTGACGGCTTGGGCCCCTATTCCGCTGATCCTGCCAAGGCGCCCGAACAACTGGCCCGCTCGATTAGGCAGATGCGCGGGCTGTCCGACAAACGCGCGCCGCTTTATCCGGACCTGCAGACGATGATAGAGGCGCGGGTGCGGGTCGGTGATCTGGGTCATGCGTCGGCACGGCGTCTGGTCGAGCGTAACAGCCAGGCCTGTGAACAGGGGATGCGTTGGACCACCGACCCACGATTAACCCTGACCTCTCCGGTGTATCTGACTGAAGAGCAGGTGCTGGCTCACCTGCGCGCCATCCAAGCCCCCGCTCTGCTGATCAATGCCGATCAGGGCACGATCAGTCGACGACAGGGCATTGAGCAGCGTTATGCCGCGGTGGCGAATTTGCAGGTTAAGACCCTGCCGGGTGGGCATCATCTGCATATGGAGACGCCTGAACCGGTGGCCGAGGAGATTAGGGCCTTTTGGGGCTAATCAGTTTTTCTGGAACATGATGCAACCAAATTCATGACGGGTCTGAAAGCGGGTCAGGTCATCATCCAACCGAGCTAACGCCATTTTAGGGTTGCCTTTGGTCTGTTCAATAAGTCCGCAAAGACCGTAACCATCTTGTTCATCCTGCGTTTGCAGATCCGCGATGGCTTGATACTGCCAATAGCTACAATCACTACAGTTTCCCAGCATGTCGTCACTCCTTCATAGGTAAATAGGTACTTTTATTCTACACTGAGACTCTGATCGGGGTGCATTGGTGGGTGCCGCGTCCAGCCCGGGTTTCTCACAGGAGCAGCATATGGCTTTACCAGGATGGCGTAGTCCAACCGAGCAGCTGGCATCAACTGTCGATCCATCGATCTACCTTGGACGCGGGGCGCAACTGCTGGCGCTGGCGCTATTACTGCTATCGCTGTCAGTTGCGCATCTAAGCCTTGCCGCGCTGACCCCGTCCAGCACCCTGGTCACGGAAACCGCGGAGCAGGTGGGTGAACTGCGGGATGCGGCCAAGCAGGAGCTCACCCAGATTCCCGATGACGCCACAGCGAATACCGCAGAGCGTCAGCTCAAGGGCACCCTGAAACGGCGCCTGCTGCTGCTGGATGAGCTGCTGACCCAAATTGAGGTTCGCGATCAGCTCAACCAGCAGCACCAGGCGCTGCCCGCCAGCTTGCGCCAGACTCGAGAGCAGCTGGAAGCGTTCAACGACGCCGCCCCAGCTGCCCGCACGGCAGCGCCACCGAGCAGTAGCGGTTATGAGGCGCTAGAAGCGATCCTCCACCAGGCGCGCAACGATTTAAGTCAACTGCTGGGCCAGCAATCGGCGCAGCGCCTACTTGAAGATAATCACTCAATGCGTGCCGCGGTCGTGCAGGAGCGGATCGACGCGGCGCTGCAGCGCGCCGAGATGCTCGCCAAGACCGCCTCGCCACCCAGCGCCGAGGCCGATCGACGTATCGCAGAGATGCAGGCCGACAACGCCCTCCTCGATAGACAGATCGCCGAATACTGGTTAACCCTGTACAAAGAGGAGCTCGCTTGGATTCGCGATAGCGAACCCCTGCAACGGCTGCAGCTGACGCTGGCAGAGAATCAGGTTAACGATCTGCAACAGCAGTTAGAAAAATACAATCTGTTGCTGCAGAAGGTGCTAGCCGAAGAAGCTCAATTGGCAGATAGCTCTTTGCAACAGAAAGAGCGGGCCGCCCTGGCGGCCTCTTCACCTCAGGAGCGCTTCATCGCGCACTGGGAATCGCAGATTGGCCGCGCGCAAAAAAATTATCGTGACCTGCAAAGCCAATTAATTAATTTGAAAAAAGATGAATCCGAGCAGGACAAGCGTCTGGCAACAGAAAAAGATGAGCTGGTGGCGATTCGTGAACTGATCATCAAATCAGATATTGCCGGGGTGACCGCCGAGCGGATTAAACAGACCTTACAGCAGGTCAAGCAGCGTCGCGTGCTGCTGACCCGAGCGCTGCGCAGTGCCAGTCTCACCGCCCTATCAGAGTATCGCAGCCAACGATTCACTGTAGAGGATCAGTTGCTGGGGCTGACAGAGCGGTTTGAGCAAGCGCGCGAAGAGGTCGGCGCTGCCCTCGATGAGCAACATAAAAACGCCTTTATGACGGCCTCGGCGCCCTTGCTGGCCGCTTATCGTAACGCCCTGCGCGATGAAAAAGCGGTGCTCAGCGAGATCATCAGTCTGGGACAGAGCCTGCAATCTCTGGCTGAGAAGCGTATGGAAACGCTCAATGAGCTGGAGCGTTTTATCCGCAGTCGCGCCTTCTGGATCAAAGACACCAGCGCGTTGGGGCCTGAAACGATCCAAACGCTGCCCAGTGAGCTAAACCGAACCTTTTTATGGCTCACCAACCTCACCTCCGCAGAGATTCGCAGCCGACTGACCGACCTGTTGACCCGTCCTGCCAGTCTGATCTCTGCTCTGTTGCTGTTCCCGATATTGCCACTGGGGCTGTACGCGGCACGTAACCGGATCCGCACGACCACCCGCCGCATCAATGACCGGGTGCTGGCGGAGGGTAAACTCCTGTATCTGGGAGGCTTGGTGATCCTGACCGGCCTGTTGAGTGCTGCCGTATTGCCGATCTATTTCTACATCCTCGCCCAGCTACTCAGTACCGCGCAGCTGCCAGCCAACATCGGCGCGGTGGGCTCGCGGCTGTTCGAGCATATCGCCCTGTTTCTGTTTCTGTGGTTTTTCAGCCGCTCTTGCTTCGCTCAGCGTAGCATCGCCGAGGTGCAGTTTGACCTGCCACGCCGGGCAGCCAACTCCTTCTATGCCGCAATCCGCTGGGTGCTATTCGGTTATCTGTTGTTTCTAATACCCCGGGAGCTGTTTCTACATCTGCCCTTTGAGTTCGAAGCTCTGCCCCGGCTGCTGTATACGCTGTTCCTGGTCAGTGCCATTCTGGGGGTCATCCGCCTGGTTCGGCTGCGCTCCTCCTTTGTTCAGCATCAGCTGAGCGCGCTGGGGGTTGAATTCTTTACCCGGCACTGGCGCTCTGCGGCGATGCTGATCCAGGTGCTCGCGGTGACCGCGCTGTTTCTGGACGTGGCAGGACATCGCTATGCCTCGGCATCCATCACCCTCAGCCTAGGCGGATCGCTGGCGATACTGCTGATGTTGCCACCGCTTTACCGAAAACTGATGGCGGCCATGAAGCATGGCTTGAACCTCCACAGCCAGCTGACCTCGGCATCAACCAATGCCTTTAGTACTGACCTACCTCAGACGCAGGTCTCGCCGCTCATCACCGATGAAGCCCCAGCCACCGACACTGCGACGACCACTGACAGCGATAAAATAGACAGCGATAAAACCGGACTGCAGCATGTGCTGCGCCTGTTGTTTATCCTGATCGGCGCCATTTTACTGCTCGACCAATGGGGGCTGGATGAGCAGGCGTTACGGACACTCAACGAGGTGCATCTGTATACCGTGCGCATCACCGGCGCCGAATCCGAGTTTGTCACCGCCGCGGATCTGCTGCGCTGCGTGGTCTTTCTGGTGGCGACCTTCTGGATTCTGCGGGTACTCCCCGGGCTCTATGGGGTCGCCATCTACCCCCGTTTTAACCTGGATGAGGGGCTCAAATATGCCATACTGACCATCTCCCGTTATACCATCTTTGTGCTGGGGGTGTTTTTTGGTCTGGCCGAACTGCATCTGGACCTGGGCAGACTGAGCTGGATGATGGCCGCTATAGGTGTGGGCCTAGGCTTTGGTTTACAGGAGATTGTCTCCAACTTCGTCAGCGGCCTGATCCTGCTGATCGAGCGTCCTATTCGCCCCGGTGACACGGTGACCGTTGATACGCTGACGGGCAAGGTGGAGCGGATCAATATCCGTGCCACCACGATTGTTAACTTTGACCGCCAGGAGGTGTTGGTTCCCAACCGCACCCTGATTACCCGGGAGGTCACCAACTGGACCCGAAGTGATACCGTCAACCGCCTGGTCATCCCTATCGGTGTCGCCTATGGCAGCGATATCGACCGGGTCGCAGAGCTGCTGATGGCGATCGCCACCGACCAACCGGAGATCCTCAAGGATCCAGCCCCCTCCGTGGTCTTTATGCAGCATGGCGAGAGCTCTTTGGACTTCAACCTGCGGGTATTTGTGCCCTCGCCGGCGGAGATCATGCTGATACGCGACCGTATCAATCGCTTAATTAATAAGGCGTTTACGGCGGAGAATATCGAGATTCCCTTCCCGCAGCGTGACCTGCACATCCGCTCCAGCGACCTGAGCCTGCTAAGAGAGCAGCTAGCGAACGAGGTTAAACCCGGCTAATGATCGACCTCCTCTCCCGCCCTCTGTTTACAGGCTGTCAGGGGTTCAGTGGCGCGCGCACTTACCTCGGCGTGCTCGGGTCGCTATAATCACCGCCTGTTGTTTAATGTGACCGAGAGTTTCATGTCTGATTGTCAATTCGTTCACCTGCGTGTCCACTCTGAATTTTCGGTTGTCGATGGCCTGGTACGGGTCAAGGCGCTGGCGGCTGAAGCCGCTAAGCAACGGATGCCGGCGGTGGCACTGACCGATCAAACCAATTTCTATGCGCTGATAAAATTTTATCAGGCGGCTATCGGCGCGGGGGTGAAGCCGATCTGCGGTGCCGATCTGTGGGTCGAGAACCGTGATGATCCCAAGGCTGCTCCCTGGCGAATGACGCTGCTGGTCAAGGATCGGGTCGGGTATCGCAATTTGACCGAGTTGTTGGCGATGGCTTATCAGCAGGGCCAGACCATTATTGCCGAGAAGGCCTTAGTGAAGGCGGAGTGGATCCGTCAGAAGGCGCAGGGGTTGATTGCGTTATCGGGGGCCAAGGAGGGTGAGATCGGTGTGGCGTTGCTCAGTGAGCGTCCGCACGAGGGTGGCGAGCGGCTAGCGGAGTGGATGGCGGTGTTTCCGGGGTCGTTTTATCTGGAGCTGCAACGTACCGGGCGACCTAAGGATGAGGAGTGTCTGCATGCCAGTGTGCGGCTGGCCAGCGAGGCCGGCTGTCCGGTGGTGGCGACCAACGAGGTGATGTTCCTGCGCCCCGAAGAGTTTGATGCCCACGAGGCGCGGGTCTGTATCAACCAGGGGCGGGTGCTGGCCGATACTCGCCGGCCGCGCAGTTACAGCGCGCAGCAATATTTCCGTAGCAGTGAGGAGATGTGCGCGCTGTTTGCCGATATCCCCTCGGCGTTGGCCAATACCCTGGAGATCGCCAAACGCTGCAATATCGAGATCGAACTGGGTAAGTATTACCTGCCCAACTACCCGATCCCGGACGGCATGACCATGGATGAGTTCTTCATCGATGTCTCTAAGCGGGGCTTGGAGGAGCGCCTCGACAAGATCCTCGACAAGACCGACCCCGAGTATGCGGCCAAGCGTAAGGTGTATGACGAGCGTATCGATTTTGAGCTGAAGATCATTATCGAGATGGGTTTTCCCGGTTACTTTCTGATCGTGATGGACTTTATTCAGTGGGGCAAGGATAACGGTGTGCCGGTGGGACCGGGACGCGGCTCGGGTGCCGGCTCCTTGGTGGCCTACTCGCAGAAGATTACCGATCTGGATCCGATCGAATACGACCTGCTGTTCGAGCGCTTTCTGAATCCGGAACGGGTGTCGATGCCCGACTTTGATATCGACTTCTGCATGGATGGTCGCGATCGGGTGATCGATTATGTGGCCGAAACCTACGGTCGTGATGCGGTATCGCAGATCATCACCTTCGGCACTATGGCGGCCAAGGCGGTGGTGCGCGACGTCGCGCGGGTGCAGGGCAAGGCGTTCGGTCTGGCGGATAAGTTGTCAAAACTGATCCCCTTCGAAGTGGGGATGACGCTGACCAAGGCGGTCAAAGAGGAGCCGGCGCTGGCCGAGTTTCTAGGGATCAGCGAGGAGGCCCAGGAGATCTGGGATATGGCGGTGCAGCTCGAGGGGGTGACTCGCGGGGTGGGCAAGCATGCCGGCGGGGTGGTGATCGCGCCGACCCGGCTGACCGATTTTGCGCCGCTGTACTGTGATGAGTTCGGCGGTGGTCTGGTCACCCAGTTTGATAAAAACGATGTCGAATACGCAGGGCTAGTGAAGTTCGACTTCTTGGGACTGCGCACCCTGACCATCATCGACTGGGCGCTGAAAACCATCCACGCCCTGCAAGCCAAGACCGATGAGCTGCCGCTGGATATCACCCGTATCGATCTGGAAGACCCGCGCGTCTATGAGATGCTCAAACGCGGCGATACCACGGCGGTATTCCAGCTCGAATCCAGCGGCATGAAAGATCTGATGAAACGCCTGCTGCCGAGTCGCTTCGAGGATATTATCGCCCTGGTGGCGCTGTTCCGACCCGGACCCTTGCAGTCGGGGATGGTCGATGACTTTATCAACCGTAAGCACGGTCGCGCCAAACTCTCATTCCCGCATCCTGATTACGAATATATGCCGTTGCAGCCGGTACTGGAGCCCACCTATGGGGTGGTTCTGTACCAAGAGCAGGTGATGCAGATCGCCCAGGTGATGGCCGGATTCACCCTGGGTGGGGCGGATATGCTGCGCCGCGCCATGGGTAAGAAAAAACCCGAGGAGATGGCCAAGGTGCGGGTCGATTTTCTGCAGGGCTGCGAAAAGAACGCTATCGAAGGTGATCTAGCGGGTAACATCTTCGATCTGGTGGAAAAGTTTGCTGGCTACGGCTTTAACAAATCGCACTCAGCGGCCTATGCGCTGGTGTCCTACCAAACCGCCTGGCTTAAGTACCACTATCCCGCGCCATTTATGGCAGCGGTGCTATCGTCAGATATGCAAAATACCGACAAGGTGGTGATCTTTGTCGAAGAGTGCCGGACGATGGGGCTGGCGCTGGTGCTGCCCGATGTTAATTTTGGTGAATATATGTTCACCGTCAATGACGCCGGTGAGATTGTCTACGGTCTTGGGGCGGTGAAGGGGGTCGGTGAAGGGCCGATCAATGCCATCGTTACGGCGCGTTCGCAGGGCGGGCCCTTTAGCGATCTGTTTGATTTTTGTGAGCGAGTCGGTGGTGCCAATATCAACAAGCGGGTCCTCGAGGCACTGCTACGCTGTGGTGCATTGGATACGCTGGGGCCGAACCGCGCGGTGCTGCAGGCGGCGATTCCGGATGCCGCTAAGGCTGCGGATCAGAAAGCTCGTAACCAGGATAGCGGGGTGTTTGATCTGTTTGGTGATGTCAGCCTGGCGCATGCCGGGGTCGATGATCCCTATGAGCCTTACGGGCGGATCGAAGAGTGGACCGACAAGCAGCGTCTAGCGGGCGAGAAAGATACCCTGGGGTTGTATGTCAGTGGTCACCCGATCGATGAGTACGAGCAGGAGTTGCGCAAATTTGTGCCTAGTCGCCTGGTCGATCTCAAGCCGGCGCGGGGGGTGCAGCAAAAACTGGCGGGCTTGGTGCTCGATATCCGGCTGATTAAAACCAAGCGCGGCGATACCCTGGTGGTCGTGACCCTGGATGATCGCAGTGCGCGGCTGGAGGTGGTGCTGTTTGGTGAGCTCTACGATCAGTGTCGGGAGCTGATCGTCAAGGATCGGGTATTGGTGTTTGAGGGCGAGGTCTCTTTTGATGACTATAAGGATCAGCTGAAGGTGCGCTGCAATCGAGCGATGGATATTGCCGAAGCGCGCCGCAGTTTCGCTCAGGCATTGCAGATCGAGTTGCGTCCAGGTGCTGCAGATATCGCCAAGCAGCTCGCCAGCTGGCTGCCCCAGCATCGCACTGAGGAGGGCGTGCCCGTACGGATTCGTTACCAGAGCGAGGCGGCCCAGGCAGACCTGCTGCTCGGGGCGGGTTGGCAGCTGCGGGTCACCGATGAGTTGCTCTGGGATCTGCAACGCCGCTACGGAAAGGCGCAGGTGTCGCTGCTCTACGGTGGCTAATCCATTAATCGCAAGGTAGAATCACTCTATTTTTTCGCCTCAAATCCAGCGTCTGGGGTGAGGCTTAGCATCAGAAGCGGACCCTTATGAACCAAAATTATCTGGATTTCGAGCAGCCCATCGCCGAGCTGCAGGCAAAGATTGAAGAGCTGCGCATGGTCGGTCAGAGCAGCGAGCTTAATCTTAGTGATGAGATTGATAAGCTTGAGCAAAAAAGCGTTGGTCTGACCGAAAAGATCTTTGCGGATCTGACCGCTTGGCAGGTCGCCCAGATTGCACGCCACCCCAAGCGCCCCTATACCTTGGATTATGCCGAGTTGATCTTCGATGATTTCGATGAGCTGCATGGCGATCGCCATTATGCCGACGATGCCGCAATTGTCGGTGGTATTGGCCGTATTGACGGCCGCCCGGTGATGCTCATCGGCCATCAGAAGGGCCGGGAAACGCGGGAGAAGGTGCGGCGCAACTTTGGTATGCCGCGTCCGGAGGGCTATCGTAAAGCACTACGGCTGATGGAGATGGCAGAGCGTTTCAATATGCCGATCATGACCTTTATCGACACCCCGGGTGCCTACCCGGGTATTGGCGCTGAAGAGCGTGGCCAGAGCGAGGCGATCGCCTATAATCTGGCGGTGATGTCGCGCCTCAAGGTTCCGGTGATCTCGACTGTGGTGGGCGAGGGTGGCTCGGGCGGCGCCTTGGCGATCGGTGTCTGCGATAAGCTGTTGATGTTGCAATACGGTACCTATTCGGTGATTTCCCCGGAAGGTTGTGCCTCTATTCTGTGGAAAAGCGCTGATCGTGCCTCCGATGCCGCCAAGGCGATGGGGATCACCTCGGCACGTTTGCACGAACTGGGGCTGGTTGATGTGATCGTCAAGGAGCCGCTGGGCGGCGCGCACCGTGACCGGGAGTTGATGGCCGCTTCGTTAAAGAAGCAGTTGTTAGTCGCACTCGAAGAGCTGGACAGCCACGATACCGATGCCTTGTTACACCGGCGTTATGAACGGCTGATGAGCTACGGCATTAGTTGATACCTCAAGGGCACCTAGGGTGCCCTGTTTACGACCGTCTATGACCACCTTCCCCCCCTTGTTGCTGGATCAGCTGACCCAGATCGCTACCGAGTCTGCCGACGTCGATGTCTGGATCGCCTATAGCGGCGGATTAGATTCACGGGTGTTATTGCAACTGGCTGTTGAGGCGGGGCTGAATAGCCAGGGTCGACTCAAGGCGGTGCATGTGCATCATGGTCTGCAGGCCCAGGCCGACGACTGGGCCCGGCAGTGCCAGTCGAGCTGCGACAGTCTGGGTATCGCACTGCAGGTGCATCGGGTCGCGGTCGGCGTTGGCGGCAGTCTCGAAAACCAGGCGCGCATCGCCCGTTATCAGGTGTTCGAATCCTTGCTGGCCGATGGCGATCTGCTGCTGCAGGGCCATCATGCTGACGATCAGTCCGAAACCCTGTTGCTGCGGTTGATGCGCGGCAGCGGGGTGCGCGGCTTGGCGTCCATGCCCTCCACCCGTAGGCTCGGTCGGGGTCAGTTGCTCAGGCCGTTGCTCTGCTGTCATCGTCAGCAGCTGCATAGCTACGCGCTGCAGCACGGATTGAGTTGGATCGAGGATCCGAGCAATCTCGATACCCAGCACGATCGCAACTATCTGCGTGCCCGGGTGCTGCCGTTGCTCCGCCAGCGCTGGCCTGCTGCAGTAGCATCGTTAGGACTGAGTGCGCGTAATTGCGCCGATGCCCAGCGGCTATGTCAGGAGTTGGCGGTTATCGACCTGCAAAGTTGTCAGCAGGACGATGGAGGCTTGTCGATTGCGGTGCTGGTGAGCCTATCGCCACATCGTCGCGCTAATTTGTTGCGTTATTGGCTACAGCGGCTGACGGGGGCGTTGGCCGATGAGGCGTTGCTGCGGCGGGTATGGGTCGAAGTCGCGAATGCTCAGCCGGATGCGCAGCCGCAGCTGGAGCTGGGGTCGTTGCGGTTGCGGCGCTTTGAGGGCGGTTTGTATCTGCTTCCTGAGCCATCGCCGGCGGCGGCCGGACAGGTCTGGGATTGGCTTCTGGATCCGCACGCTAGCTCCGAGTTGCAGCTGCCGGGTGGTCTGCTGCGGGCGGAGCCGGTGATCGGGACGGGGTTGGCGCTGCCGTCAGCGGGGCGCTTGCAGGTGCGTTTGCGCTGTGGCGGTGAGCGGCTGCAATTGCCGGGACGGGCGGGCAGTCGGTCGCTGAAAAAGCTGTTGCAGCAGCAGCGTATGCCGCCCTGGCTGCGTCAGCAATTGCCGCTGTTGTACAGCGATGATCGGCTGCTGGCGGTGGCGGATCTGTGGCTGGTCGAGGGTAGCCTGGCCATGCCCGGGATGCCGGGTATCCAACTCTCTTGGACGCCGCTGGGCATGCCGCTGAGAGTGCCGCTGCAGCCGTCCATGCAGCCATAGCCGGTCGGCGATTTCTGATTGTCGAGGCGGGGCCTATCTGCTACCCTGTAGCCCCATCTCGAGGTGCTCCGCATCTCCCCCAAAAACACTGTACTTACATCTGTGAACAGGTTCCGAATGACGCATTATATCTTCGTCACGGGCGGCGTTGTGTCCTCCCTAGGCAAAGGCATCGCCTCCGCATCTTTGGCCGCTATTCTTGAAGCGCGTGGCCTTAAAGTTACCATGCTGAAACTCGATCCCTATATCAATGTGGATCCGGGCACCATGAGCCCGTTCCAGCACGGCGAGGTGTTTGTTACCGAGGATGGTGCCGAGACCGATCTGGATCTGGGGCACTATGAGCGCTTTATTCGTACCACCATGACCCAGGGTAATAACTTTACCTCGGGTCGGGTTTACGAAGAGGTGCTGCGTAAGGAGCGCCGTGGTGATTACCTCGGGGGCACGGTACAGGTGATTCCGCACATCACCGACGAGATCAAACGCCGGATCATCGAAGGGGCCGGCGATGCCGATATCGCCCTGGTAGAGATTGGCGGCACCGTCGGTGACATCGAATCCCTGCCGTTTATGGAGGCGGTGCGGCAGTTGAAAGTGGAGCTGGGCAGCACCCGTGCGCTGTTTATGCATCTGGTATTGGTGCCCTATATCGCCACGGCCGGTGAAACCAAAACCAAGCCGGCGCAGCACTCGGTAAAGGAGTTGCGTTCGATCGGTATTCAGCCCGATATTCTGGTATGCCGTTCTGACCATGAGATTCCTGCTGATTCGCGCCGCAAGTTGTCGCTGTTTACCAACGTCGAAGAACGCGCGGTAATCGCCCTGGAAGATGCCAATACCATCTACCGTATTCCGCGGATGCTGCACGAGCAGGGGCTGGATAACATCGTGGTCAGCAAATTCAATATCGATTGTCCACCGGCGGATCTGGGCGAGTGGGATGATGTGGTGGATGCCAAGCTCAATCCGCATCGTGAAGTCACTATCGCCATGGTCGGTAAGTACATGGAGTTACTGGATGCGTATAAGTCGCTGATCGAGGCGATGACCCACGCCGGGATTAAAAACCGTGCCAAGATCAATCTTAAATATATCGATTCTGAAGAGATCGAGCGTAACGGCACCGGGGTGCTTGAATCGGTCGATGCGATCCTGGTGCCCGGCGGTTTTGGCGAGCGTGGTGTCGAAGGCAAGATCGAAACCGTGCGCTTTGCCCGGGAACATAAGATCCCCTATCTGGGCATCTGTCTGGGGATGCAGGTGGCGGTGATCGAATTCGCTCGCAATATTGCCGGTCTAGAGGGCGCCAATAGCACCGAATTTAACCCCAGCACCGCACATCCGGTGGTAGGTTTGATTACCGAATGGACCACCGCCTCGGGCGATATCGAAACCCGCTCTAAAGATGCGGATCTAGGCGGCACCATGCGTCTAGGGGCTCAGCAATGTCGCCTGGAGACCGACTCCACGGCTGCGCTCTGCTACGGCAAAGAGGTGGTGCTTGAGCGTCATCGCCATCGCTACGAGGTCAACAATAATTACGTCACCCAGCTGCAACAGGCGGGTCTGCGGATCGCCGGGCATTCGATTGATGGCACCCTGGTTGAGGTGATTGAAGTGCCCGATCACCCCTGGTTTGTGGCGTGCCAGTTTCATCCCGAATTTACCTCGACACCGCGCGACGGCCACGGCCTGTTTTGCGGTTTTGTCAAAGCGGCTTTAGCCCACGGCGGCAAGTAACCGGCTCGGTTACGACCAAGAATTTACTATTATCAGGCTTTAAAACGGAGTAAACGGCAACATGACAGTGATTACGGATATCAAGGCACGTGAAGTGCTGGACTCTCGCGGCAACCCGACTGTTGAAGCGGATGTTACTCTGGCTTCGGGCGCCTTCGGTACCGCTTGCGCCCCTTCCGGCGCCTCAACCGGTTCACGTGAAGCGTTAGAGTTGCGCGATGGCGACGCCTCCCGTTACCTCGGCAAGGGCGTATTGAAGGCGGTAGCGGCCATCAATGGTCCTATCCGTAGCGCGCTGTTGGGTAAAGATGCCTGCGCGCAGCGTGAACTCGACCAGCTGATGATCGACCTGGATGGTACCGAGAATAAGGGCAATCTGGGCGCCAATGCGATCCTGGCCGTGTCCCTGGCAGCAGCCAAAGCCGCTGCCGTGGCGAAGGGCATGCCGCTATACGCGCATATTGCCGAACTGAACGGCAATCCGGGTGACTACTCGATGCCGGTACCGATGATGAACATCATCAACGGTGGTGAACACGCCGACAATAACGTCGATATCCAGGAGTTTATGGTGCAGCCGGTCTCCGCACCGACCTTTGCCGAAGCACTGCGCATGGGCGCCGAGATTTTCCACAGCCTGAAGAAGGTGCTCTCGGCACGCGGTCTGAACACCGCCGTGGGCGATGAGGGGGGATTTGCCCCGAATCTGGCGTCTAACGAAGAGGCGCTGGTGGTGATCCAGGAGGCGATCGACAACGCTGGCTACAAGCTGGGTGAAGATATCACTCTGGCGCTGGACTGTGCAGCCTCTGAATTTTATAAAAATGGTCAGTATGATCTGGCTGGCGAAGGCAAGAAATTCGACTCTGAAGGCTTTGCCGAATACCTGGCCGATCTGACCCGCAAGTACCCGATAATCTCTGTTGAAGATGGCATGGATGAGAGTGACTGGGACGGCTGGGCGACTCTGACCCGCAAGATCGGCGATAAGGTGCAGCTGGTCGGTGATGACCTGTTTGTGACCAACACCAAGATCCTGTCGCGTGGTATAGAGCAACAGATCGGTAACTCGATCCTGATCAAGTTCAACCAGATCGGCACGCTGAGTGAAACCCTGGATGCGATCAAGATGGCGCAGGATGCCGGCTTTACCGCGGTGATCTCCCACCGCTCCGGTGAGACCGAAGACACCACCATTGCCGACCTGGCGGTGGCGACTAAAGCGGGCCAGATCAAGACCGGCTCGCTATGCCGTTCTGACCGGGTGTCCAAGTACAACCGCCTGCTGCGTATCGAAGGGGAGTTGCAGGGCAAGGCGCCTTACAACGGCCGCTCCGAAATTAAAGGCCAGGCATAACCACGCAGGGGGAGTCTGACTCCCCCTCGTTATACCCGCCTGGCAAGGTCGAAGATTAGAGCGAGGGCTGGGTGATGAAGTGGCTGCTGGCAATACTCAGTGTGCTGTTGTTAGGATTGCAGTACCGACTCTGGTTCGGGGATGGCAATCTGCCCTCGGTCTGGTCGCTGCAGCACAACATCGCTGAGCAGCAAACCGCGAACCAGCTATTAATCGATCGTAACAACGCCCTGCGTGCCGAAGTGGATGACCTGAAACAGGGCACCTCGGCGCTGGAGGAGCGTGCCCGCAGCGAGATGGGGATGGTCAAGCGTGGCGAGACCTTCTTCCTGCTTCCCGAAGAGAAATAGCCCTTGAATCTGTACGATATTGATTTTCCTCGTTTTCATGGTATCCCTCCCGCCAGTGGCGTGATTCGTTCACAGCCGGAAGACTTTCAGGTGGATGAACAGCTCGGCTTTGAGCCCGAGGGTAGCGGTGAGCACCTGTTCGTGCTGTTGCGCAAGCGCGGTGAGAACACCCAGTGGATCGCCCGTCAGTTAGCTGAGCTGGCGGGTATCAAACCGCTGGATGTTAACTACGCCGGTCTGAAGGACCGTCACGCCATCACCACCCAGTGGTTCAGTCTGTGGTTGCCGGGTCGACCCGATCCCGACCTGAGTGACTTGCCCGACAGCGTGACGGTACTGCGCACCGTGCGTCACAGTCGTAAGCTCAAGCGCGGCGGGCATCGCTGTAACCGCTTTGTGTTGCGGATGCGTGAACTGCGGTGCCACGGCGATCTAGAGCAGCGCCTGCAAGCGATTCGCGATCAGGGGCTGCCCAACTATTTTGGCGAGCAGCGCTTTGGTCATGGAGGGGGCAACCTGATCCAGGCCGATAAGCTATTCAAGGGCGAGATTAAGATCCGTGACCGGCATAAGCGCAGTATGGCGATCTCCGCGGCGCGCTCCTATCTGTTTAACCGGGTATTGGCCGAGCGTATTCGCCAAGGGTTTTTCGATACCTATCTGGCCGGCGACCGGCCGGTGATCCGCGGTTCCAGTAACCTGAGCCATGAAACCGATCCCGTGCTGCTGGCGACCGGCATCGAGCGCCTGGAATTGCACCCTACCGCACCGCTGATGGGACGGGGTCGGGCGCTGGTCGAGGATCAGGCCTTGGCGCTGGAAGAGTCGATGCTGGAGGGCTTTGAGTCCTGGTGCCAGGGGTTTGAGCGTCTGGGGCAAGCGCGCGAGCGGCGCTCGGTACGCTTTTTACCGCAACAGTTCAGCTGGCAGCTGCTAGCGCCGGACCTGCTGGAGGTCAGTTTTGAACTGCCGCCCGGCACTTACGCCACTAGTGTGCTGCGTGAGATTTGTGACTATCGGGTGGCATCAGGGCAGGGCGCTGAACCAGCATCTTCTGAAGATACCGAGGCGCAGGCGTAGATGCGAATCTTGATCTCCAACGATGATGGCGTGCACGCGCCAGGTTTGCGAGTGCTGGCGACGAGTCTGGCTGAGCAGTTCGAGATCCTGGTGGTGGCCCCGGACCGTGATCGCAGTGGTGCCAGTAACTCCTTGACCCTCGATCGGCCGCTGGAGCTGCAGACCCTGGCTAACGGCTTTGTCAGCGTTAACGGCACCCCAACCGACTGTGTGCATCTGGGGATCTCCGGAAAACTGGGATTTGCGCCAGAGATGGTGATCGCGGGGATCAACAGCGGCGCCAATCTGGGTGATGATGTGCTCTACTCGGGTACCGTAGCCGCGGCGATGGAGGGCCGTTATCTGGGTCGGCCTGCGATCGCAGTGTCGTTGTCGGGACAGCAGTATTTTAGCTCGGCGGCAGCGGTGGTCAGTCAGTTAGTGCCGCAGTTGCAGCGTCTCAATTTGGCTCCGCGTACCCTGCTCAATATCAATGTCCCCGATCTGCCACTGGAGCAGATCAAAGGGATCCATGTGACCCGTTTAGGCCACCGCGAGTTGGCAGATCAGCCGGTGTTGTCGGTTGATCCGCGAGGGCGGGAACGATTTTGGATCTCCGCCGCGGGTGCTGCCGCCGATGCCGGCCCGGGTACCGATTTTTATGCGCTCGCCGCGGGTTATGTGTCGATTACCCCCCTGCAGGCCGATATGACCCAATACTCGGGTTTTGACAATCTGGCCAGTTGGCTTGAGGAGTTGGAGTGAATAAGTTCGATATTCAGGGGATCGGCATGACCTCTCGGCGCACCCGTGATCGGCTGATCGCACGGCTGATCGACCAGGGTATCCAGG
Organism: Motiliproteus sp.; assembly: GCA_041586735.1. GTDB lineage: Bacteria > Pseudomonadota > Gammaproteobacteria > Pseudomonadales > Balneatricaceae > Motiliproteus. Next base: position 33,761 of record JBFGZQ010000011.1, read on the forward strand.
ATCAACGGGTGCTGGAGGTGATGCGTGAGCTACCGCGGCATCTGTTTGTCGATGAGGCGCTGTCGCATCGTGCCTATGAAGATACGGCGCTGCCGATCGGCTTTAACCAAACCCTCTCTCAGCCCTATATCGTCGCTAAGATGACCGAAGTGCTGCTCAATGGCGGCCGCCCCGAACGGGTGTTGGAGATCGGTACCGGATCCGGCTACCAGTCCGCGGTGTTGGCCTGTTTAGTGGGCAAACTGTTCAGTGTCGAGCGGATTCGGCCGTTGCAGCAAAAAGCCCGCAGTCGTCTGAGTCAGTTGGGACTGCGCAATGTCTATTTTAAACATGCCGATGGCGGTTTTGGCTGGCCTGAAAAAGGGCCGTTTGATGCCATCACCTGCGCGGCGGCTCCCGAGCAGATCCCCCCCGAGCTGTATGCGCAGTTGGCCGTTGGTGGGCGGCTGATTATTCCGGTCGGTGGTGATCAGCAAGAGTTACGTTTGGTGATTCGCACCAGTGACACCGGCTATGAGCATCAGGTGCTGGAGGCGGTGAAGTTCGTGCCGATGCTCAGCGGTTCGGTCGGCTGAGGAGTACTCCATGAATCGCACCAGGGGTGACTGGCTGGCACTGTTTTTTAAGGGTACGGCGATGGGCGCGGCCGATGCCATTCCTGGCGTCTCAGGTGGAACGGTCGCGTTTATCAGCGGTATCTATGAAGAGCTACTGGATTCTATCCGGCGGATCACGCCACAGGCACTGCTACTGTTGGGACGCCAGGGTCCGCGGGCTTTTTGGACCCATATCAACGGCACCTTTTTGGTGGTGTTGCTATCCGGAGTGCTGCTGAGCCTGGTCTCGGTGGCACATCTGGCTATCTATCTGTTGGAGCAGTACCCCACCCTGTTGTGGGCGTTCTTTTTTGGTCTGATTGTCAGCTCATCGATCTGGATGATGACGCAGATCAGACGTTGGAATGCAGCGTCAATAATCGCCCTGTGGGTGGGGCTATTGGCTTCCTACATCATTACCCTAATGACCCCGGTAGCGGTCGAGCCCACCGCGTTGATGGTATTTGGCGCCGGTTGTATTGCCATCTGTGCGATGATCTTACCGGGGATCTCTGGGAGCTTTATTCTGCTGCTACTGGGGCTGTATGGCCCCATTATGGGCGCCATTAAACACTTTGATCTACAGGTTCTGGGGCTATTTATGCTCGGCTGTGCGCTCGGCTTGCTGAGCTTCTCGCATCTGTTGGCCTGGATGTTCCGTCACTATCACGATCTCACCCTGACGTTACTCACTGGGGTGATGCTGGGTTCGCTCAACAAAGTCTGGCCCTGGAAGTACACCACCTATTATCGGATCAACAGCCATGGCGATGCGGTGCCTCTATTGCAGGATAATGTCCTGCCGCTCAGCTACCAGGCGCTGACGGGACAGGATGCCATGCTCTGGGGGGCGTTGCTACTGATGTTGCTGGGAGGGTTGGCGGTCTATATGCTGGAGCGCAACGGCAGTAAAGGCTGACCTTTACCACCCATTGTCTGGGTATCAAGCGGGACCGAACAGGGTCTGGGCGTCATAGGATCGGTGGATTTGCGACCAAGGATAGCAAGTAATAGCATGCGGTTAGTCACACTCACGCTGCTGGGCAGTCTGTTGCTGTCGGGTTGCGGTGGGCATATGGCGCCGGTCAGTGATTACTCGCTGAATGCACCAGAGTCGCGCCGCGCTGTAAACACTTCAGCTCCCTCGGGCTATTACCGGGTCCAGTCCGGCGATACCCTGTATTCGATCGCCTGGCGCTACGGGAAAGACTATCGTGATCTGGCCCGGATCAATGCTATCGACGCCAGTTACCGCATCTACCCTAACCAGCTAGTGCGCATCACCGAGATCGCTGCGCCTCAGTCGGTTAAACCTGTTACCTCAACCTCGCACACTACACAAGCCAAGGCGACCCAAATTACGGCGGCACCCAGCACACCCCGAGTGCCGCCTGTGGCTGCCGCCAGGGTCTCTAACCAACCGACCGGGTCTGTTGTTAAGCCCGTTGTTGAACCTGTCGTTAAGCCCGTTGTTGAACCTATTGTTGAGCCTGTTGTTAAGGCCATTGCTAAGACGGGCCCGTTGCTGTGGCGTTGGCCGGCCAGCGGTCGAGTGATCCAGAGCTTTGGCGCTAAGGGCAAGGAGAGTAATGGTTTAAACATCTCTGGCAGCAGAGGAGAGCCGGTGTTCTCGGCCGCCTCCGGTGTGGTAGTGTATGCGGGTAATGGTTTATTAGGGTATGGTAATTTAGTTATTATTAATCATGACGAGACCTATTTAAGTGCTTACGCACATAACGATAAATTGTTGGTAAAAGAGCAAGATAGGGTTGATGTTGGCGATAAAATTGCGGAGATAGGCAATAGCGGTGTTAATCAGATCATGCTACATTTTGAGATTCGCAAGGAGGGTAAGCCGGTCGATCCTATCCGCTATCTTCCGCCACGATAGCAGTCAGCTGATCCCGGGTCTCTCAGGAGAGGTTTGATTTGCAGGGAGACTGTTACCATGGAGATGCGCGAAACGACGGTTGTTCGGCCTAGGCGAGCAACAAACAGGCACGTAAAAAAGCAGACTACGGATACTGTGATGGCTATAGATGATATCACCGATGACCCGGATCAAATGGATTCAGACGCGGATGTGGACGCGGATTTGGACGTGGATTCAGACGTGGATGCCGATGAACAGTTGCTGGATAGAGCGCGGGGCGAGGTTCGTAAGGATCTGGTGAAGGCCAGAAATATGGATGCCACCCAACTTTACCTCAACGAGATCGGCTTCTCACCGTTGCTGAGCGCTGAGGAGGAGGTGTTCTTCTCGCGTAAGGCGTTACGCGGCTGCGAGGCTTCTCGTAAGCGCATGATCGAGAGCAATCTGCGTCTGGTCGTTAAAATTTCACGGCGCTACATCCATCGCGGTCTGACCCTGTTAGACCTGATCGAAGAGGGTAATCTGGGTCTGATTCGGGCGGTTGAGAAGTTTGATCCCGAGCGTGGTTTTCGTTTTTCCACTTATGCCACCTGGTGGATCCGGCAGACCGTCGAACGCGCCATTATGAATCAGACGCGTACCATTCGACTGCCGATTCATGTCGTCAAAGAGCTGAATGTCTATCTACGGGCGGCGCGTGTCCTGGCGCAGAAACTCGATCATGAGCCCACCTGCGAGGAGATCGCGGAGATGCTCGATAAGCCGGTTGAGAATATCAAGCGGATGATGGGGCTTAACGAACGTGTGGTCTCCATGGATGTGCCCGTCGGTAAAGATTCAGAAAAAAACCTGGTCGAGACCCTCACCGATAATGAGGCTGCCGATCCTGAAACCTGGCTGCAGAATACCAACCTGATCGGCCGTTTGGATCAATGGTTGGAGACCCTGCCCGATAAGCATAAAGAGGTACTGATGCGCCGTTTTGGCTTGCATGGGCACGAGATTAGTACCCTGGAAGAGGTGGGGCGTGAAATCGGTCTGACCCGTGAGCGGGTTCGCCAAATTCAGGTTGAGGCGTTGAAACACTTGCGTGAAATCGTTGAGAATAACGGCCTGACTGGCGCCGACCTGCTGGAATAGGCCGCCCCGTTTCAGCGATCAGCCATTGCAGTGCTGTTGGAGTTAGCGCTCCAGCAGCTTTTTTTTGTCTGGTTTGCCATCCCACGCCTTGGCATCCGCGGGCGCGGCTTTCATCTCCGAGATATTGGGCCAAATCTCGGCCAGTTCGGCATTGAGCTGAATAAATTCCAGCTGGTTCGCCGGCACGTCACCTTCATCGAAGATCGCGCCGGCCGGACACTCGGGTTCGCATAGCGCGCAGTCGATGCATTCGTCCGGATGGATAACCAAAAAATTGGGGCCTTCATAGAAGCAATCAACCGGGCAGACCTCGACACAGTCGGTGTATTTACATTTGATACAGTTTTCGGTGACTACAAAAGTCATAATCGATACTCGCGCGAGTGGCGCTCCCGTCACATGGAGCGCCAATATAGGGACTAGCAGTCTGTCGGACTTAACGCTGATCTACTGCAGGAAAGCCGACTTTGGCCATTTTTTGTGCTCTTTTTCGTTAAATAGAACCACTATTCGCCTCAAAAGAGTCCAAAAACTGTCTCAAATCGGTCTTCCCCTCGCTACGACCGGTCAAGTCCGACAGGCTGCTGAGCCCCAGTATAGGTGTTATTGCAGACTTTGTTTGAGTAGGTAGAGCTGCTCCAGTGCCTGACGAGGAGTTAAGCTATCCGGATCGATCGCCTGAAGCGCGCTTTCCAGCGGGTGCGGGGCGATTATGTCTGGGAGTTTTGGCTCGACCACCGCAGGTTCGGGGGTGCTGAACAGGTCGGCCTGCAGCGGAGTTAGACCTTCCCGGATCGAGGTCGATTCCAGTTGTCTGAGCTTGTGCTTGGCCTCATCGATCACCACTAGAGGAACCCCAGCCAGCTTGGCTACCTGCAGGCCGTAACTCTGGCTGGCGGGACCGTCGTGGACACTGTGAAGGAAGATAATATGATCGTTATGCTCGGTCGCCGTTAGGTGGATGTTAGCAACCCCCTGTTCGGTTTCAGGCAGGCTGGTGAGCTCGAAGTAATGGGTGGCAAACAGGGTGAACGCACGTGTCTGGGAGGCCAGATGACGGGCGCAGGACCAGGCGAGCGACAGACCATCGAAGGTGCTGGTACCGCGACCGACCTCATCCATCAACACCAGGCTATGGGGGGTGGCGTTGTGCAGAATGTTGGCGGTTTCGGTCATCTCCACCATAAAGGTAGATCGACCCCCGGCAAGATCGTCAGAGGAACCCATGCGGGTAAAAATCTGATCCACCAAACCAATATGGGCCTGGGTTGCGGGTACATAACTGCCGATGTGTGCCATCAGTACAATCAGGGCTGCCTGGCGCATAAAGGTCGATTTACCGCCCATGTTGGGACCGGTAATCACCAGCATGCGGCGCTCGGTATCCAGAAGTAGATCGTTGCCGACAAAGGGGCTCTCCGAGACCCGTTCGACGACCGGGTGGCGGCCCTCTTGAATCTGGATGCCGGGCACTTCCGAGAGCGTCGGTGCGCAGTAGTTGAGGCGGTCGGCGCGGGCCGCCAGGTTGTTAAGGACGTCCAGTTGCGCCAGTGCCGCGGCGCTGTCCTGTAAGGGAGCCAGTTGTTCGGCGACCGATTCCAGCAGTGCTTCGTAGAGCAGCTTTTCTCGACTCAGGGCGCGGCTCTTACTGCTCAGCGCCTTATCTTCGAACTCTTTCAGTTCTGGGGTGATAAAACGCTCGGCATTTTTGAGGGTCTGTCTGCGGATATACTCGGCCGGTGCTTGAGCCGATTGTGCCCGGCTTATCTCGATGTAATAACCGTGTACCCGGTTGTAGCCGACCTTGAGGGTGGCGATACCGGTGCGGGCTTTTTCGCGCAGCTCCAGCTCTAGCAGGTAGCCGCCAGCATTTTCACTCAGCGAGCGCAGCTCATCGAGTTCCGTGTCATAGCCTTCGGCGATCACCCCGCCGTCGCGGATAATTACCGGCGGATTGTCGATGATCGCGCTGGACAGTAGTTGTTCAAGCTCGGGAAACTCACTAATGGCCGCGCCTAGCTGCTGCGCCAGCGGGGCCTGCAGTGGGACGAGCAACTGTTGTAATACCGGCAGCGAGGCCAGCGCGGTTTTGAGGCGTTCTAGGTCGCGAGGCCGGGCCGAACGCAGGGCGATGCGGGCCAGAATACGTTCGACATCACCGATCTGTTTCAGCACCGGTTGCAGGCCCTCAAAACGGATATCCTCAAGCAAGTGGCTGATGCAGAGTTGACGTTGCTTGATCTGATCCAGATCGCGCAGTGGCCGATGTAGCCAGCGGCGCAGCAAACGGCCGCCCATCGGTGTGGAGGTGCGGTCGAGTACCGAGATCAGGGTGTTGTCGGTGCCGCCCATCAGGTTGGCATCCAGTTCTAGGTTGCGGCGGGTGGCGGCATCGAGAATGACGCTGCTGCCCTGACGTTCGGCGCTGATGCTGCGAATATGCGGCAGGGCGGTACGTTGCGTCTCGCGGGCGTACTGCAGCAGACAGCCCGCAGCGCGTAAGGCGGTAGCCAGGGTTTCACAGCCGAAGCCGCTCAGGTCTCGGGTTTGAAACTGCTGTGTCAATAGCCGATGAGCGCTGTCAAACTCGAAATTCCAGGGCGGCTGGCGGCGCAAGCCTTTACAGCGGTTCAGCAGCTCGTCGAGGCCATCCTCTTCATTAAACAGCAGCTCGGCGGGTTGCAGGCGGGCCAGCTCACTGAGCAGTGCCGTGTCACCCTCCACTTCCATCACCAGGAACCGGCCCGCGCTGATATCCAGGCTGGCAATACCAAAAGTGCGTTGATCGCGAGTGATCGCGACCAATAGATTGTCACGAGAGGCATCCAGTAGTGCCTCGTCGGTCAGGGTGCCGGGGGTGACCACCCGTGCCACTCGGCGTTCTACCGGGCCTTTGCTGGTCGCAGGATCGCCGAACTGTTCGACAATGGCGACCGATTTTCCGGCGCGGACGATCTTGGCGATATAATTTTCGGCCGCATGGTAGGGGATACCTGCCATCGGAATGGGCTCGCCACCCGAGTGGCCACGACTGGTCAGCGAGATGTCGAGGAGTTGGGCTGCTTGGCGGGCATCGTCGTAAAACAGCTCGTAAAAATCGCCCATGCGGTAGAATACCAGCTCGCTGGGGTGCTCGGCTTTGATGCCAAAGTACTGGGTCATCATCGGTGTGTGAGAGCTGTTTTTGGCTAGGGTTTTACTCATGCGGGAGTCAATGCCATCTGCTAAGTTGTGAGGTTCTAGGTTCTAGGTTGTGAGGTGCGAGCACGCCGATCTGCTACCCTGCAAAGCAGAGTATTCTACGGCATGTTGTGGCATATTTCTAAACCGTACTTTCAATTTCCATGGAGGCTGGATGCAGACATTGATACAGCAGTTAGCGACGGCGTTACTGCGGCGCCATTGGACGCTGGTCACTGCCGAGTCCTGTACCGGGGGCGGGGTGGCTTGGCGGCTAACGGAGCTGGCCGGCAGCTCGGCCTGGTTGGAAGGCGGGTTTGTGACCTACTCCAATGCCATGAAGCAGCGGTTGTTGGGAGTTAGCGCCGCATTGCTCGAGCAGCAGGGTGCGGTCAGTCGGGCCTGTGTGGAAGCGATGGCGCAGGGCGCGTTGGCTAACAGTCAGGCGCAGCTGAGTGTGGCGATTAGCGGTATTGCCGGGCCAGGTGGCGGCAGCGAGGAGAAACCGGTGGGTACTGTATGGATCGCCTGGGCGCGCGCTGATGGGGTCAGCCAGAGTACGTTGTTTGATTTCAGTGGGGATCGTCAATCTATTAGAGATCAAGCGGTTGAAAAGGCGATCTCAGGGTTGCTGGCGCTGCTAGAGCGATAAATAGCAATCCTGGGTTGCGTTTAACAAAAGTTATGAAATAATACTGTTCAGATATACAGTTGTTTGGTGTGGGTCGGTATGCGTCATACAGATCGGCCCGTTCTGGAAAGCCTAATCAGTCAGAGTCTAAGGGTATCGCAATGGATGACAACAAAAAGAAGGCGCTGTCCGCCGCGCTAGCGCAGATCGAACGCCAGTTCGGCAAAGGTGCGGTCATGCGCATGGGTGACAAGCCGCGTGAAGCGATGCCCGCCGTGTCCACCGGATCGCTAGGGCTGGATATCGCCCTGGGTATCGGCGGTCTACCCTATGGGCGTATCTGTGAGATCTACGGCCCCGAGTCGTCCGGTAAGACCACCCTGACGCTACAGGTGATTGCCGAAGCGCAAAAGACCGGCAAGACCTGCGCCTTCATCGATGCCGAACACGCCCTTGACCCCATCTATGCCGAGAAGTTGGGGGTCAATATCAATGATCTGCTGGTTTCCCAGCCCGATACCGGCGAGCAGGCGCTGGAGATCTGCGACATGCTGGTGCGTTCGAATACCGTTGATGTAGTGGTTATCGACTCCGTGGCTGCGTTGGTCCCTAAAGCCGAGATTGAAGGCGAGATGGGCGATACCCATGTGGGGTTACAAGCCCGGCTGATGTCCCAGGCGCTCCGTAAGATTACCGGTAACGTCAAGAATGCCAACTGTTTGCTGATCTTTATTAATCAGATACGCATGAAGATCGGAGTGATGTTCGGTTCACCCGAGACCACCTCTGGAGGCAACTCCTTGAAATTCTACTCTTCTGTGCGTTTGGATATTCGTCGCACCGGTGCGGTGAAAGACAAGGACGAGGTGATCGGCAACGAAACCCGGGTCAAGATCGTTAAAAACAAAGTGTCGCCGCCCTTTAAACAAGCCGAATTCCAGATTTTGTACGGCCAGGGGATCTACAAAATGGGCGAGTTGATCGATCTCGGCGTCAAGCAGGGCTTGGTCGATAAAGCCGGTGCCTGGTACGCCTATAAAGGCAATAAAATCGGCCAGGGCAAAGCCAACTCAGCCAGTTACCTCAAAGACAACCCCGAGGTAGCCGAAGAGATCGAAACCCTGATTCGTGATGCGCTGATGCCGAAGCCGTCGACACCGTCACAACCCAAAGAAATGGTTGATCTGGTGACCGGAGAAATTGAGTTTTAATCCTTCTTCAAGGCCCTTCGGGGCCTTTTTGGTGTTTGCCAGGCACGGTGCCTAGGAAAACTTACGATTAAGTCCCGCTTAATGGGTCATCTTATGGATTATGCCGCGATAGCGGCGTAATTGACCGTTTTTTAATCATTTGTACCCGCCAGTATGCTGATTTACAGCATGCAGACGGACCTATCCTACGCCCGCAGCATCTGATCCACGCGAACAATGTTAGCCAGGGTAAATAACATCGCCAGCTTGCCATTATTCTTCTTCAGACCGCAGTAGCGAGTCTTGGTAAATCCTAACTGGCATTTAATCATTCGGAACTGATGCTCAACTTTGTCTCTGATACTGGCGATAGTCGCTGTCGGCGAAGATAAAACCCTCATCACCATGGCGCCGGTATCCGACTTGGTTGAGATTGTGCTCATTGGCAGGTGATCTTATCTGCGACTGTGTGTCCGGAAAACTGTTGCCAGATCAGACTGCCTCATGGCGAAGGCTTATTCGCCATTACCCTAGCTCCTAATTGCTGCTGGTGGGCCGTCGATCAGGGAGGCATTGTTCTTCTATTCGCTACATGCGGATTCTCGGGTTTGGCCTTTATCAAGCTGGAAAATGTGAAGGGGATAAGAGTTGGATCCTTGATTATTTTTTTTATTATTGATAGATTGTGTCTGTCAGAGAAACAGAGTTCTTCTCAAAGAAATAATAGGATCGATTGAACTCCCTAATAACTAATAAGGATCTTTGCCATGCATCCGGAAAAATTGCTTCACAACTGGAATGATTTGGATCGCGAAATTGTCCGTAAAGGTGTAGAGCGCGTTGGCTTTCGTGGTAATGACAGCCTTTGTGTCATGAATTGGCTGAGTCCGGGAATGGATGTCAATCCACACAGTCATCCTTTCGAACAGCTAGTGCTCATCGTTCAGGGGAGGGTACGTTTTCATATAGGTGATGAATACGTTGAAGGTGGGCCCGGAAGTATGATCCGCATACCGCCTCATGCCATGCACTATGCCGAGCCCATTGGCGATGAGGTGGTACTCAATCTTGACGTGTTCGCGCCGCTACGTGAAGACTACCGACATCTTGTCGAGTATCAGGCCGCCGAGTTTTCCGAACGGGACGTTTGAAAATGGATGTTGTGGGTTTTCGTCAACGTCTGGTTACTGGTGAGCGGCTCCTTAGCAGCTTTATCAAGACGCCTCATCACAGCGCAGTCGAGATTGCCGGTATCGCAGGGTTTGATGCGGTCGTGCTGGATGCCGAGCATGCTGCGTTCGATGCCACTCGGATGGATATCAGTCTGCTTGCCTGCCGCGCGGCGAATGTCTGCAGTTTGGTGCGGATTGCAGATGCCACGAAGGCCAGCGTGTTGCAAGCACTTGACCTCGGTGCTGATGGCTTGGTGGTGCCTCATGTCGTGAGTGCCGAACAGGCCTCTGGAATTATCGCCAGTACTCGTTACCGCAGCGGTAACCGCGGTTTCTCCAATTCTCCTCGCGCTGGAGAATATGGTCGGTTGAGTATGACTGAGCACATCAGCCTGCACGATGAGCGGATAAGCGTGATTTGCCAGATTGAAGACGCCGAAGCCATAGAGCGGGTCGACGAGATCGCCACCGTAGAGGGTGTCGACTGTCTTTTTGTCGGTCGCGCTGACCTGGCAGTTTCTTTCCGTACCTTCGATCTGGGGCATCCTGAGGTCGAGCTAGCCGTTATTCACAGCCTACGCGCCGCCCGCGACGCGGGAAAAGCCTCAGGTCTCTTTGTTTCTAGCCTTGATGAAGTGGAGCGATACGCCCGCGAGGGTGCAACCTTCTTCATCTTAGGCTCTGACCAGGCAGCACTGCGCACGACCTGGACCCAGCAGGTTCAGCAATTTCGCGCAAACTACTGAAACTATATAAAACAACAAGGTGACATCATGACGACTGTCTCTCTGCCTTACGATAATCGGGCCGCCCAAATCGAGTCGCTGCTTCAGGGGGCAATCGATTTGCACTGCCACAGCGGCCCGTCTGTAATGCCTCGTTACTGTGACCATATTGAAGCCATGCAGGAAGCATCGGAGGCCGGCCTCAAGGCGGTTCTGCTTAAGGATCACTACTATTCCTGCACCCCTATTACCCACCTGCTTAACAAGCACTTCGCTGAGCTGGATGTGCAGATGCTGTCCGGTGTGCCGTTGAACAACTCCGTCGGTGGTCTCAATGTGCACGCCGTCGAGCATGGGCTGAAACTGGGGGCCAATCTGGTCTGGATGCCTACCTTCTCCTCTGCGAACCACATAGCCCACCATCATGAGGACGCCAAGTTCGTTGAGAAGTTTCCACAGACCACGCAGCGTATGCTACAGCCGATTCCACTTACAGTGCTCGATGACGACGGCAAATTGCGCGAAGAGGTCAGGGCGATTCTTGACCTGATCGCAGCCGAAGACGTTGTACTGTCAGCAGGACACCTCAATATCAGGGAGATCTGGCCGCTGTTCGAGGAAGCTCGAAAACGCGGGGTTAAGCGCCTGCTGGTCAACCATCCAACCTATGTGGTCGATGCAAGCTTGGACGACATGAGACAGCTGGCCAGCGAGGGTGTCTATATGGAGCATTCGATGTGTATGTGGGTACCCGGTTCAAAATTCAAATTCTATGATGCCGAGTTCTTGCAGCAGGTCATCGAAGCCGGCACGGTCGATCTGACCATCCTCGGATCGGATCTCGGTCAACAGGGTAATCCCAATATCGTTGACGGCTTTCGCAGCGTGATTGGGACAGTACTGGATATTGGCTACAGTGAAGACGACATACGAAAGATGGTTTCAACCAATGCTGCGCGGTTGATGGGGATATGAAGTCGGAGGTCATTATGGCGGATCATACGCAAGAGCGTTCGGAAAGAACTACGAGTGGGCCCGCTATGCTCGAATCGGTAACCGTTGTGTTTCGTTTGCTGGATGAAATCGCAGCCGCGCGTCGATCGATGGGCGTAACCGAACTCGCCAACATTCTGAGCGCGCCCAAGCCAAGGGTCTATCGATACCTGACGTCGATGCGGCGCCTGGGAATTGTAGAGCAGGATATGCAAAACGAGAAGTATCGGTTGGGCGCGCGACTTGTAAAATACGGTGAGGCTGCCAACGAACAGTTTGACTTGCGCGCCTTAGCTGAACCGTACCTGACCCGGATTCGCGATGCTACCGGCCAGACAGCGTTACTATCGGTGGCAACTCACGATACTGCTCTAGTGGTCTCCACCGCTGAATCCTTGGCCAACGTCTGCGTTTCGGTCAAACCAGGCAACCGGCTACAGCCGTATTGCTCTGCCCAAGGTCGTACCGTATTGGCCTTTACCGACCCTGCTAGCCAGCAGCTGGTGATGCGACGCAAGATGCCAGCCTTGACCGAAAAAACCATGACGTCCCCCCTGCACTTGGCTCATCGTCTAGAGCTAATCCGGGAACGTCTGTGGGATGATGCCGATGGCGAGGTGGCTCTGGGCATTAATGTCCTATGCTGTCCGGTCTTTCGCGAGCAGGATCGTATTGTCGGTACACTCGGCATCGTCGGTTCGAGTGCCAATATTCCATCACCTCCGCCCAAAAAAATACTCTGGGAACTGCAGGCCGCCGCCGCGGAATTGAGCGAGTACCTTAATAGCAATATCTACAACAGGGTTACCGAACGGCTCCAGCAGCAAGCCGCAGAGCCTGCAGGAGAGTGCTGAATTGATGACATACCAAGTAGGAGAACCCAGTGATCTTGAGCAGTGCGCCGACTACGCCGACGCATCGGGCAGGCCGGACTGCGTGCACCAGAAGTCAATATCGGTGCTCTTCACGGTGCGGTCATTAGCAGACACGATAGCGAAGCTGGAAACCTGTCTTCGACGCCGTGGGCGGACGGCTTCGGGGTTGCTTGGCGCCGCTTCTAATCAGGTTCAGACATATCAGGAACAACCCAGTCGAAAATATTTCTGGAAGTGTTTTACTCCAACCTCCTGACAGGGTTGAGTTTCCGTAATTTGCCACCCAATTCAACCCAGTAGTGAAAGCTACCACTAAATGAGGATACGCCTACCCACTAGTGCATATGCAACAAGTGCTCGACCAGAACAATAGCCTCAAAACCACAGCTAATAACAAATCCAAGTTAAACAAGAGGAATATATATGTTTGCCAAGACATTACTGGGCCCTGCAATGGCCTGCGTTCTCGCTTTTTCTTCGTATGCGGCTCAGGCCACCGATGTGGTGACCTTGCGACTCGGTCATGCCGTCTTCGAAACTCACCCGAATCATGATACCGCCGTGCGCTTTAAGGAGGCTGTAGAGCGCCTCTCGGACGGAAGCGTCAAGATTGACATCTATCCCAATCGGCAACTTGGTGGTGTCAAAGAACTGATGGATGGTGTGAATTTCGGTACCGTTGATATGACCGTGAACTCGGCTTCTGCTCTGGCTTCCAAGTCACCTTCAGTCGATGCCTTTCAACTGCCCGGGCTGATCGACAATTACCAGGACTTTGCAACCATGGCTACTTCCAGCGAGGCTCGTGCGATCATGGATGAGTTGGACAGGTTCGGCATTGTTGCACTTGGTCTGTATGACGGCGGTCAACGCCACTTTCTAAGCTTGAACAAGCAGATTCAGACCATGGATGACTTCAAGGGCCTGAAAACCCGTGTGCCACCTGTGCGTTTACTGCTAGACACCTGGCGCGCTGCCGGCGTCAATCCAACACCGATGGCCTATGGCGAAGTTTACTCTGCATTGGAGACGGGCGTACTGGATGCCGTGGAAATCAACCTGACCTCGATCAACAGCGAGAAATATTACGAGATCGCCAAACAGTTAACGCTGACTGGTCACTATTTCTGGCCATCTTTTATGCTGATCAACAAGGAGCGTTTCGACGCGCTTGACAAGGATCAGCAAGACGCTATCCGCCGTGCGGCAAATGAAATTGTGGAACCGCAGGTGATGGCCGTGGCCGCCCTTGACCAGCAATTGGTAGTTAGTCTCGAGAAAGAGCATGGCATGCACATCGAAAAACCTAGCGTGGCCCTGGCCGAGAACCTCAAGGCGGTTTTTGTTCCAGTGATTGAGAAATATGCCGCACGTAGTCCCTTGGTCGTCGACTTCGTTAAAGCCGCCCGTAAACTTCAAATGCAGAGCCACGGGAAATAACCATAGCGGGATTACCGGGGAAGTCCGGAAATCCCGTAACTTTTAGTAACAGTTTTTCGTGAAGGTATCGTAATGGCTAACTCTTCGCAGCGCCTGAAATGGATCGCTTTATCTTATATTAACTTTATCGAAAACATTGGAATAATAGGGATCGCAACCGTTGCCTGCATTGCTGTAGTACAAGTTTTCTATCGCTACGTTTTGCACGATTCGCTGTTTTGGTCGGAAGAATTGATGCGTTATCTGATGATTTGGGTAGTGTTTTTGATGGCAGGTTTTACCTATTCCCGTGGTGAGTTACTTGGCATGAGCACTCTGGTAGAGCGGTTACCATCGAAGCTGTCGCGCGTTGTCAAATTACTTTCACGCTTATTAATCATTGGGTTCCTGCTGACCGTTAGCTGGTACGGTGCTGAATTTGCTTGGCGCACAAGATATGAAGAAGCTATTGCCCTTGAGTTTTCAATGTTCTGGATACATATTGCGATCAGCGTCGGCGCTTTGCAGCTTTGTATCCATGTAGTCCTTACCGATTATTTCCATGACCTGTTGGCTGAAGCGGGTATAGAAGAAAAGGAGTTAGCAAAATGATTTGGTTAGGTGGCGCTTTTATTACAACCCTACTCATGGGTATCCCAATTGTTTTTGTGCTGGGTATCAGCGCACTCATTTATTTCATCGGTACAGATCAGACCAGCGCCTTGCTGGTTTTACCGCAGCGCATGATGGCTGGCCTCGATCAATTCATTTTGCTAGCAATCCCGTTATTTGTTTTGGCCGGTAACATCATGGATGTCGGCGGTCTCACCCGAAGGTTACTCGATTTCGCCAACAGCATTGTCGGACGTGTACGAGGTGGTATGTCATTGACGGCGATTTGGGGTAGTTTCCTATTTGGTGGCGTAAGTGGCTCAGCTGCGGCAGACGCAGCGGCCTTAGGTACCGTACTGGTACCAGACATGCAACGCCAAGGATACGATCCCGATTACTCGGCGGCTTTGGTAGCCGTCAGTTCATTAATGGCTCCGCTCGTTCCACCGAGCATCGCCATGATCATCTATGGTGCGCTAAGTGGCACTTCGATCACGCGCCTGCTGGTCGCCGGACTGGTACCGGGTGTCTTGTTAGCCCTGTTGCTATCGATATATGCCCTCTACATGGCTAGACGCAAAGGGTATCCAGCTATGCCAGCAATGCCCTTTTCCCAGATAGTGCGTGGATTGATGAATACTTGGCCTGTTATCTTGCTGCCGGTGATCATTGTCGGCGGCATACGTGGTGGTGTGTTCACTGCAACAGAAGCGGCCGCCGTGGCGGCATTCTACGCTTTTTTAGTTGCCGGCCTGTATTATCGGGCACTTAGTTGGGCCCATTTGCGTCGTGCAATGATCGCCACGGCGGTTGTCACTGCCTCGATCTACTTACTGATCGCTATGGCTAACATCGCCGTTTTTATTTTTTCCATAGAAAAGATCCCACAGACGGTTGTTAGCATCCTGTCGAATATCAGCGATAACAAGATTGTAATCTTGCTGATCGTCAACCTGATTCTACTGATACTCGGTATGTTTCTAGACACCATCGGTGTCCTGATTCTCACTGTTCCGGCGATAATGGGCATCGGCCAAACCTTAGAAATGGATCCAGTTCATCTTGGTTTAATGGTCGTGTTCAATGTCTTGATTGGCTTTGCTACTCCGCCTGTAGGCCTGTGTCTGTTCATTGTCGCATCGGTCACGAAGCGTCCGATAGAGGGCGTCTCACTCGCGGCGTTACCCATGATTGGACTGGCCTTGATCGTACTAGCTTTGATAACTGCCTTTCCGCAAATTGCACTGTTTCTACCAAACTTGATCGTCGGTTGAAACATGCACTGTCTTTGGTCCTGGGGAGCTTATGATTAAGTCCCGCTTAATGGGGCATCTTACGGATTATGCCGCGATAGCGGCGTAATTGACCGTTTTTTTAATCATTTTTCCCCGTATGCATGCTGATTACCAACATGCATACGGACCTATCCTACGCCCGCAGCATTTGATCCACGTGAATAATGTTAGCCAGGGTAAATAACATCGCCAGCTTGCCATCAGTCTTCTTCAGACCACGGTAGCGAGTCTTGGTAATCCGCACGGGCATTTAATCATTCGGAACTGATGCTCAACGCTGGCTCGCACCAAAGCGGGCGCCATGGCTCAGCGCTAGTCAGCCGTTAGGCCCAGGTGTCAGCGATAGCAGAGCCACCGCACCTAAATAGATCAGCCAGTTTCCACTACCATCTCGATTCCTCACCCAAGGGCTGCTAGGGGCATTCATCAAGCAGTTGTCGACCGCGTTCGATAAAGGTGGTCTGTTCTGTCGTGGGTACCAGACTCCCACCGGTGCTCCAGACAATATGATGGGCTTTATCCATTACTCTCTCCAAGCCGTGTTGTTGCAAGTAAGCACGGCCAGTATCGCTCTGGACGAGCCAGCTAAGGCCCCCAAATCCCGCACTAGCCGATGGCTCAATATCGATCGCTTCATGCTGGTGCAACTGATATAGCCAACGGAAAAGGTCGTCATCGCTGACGGTGAAGACACCGGATAGGCGGTTTTTCATCTTCTCGACCACCAGCGCCGATGCGCAGCCAACGGCTAAGCCATCGGCTTCAGTGGCCAGACTCATACCCAACTCACTGACTGGCGCGATACGGCTGGACGCCAGTGCGTATAGCATGCACGGGGCTTGTAGCGGTTCAGCAAAAAAACAGTGCACGTTGTTGCCAAATATTTGTTTCAGTCCGTAGCTGATACCTCCTGGTGCGCCACCGACGCCGCAGGGCAGATAAACGAACAACGGGTGGTCGTGATCTACCGGAATATTGGCTTGATGCAGTTGTTGTTGTAGTCTGAGCGCCGCCACGCTGTAACCATAAAAAAGCTGCTCTGAGTTTTCATCATCGACAAAATAACCGTAGGGATCTGCCAGGCTTTGCTGCCGTCCCTCGGCCACTGCGGCGGCATAATCTCCCTGATGTTCAATCACCTCAACACCCGCATCGCGCAAGCGCTTTTTCTTCCATGCCTTGGCATCACGTGACATATGAACGCTGACCTGGAATCCCAGCCGTGCGGCCATGATACCGATGCTCAGTCCCAGGTTGCCGGTGCTGCCAACGGCGATGCGATAACGGCTGAACAGCCCCTGGGCTTTACTATCGGCCAGGCATTGATAGTCGCTATCACAAACGGGGTCAGATTCGGGTCTTTGCGGGCGGGGCAGTAGCCTTGCCTGAAGCGCCAGTTGCTCGGCGAAGTACAGCACCTCGTAGATGCCCCCGCGCGCTTTGACGGAGCCGGCTACCGGCAACGCATGGTCACATTTGATTAATACGCGATCAGCGCTAGCGCACTGGCCCAGTAGCACCCGAGCCATTGCCGGTATCGGTTGCAATGATGATTCTATCTGACCGCCGCTGCTCGCCAATTCTGGAAACAGCTGTGCTAGCAACGGCGCAAAGCGCTGCAGGCGTCGCTCGGCATCAAGCATCTGGACGCAAGCTGAGTTTTGCGTGGCTTCTGCATTATTACCCAGGCCAGGGTTGAGCCACAGCAGCGGTTGGCTTGTTTGTAGCTGCTGCTGCAGTTGTGTATCGATCGTGGTATCTGTTGTCATTATCACCGGCTGTCTCTGGTAGTTGTTACCTATTATCCTGCTATAGAATCTATGGGTTTAAAATCGATTATTGCTATACTACTTTTTAGGAAAACTTAACAATAATGATTAATGCTGCGATCTGGTCTGGTCTACGATACTTCCATGCGGTGGCTGAGCAGTTGAGTTTCACCCGTGCTGCCGAAGTGCTAAACGTGACGCCTGGCGCCGTTAGCCAGCAGGTTAAACAGTTGGAGTCACGCTTGGGCTACCGACTGTTTCAACGCACCACGCGGCAGCTGCGTTTAACCGAGCAGGGCAAACGTTTGGCGCAAGCTGTTAGCCTGGGTTATGGCGCTATCCACGAAACGTTGGCTCTACTGGCCTCATCCCAGTTGCGAGGCCGTGTGCGGTTGGTGGTGATCCCTTCGTTTTGTTTGCAGTGGCTGGTGCCACGCCTGGGCGAGTTTTACCGTACGTTTCCCGATATTGACCTGCATATCGATGCCCGCGATCAATTGCAGGGGCTCGCGGATGCCAGTTACGACTTGGCTATTGATTATCGAGTAGCCAGCTCAGCTGACCCCTCGCCCTTTCTGTCTGAATGGCTGATACCGGTCTGCAGTCCTGAGCTGTTGACCGATGGCAAGCCTCTGGCAAAGGCTCAGAGCCTACTCGGCTACCCACTGTTGCATGATAGCGCTCCTTGGCTAGGCGCGGGTCAGGATGAGGAGTGGCTGCACTGGCTGGCTCAGGCTGGCGTCAATCCCGATCCGATCCAAGGCCAACTCTATTTTAATCGAGCAGACCTTGCGCTGCAGGCGGCGGAAGCCGGACATGGCATTGCACTGGGTCGTCGAGCGTTGATTGCAGATCAGTTGGACAGCGGCCGGTTGGTGATAGCTTATGATCAAGCTATCCGCTCTCCCGCCAGTTACTTTTTGCAAACGACGCCCGCAGGGCTGGATAATGCTCGAGTGCTAGCGTTCCAGCAGTGGTTACTCTCTCTGGTCAAAACTATTGAATATGCTTGACGTGGTGAGTCGAAAGTTAAGATTACAACGGCTGTTTGGTTACCTGTTAATCAGCGCGCTACGTTGACCGGTATTCAGCTCCCAATATTGATGCCTACGTTGTTTGAAGCGCTGTTGTGACTGGGCTGGAACGGAAGGACCGCTGTTCAAAGTTAGGCGCTGAGAGTGGTTAATCCACCATGCGGATCAACAGCCCTAGTGTTTTCGGCCGCATCGGTACATAGCAATTTTGGAAGGTAGAGCACGCTTGCAAGGTAAGCCAACCCTGTAGGGTCTCAATATTAAATAGTTAGGCGATTAAGATGAAAGATGTATTAACTAAATCAAGTAGATTGCCAGTTCATAATCAGTTGATTGGCTTTTCCCTGATAATATCGGCAGGAATCTGTGCCTTTTTGATATTTTTCTACCTGTCTTTCACTAATAGTCTTGAGGATGAAAAGAAGACTCAAACAAGATACTTATCAAACTCCGGAATGGGGGTTATTCGTTATTTTTATCAGTTGAGTCTGTCTGGGGAGATTACCTCGTCTGATGCTCAAAGGCATGCAATGAATGCACTGGCTGGCGCCACTTATGGAAATAATGGCTACTTCTGGATAAATAATGGTGGAGCTGAGCTAGTCATGCAGCCTTATACACCGGAAAAAGTGGGAGTTAATTTCATTGATGTGGTTGATGTTAATGGAAAATACCTGTTTCGTGAGTTTGTAGAAGAGGCTAAACAAGGTGGTGGCTGGGTTACCTATCATTGGCCAAAGCCAGGAACCCAAAAAGATTACCCCAAAATTTCGTATGTGGCGTATTTTGCGCCCTGGGATTGGATTCTAGGAACGGGGGTTTATGTTGATGATATGCAAAGCGATATATTTTGGGTTGTTACCAAGGCCTCTGGCATCTTGTTTGTCAGCTTTATTATTTTTGTTGTGGCTGCTATTTTTGTAGTTAATTATTTTGCGACTCAACTTAGTAATCTCGCAGTGCGGGATGGGTTAACCAATCTCTATACCAAGAGATTCCTGAATGAGATATTACCATCCATCTTACGCAAGCATGATCGACTTGGAAAAGGTCTCCTAGCTGTTACATTTATGGATGTAGACTTTTTCAAAAATGTCAACGATAAATATGGGCACGATTGGGGTGATAGGGTTTTGAAGCAAGTGGCTAATGTCATGATGCAAAACACTAGACCTGATGATTATTGTATTCGTTACGGTGGCGAAGAATTTGTTCTCATTGGTATTTATGATGATAAATCCTCTATCGTAGAAGTAGCTGAAAGAGTAAGAATTGAAGTATCAAACCTGCTCTTCAGTGATAATAATGTCAATTTCGCGGTTACTTTAAGTGCTGGTATTGCAGTTTATGCAGGAACGAATGAAACTTTCGAGGAAACACTAAAGCATGCGGATCAGAAGCTATATCAATCGAAAGAATCTGGACGAAATTGTGTCTCTATATAGTTGTCTAACAAAAACTGTCGTACCTTCGTTGGGATCAGGTGAACTTGGAAAACGGGATGGCGTGGATTCATGCTGACCAATCCAAGTCGAGAAAAGCCATTGCCGTGCCGCTGAATAAGAGCGCCTGTTCGGTGCTGATTCGGCAGCAAGGTGAGCATTCGAAATACTGTTTTACCTATCAGGGTGAGCCTGTAGATCGGACGACCACTAAGGCTTGGTACAACGCATTGCAACGGGCTGGAATTTCAGATTTTCGCTGGCATGATCTGCGGCATACCTGGGCATCCTGGCACGTACAGAACGGCACTAGCTTAAACGAGTTGATGGAATTGGGTGGTTGGTCGTCTTTTGAGATGGTTTTGCGCTACGCCGTTTTTGTTAGGCATAGGGGGCGGGGGAGCATCTGAAACAGGCAGCGGGTCGAGTTGATGACACAATTACGACACAAGCCAGAAACAACAAAGGCCTGCATGTGACTGCAAGCCTTGGAAGTGTTGGTGCCCGGAGACGGAATCGAACCGCCGACACGAGGATTTTCAATCCTCTGCTCTACCGACTGAGCTATCCGGGCAATCAGTAATCGGGGCGTATTAAACACGCACTTAGAATTAGAGTCAACAACCCTTTTGTGGCAGGTTTGCTGTTATGGTGGCGGCTTACATAGTAATCCGGGGTGGCCTGTGTTAAAAACGGGCTGAGAATGCGCCATCGATAACTGAACAAGGGGTAGAATCTGATCAGCCTGTTTACTAAGAAAAAATCGGGTCGAGGGCGAGTCGGTTTGACTCTTAATGAAGGCGGACTCGGATTTGCCCATTATGACGATCGTCAGAGCAATCCGTTGCGTTGCCAGCAGCTGGATCAGTGCCGTATCGACACTCCTGAGTTATTAAAATCGGCGGTACAGGGTTGGGGTGTGAGGGGCTGTGCCACCACCTGGATTCTACGTCCCCAAGACTACAACTTGCTGCTGGTCGAAGCACCTGCCGTGGCGGATGCTGAACTCAAGGATGCGTTACGTTGGCGGATCAAGGATATGGTATCCTTTGATATCAGCGCTGCGGTGATCGATTACTTCCCGCTCCCCGAAGACGCCTACCGTGGCCGCAACAAGATGCTCTATGTGGCCGTTATCGAATCGGTGATCGCCGAGGATATCCTCGCGTTTACCCTGGCCGCCGGATTAACACTCGAGACGATCGACATTCCCGAGTTGGCGTTGCTGCGCTTAAAAGCGCTGGAAGGAGATACGCTGGGTACCGCTATTCTGGGGCTGCAAACGCCCACCAGTATTATCAACCTGGTCTCGGAAGGTGACCTGTATCTGACCCGTAAGGTGGATACGGCTGCGGCGTTGATCGCGACAGAGGTTGAGGATATCGAAGCGCGCGCGGGCAATATAGTGTTGGACCTGCGGCGCTCGCTGGATTATTTCGAAAGTCAGATCGGCAAGCCGCCCTGTTTACGGTTGTTGGTCTGTCCGCTGCAGCCGGGCGAGACGCCATTGCTGGGGCAGCTGCGTTATAACCTAGGCGTGGAGTTGGCGCAGTTGGATCTGGGTGAGTATTTTAATTGTGAACCGCCGTTGACCCCGACGTTGCAGCGACAGGTGATGCTGGCTGTGGCGGCGGTATTACCGGATAGTTCGGAATGAAGCAGCAGATCAATCTGTTTGTTAAACAGGCGAAGGTCAAGACCCCGGTATCGGCACTGACCTCGCTGCTGCTGGTCCTTGGGCTGGCGTTACTGCTGGTGTCGGTATCGGTGCTGGAGATTCGCGGGCTGCAGCAGCTGCAGCAGCAGGCGGCGACACTGCAGCAGCAGAAAAGTGAGTTGGCTGCTAAGACCCAGACCCTGCGTGAGCAGAAACGTCCAAAAACTGAATCCCCCGTATTGCGGCAGACGCGTGATCGGCTCCAGCAGCAGCTGGCGGCGCAGCGTCGTTTTGGCGAGTTGTTAGCGCAGCTGGCGCCACCGGGTAGTGGTATCTTTTCTCCGTTATTCGCCGGTTTGTCCGAGCAGGCGTTGACGGGCGTCTGGTTAACACGGATTCAGGCGAGTCAAAACGGCACGCAGATCTCGTTGCAGGGGCGCGCCCAGAATGCTGAACTTATCCCTAAGTATCTACAGCGCTTGGGTCGCACTAAGGCCTATCAACAGGCGCTGTTCGATCAGTTTGAGTTGACCGAGGCCGATACCGGTATCGAGTTTCGACTCAGTGGCAGCCGATCCGCACGAGGGGATGCGTGATGGACAGGTTACGGAGCTGGGCAGCCCGCTTTGATGCCATGAGTCTGCGCGAGCGGGTGTTGATTCTGGTAACCCTGGTTGTGGTGTTGGCATTCCCGACCTTTAGCTACTTAATTGAACCGGCACAGCAACAGAGTGCCGCGCTGACCAGGACCTTGCAGCGATTACAGACGGACACTGCCGAGGCAAAAGTTGCTTATGAGTTAGCCAAGGCGCTGAAGGTGCAAGACCCCAATGAGGTGCTGCAGCAGCAGATCGATAGCTTTCAGGATCAGCTAGAGGAGCAGCTACAGCAGCAAAAAGCGCGCTCAGCTGCATTAGTCGAGCCGTTGCAGATGGTTGAGTTGTTGCAGAATATTTTGCAGCAACACCCGGGCATCCGGGTGCTGGGACTGCGCAAAGCACCCCCTGTCAGAATTGACCTCGCCAAGCCCGAAGGTGATACCTCGACCGCGCAGGGCCTGTTTCGGCACGACTTGGAGCTGGTGCTCGAGGGTGGGTTTTTTGAGGTGCAGGGTTTTTTGATAGCGGCCGAGCAGGCCAACAGCTCGCTGTTCTGGAGCAGTCTTGATTATCAGGTGGGCGACTATCCCAATGCCCGAGTGACGTTGCGGGTGTATACCCTCAGTTCGACGCAGGAGTGGTTAGGTGTGTAAATCTTCTGCGCCGGTGATGTTATGGCGGCTACTGACCCGCTGTTGTATGGGTATCGCTGTCGTGGGTCTTGCCATCGCCCCAAGCCAGGCCGCAGTCGACCCGACTCGCCCCCCTTCTCAGCCGCATAATGAGGGGGTGTCGATGGGCGTCACCGCCAACGCTTGGCAGCTGCAGGCTATTCGTATCAGCGCGCAAGGGCGTTCTGCGGTGATCAATGGTGTCCAGGTGCGCCAAGGAGAATCGATCCGCAAGGCTAAGGTGGTGGCGATAGAGCCGGGTTCGGTGGTGCTCAAACAGAGTGGTAGACAGATCTTGCTGACGTTGGGCCCTCTCCTTAATATTAAGCGAAACAGCCAGGAATCAGAGTAGATGCGGTGGTTAACGGCAGGAGGGATGGGATTGCTAGCGCTACTGGGCGGTTGTCAGCATTGGCAGCCCGCTACTGGCGTGACCGCCAAGCAGGATGATACCCAGCTCCTGGCCGAGGCGTTGGCGGACAATCAGCGTCTGGATGCTAAGCAGCACGTCACTTCGGCCGAAGTATTGCAATCGTTGCTGCCACCCTTGCAGGTCGAAGGGCTTTTCGGTGCGGCAGACCCGCGTTTTGATATCAGTGCCGAACAACTGGATGCCCGGCGCTTCTTTATGGGGCTGGTTCAGGATACCCCCTATAACATGATGGTCAGCGCGGGTATCGAAGGCAGCATCTCGCTGGATCTGAAAAACGTCACCGTCGACGAGGTGATGCGCACCGTGCGTGATGTGTATGGTTATGAATTTAAGCATAAGGGTAATCTGTATCAGGTGGTGCCTACCCGGCTAGAAACGGCGTTATTCGAGATTAATTACCTCAATGTCAGTCGTTCTGGGGGCTCCGATATTCAGGTCAGTCCGGGAGCCGTCACCCAGAGCGGTGACAATCAGGGGGGCGATCGGGTTGTCGGCACCCAGATTAATACCCGCAGTTCTACTGATTTCTGGGGGCAGTTACAGCAGACGCTGAACGCGATTATTGGTAACGGCGAAGGCCGTACGGTGGTGATCTCGCCCCAGGCCGGCGTGGTGGTGATCAAGGCGCTGCCCAGTGAGTTAGAAGCCGCCAGTCAATTTCTGAAGCAGGCTCAGCTGACGTTGCAGCGCCAGGTCATTCTGGAAGCCAAAATACTGGAGGTTGAGCTCAATGATCGCTATCAGGCTGGTATCAACTGGTCGGGCGTGCTCAACAGTAACGGTAACTCGCTGACGTTAGGCCAATCGAGTACGGCGCTGGCCAACCCCTATGCTGTGGGCGGGATTTTCAGTGCGGCGCTCAATTTAACCAACGGTTTTGCCGCCTTGATTGAACTGCTGGAAACCCAGGGTCAGGTGCAGGTGTTGTCGAGTCCGCGGGTCTCGACCCTGAATAATCAAAAGGCGGTGATCAAAGTGGGTACCGATGAGTTTTTTGTCACCGACATCTCGACCACCACCACCTCGGGTACCGCGACCACCACCACCCCGGATGTTGAGCTGACGCCGTTTTTTTCCGGTATCGCGCTGGACGTCACCCCGCAGATCAGCGCCAATGGCGAGATTATTCTCCATGTGCATCCGTCGATCAGCGAGGTTCAGGATCAGAACAAGCTGATCAGTTTGGGTAGCGAGACCCTCGAGCTGCCATTGGCGCAGAGTACCATTCGTGAATCTGACAGTGTGGTGCGTGCCAGCAGTGGTCAGGTGATCGTGATTGGCGGATTGATGCAGACCCTCAGGAGGAATACCCGAAGCAAGGTCCCGAGGTTGGGTGATCTGGATAGCGTCGGCGGGTTGTTCCGCCAGGAGCGCCAGCAGACAGTTAAGAGTGAACTGGTTATTCTGCTCAAACCAACCATCGCCGATAATGAGGCCTGGCGCACCACGTTGCAGCAGAGCCTGGGTAATTTTGAGGGTCTCTATCGTCGAGAAGGGCTGATGCATAAACGCAACCCCTAGTCGGATCATAGTGTTATTAGCAAATAGCGAATAACAAGCAGAGAACAGCAACAACGCACCGCAAGCCGCGCCCGGAACACAACTTCTTGATGGTTACTGAATAGGCCGAAGTATATGTATCAGCAATTTTTCGGTCTAAACGAACTGCCGTTTACGTTGACACCGAACACCCGATTTTTTCTCAATATGGCCACTCATCAGGAGGCGCTGAACCTTATTCTGGTGGCGCTGGAGAACGGCGATGGCTTCGTCAAAATTGTCGGTGAGGTCGGTACGGGCAAAACCTTGCTGTGTCGTAAGGTGTTAAATTCACTGGACGATAACTGTATCAGCGCCTACATCCCCAACCCCTACCTGAGCCCTGATGGTTTTCGGATGAGTTTCGCTCGCGAACTGGGTGTAGATCTGGACAGCCTCAAGGGCAGCTTTGACCTATTGGAGCGGATTAACCAGCGTCTGATTGAGCGGGTTTCTGAAGGCAAACGGGTGGTGTTGATTGTTGATGAAGCTCAGGCGATGCCAGAGAACACTATCGAGGCGTTGCGGTTACTGACCAATCTGGAGACCGAGACCACCAAGTTGTTTCAGGTGGTGCTCTTTGGTCAGCCGGAGCTGGATCAGCTGCTGGGTCAGACCTCGCTACGCCAGTTACGCCAGCGAATCACCTTCTCTTACCGGTTGCAGCATCTCGACAGCGAGGGTACCGGCCAGTATCTGCAGCATCGGTTGACGTTAGCTGGCTATAACGGCCCTGCGCTCTTTAACCGCAAGGCGGTTAATCTGCTCTGCGAGGCTGCCGCAGGCACGCCCCGGTTGATCAATATTCTGGCCCATAAGGCGCTGATGGTGGCGTATGGCAAGGGCGAGCGTCGAATCATCCCTGCGCATATTCATATGGCGGTGGGCGACACCGAGGGGGTGCAGTTGCCATCCTCGCCGTTACCGATGATCGCTGCCGCGGCGACGCTTGCGGTACTGGGCATCTCCGCCTGGCTGCTGTTGGGGAGCGGCTTATGAGTCTGGTCAACGAGATGCTCCGGGATCTCGATAAACGCCGCCAGTCATCTCCTGCGGTGGAGGCGGCCCACAGTATCCGCGCAGCGGCTCCATGGCTGTTACCTCTGGCCTCGACCGCCCGTTGGTTGCCACTGGCGCTGTTGGCGTTGCTGCTGGTGATAGGCGCGGCGGGCCTGTGGCTCTACGATCATCCACAGCTGTGGCGGGGGGCGGGGTCGGCTCTTGACAGCGCCCCGTCAGGACTTCCAGATCCGTTGACGGCTGCGGCCCTGTCCGAACCGAGCGTGGCGCCGGTGCAGGCCGAGCCGCAGGCGCAGATCACCCCGGTACAGATCACCCAGCTGGAGTGGTCCGATCAGCCGGCGCCCCGATTAGTGCTGACGCTGAACCGGGCGCCGCCCCAGCGGGTTCTGGTCAGCAGCTCGCGTACCCTGCAGCTGGATCTGGGTGCTGTTGATCTGGCGGTGGAGTTTCCCGATACGCGCGCTGCATTGATCCGGTCGGCACAATTTGTCAATCAGAATGGCCATTTAACGCTGGAGCTGGAAACCTATGAAGATGCTGTGTTCCGGGTAGTCGGCCGCAGTGGCGACCAGCAGCATCGGTTGCTGCTGAGCATCGAGCCGCTGACGTCGATCGCTGCGCAGGCGGTCCCCGTTACCACAGAACCGGCCAGCGCAGAACCGGCCATCGCAAAACCCACCATCGCAGCGTCGGCCGCGGTGGCGCCGGTGGCTGTCAGTAGGCTAAAGCCTGAAACCGCTAAGCCTGTGCCGGTCACGAGCGCGACCCCCAGGCCGGTGCAACCACCGATCCCGGTTGCCCCCTTGCGTAAAAGTGCCCCGCAGTCGTTAGCACAGCGTGATCAGGCGGTGGTCACCCAGGCGCTGGCGCAGCTGAACCGCCATCAGCAGTCTCGGGCGCAGCAGTTACTCGAAGCGATGTTAGGGCAAGAACCTGAGGCCTCGTCCAGTCGTACGCTGCTGGCGACGCTGAAGATGGGCGCCCAGCAGTTCGACCAGGCTGAACAGCTCATCGATACCGGCTTGGCGCTGGATAGCGGCCATGCGGGCCTGCGTAAGTTAAAAGCGCGGTTGCTGATCCGCAGCGGCACGCTAAGCCGCGCGGTGGCGTTGTTGAGTGATGATCACCCCGAGATAGCGAGTGATCCAGAGTTTCACCAGATACGCGCCGCCGCGTTGCAGGCTGCGGGCGAGCATCAACAGGCGGCCGAGGCCTACCATGGCTTACTGCAGCTGCGGGCCAGCGAGCCTGGCTGGTGGATCGGATTGGCGCTCTCGCTAGAGGCGCTGCAGCAACCGCAACAGGCCAAAAAAGCCTATCAAAATGTGTTTAAAATTCCTCAGCTGTCACCTGTCCTGGCTGAGTTTGTCAGCCAGCGACTGGTGCAGCTGGGCGGTTAGGAGCGATCATGGCGGCCCCAGGCAAGAAACTTCGTATCGGTGATCTGCTGGTTCAGAATGCGGTAATTAGCGAGCTCCAGTTGCAGGAGGCACTGGCTAAGCAGAAGCAGACCGGACAGAAACTGGGGCGCACGCTGGTGGCTCTGGGGATGGTGACCGAGAGTCGATTTATCGAGTTTCTGTCGCAGCAGCTCAATATTCCGGCGGTCGAGCTGAGCCGTTATGAGTTCAATGCTAAGGAGGTGGCGCGGTTGTCGGAAGCCCATGCGCGGCGCTTCCGTGCTATCGTTTTGAAAGAGCATGCCGATTATTTTTTGGTCGGCATGGCCGACCCTATGGATCTGTTTGCCTTCGATGAGTTGCAACGCCTATTGCCTAAAGCGCTGCGTCAAGCGGTGGTGGCCGAGAGTCAGCTGCTCAGTACTCTGGATCGGGTTTACCGGCGTACCAGTGAGATCTCCAATTTAGCGGTGCAACTGGATGAGGAGATCGCCGATGACGCCTTTGATCTGGCAGGTCTGGCGGCGAACGATGATTCTGAAGTGCCGGTGGTCAAGCTGTTGCAGTCGATCTTTGAGGATGCGGTGCAGGTCAAGGCCTCCGATATTCACATCGAGCCTGACGAGAAGGTGCTGCGCATTCGCCAGCGGGTCGATGGGATATTGCAGGAACATGTGGTTAAAGAGACCCGGGTGGCCACGGCGCTGGTGTTGCGACTCAAGCTGATGGCGCAACTGAATATCTCCGAAAAACGCTTGCCTCAGGATGGGCGTTTTAATATCCACGTCAGCGGCCGCAGTCTGGATGTGCGGATCTCGACCATGCCGATTCAGAATGGTGAGTCGGTGGTGATGCGCTTACTGGATCAATCCGGCGGTGTCATCGGCTTGGACAAGGCTGGGCTGCCCGATGACCTTCTCAGACGCTTTCGCCGCCTGATCCATCAACCGCACGGCTTGATTTTGGTCACCGGCCCCACGGGTAGCGGTAAAACCACCACCCTCTACGGCGCCTTGATGGAGCTCAATCAGTCGAGCAAGAAGGTGATTACTGTTGAGGATCCGGTCGAGTACCGGCTAGAGCGGGTTAATCAGGTTAACGTCAATCCTAAGATTGGACTGACCTTCGCCACGGTGCTGCGGGCGGCCCTGCGTCAGGATCCCGACATTCTGCTGGTGGGCGAGATCCGCGATAGTGAAACCGCCGCGATCGCCCTGCGGGCGGCGATGACCGGCCACCTGGTACTGTCGACGCTGCACACCAACGATGCGATCAGCTCGGCGATGCGCTTGGTGGATATAGGTGTCGAAGGCTTTATGGCCGCCTCGGCATTGCGCGGGGTGCTGGCACAGCGGCTGGTGCGTAAGATCTGCGTGCACTGTAAAGCCCCCTATAGGCCCAGCCATACCGAGCAAGCCTGGCTGGAAGAGACGCTTGGGGTACAGAGCCAGAATCTGCAGCTGCAGCACGGCAGTGGCTGCACCTACTGCAACAATAGCGGTTATAGTGGCCGGATCGGTATTTTTGAGCTGCTGGAACTCGATGACAATATGGCCGACGCACTACGAGCCGCCGATACCGCGGCCTTTGCCTATGCGGCTCGTAAAGCCGAGGGCTTCAAGACCCTGGCCCAGAGCGCGCTGGAGTATGCTGGCATGGGGCGGACCACGCTCGAAGAGGTGTTTCGGGTCACCGAGCAGATGGAGGATGTTACCGCAACGCCGGCTCGCGCCTCGGCGCAGTCTGCCAACAGCGAGCGTGACACAGGCCTTAGCCTCGAACCTATGGATCACTGACCGCGATGCCGAGCTTCAGCTTTACCGGTAGAGACGCCGCCGGCAAACAGGTCAGCGGCCTCCATGACGCGCTCAGTGCGGGTCAGGTCGCAGGTTTCCTGGCCGAGCGGCAGATCACCCCGATCAGTATTACCCTGGCTAAAGCGGAGCCAGCCAAGGGTGCGGCTGATCTCAATATCCGCAAGCCCCGGTTCTTACAGAAAGTCAGCCTCGATGAGTTGATTATCTTCAGCCGCCAGATGCGCAGTTTGACTAAAGCCGGGGTACCGATTACTCGGGCGATGCGCGGTCTGGCGCTGTCGGTACAGAATCCGTTGCTGCAGGAGACCCTGAACGAGATCACCGATGATCTAGAGCAGGGTCATAGCCTGTCCGGAGCGGTTCATACGCACCCCAAGGTGTTCTCACGACTCTATGTCAGTCTGATCCACGTCGGTGAAAACACCGGTAATCTGGATGAGTCCTTCGCCCAGCTCGCCAAACATCTGGAGCTTGAGCGTACTACCCTCAAGAACCTCAAGTCCGCTACCCGCTATCCGACCTTCGTGATCCTGGCTATCGCGATCGCGATGATGATCATTAATATCTTTGTGATTCCCGCATTTGCCGGCGTGTTCGCCAGCCTGGGTGCCGAGCTACCCTGGCAGACCCGGGTGCTGGTGGCGATCTCCAGTTTTACTAAAGATTACTGGTATCTGCTGATCGGCGGTGTGGTCGTTGCGCTGCTGGCCTTTAAGCGCCATATCAACACCGAAGCGGGGATGCTGCAATGGGACCGCTATAAGTTACGGCTACCGGTGGTGGGGGGGCTGTTTACCCGGATCACCCTGGGACGCTTTGCCCGGACCTTTTCCCTGGTGATGCGCGCCGGTGTGCCGATTGAGCAGGGGCTGGCGATCGTCTCCTCGGCGGTCGGCAATAGCTATATCGGTGCCAAGATTCAGGGGATGCGCAAAGGGATCGAGCGCGGCGAGAGCTTTACCCGCACCGCCCAGCAGACCGATATGTTCAGTCCTCTGGTGCTGCAGATGCTGGCGGTGGGCGAGGAGACCGGTAATGTCGATGAGCTGCTCGAAGAGGTGGCCGATTTTTACGACCAGGAGGTCGAGTACGACCTGAAGGGGCTGGCCAGTGCCATCGAGCCGATCCTGATCGTCGCCATCGGCATGATGGTGCTGGTGTTGGCGTTGGGGGTGTTTCTGCCATTGTGGGAGCTCAACGGCAGCGTGAACCGCTGAGCATGCGTAGCGCTCGGCCAGACGACCCTAGCGTGGGGCGATCGCAGCAGGGTTTTTCGATGCTGGAGCTGCTGGTGGCGGGGCTGCTGGTCCTGGTGTTGAGTAGCGTCTCCTATCGCCAGTATATGGGTATCGTCGTCGATGCCGAGCAGGCCGCCTTCAGCAGTATTCGCGGTTGGCTGCAGGCGGGTGTGAATCTGGCGATGAGCGATGCGCTCGGTCGGCACGATCGGGGATTGGCTGAACTCGAAGGCAGTAATCCGATGCGCCTGCTCGACGCGGTACTGTTGCCACCGAGCAACTATCTGGGCGAGCTGCGCGGTGCGGCCAGCGCCGAGGTACAGCCGGGGCACTGGTATTTTGATTTGGATAGGGGGGTGCTGTACTATCGCTTCCGTTATCGTGCCGCCATGCAGGGTTTTCAACGGGCCGGTAACACTAGGGTTGGATTTAGGTTAAAGTCGGTCGGACCTTCGACCGATAATAAAGCCACTAGGATTGAACTGCTGCTAGTTCCAGAGTCTGAACCCTTGATGTCAGACGTTAATTAACGGACTTACGGTAAAAATGCTTATCTAAGCTTGACTGAAAGGCTAGCTAAGATAAAATAAACTTATTGAGTATCTGGTTATTCTAAGGTGTTGATATGAAAAGGAAACAATCCGGTTTTACGATTATTGAATTGATCGTGGTGATTGCGCTGCTGGGTATTCTCTCTGCCGTCGCCCTGCCACGATTTATCAGTGTTACCGATGATGCGCATACCTCCGCGGTCAGCGGCGCCGGCGCCGGTCTTGCGACCGGGGTGGCGCTGATTCAGGCGCAGGCCATGGCCGAAGGTATCGTCAGTGGTTTGGTCAGTAATTTTGGTGATGGAACTCTTTATGTCAACGCCTCGCTTGCGCCCATGAGTACCACTAGCTCGGCAACACTCAGTTGCCAAGATGTCTGGAATAAGCTGCTGCAGAGCAATGCGCCGACAGTATCGACTGCTGCGGGGAGTGGCATCGATTATAGTACCGCAGGTTCTACAGCTACGGCGTGTACCTACACCTATAAGAAGGCGGGTCCATCACAGGACCGCACTATCACTTATAACTCCAATACTCGCGACGTGACGGTAGAGGCCGACGGCGAGTAATAAGCGCTCCCTGTGCTAGAACGCTTGACCCGCCGCCCCGGGTTATATCCAGGGGCGGCGGGCTTTACCCTCGTCGAGCTGATCCTGGTGATCGCGCTGCTCGGCATCCTCTCTGCGGTCGCCATCTCCCAGTTCGGCAGCCCCCAGACCTATCATGACCTGCAGCTTAAAGACCAGTTGATCTCGATCGCCCGAGTGGCGCAGCAGAGCGCGCTCAATCGCCATGATCAGGTGGTGAGCTTGGAAGTGAGTCGGCCCGACGCTTGGTTGCTCGAGGTGAAAGCCGATGGCCTGTCGTTGAAGCAGCGCTCGGTAGCCGCCTCGGCGGCGCGGTTGTTCGCCCCTGATGGCAGCGAGATCAACAGTGCCACCGCGTATGAGGTCCGTTACGATAACCTGGGTAATCTCAGCGGTGTATCGCTAGCCAATCTGAGCTTTACTGACGCCACCGGGCATCTATTGTGCATCAGCGCCGCCGGCTATGCCTACCAGGCGGCGAGTGCCAGTGACTGTGCCAGTGACTAAGTTAGCCATACCCGCATCCGCTGTTAAAGGGAGCGCGGGCTTCACCCTGGTGGAGCTGGTGATCAGCATCGCGGTGCTGTCGGTGGCGTTACTGGGGGTGGCGTACTCGTTGCAGTATAGCGCCCGGCATGGCGCCGATAGCCTGTGGCAGACCAAAACCGTCGAGCTGGCGCAGGCCTACAGTGACGAGATACTCTCCAAGCGTTTCGACGAGCGGACCCCGCTCGGTGGCATACCGCCCTGCAACCCCTGTTCGGCATCTGCTGCATTTGGCAGCGCCCAGGATGCTGTCGATGAGGTCCGTGGGCTGTATCTGACGGTGGCGACCAATAACTTCGATGATGTCGATGACTATCATCTGCTCGATGATAGTCCGCCGCTCGACGCCCAAGGCGCGGAGCGCAGCGGCTACGCCGGGTTTCGGGTGCAGGTATGGGTGAGCTATGCCGGCGCCGATCTCGGGCTGGGCGCCAACGATGCCAAGCTGATCAGGATGCTGATCACGCCGCCCATCACCCCCGTTACCGCGGTGCCCTTTAGCGTCTACCGGAGTAATTATTGATGCGCCACCCAGGCTGTTGTCAGCAGGGTTTCACCCTGGTCGAGCTGATCATGGTGATTGTGGTACTGGGCATCATCGCCATCGGCAGTACCCAGTACATCGTCAACAGCGCCGCGAGCTACCGGGATACAGCACTGCGCGAGCGCCAGGGTTCGGTGGCGCGGGTGGCAATTGAAAGAATATCCCGTGAACTGCGCAATGCCCTGCCCAACAGTGTCCGCAGCTCCGCGTTGCGCGAATGTCTGGAGTTTGTGCCGGTGCTGGGTGGTTCGGTGTATACCAGCTTGCCGTTGCTGAGCGCGTCCAACGCCTTTACCTCTGTACCCTTTATTACGGACGGCGCCCCGCCGCTGGGCCGGGTGGCGGTGTATCCGCTCAGCAGTGCCGAGATCTATGCGCCTGCTGCCATCTCCTCTATTTCACCTGCGTTGGACTCCAGTCAGGTCTCCGCAGACTTGGAAAGTCTGACCGATGTCGTCAGCGTACGGCTAGCCAGCGCCCACCGCTTTCCACTCGGTTCACCCCAGCGGCGTTGGTTTATGGTCTCCGAGCCCGTCAGCTTCTGTGTCGATACGGCAGGAAAACTGTTTCGTTACAGTGGCTACGGATTTATAGCGACTCAGCCGACCCCCGGTAGCTTTCCGGCTGGCCAAGAGCAGGTCTCGGCGGGGCGTGCATTGCTCGCTAGCGGTGTTAGCGGTGGTTTTGAGGTGCTGCCGGCGACGTTGCAGCGTAATGCGCTGGTGCAGCTGGAGCTGGATTTTCGCGAGCGGGGCGAAGGGCTGACGCTCAGCCATGAGGTACAGTTACGCAATGTGCCCTAACCGCATCCAGCACCAGCCCAGTCATGCCCGGCAGCGAGGCTTGGGCCTGATGGCGGCGATCTTCGTGATCACCATCATGTCGGTGATCGTGGTGGGGGTCTCCAGTCTGGTGATTACCAGCAAAGAGTCCTATGGTTATGAGATCCTGTCGGTGCGTGCTTTCCTGCTGGCCGAGAGTGGCGCACAGATGGCGCTGAGCCATATTCTTAGCAACAATGTCGCCAGCTGTGCCCTGCCCACCCAGCTACCACCACCCGAGTTGCAGAACTGCTCACTGGCAGTGGTCTGTCCTGCGGTACTGATCGATGGCATCGACTATTTTACCATCGAGTCAACGGCCAGCTGTGGCAGCGGTCGCGATCAGGCGATCCGGAAACTGACCCTACGCGCACAGCGTTGAGCCCCGACGATCGGCCTGAGGTTGCTGCCGTGGAGAGGGCTGTATCTGCGGTCGGTTTTAGAGCGCATCCAGCGCTTCGGATAGTTTCTCGACGCCGATGATCTCCATCCCTTTGATCGGCTCTTTGGGCTGATTGCCTTTGGGGACGATGGCGCGCTTGAAGCCGTGTTTGGCGGCCTCGCGGATCCGTTCCTGGCCGCTGGGCACCGGACGGATCTCTCCCGACAGGCCCACTTCCCCAAATACCACCAGGTCTTGGGGTAAGGGACGATCACGAAAGCTGGAGACGACCGCCAGCAACAGCGCCAGATCGGCGCTGGTTTCCAACACCTTGACGCCGCCCACGACATTAACGAACACATCCTGATCTCCGGTGTGCAGACCGCCATGGCGATGCAGTACCGCCAGCAGCATCGCCAGGCGGTTGCCGTCGAGTCCCACGGCGATGCGGCGTGGATTGCTCATATGCGACTCATCGACGAGTGCCTGAATCTCCACCAGCATCGGCCGGGTACCCTCCCAGACCACCATTACCAGGGAGCCGGGGCTGGCTTGTTGGGTACGGTTGAGGAAGATGGCGCTGGGGTTTTTAACCTCTTTCAAGCCGCCTTCGAGCATCGCAAACACCCCCAGTTCGTTGACCGCCCCGAAGCGATTTTTTTGCCCACGCAGGGTGCGAAAACGACTGTCATTATCGCCCTCGAGCAGTAGCGAGCAGTCGATCATATGCTCCAGCACCTTGGGTCCTGCTAGCGATCCATCCTTGGTGACATGGCCGACCAGCAGCAACACGGTATGGGTCTGTTTGGCAAAGCGGGTCAGATAGGCGGCGCTTTCGCGCACCTGGGAGACGCTACCCGGTGCCGATTGGATATCGGCCATATGCATCACCTGGATCGAGTCGATCACCATCACCTTGGGTCGGTGTTTGCTTGCGATCTGAATCAGCTGCTCGACCGAGGTTTCCGACAGCATCTTCAAGCGGTCGGTCGGCAGGCCCAGGCGTTGAGCCCGCAGTGCCACCTGCTGCAGCGATTCTTCACCGGTGACATAGAGTGCCTCATGGGTCCTGGCCAGGTCGCATAATACCTGCAGCAGCAGGGTGCTCTTGCCTGCACCGGGATTGCCGCCGATCAGAATCGCCGATCCCGGCACCAGGCCGCCGCCGAGCACCCGGTCGAGCTCGGCGCTGCCGGTACTGAAGCGTGGCAGGTCGGCCAGATTGACATCAGCCAGGCACTGAACTTCGGACTGCTTGCCGGCCGTCCCTGAGTAGCCAGAGAATCGTGGTGCATGAGTCGAGGCGCTGGTCGAGGCGCTGGCCGCTACCCGGAACTCGCTGAGACTGTTCCAGGCTTTACAGTCCGAGCATTGGCCCTGCCATTTGGGGTAGTCAGAGCCACAATCGTTGCAGACGTAAGCGGTTTTCTGTTTGGCCATTAGGCGGGTCCCGGGTATAAAGAGAGATCAATGGGGGGATGATAACATGCGCGGTTTTACGTTAATCTAGCGGTCAGATTTGAGCACTTGTATAACCATATCGCCATAACAACATCTCTATAACCACACGCTATAACAACAATGCTGCACGGAGTACTGCGCTTATGAAGCTTGAAACCCAGGTCATCCACGCTGGATATCACCCCGATCCTACCACCAAGGCGGTGGCGACGCCGATCTATCAGACCACCTCGTACGCCTTCGATGATACCCAGCACGGCGCCGATCTGTTTAACCTCAAGGTCCAGGGCAATATCTATACCCGGATCATGAACCCGACCACCGCGGTGTTGGAGGAGCGGGTGGCAGCGCTCGAGGGTGGTATCGGTGCGTTGGCGGTCGCCTCGGGGATGGCCGCGATCACCTATGCGATCCAAACGATTGCCGAGGCGGGTGACAACATCGTCAGCATCAACAAGCTCTACGGCGGCACGTATAACCTGTTTGCGCACACCTTTCCCAAGCAGGGGATCGAGGTGCGGATGGCCGCCCATGATGACTTTGCCGCGCTGGAAGCGCTGATTGACGACCGTACTAAGGCGGTATTCTGCGAATCGATCGGTAACCCGCTGGGTAACGTAGTCGATATCGCCCAGTTGGCCGAGGTCGCGCATCGTCACGGCGTGCCGCTGATGGTCGATAACACCGTGGCCACCCCCTGTCTGCTACGGCCGTTCGAACACGGTGCCGATATCGTGATCCATTCGCTGACCAAATACATTGGGGGTCATGGTACCTCCATTGGTGGTGCGGTGGTCGACTCGGGCAACTTCCCCTGGGCGGAGCACCCCGAGCGCTTCCCGGCGCTGAATCAGCCCGATCCCTCCTACCACGGGGTGGTGTATACCGAGGCACTGGGCGCTGCGGCTTTTATTGGGCGTTGCCGGGTGGTGCCGCTACGCAATATGGGCGCGGCTATCTCCCCCTTCAATGCGTTCCAGATTCTACAGGGTATCGAAACCCTGCCGCTGCGGATGGAGCGCCACTGTGATAACGCTATTAAGGTGGCGCAGTATCTATCGACCCATGCCCAGGTTGAATGGGTTAACTATGCCGGTCTTGCGGGTAACGAGGGCTATGAGCTGGCGCAGAAGTATGTTGGCGGGCGGCCGTCTGGCATTCTGACCTTCGGTGTGAAGGGGGGCGAAGAGGCGGGGGCGTGCTTTATCGATGCGCTACAGCTGATCACCCGGTTGGTGAATATAGGCGATGCTAAGTCGCTGGCTTGTCACCCCGCGAGTACCACCCATCGGCAATTGGCGGGTGCGGAGCTGGCGGCCTCGGGTGTTAGCGAGGATATGGTGCGCTTATCGATCGGTATCGAACATATCGACGATATCCTGGCAGATATTGAGCAAGCCCTCGAGGCGGCTAAGGGCTAGGGTTGCTGGCGCTCGGCTCTGCAGTCCTGGCGACTCGCGGAGGTCGCCTATAGATCGCTCAGAAGATCGCTCAGACGGTCGGTAAAAGATAGACCAGATAAAAAAAGGGCTTCCGTGGCTGATTAGCAGCGGAAGCCCTTTTTCGTTAGACCGCGGTGGTTAGGCCGCGAGTGTCAAGATCAGGATTACAGCAGATCGTCCAGCGATTGGATCGGGTAGTGGGCGGGAATCGGTAGCCGTGCCACGCCGATATCGACTGCCGCCTGAGCAACCGCCATGGAGACCTTGCCCAGCAGGCGAGGGTCGTTGGCTTTTGGGATGATGTACTCCGGGCCAAAGCTCAGTTCTGTGAGGTTGAAGGATTTGAGCACCTCTGCGGGTACCGGCTCTTTCGCCAGTTCGGCGATCGCGTATACCGCGGCCATTTTCATCTCGTGGGTGATGTGGCGCGAACGCACATCCATGGCACCGCGGAAGATGTAAGGGAAGCAGAGTACGTTGTTCACCTGGTTGGGGTAGTCGGAACGCCCGGTCGCCATGATCACATCATTGCGGGTGGCATGCGCCAGCTCAGGACGAATCTCAGGATTCGGATTGGCACAGGCGAACACGATAGGGTTCGGCGCCATGGTCTTCAGCATCTCGGGGGATAGCTGGTCAGAACCTGCCAAGCCCAGGAATACGTCGGCGCCATCAATTGCATCTGCCAGGGTCCGGGCATCGGTCTGAATAGCTGCAAACATCGCTTTTTCAGGGGTCAGGTCGCCGCGACCATCATGGATCACGCCGCGACGGTCGACGGCGATGATGTTATGGCGACGAACTCCGGCGGTGATCATCAGCCGCAGGCAGGCGGTGGCGGCAGCCCCTGCGCCTAAGCAGACGATCTTAACGGTATCGATATCTTTGCCCGCCAGCTCGATGGCGTTGAGCAGGCCTGCGGTCGTGACGATGGCGGTGCCATGCTGGTCATCGTGGAATACCGGGATATCGAGACGTTCGATCAGCTGGCGCTCGATCTCGAAGCACTCGGGTGCCTTGATATCTTCAAGGTTGATGCCACCGAAGGTACAGGCGATACGGGCTACGGTATCGATAAAGGCCTGTGGACTTTCATTTTCGACTTCGATATCGATCGAATCAAGACCGGCGAAACGCTTGAACAACAGCGCCTTGCCTTCCATAACCGGCTTAGACGCCAACGCGCCCAGATTGCCCAGACCCAGAATGGCGGAGCCGTTGGAGATCACCGCAACCAGATTGCCCTTACCGGTGTATTTGTAAGCATCATCAGGATTTTCGGCAATCGCCAGAACTGGTGCGGCCACGCCCGGGCTGTAGGCCAGGCTCAGATCGTCAGCGGTATTAGCTGGTTTGGTAAGCGCAATGCCGATTTTTCCGGGCTTGGGGAACTGATGGTAGTCCAGAGCGCGTTTTTTAAGATCTTTATCGGGCATGATTGCATCCATAGGTCACGTTAAAGGCGTGCGAGCATATCCGAAAGGCATAGATCTCTCAAGTTGTTATTCGGTTCTAGCCCTTGCGATACAAGGGTTTGAGATCTTAGGAGGAACACCTAAGTACCTTGAAGATTGTCAACAATAGGGGTTGCAAAGCTGGATGTTGTCGAGATGGTTTACCTTCAGCATAAAAGGTAAGAATCCGCGTTTTTTCTGGCTTTGGCTGAGCTCCCTGGCGATCAACCAGCCGCGTACCTCTATTTTTCTGCCCCGCAGATCGTCAGACGATACCCGCGCAAGCTGTGCCAGGATGTCCGCCTGCAGGGGGAGGTATAATCTGTCGTTCAGTTCCAGGTAAGGGTTCTTTGCTTGGGTGCCTGTCCGACTGATCTCTCCCTGGTAACGTCCAAAGCCGCCGCTATGGCGCCCCAGGGTGCTGGCATGTACGGGTTGATACCGGGGTTCTGCCCAGACCCCTAACTTGGCTTGGCGGGCAACAGCCTCAGCCTGATTGAGGCAGTCACGCAGGGCGAGGTTGGGCGGGATGCTGATAGCAAAGCCCAGTCCCTGTTTAAGCAGCTCCGCCTCGAGGCTGCGACCGTTGGCCAGGAACAGGTGTCCGAGAACGCGGCCGTAGTGATCTTGGGGTTGGCTGCCGAGCTGCAGTAATAGCGGTGTTTGGCCGTTAACCAGCTGTCTGGCTGTTGCTGTTGCCTGCCGTGCCAGGGGTTGGTCGGGTTGACCATCACGGCCAAGCTCGGGGGTGTTGATGCCGATCAGCCGAACTTTGCGGCCATCTTGCAGCAGCAGGGTGTCACCATCATAGACATTGCGAATCGCGACGGTTTGAGGGTTGGCAGGGGGCGGGCAGTCGCCGGCAAACGCATGATTGTTTAAAAAATCAGGGTTTAAAAAAGACGGGTTTAAAAAAGCAGTACTAAGAAAAGTGCTATGAACAGCGGCGCTACTAAAAATCGGGAGGCCAAAAATAATAAAGGCGCTAATACTCAGCGCCTTTAAGATGTACCGCATGTGGGGGCTGTAACTACTTAGTCGTCCGGCCGCCAAAACGCTTGTTGAAGCGATCGATACGACCCGCAGTATCTACAACTTTCTGCTTGCCGGTGTAGAACGGATGGCAAGCACCACAGACGTCAAGGTGCATATCACTGCCCCGAGTAGAGTTGGTCTTGACGACATTACCGCAGCTGCAAGACGCGGTCATGGGTGTGTATTTAGGATGGATATCGGACTGCATGGGATCAACCTCAGAGTTTTAAAGTGCCGCCATCCAGGTTTTTCACTGGATACCGCACATTCTGTAGCAGTACGAAAAATGTACACTACAACCAGGCGGCGGATCTTACACCAGCAGCAGCGGGTTGCGCAAGGTGTAATCCTGTTAGTGTTAGCCCAAAGCGATAATGTCCCCTCTGCCCCAGGCTAAAATGCCGCCGTCAGCCCGCTGTTGGCGCGGCTCTAAGGCCGTTCGCGCTATGACCCAGGGGCTGTTACTAGGTTCCTTAGTACGGGAGAGTTGCTACAAGAGTTGCTACAATAGCGGCTCCTATCAGGAGAATCTCTGCATGACCCTATCCGGTCGGCTGTTGCGAGTCGCACTACCCTCCCCGCTACGGCGTTTTTTCGACTATCTGCCACCCTCTGACAGCCAGGGCTTGCTGCCGGGTCAGCGCCTCCGAGTGCCCTTTGGTAGGCGTGAGTTGGTGGGGATGTTAGTACAGCGGGTTGAGCAGACGGATGTCCCGGAGGCCAAGCTAAAACAGGTCCTGGTCTGTCTGGATGCGCAGCCGTTATTACCGTCGCCGTTGTTGCAACTGGCGCTCTGGTCGGCGCGCTATTATCTGCACCCGCCTGGCGATGTCCTGGCGGCCTTCTTGCCGGTGTTGCTGCGCCAGGGTGAGGCGGCGGAGTTTCGCAGCGAGCATTGCTGGATGGTCAACCCGGGTATCGACCCCGAACAGCTGCGCTCGGCCCCTCGGCAATATCAGCTGTTACAGCTGCTGCTCCAGCATCCGCACGGCCTGGCTGACGAGGCGTTGCGTGCTCAGGGTTTTGCCAGTGGTCTGGTGCGGGCGTTGCTAGAGCGTGGGTTGATTCATAAGGTTGAGCGCCAGCCGCAGCGTCAACCTTACGCCAGCGATGATCTGCTGCGCCAGAGTCCGTTGACCCTCAATACTGAGCAGCAGCGGGCCCTTGATGCCATTGTCGAGGATCTTGAGGGGTATCATTGTCTGCTGTTGCAGGGGGTCACCGGCAGCGGTAAAACCGAGGTCTATCTGCAGGCGATCGCCGCGGTGCTCGCGGCCGATAAGCAGGCCTTGGTGCTGGTGCCGGAGATCGGCTTAACGCCGCAGACCGTCAGCCGCTTTAAGCAGCGTTTCAAGGTGCCGGTGGTCGCCCTGCACTCGGGTCTGAATGATCGCGAGCGCCTCGATGGCTGGTTACAGGCCAGCCGCGGGTTGGCGGGCATTGTGATTGGCACCCGCTCAGCGGTGCTCACTCCGCTGGCGCGGCCCGGCATTATCGTCGTCGATGAGGAGCACGATGGCTCCTTTAAGCAGCACGAGGGGTTTCGTTACTCGGCCCGGGACCTGGCGGTGATGCGAGCGCAGCGCGAAGCGATCCCCATCCTGCTGGGCAGTGCGACCCCGTCACTGGAGAGCCTGCATAACGCCTTGGCGGGTCGGTACCGCTGGCTGAGGCTAGAGCAGCGTGCCGGTGGGGCTCTCGCGCCCGACTTCGAGTTGCTGGATATTCGTCACCTGTCGCTGACCGATGGTTTATCGGTGCCGCTGATCGAACGGATCCGCCTGCACCTGCAGCGCGGCGAGCAGGTGCTGGTGTTTCTTAACCGCCGCGGTTTTTCACCCAGCCTGATGTGTCATGACTGTGGCTGGATCGCCGATTGTCCGCAGTGTGATGCCCACTTCACCCTGCACCGGTCTCCGCCGCGGTTGCACTGCCATCACTGTGACAACCAGGCAGCGGTACAGCTGCGTTGTGGTCAGTGTCAAAGCGCCAGCCTCAACCCCATGGGTGCCGGTACCGAGCGCACCGAAGCCACCCTGCAGCGCTTGTTTAGCGATTACCCGGTGTTGCGAGTGGATCGTGACAGCACCCAGCGCAAGCACGCCCTGCAGCAGATCATCGACAGGGTCCAAGAAGGCGGCCCCTGTATTCTGGTGGGCACCCAGATACTGGCCAAAGGTCACCATTTTCCTCGGGTCACCCTGGTGGCGATTCTCGATGCGGATAGCGGGCTGTTCAGTGCCGATTTTCGCGGCATGGAAAAAACCGCGCAGTTGATCCTGCAGGTGGCGGGTCGCTCAGGAAGGGCCGAGCACCCCGGGCATGTGCTGATGCAGACCCACAATAGCGATCATCCGCGGTTGCGTAGTTTGATCGATAAGGGCTATAGCGACTTCGCCCGTCAGGAGTTGCTGGAGCGCCGTCAGGGTGGCTTACCGCCATTTAGCCATCTGGCCATGCTGCGCGCCGAAGCCCTTTCCGCAGGCCGTGCCGAAGCTTTTTTGCAGTTGCTGCGCGAGCTGGTTGAACAGCATGACTGGCCGCAGGTCAGCTGGCTGGGGCCGCTGCCCTCACCGATGGAGCGCCGGGCCGGGCGCTTTCGGGCGCAGCTGTTATTTGAGAGCCACGAGCGTAAAGCACTGCATCAGTTGCTGCGGTGGCTAACTCAGGTGCTGGAAGGATTGCCGCAGGCGCGCAAGGTGCGCTGGTCGCTGGATGTGGATCCGCTGGATATGCATTGAGCGCCTGCCTGTGCTGCCTTGGGTTGGAAGTGCCGGCCTTTCGGTGGATAATGGCGACTTCTCTCATCGCCAACAACCTATTGCTGTTTACTATGGCTCAGGATTACGCAAAGCGTTCTAGTGCTGCCCGACGTCCGGCAGCCCATAAAAACTCGCCCCCGCCCCCGCCCCCCTCTAAGCGGCCACTGTGGCTGGCGTTGCTGGTGCTGGTGCTGGTCTCAGCGCTGAGTTCGGGTCTCTACCTGCTCAGCGGCGTAGGCCCAGATCCTCAGGCCACGCAGCAGAGTGTGCAGCAGCTACCGGCTAAGCCTGCGGTACCGGTAAGCCCCCGGGCGGCCGAGAAACCAGACCCTGAGTATAATTTTTACAAGCTGCTGCCCAAGAGTGAGGTGATTCCTGCGCAGGTCGAGGCGTATAAATCGACGCCCAAATCGGCGGCCGATTACAGCAACCACCTGCTGCAGGCCGGATCCTTCAAGCAGCAGACGGATGCCGATAGCCTGAGGGCCAAACTGTTGTTAAGCGGGATGCCCAACGTCACCACCAGCAAGGTGGTGTCGTCCAGTGGCACCGTCTGGTACCGGGTCAGAATCGGTCCTTTCACGTCTCGCTCTAAGCTCAATAAGGCTTACGATCAGCTGGTGCGGATGAATCTGCAGCCGCTGCAGGTCACCCTTTAAATGCAGGTACCGAGCCCGCTACGACGATCTCGTGGTTGAAATTCGGGATTTTGTAGCCATATTGGTGTGATCGACTCACCTTGGTGCGGCGCTCATCGACCGCCGCGCCACTATTTAAGGCGTTATTATGACTACTATTGTATCCGTCCGTCGTGGCGATCAGGTGGCGCTGGGCGGAGACGGCCAGGTCTCGCTCGGCAATACGGTGATGAAAGGTAATGCCCGTAAAGTACGGCGGCTGTATAAGAACCAGGTGATCGCCGGTTTTGCCGGAGGCACCGCCGATGCATTCACGCTGTTTGAGCGTTTTGAAGCGCAGCTGGAAAAGTATCAGGGTAACCTGACCAAGGCGGCGGTAGAGATGGCCAAAGAGTGGCGCAGCGACCGCGCGTTGCGGCGGCTCGAAGCGATGCTGGTGGTGGCTAATGCCCAGGCCTCGCTGATCATCAGCGGTAATGGCGATGTGCTGGAGCCGGAACATGGCTTGGTGGCGATCGGTTCGGGCGGTAACTTTGCTCAGGCGTCGGCCCGCGCGCTGCTGGAGAATACCGAGTTGGGCGCCCGGGATATCGTCGAAAAGAGTCTTAATATCGCCGCCGATATCTGTGTGTTTACCAATCATCAACTGAACATCGAAACGATCGACGGCTTGATTGCGGCTTCCACTGCCAGCCGTTAACGCCCCCGCTATTACGAGATAATGCCATGTCCCAGATGACCCCCCGAGAGATCGTCCACGAACTCGATAAACATATCGTCGGTCAGGCCGATGCCAAGCGTGCGGTAGCGATCGCCTTGCGCAATCGCTGGCGACGGATGCAGTTGCCTGCTGCGCTGCGTGCCGAAATTTCACCCAAAAATATTCTGATGATCGGCCCTACTGGGGTCGGTAAGACCGAGATTGCCCGGCGGCTGGCCAAGCTTGCCAATGCACCCTTTATCAAGATCGAAGCGACCAAGTTTACCGAAGTGGGGTATGTGGGGCGTGATGTGGACTCGATTGTCCGTGACCTGGTGGATATGGCGGTGAAAATGCTGCGCGAAAGCGAGATCGCCAAGGTGGGGCATCGCGCTGACGATGCTGCCGAAGAGCGTATCTTGGACGCGCTGCTGCCTGCTGCGCGCACCGATGAGCCTCGTGAACGAGAGCCTAACGCCACGCGTCAGCTGTTTCGCAAGAAGTTCCGCGAAGGCGACCTGGATGATAAAGAGATCGATATCGAGATCAGTATCAAACCTATGGGGGTGGAGATCATGGCGCCTCCGGGGATGGAGGAGATGACCAACCAGTTACAGGGGATGTTCTCTAATCTGGGGGGTGACAAACGCAAGAGTCGGCGCATGAAGGTTAAAGATGCCTTCAAGCTGCTGCGTGATGAAGAAGCGGCGGCGTTGGTTAAAGAGGATGATATTAAGCAGCGCGCGGTTGAACTGGTCGAGCAGCACGGCATCGTGTTTCTCGATGAGATCGACAAGGTGGCCAAACGGGCTGATACGGGTGGCGGTGGTGATGTGTCGCGTGAAGGGGTACAGCGTGATCTGTTGCCGCTCATCGAAGGCTGCACCGTGAATACCAAATATGGCATGGTCAAGACCGACCATGTGCTGTTTATCGCCTCGGGTGCCTTCCATCTGTCGAAACCCGCTGATCTGATCCCTGAGTTGCAGGGGCGGCTGCCGATTCGGGTTGAACTGTCGGCACTGACCCCGAACGATTTCAAGCGTATTCTCACCGAGCCCGATGCCTCGCTGACCGAACAATACCAGGCGCTACTGGGCACCGAAGGGGTTAAGCTGGAGTTCCGCGAGGATGGTATTGAGCGGGTTGCGCAGATGGCGTTCGATGTCAACGAACGCACCGAAAACATCGGCGCACGGCGACTGCACACGATGATGGAGCGGTTGTTGGAGGAGGTCTCCTTCAGTGCCGGAGAGACCCCGGGTCAGTCGGTCATCGTCGATGCCGAGTACGTTGAAAATGCG
Organism: Motiliproteus sp.; assembly: GCA_041586735.1. Lineage (GTDB taxonomy): Bacteria > Pseudomonadota > Gammaproteobacteria > Pseudomonadales > Balneatricaceae > Motiliproteus. Next base: position 78,311 of record JBFGZQ010000011.1, read on the forward strand.
CTGGGTGCCTTGGCACAGGATGAAGATTTGAGTCAGTACATCCTATAACAGCACTTATAATTGTACCTATAACCGGATTAGAGGAGGCCGCGATGAGCGAGGCCAAGCAACGCCCGATAAAAATAGCACTGCATCTGCAGTCCCGGCAGCTGGAGCTGGAATACCCTGCCGGTGATAATCATCGCCTCAGTGCCGAGTACTTGCGGGTTAATTCACCGTCGGCCGAGGTCCGCGGGCATGGCAACCCCATACTGCAAAGTGGCAAGCGTAATGTGGCGCTGACCGGCATCGAGCCGAGCGGCAATTATGCCCTCAAGCTGATCTTCGATGATGGTCACGATACGGGCCTGTATACCTGGGAGTATCTGTATCAGCTATGCCAGAATCAAACCGCCAATTGGCAGGACTATCTGCAGCAATTGCAGCAGGCGGGCGCCAGCCGTGAACCACAGCCTGGGGATAGCTCCCCGAAGGCGGCATCAGCTTGTAAAAGCGGCGGTTGCGGAGCGCACTAGAGCGCCTTGTGATCGGCGCCCAAACTCGCCCAGTAACCAGTAACCAGAGGAGCTATACGTGAGTCGCGAGTGGTTAACATCTGAACCGGCTATTCTGGTCGAACTGGCTATCAACAAAGCGCTGGCGCGTGATCCGTTGGCACAGCGCCGCTTGGCGCGGCTCTCAGGTCAGAGTCTGCTGCTGAGGCTAACTTTTCCTGCGCTGAGCGTAGGGGTGTTGTTGGCGACTGAAGGGGTCAGCCTGGTGCCCGCTGCAGCGTTGGCGCATCCCGATTGTGAAATAGAGGGTGCGCCTGCGGATCTGCTGGCGTTACTCCTGGATCCGCAGCAGGCCTTTGAAAATCGGGTGCAATTAAAAGGCAATACCCAGCTGGCTACCCAGTTGCGCGACCTGGCGCAGCAGCTGGATCTGGATTGGGGTGGGCTGCTGGGGGACTGCCTAGGCGATCCGCTGGCTCAGCTGCTACTCAATCTGCTAGCCAAGGGGCGTAGGGCCGCAACGGAGGCGTCGACGAACCTGCTCGACGATCTCGATAACTGGCTCCACGAAGAGCTCCGGGTGCAGCCTTGCGCGGCGGAACTGGAGGAGCAGTTCGAGCAGATCGATCAGCTGCGCCTGGATACCGAGCGTCTGCAGGCGCGCATCGAACGATTGTCCCGCGTTACTTAACTCTGTGACGACATTAGGTCTAGACTAGATATAACTACTCCTGATTACCCCTCAAGCTCAGCCATAGACCCCTGTGGGTCGGGCTTCAGCCCGACATGGCTGAGGTTTGTTGGTAATCAGGTAGCTACTTATAACTACTTATAACCACTTATAGCTACTTATAACCACTTATAGCTACTTATAACTACAGACCGAAGTGTCCAGCTCCAGCACCTGATCTAAACGCAGTCTTAGCTGCATGCCGGGCTTCAGAACCCCTACTCCAGCGGGGGTGCCGGTGAGCACCACATCTCCGGGTAGCAGGGTAAAGTGCTGGCTGATAATGGCGATCAGTGCGACCACCGGCGTCAGCATCTCTGCACTGCAGCCATTCTGGCGTAACTCACCATCCACCTCTAACTGTAACCGGCACGCGCCAAGATCGTTAATGGCGCTCAGAGGCACGAAGGGGCTGAGAGGGCAGCTGCCATCAAACGCCTTGGCGATCTCCCAAGGATGACCCTGCTGTTTGAGCTGGCTCTGGCGCTCACGCAGGGTGAGATCCAATCCTAACCCCACCCCAGCAATGGCCGCTGTTATCTGCTCAGGCCGTGCCTGGGTCAGCGGCTGGCCGATCAGAATCGCCAGCTCGGTCTCGTAGTGGATCGGACCGCGATCGCTACGCAGTTGAATCGGCTGGCGCATATCTACCAGCGCGGTACTGGGTTTAATAAACAGCAAGGGTTCGTCGGGCACTGGGTTGTTCAGCTCTTTGGCATGCTCGGCGTAGTTGCGCCCCACGCAGACCACTTTACCGACGGGCAGGGGGCTGGGGCTGTCATGGAGGTAGTGCTGATAAGTCATGGTTCTGCTTCCTTTGGCTCTACTTGCTATAGATAGCTGCTCTATGGGGTCTGACTACGCCAGTGTGGCGTAGGGCTCCTGCAGGTGCTTGTCTTTCAGGGCGACGTAATTGCCCGCGGTGTAGCTGAAATAGCTCAGTTCTTTATCGGTCAGTGGTCGCACCTGTTTGGCGGGGCGGCCGACATAGAGGTAACCACTCACCAAGCGCTTGCCGGGTGGCACCAGAGAGCCGGCCCCGAGCACCACCTCATCTTCGATCACCGCACCGTCCATGACCATCGAGCCCATGCCGACCAGTACTCGGTTGCCGATGGTGCAGCCGTGCAGCATCGCCTGATGGCCGACGGTGACCTCGGAGCCGATCAGCAACGGGAAGCCGTCTGGATTGTAGGGGCCCGCATGGGTGATATGCAGCACCGAACCGTCCTGGATGCTGCTGCGTGAGCCGATCCGAATCCTGTGCATATCGCCACGCACCACCACTAGAGGCCAGATGGAGCTGTCGGCGCCGATCTCGACATCACCGAGTATCACGGCCGAGGGGTCAACCAGTACTCGTTCGCCTAAAACAGGGGTCATTCCTTGGTAGGAGCGGATTTTCATGCGGGGAGCCTCCATGTAGACTGTGTCCACTGGGCGTCAGCGAACAGCTGTTAGAGCGCTGTCCAGTTAGGGCAGCCTGGTAAAAAAGTTATGTAACCCGAGGGTCGTTAATCCGGCTCATTCTACCCCAGCCTGTCGGTATCCCTGAGCACGAATTTAATCGGTGAGTTATTTATGAGCAATCCGGCGATGACCAACCCGCTGTTACAGCAGCATCCGTTTCCTCCGTTCGCGCAGATTAAGCCTGCGGATATCGAGCCGGCCTTCGAGCGCCTGCTCAGTGACGCCAGGGTCCAGTTGCAGAAACTGCTCGACAACCCTCCCGAGGGTTGGGCATTGATTCAGGAGCTGGAGACGCTCGCCGACCGTATCAATCAGGCCTGGTCACCGGTCAGCCATATCAACGCGGTGGCCAACAGTGATGCCTGGCGTCTGGCCTACAATGCGGTGTTACCGAAACTGACCCAGTACTATACCGAGCTGGGCCAGAATGAACGTCTGTACCGAGCCTATCAACAGCTGGCGGATAGTTCCGGTTTTGCCGAGCTGGATCAGTCCCAGCAGACCCTGGTGACTCATGAGCTGCGCGATTTCCATCTCAGTGGTATCGATCTGCCTGCCGAACAGCGCAGCCGTTACGGCGAGCTGAAACAGCGCTTATCGACACTGAGCAGTCGCTTTTCGGAAAATGTCCTCGATGCCAGCAACGCCTGGAGCAAACAGTTGGCCTCGGCCGAGGCGCTCAGTGGTCTGCCCGACAGCGCTCTTGCCGCAGCAAGACAAGCCGCCGAGGAACAAGGAGAGCCGGGCTATCGACTGACGCTGGATTTTCCCAGCTACGCGGCGGTGCTGACCTATGCCGATGATCGGGCGCTGCGCCGCGAGGTCTATGAGGCGTTTGTGACCCGTGCCTCGGATCAGGGTCCCGGCGCCGGGCAGTGGGATAACAGTACCCTGATCGATGAGATTCTCGGGTTGCGCCATGAGCTGGCGCAGCTGCTGGGGTTTGCCAATTATGCCGAGTATTCGTTGGCCACCAAAATGGCCAGCAGCACCGCTCAGGTGGTCGAGTTTCTCGATGATCTGGCGCGCCAGAGCCTGCCGATGGCGCAACAAGAGTTTATCGAGCTGGAGGCGTTTGCCCGTGACATCGAGGGTCCGGACCGCCTCTGCGCCTGGGATGTCGGCTATTACGGCGAAAAGCTGCGCCAGCAGCGCTACGCGTTGTCGCAAGAGGCGCTGCGCCCCTATTTCCCGATCACCAGGGTGCTGCCGGGTCTGTTTGAGATCAGCGCCAAACTGTTTGGCATCGATATTCAGCAGCAGCCCGCCGAGGGCCTATGGCACGCCGATGCCCAGCTGTTCCAGATCAGTCGCGGCGCTGAGCCGATCGGTTATTTCTATCTCGATCTCTATGCCCGGGCGCATAAACGCGGCGGTGCCTGGATGGACGAGTGCCGGGTACGGCGGCGCTTGCAGGATGGCTCGATCCAGCTGCCGGTCGCCTATCTGGTGTGCAATTTCACTCCGCCGCTGGGTGATCAGCCGGCGCTGTTGACCCACAACGAGGTCACCACGCTGTTCCATGAGTTTGGTCACGGCTTGCACCAGATGCTGACGCGGATCGACTGGGCCGGGGTGTCGGGGATTAACGGCGTGGCCTGGGATGCGGTCGAACTGCCGAGTCAGTTTCTGGAGAACTGGTGTTGGGAGCCCGAAGCGCTGGCAAGGATCTCGGGACATTATCAGAGTGCCGAACCGCTACCGCAGTCGCTGTTGGACGCGATGCTGGCCGCCAAAAACTTTCAGGCGGGGATGCAGATGGTGCGTCAGATGGAGTTATCGCTGTTCGATTTCCTGCTCCACCGTGACTATCAGCCCGCCTCTGGGTCGCAACCCGCTACCGATGTTCAGGCGCTGTTGAGCCAGATCCGTGCCGACATTGCGGTGGTGCCGGTGGCGGCGTGCAACCGTTTTCAGCACGGTTTCAGCCATATCTTTGCCGGCGGGTATGCGGCGGGGTACTACAGCTATAAATGGGCCGAGGTGCTGTCGGCGGATGCCTTCTCTAGGTTTGAGGAGCAGGGGGTGTTTGATCCTGAGACCGGACAAGCATTTCTGCAGGAGATCCTCGAGCGCGGCGGTTCGCGGGAGCCGCTGGCCTCCTTCGTGGCGTTCAGAGGCCGGGAGCCTCGCGTCGAGGCACTGCTGCGGCACTCGGGCATCGTTAAACCAACTACTACCGATGAGGTCTCATCATGAAGCCGATTAAGCGTTTTGTTGCCGGCGCAGTCTGTCCGCGCTGTGGCGAGTTGGATAAGCTGCGCACCTGGCGCGACGAGGTTAAAGAGTACCGTGAGTGTGTGCAGTGCCAGTATCTGGATGCGATGCGTCTGGATGGCCGCAACGATCCCGAGGAGCTGGAAACCCGGGTCAATCAGCCTAAACCCCAGCCTTTGGCGCAGGGTGAGCAGGTGCTGACCTTTATGCCGATAAAGCCCGGTGCCGCGTCCAAAAAAACCTCGACCGATTGATCGCGCCCCAGGAGCTGCCATGAGCACTGCTAAGACCCCGCGTTGTGACTGGTGTACCTCGAGCGAGTTATACCAGCAGTATCATGATCAGGAGTGGGGCGTGCCGGTCCACGATGACCAGCGCTTGTTCGAGTTTCTGATTCTCGAAGGTGCGCAGGCTGGACTCAGCTGGATCACCATCCTCAATAAGCGTGCACGTTACCGCGAGGTGTATGACCATTTCGATCCGGTACGGGTGGCCGCCTATGATGTCGATAAGGTCGAGGCGCTGTTGGCCGATCCGGGTATCGTGCGCAACCGCCTTAAGGTCAGATCTTCGATTACTAATGCCCAGGCTTTTCTGCAGGTACAGGCCGAGTTTGGCAGCTTCGATAAGTATCTCTGGTCGTTTATCGGTGGCGCGCCGCGGATCAACAGCTGGCGCTCGATGGCCGAACTGCCTGCCTCCACGCCCGAATCTGAGGCGATGAGTAAGTCGCTGAAAAAACGCGGCTTTCGCTTTGTCGGCCCGACCATCTGTTATGCGTTGATGCAGGCCACCGGCATGGTCAACGACCATCTACGCGATTGTCACCGACACCCGCAGCAGCACTTGCCACCCCAATGAGCTATGCGGCTGTTTCGGCGATCTAGCCGTTCCGCGGACCCGTTCGGCCTTAGTCTGGTGCGGCTGGCGCTGGTGCTGCTGGTGAAGCGGGGCCGGCTACCACTCGCGGACTAACGCCGAAGAAAGCGTCCCAGCAGCCAGCCGGCGCAGAGGCCGCGTGCCAGCAGGAACAGCGTCAGCGCCAGCCACAGGCCATGATTGCCCAGCGGCTGGCTCAGCCACCAGACCGGAAGATAGACCCCTAGCGCCGCCACCAGCATGGAGTTCTGCATCGCCTTAAACCAGTTGCCACCGATGAAAATACCGTCGAGCAGGTAGCTCCAGACCCCAGCCAGCGGCAGGGCGATCAGCCAGGGCAGGTAGGTTTGCGCGGTGTTGATGACCTCGGGGATATCGGTTAACAGGCGAATCAGCGACGCACCGCCGACTGCGAACAGCCCGGTAAATATCAGGGCGGTGGCCAGCGACCAGAGCAGGGCGCTGCGGCAGGCGTTGACAAAGGCCTGGCGCTGACCGGCACCGAGAAAGCGCCCGCACAGCGCTTCGATCGCGTGGGCAAAGCCGTCCAGACCGTGCGAGATCAGCAGTAGGAAGTTCAGCAGTACCGCGTTAGCGGCTAGAATCAGGTCGCCCTGCTGCGCACCCTGAGCGGTAAAAAAGGCGAAACAGAGCAGTAGTACCAGAGTGCGCACCAGCAGGTAACGATTACTCTGCAGTAGCTGGCGGTAGTGGCGCCACTGCCAGAGTTGCGCCCTCTGCAGTTGGCCCGGTAGTTCTGTCAGGCGGCGGGCGCTCAGCCAGAGCCCCAGCCCCAGCGCGGCATAATCGGCGCACAGGGTGGCCAGTGCCACACCTTCGACTCCCCAGCCCAGGCCGAGTACCAGTAACAGATCGAGGCCTAGGTTGAGCAGATTGGCGCAGAGCAGCAATGCCAGCGGTACGCGGCTGTTCTGCAGCCCCAGAAACCAGCCCAGGATGGCATAGTTGGCCAGCACCGCCGGCGCGCTGTAGATGCGGATCTGGCTATACAGCTGTGCCAGCTGCAGCACGTCGGGACTCGGATCGATCAGCCATAAGCCGAGTTGGATCAGCGGTTGCTGCAACAGGATTAATAGCCCGCCCAATACTGTGGCCAGTAGCAGCGATTGCGCTAGCAATAATCTAACCCGCTGAAAGTCGCTGGCGCCGAACGCTTGGGCGCAATGGCCGGTGGTACCCATCCGCAGAAAGCCAAAGCCCCAATACAGCACCGAGAATAGACTGGCACCCACCGCGACCGCGCCCAGATAGCGTGGATCGGCGAGGTGCCCCATCACCGCCGTATCGACCAAGCCCACTAGCGGCACGGTGATGTTGGAGAGGATCATCGGCCAGGCCAGCAACCACAACCGTCGGTGCATGGCCGGATCGAGCCAGCGTGGCGATGCGGATATCGAGCTCATGACGCGGCAGGGTTCATAGATAGGAAAGCGGGTTCATATAAGGGCTATAGCCGTGTCTGTGCGTTAGAACCCGGGGCGTCGAGGCCGGCGTGGCAGCGTATGAATCAACAGAAACAGCAGCGCGGCACAGACCACCACCGAGGGACCGGCGGGAGTATCCCAGCGGTACGAGGCACCCAGTCCGAGACAGACGGCGATCACCCCGATAACGCTGGCTAGCACCGCCATCCTCTCCGGGGTATCGGAGAGTCGTCGGGACGTCGCTGCCGGGATGATCAGTAGCGAGGTGATCAGCAGTACGCCGATAATCTTCATCGCCACCGCAATGACGATGCCGACCAGCAGCATCAGTGCCAGCCGTACCTGGGCGACCGGCACGCCCTCGACCTGGGCCAACTCCTCATCGATGGTGATCGCCAGCAACGGATTCCAGAGCTTGATCAGCAGCCCCAGTACCAGGATGCCACCGCCATAGATCCACAGCAGATCGTTCCGGCTGACCGCCAGCAGATCGCCAAATAGGTAGCCCATCAGGTCGACCCGCACCTCGGGTAGGAAACTCAGGGTCACCAGTCCCAGCGATAGGGTGCTGTGGGCCATGATCCCTAGTAGGGTGTCGGTGGCGATGATGCGCCGGCGTTGCAGCGACACCAGCAGCAGCGACAGCAGCACGCAGCAGACAATCACCGCCAGATTCAGATCGATATCAGCCAGGATGCCGAGCGAGATGCCCAGCAGTGCGGCGTGAGCCAGGGTGTCACCGAAGTACGCCATCCGTCGCCAGACCACAAAGGCGCCCAGGGGGCCGGCGATAATCGCTACTCCGATGCCGCCGAGCAGCGCCCGAACCAGAAACTCAGCCATCAGTGCTGCCCCGCGCAGCAATCATCGTCGGGGGTATGCGGATGATCGCTGATGATATTACCGTGATCATCGTGTTGATGATTATGGTGATGGTTGTAGAGCGCCAGATTGTCTGCACCCTTGCGTCCAAACAGCGCGATATAGGAGGGGTCGTTACTGACCTGTTCCGGATGGCCCGAGCAGCAGATGTGCTGGTTAAGGCAGATCACCGTGTCGGTGCTGGCCATCACCAGATGCAGATCGTGAGAGACCATCAGTACCCCGCAGCCGAAGCGTTGGCGTAGATCGGCGATCAGCGCGTAAAGTTCGATCTGACCGTTGACATCGACGCCCTGCACCGGCTCGTCCAAAATCAGCAGTTGTGGTTGTCGTAGCAAGGCCCTGGCGAGGAGTACTCGCTGGGTTTCACCGCCCGACAGCTGCTGCATCGGGCTGCCGAGCAGGTGATCGGCGCGCACCTGCAGCAACGCTTGCCGGAGTTCGCTGTCGGGGTAGCGACCGGCCAGTTGTAAAAAACGCTTGACGGTCAGCGGTAGGGTGGCATCGATATGCAATTTTTGCGGCATATAGCCGATCCGCAACCGGGGCTGACGGCGGATCTGACCGCTATCGGGCTCGATCAATCCGAGCAGCACGCGCACCAGAGTTGATTTTCCCGAGCCGTTGGGGCCGATCAGGGTGGTGATCTGAGCGGCGTCAAGTTGCAGACTGATGTTGCTGAGCACCGTACGTCCGCCCAGGGCTAGATTGACCTGCTGGGTCTCGATCAGGGGGGGCATCAGGCCGATGCCTCAGGCGCAGTCTGACAGTTAGGACAGAGCCCGGAGAGTTCGATAATCTGCGCTTCGAGACGGAAATGTTGAGCCGCGGCGATCTGCTGCAGCTGCTGTCCCAGCGCGTCGAGTTGTAGCTCTTGGGCGCTGCCGCAGGCACGGCAAAGCAGAAAATAGCCTTGATGGTGACGTTCGGGGTGGCAGCAGCCGACAAAGGCGTTCAGCGAGGTGATGCGATGCGCCAAGCCCTGCTCCAGTAAAAATTCCAGTGCCCGGTAGACCGTGGGTGGCGCAGAATTAAAGCCCTCCCGGGCCAGCTGTTCAAGAATCTGATAGGCACCCAGCGGTTTGTGGCTTTGCCAGATCAGTTCCAGCACCCGTTGGCGTACCGGCGTCAGGCGGGCGCGGTGCTGCTTACAGAGTCGTTTGGCGGTGCTGAGTGCTTGGTCGATACACTGGTGGTGATCGTGGCTCGCACCAAAAGCGGATGATAAATCGGAAGCTGACATAGTCGACATGCGGGGCTCAGGCTACCCAAACAGTGTTATGTTATAACCTAAGCAATAGCGCTCGGCCAGCCCTGTATCAGAACTAAGTCGAGGGTTATAAATAAGCGTTGCTAGCGGATAGGGGTGCTAAGTGAAAAAATACCCCAAGAAGAGCTTTTAAAACTAGATAAGGTATCGATTCTAAGGTACTAAATGGATTGGTGCAGATGGGGAGACTCGAACTCCCACGTACATACGTACACTAGCACCTGAAGCTAGCGCGTCTACCAATTCCGCCACATCTGCATCGCTATCTCTAGCGTGGTGCGGATTAAACAGGGTCTTGTTGCAGAATGCAAGTGATATTTTATGGTCGAGCGCATGATTGTTTCGGGAGGCTGATGGGAGTGCTATTTTTATAGATGTTGTTGTTTGTCTGTTGGGGGTGTTTCTCGGATACCTCGGTATCCCTGCGGTTGTCTGTATAATGCCCCGTAAATCAATACTGAGACGATAAACATGATGCGTATAGCAATTACCGGTGCGGCCGGTCGAATGGGTAAGAATCTGCTGCAGGCGGTGCTGGATGCGCCTGAGGTCGCGCTGGGTGCGGCCATTATTAACCCCTCAAGTTCGTTGCTGGGTGCCGATATTGGTGAGCTTATCGGTGTGGGTAAGCTGGAGATCATGGCCGTTGGGCAGTTAGCCGAGGTGGTCGATGACTTTGACGTGCTGATCGACTTTACCAGCATTGAACTGACCCTGGCGAATCTAGAGTTCTGTCGACAGCAGGGCAAGGCGATCGTTATTGGTACCACGGGCTTTACCGAGGCGCAGAAAGGTTTAATTGCTCAGGCGGCGCAGACCATCCCGGTGGTGTTCGCTCCCAACATGAGCGTTGGCGTTAATCTGTGTTTCAAACTGTTGGAGCTGGCGGCCAAGGTGCTGGCCGAAGACTATGATATCGAGGTGATCGAGGCGCATCACCGGCACAAGGTCGATTCCCCCTCCGGTACGGCGCTGCGTCTGGGCGAGGTGGTGGCCGAGGTGCTGGGTCGCGATCTGGCAGACTGCGCGGTGTATGGTCGCGAGGGTCACACCGGTGCCCGTCCAGCTAAGGAGATCGGTTTTGCCACGGTGCGTGCGGGCGATATTGTCGGTGACCATACGGTGCTGTTCGCCACCGAAGGGGAGCGGGTGGAGATCACCCATAAGGCCAGTTCGCGGATGACCTTTGCCAAGGGTGCCGTGCGCGCTGCCAGCTGGCTTGGCAAGCATGATAAGGGGTTGTTTGATATGCAGGATGTGCTGGGGCTGCGTTAATTCTGGGTGCTGCTAGGGCCTGATGGCATATTGTGGTCTGTGTTAGATATTACTGCTCAATATTGACGGGTAACTATTGGAAAAGCTCAGCTAATAGAACTATAAATTGGTAAGTGCTTGCCCTGTCAGGGGTTGGTCTGAGATAAGTATGCTGGATTTAGTGTTTGTTTATCTAACATTTGCAGATGACTCCCGATGATATGCGGAACCGTCTGAAAGAAGGGGTAGGGAATGAAAAAATTACTAGTAATAGCGGCGGTTTCCTCTCTATGGGTGGTGCCAATGACGGTTTCCGCCCATGAGTCTAGCTATGTAACCAGCGCTTCGGGCGGGTTTATCAGGGATAGTTCAGGGAACTGCGTGCGCTCGTCTGGCTGGCACAAGGATTCGCAGGTTGAAGGTTGCGATACGATGAAAATGGCCGCGCCTGAACCCGTCGTTATGGCGCCTGTCGATACCGATGGCGACGGTGTTCCGGATAGCAAAGATGCCTGTAAATTCACCCCTCGGGGTGTCGCGGTGGATCAGCGCGGTTGCCCTCTGGATACCGATGGTGATGGTGTCACCGATATTAATGACAAGTGCCCAGGTACCGCTCGGGGTCAGAAAGTCGATGCCAAGGGTTGTGATCTGGTCGAGTACAGAGCGGTCTCTATGAAGCTTGAGGTGCGGTTCCCTAATAACTCGGATAAGGTCACCTCTACTTATGATGCCCAGATGAAATCACTGGCTCAGGTTCTGGCTGCCGATCCTGCATCCAAGCTGGTCATCAAGGGCTATACCGATTCCGCGGGTGCTGCTGCCTACAACAAAGATCTATCTCAGCGCCGAGCCAATGCGGTCGCCAAGCATCTGATTACTTACTACGGTGTTGCGCCTAAGCAGATCTCCGCCATGGGCTACGGAGAGGAGATGCCTGTCGCCAGTAATAAAACGGCTGAAGGCCGCAAGGCGAATCGTCGGGTAGAGGCTGTGCTGGAGGCTAGAGTGAGGAAATAACCTATCGACCAGGCTCGTTAGGATGGGCATAAACGGGAGCTTCGGCTCTCGTTTTTAGCTATAGGCGTGGCGATCTATAGAGAGTGAGATAGGCGGCGGGTAGCAGGCCCCGTCCGTTGCCGGTCAGCAACGGTTGCTGTTGGCCGAGCGCAGCCCTGGCTTTAGCTCTCGGCGATGCTCAGGCTGCCGGCTCTGTCAGGGGCTTTAGGGCTGGAAAAGCCGGCGCTGCTTTAGTAATATGCAGCCTGTTTGGCTGGGTAGAAGTAGGCCGATAAATAATTCTAAAAAAGCGGGATGCGGAAATTTACTTCGCCTCTCGCTTTTTTGCAGATAGCAGTCGGGAATTTGTTAGTCCCGCGTGACCTTTTCAGTGGGAGGCGACATTGAGCAAAGCAGCCATTCTGGCTCTGGAAGACGGTAGTGTGTTCAGAGGCAAGGCGATTGGAGCTGACGGCGAGACTACAGGAGAAGTAGTTTTCAATACATCCATGACCGGCTATCAGGAGATCCTGACGGACCCGTCTTACGCACGCCAGATCGTCACCCTGACCTACCCCCATATCGGTAATACGGGCACCAACAGCGAGGATGAGGAGTCTGAGTTTGTCTGGGCTGCCGGGTTGGTGATTCGTGATCTGCCGTTGTTGGCCAGTAGCTGGCGCAATGAGCAGAGCCTGGATGAATACTTGCAAGACAATAATGTGGTCGGTATCGCCGATATTGATACCCGTCGGCTGACCCGGATTCTGCGGGAGAAGGGTTCGCTGAATGGCTGCATCATCGCCGGCGACGATCTTGGGGATGTGGATGTCGAGCGTGCGCTGCAAGCGGCACGCGCGTTTCCCGGTCTCAAGGGCATGGACCTGGCCAAAGAGGTCTCTGCCAAAGAGAGCTACTCCTGGAACGAAAGCACCTGGAAAAGGGGTGTGGGGCATACCCAGGTAGATCCGTCCGAGCAGCCTTTTCATGTAGTGGCCTACGATTTCGGTGTGAAACGCAACATTCTGCGGATGCTGGTCGAGCGAGGCTGCACGTTGACGGTGGTTCCGGCGCAGACCCCGGCCAGTGAGGTTCTGGCGTTGAATCCGGATGGCGTGTTCCTGTCTAACGGCCCGGGCGATCCCGAGCCTTGCAACTACGCTATCGAGGCGATCCAGCAGATATTGGCAACCGAACTGCCTGTTTTCGGCATCTGCTTAGGCCATCAGCTGTTGGCCTTGGCCAGCGGTGCCAAGACCGCGAAGATGAAGTTTGGTCATCACGGCGCCAACCATCCGGTACTGAATCTGGCCAGCGGAATCGTGATGATCACCAGCCAGAATCACGGTTTTGCGGCCGATGAAAGCAGCTTGCCAGCTTGCCTGCGGGCCACGCATAAATCGTTATTTGATGGTTCACTGCAGGGGATCGAGCGTACCGATAAGCCCGCATTTAGCTTCCAGGGTCATCCCGAAGCGAGCCCTGGTCCACATGATGTGGCGCCACTGTTCGACCGCTTTATCAGCCTGATGCAAGCGCGCAGCGCTTAGCGCTCGGCAACACTGTCGTCAGCATCGCTTAGCGGCGCCTGCCATCTGCGGATCGCGGGCGCCGATACAGAACAAAACAGACCGGTTACAGACTCATGCCAAAGCGTACAGACTTAAAAAGTATCCTGATCATTGGGGCAGGACCCATCATTATCGGTCAGGCCTGTGAATTCGACTATTCCGGTGCCCAGGCCTGTAAGGCGCTGCGGGAGGAGGGCTATAGGGTCATTCTGGTGAACTCTAACCCGGCAACCATCATGACCGATCCGGCGATGGCCGATGCGACCTACATCGAGCCGATCAACTGGAAGACCGTCGCCAAGATTATCGACAAAGAGCGTCCCGATGCGATTCTACCCACCATGGGTGGCCAGACGGCACTGAACTGTGCCTTGGATCTGGCGCGCGAAGGGGTGCTGGAGCAGTTTGGCGTCGAGATGATCGGTGCCACGGCCGATGCGATCGATAAGGCCGAAGATCGTGACCGTTTCGATAAGGCGATGAAGAGTATTGGCCTGGAGTGCCCTCGTGCCTCGATCGCCCATTCGCTGGCCGAGGCGTTACAGGTTCAGGTGGCGCTTGGGTTCCCTTGTATTATCCGACCGTCGTTTACGATGGGCGGTTCTGGCGGCGGTATCGCCTACAACAAGGAGGAGTTTGTTGAGATCTGTGAGCGCGGTCTGGATCTGTCGCCGACCAACGAGCTGTTGATCGACGAGTCGCTGATCGGCTGGAAAGAGTACGAGATGGAGGTGGTGCGGGACAAAAACGACAACTGCATCATCGTCTGTGCCATCGAAAACTTCGATGCTATGGGTGTGCATACTGGCGATTCGATCACCGTGGCGCCCGCACAGACCCTGACCGACAAAGAGTATCAGATCATGCGTAACGCCTCGCTGGCGGTATTGCGTGAGATCGGTGTGGAGACCGGTGGCTCCAACGTTCAGTTTGGTATGTGTCCGGAAACCGGCCGTCTGGTGGTGATCGAGATGAATCCGCGGGTATCGCGCTCCTCGGCATTGGCATCCAAGGCTACCGGCTTCCCGATTGCCCGAGTCGCAGCCAAGCTGGCGGTCGGTTATACCCTCGATGAGCTGCAGAACGATATCACCGGTGGACGTACTCCGGCATCGTTTGAGCCGGCAATCGACTATGTAGTGACCAAAATTCCACGCTTCGCGTTTGAAAAATTCCCTCAGGCCAACGACCGGCTGACCACCCAGATGAAATCGGTGGGTGAGGTTATGGCGATCGGTCGTACGGTCCAGGAGTCGTTGCAGAAGGCGCTGCGTGGCTTGGAGGTTGGTGCCAATGGCTTGGACCCGATCATCGATCTGAGTGCAGAGGACGCTCGCGAACAGCTGGTGCGTGAGCTGAAAAACCCAGGCTCTGAGCGGATCTGGTACATCGGCGATGCCTTCCGTGCCGGCATGAGCATTGCCGAAATCTATAAACTCAGTGGCGTCGACCCCTGGTTCCTGGCGCAGATCGAGGATCTGCTCGACGAGGAGGCCATGGTATCCAAGTTGGGGCTGGTCGATCTGAATAAAGAGCTGGTCTTTGGTCTGAAACGCAAAGGGTTCTCCGATGCCCGTCTGGCGACCCTGCTGGGGGTTAGCGAGAAAGAGTTCCGCAAGCGGCGTCATAGCTTGGGCGTGCGTCCGGTGTACAAGCGTGTGGATACCTGTGCTGCCGAGTTTGCCACCGATACCGCTTATATGTACTCCACCTATGAGGAGGAGTGTGAGGCAAATCCCACCAACCGTGACAAGATTATGGTGCTCGGTGGCGGTCCTAACCGGATTGGCCAGGGGATCGAATTTGATTACTGCTGTGTCCACGCCGCGTTGGCGATGCGTGAAGATGGCTACGAGACCATCATGGTCAACTGCAATCCCGAGACGGTGTCGACCGATTACGATACCTCCGACCGCTTGTATTTTGAGCCCGTGACCCTGGAAGATGTACTGGAGATCGTGGCTGTTGAAAAACCCAAGGGCGTGATCGTGCAGTACGGTGGTCAGACGCCGTTGAAGCTGGCGGTCGCCCTGGAAGCCGCTGGGGTACCGATTATCGGCACCAGCCCTGAGGCGATTGACCGTGCTGAGGACCGTGAGCGCTTCCAGCAGATGATTCAGCGCCTGGGGCTGCTGCAGCCTGAGAACTCGACGGTACGTTCGCTCGAAGAGGCGGTGGTGCAGGCCGAAAAGATCGGCTATCCGCTGGTGGTGCGTCCGTCGTACGTGTTGGGTGGCCGGGCGATGGAGGTGGTCTACAACGAAGTCGAGCTGCGGCGTTATATGAAAGAGGCGGTGCAGGTCTCCAACGATGCGCCGGTGCTGTTGGATCGCTTCCTGTCGGCAGCTATCGAGGTCGATATCGATGCGGTCTGCGATGGTGAGCGGGTAGTGATCGGTGCGATCATGCAGCATATCGAACAGTGTGGGGTGCACTCGGGTGACTCGGCCTGTTCACTGCCACCTTACAACCTGGCCGATGATATTCAGGACCAGATGCGTGCAATAGTAGCGGCGATGGCGCTGGAACTGGGTGTGGTCGGCTTGATGAACACCCAGTTGGCCTATCAGGACGGTGAGATCTATGTGATCGAGGTGAACCCTCGTGCCTCGCGGACGGTGCCCTTCGTATCCAAGTGTATTGGTGTGTCGCTGGCGAAAGTGGCGGCCCGGGTGATGGTCGGTACCAGCCTGGAAGCCCAGGGTTTCACTGAGGAGATCATTCCGCCGTACTTCAGTGTCAAGGAAGCGGTGTTTCCGTTCAATAAGTTCCAGGGAGTTGACCCGATTCTGGGGCCAGAGATGAAATCTACCGGTGAGGTGATGGGCGTCGGTGATACCTTCGGCGAAGCCTTCGCCAAGGCGCACGTCGGCACTAATGAAACCCTGCCCGAGCCGGGTAAAGCCTTTATCAGCGTCCGAGATGTCGACAAGGCCGGTATTGTTGCCGTGGCTCGCGACCTGCTCGAGCTGGGTTTTGATATCGTCTCGACCGAAGGCACTCATCAGCTGCTGGCAGACAATGCTATCGTCTCGGAGCGGGTGAACAAGGTTATGGAGGGGCGGCCTAACATCGTCGATATGATCAAGAATGACGAGATTGCCTATGTGATCAACACCACTGAAGGTCGGCGCGCCATTGCCGATTCCTCGGCTATCCGTCGCTCGGCGCTGCAGCACAAGATTCCCTACACCACCACGTTGGCGGGTGCCGAGGCGGAGGTGCAGGCGCTGCAGTTTGGTGAAGAGAAGCAGGTACGCAGATTACAGGATCTACATGCCACTATTGTTAACAGCATCACGACAGGAACGGCGCAATGAAGAAAGTCCCCATGACCTTACAGGGCGAGCAGCGCTTGCGAGAGGAGCTGACTCAGCTGAAAAGCGTTGACCGTCCGCGGATCATCAAGGATATCGCCACCGCGCGTGAACACGGTGATCTGAAAGAGAACGCCGAATACCACGCGGCCCGTGAGCAGCAGGGTTTTTGTGAAGGACGGATTAAAGAGATCGAGAGTAATCTGGCCGGCGCTCAGGTGATCGATGTTACCCAGATTCCGCATAGCGGACGGGTGATCTTTGGCACTACCGTGGATATCATCAATCTCGATACCGATGCCGAGGTGACCTATCAGATCGTCGGCCATGACGAATCGGATATTAAGGAGAAGAAGATCTCGATCAACTCGCCCATCGCCCGTGCGCTGATCGGCAAGGAGGAGGGTGATGTGGTGGTGGTCGTCACCCCCAACGGTCAGGTCGAGTACGAGATCAGCCAGGTGCGCCATATCTGATCGATACCGAACGTCCTCTGTTGCGTTATAAAGCCGGGCTTATGCCCGGTTTTTTTTCGTCTGGCTGGCGGTCTCTGGGTACTATAGTTAGTGTGATAGCGACTGTAGCGGCGTGTAGGAGCCTTATGGAATTCAAAAATCATCCGGAGCTGGTTGCCGAGGATCAGCTGGCTGCAGAGTTGCTGTGGCAGGATCTGGTCATTGGCGATGAGGTCCTGGTAGAACACCCGGTATATGAGGGGGCTACCGAAATGCTGTCACCTGGACGGGGTTATCTGGTGTTGGCTAAGCAGTTATCCACCACCCAGATCCCGCAATTGATTACCGAATCGAATGTCCCGGGCCGCAGGTTGACCCTCTATCCCCATTGCATCTGCAGCTATAGACGTGCAGACGAGAACAGCTTTAGCTGAACAGCTGCCGGTTCAGCGGGTCTTAATCTACAGCTGCTATGCTGTGTGTTAGGTGGTTCGCTAGATTGTTGCGTGGACGCTATCTCCCTATTTCGGGTATCACGATTGAGGTGGCTATGAAAATCACGAATATGTTGGGTGCGCGGGCGCTGACAGCTGGATTAACGATTGGATTAACGATTGGATTGACGGGCTGTCTCGGTAATACGACCAATATGGATGCTAAAACGCTGCACGCCACAGAGGCACAGCGTACCGTCGCTATCCAGCGCGGGGTGGTGCTGACGGTCGAGGAGGTCAAGGTGACGGCCGAGGGGACTCCCGGCGCGACGCTGGTCGGCACCATCATCGGTATAGGGCTGGGTGGTGAAGTGGGTGGCGGATCGGGTCGGAGTTGGGCTAGGGGAGCCGGTGCGTTGATCGGCGGGATACTGGGTGAATCGGCGACTCAATATAATGAAATGGCATTTTCTTACATTGTGGAGCAGCAGAACGGCAGGAGTATCCAGATCGTCCAGCAGGGTGAACGGATCGCCCCCAATACCCCCGTGTTCGTTAAATACCTCTCCAGTGGTCGAGGGATTCTGCAGGTCGACACCAGCCAGGGCGGCGTCTATAACCGCACCCGGGATACGCAGTATACCGATTAGTGCTGTCGTTAAATGGGTGGTTAGGCAGGTAGTCAGAAAAGTAGTCAGACAGATAGTCAGGCTATAAATTAGGGCTTGCTGCGCGTTGTCGCTAGCGGCGCTCTGCAGCTAGGTGCTGGCACTCAAGCGCGCTGTTGGTATTAGTAACCCTCGTCACTCCAGCTGTCGCAGTGCTTCGATCGGGTTCATCGCCGCGGCGCGTGTGGCGGGTTTGACCCCGGCCAGCAAGCCAATCAGCACCGATACCCCGAGTGCCAGTAGCACCATCTGTGGCGCCAGGCTTAGCGGTAGTCCCGGTAGTAACCAGCGGCTGAACAGTAACAGACCGGCGGTGATAGTCAGCCCCAGCAGACAGCCTGCCAGTGCCATGAGTATTGCCTCACCCAAAAACAGATTACGAATCTGCGCGGTGCTGCATCCGAGGGCGCGTAGCAGGCCGATCTCGTGGGTGCGCTCGGTGGTGGTGATGAGCATGATGCTGAGGATACCGACACCGCCCACCAGCAGCGAGATGAAGCCTAAGCTGCCGCCGGCGTATTTGAGCATCTGTAAGATCTGATCGAGACTTTTTAGCACTTCATCCTGGGTGATCAGGGTAAAGTCCTCCAGGCCGTGTCGGCCAATCAGGCGCTGCTTGACGCGCTGGCTGATCAGCTCGGCGCTGATGCCGGATTGATAGACCAGATCGATCTCCATCAAGCTATCGCGGTTGAATAGCCGCAAGCCTTGAGAGACCGGAATATAAGCGCTGTCATCCAGATCGGTGCCTAAAAACTGGCCCTTGGGCGCCAATACCCCGATCACCATAAAGCGTACGCTGCCGATATGCACCGTCTCCCCTAGCACCTGGCCGTCACCAAACAGTTCCCGTTTCAACGTACTGCCTAGGACCGCGAAAGGTCGAGCGCTGTCGAGGTCGTCATGCGGCAGGAAGCGACCCTGTGCCAGGCTGAGTTGCCAGACGCTCTGGGCGTCAGGGCCGACGCCGGCGACATTGCTGTGACGGCTGCGACCGGCGCGTTTGATGGCGGCGGTGCCAAATACCACCGGGATCACCTGTTCGATGCCATTAAGCCGAGCCAGCGACTGGGCATCCGCCAGTGATAGCGGTCGTATGGTATTGAGCATAGCGCCGATACCGAAGGTTTCGGTTTTGCCGGGGGTGATCGCCAGCAGGTGGCTGCCAAACTGGGTAAACTCCTGCAGTACGTAGTGGCGTACCCCTTCACCGAGCGCGCTCATCAACGAGACAGCGCAGATGCCGATCGCCATCCCCAGCAGTGTTAACAGGCTACGTAAGCGTTGCGCCAGCAGTGCGCGCCAGACCCAGCGGACGCTATCGGCAGGATTCATTGCTGCCCCCCGCTAGCGCCACGCATCGCTAGTACCGGGTCGAGTCTGGCGGCACGACTGGCTGGCCACCAGGAGAACAGCAGGCCAGAGCCCATCGCCATCAGGATCGCAGCCAGCTCCGCCCAGAGAGGCGCAGAGAACGGAAAACCAGGTAACAGCCGCAGCGCCAGGGCGACGGCCAGCTCACCGGCAGCGGTACCGAGCAAGGCACCGCTGCCGGTGAGTAGCAGCGCCTCGTTTACAAACAGCGCACGCACTAGGTTGGCCGGCGCCCCCAGTGCTTTCAACAGACCAATCTCACGCTGGCGCTGGCTGACCGAAATCAGGCTGATATTCATGATTAAAATACCGGCGACCAGCAGGCTGATCGCGGCAATGGCGCCGACGCTGGCCGTTAGGGTACGGAGCACGTTATCAAAGCTGTGGAGCATCGAATCTTGACTGATCAGGGTGACGTCGTCTTCGCCGTCATGGCGCAGGCGGATACGCTCCAGAATCTGCTGCTTGGCTAGCGCCAGCTGATCGAGCTGTTTGAGCTCCAGCAAAATGCGAAACAGCCCCGCAGAGTCGAACAGTTGCTCGGCGGAGCGGATCGGGATGATCGCCATATCGCGCATATCCAGCCCCAGCGATTCACCACGCTCTTCGAGAACCCCGACCACTCGAAAGCGTCGCTCGCCGACCCGCAGCCACTGGTTAAGCGGATTGCTGTTGCCGAAGAGCTGCTGTTTGAGCTTGGCGCCCAGCACCAGGGTGGGCGAGGCGCTGTCGACGGCGCTGGCGGGTAACGGCTGGCCAAGACCTATAGTCAGGTTGCGTACCGGGAAAAAGTCCGGCGTGGTACCCAGGGTGATCACCTCGCGAGCGATGTTGCCGTGACTGACCCGCGCCGTCCCGGCGATGATCGGTGCGACACGACCGATGCTGCCTAGTCTGGCGAGGGCGTTGGCATCCTCCAGGGTCAGATCACGGGGTGAGGTGCCGTAGAGGGGCGGTGCGCCACCGCGGGTTTCGGTCTTGCCGGGTAGCACAATCAGGATCTGCTGCCCCAGCGCGGAGAACTCGCCAGCGACATAGCGGCGCGCGCCTTCGCCGACGCTGGTTAACACCACCACTGAGGCGACCCCGAGGCTGATGGTGAGCAGCAGCAGAGCCGTACGCCAGCGTTGGCGTACCAATACCTGGGTATTGAAGCGCAGCTGGTCGATGAGGGTCATGGCCGCTGATCGCTAACAATGCGGCCATCGACCAGCTGCAACTGGCGCCGAGTGCGTTTGGCCAGCGCCGGATCATGGGTGACGATTAACAGGGTCATCCCTTGGTCGTTGAGTCCCTCCAGCAGTTCGATCACCTCGACTCCGGAGTGCTGGTCGAGGTTGCCGGTGGGCTCGTCTGCCAATAGCAGCGGCGGCTGCATCACAATGGCGCGGGCGATGGCCACGCGTTGCTGCTGACCACCGGACAGTTGGTTGGGACGCTGCGAGGCTTGTGGGCCTAGGCCAACCTGCTGCAGTGCCTGCATACCACGGCGCTGCTGCTCCGCACGCGGCAGTCCCGCTAGCATCAAGGGTAGGCTGATATTTTCCAGGGCGCTAAGGCGCGGGATCAGATGAAACGCCTGAAAGATAAAGCCGATCTGCTCACGGCGTCGACGTGCGCGTCGCTCTTCGGCCAGGGCTTCGGTCGTCTCACCGCGGAGTCGGTAACCACCGCTATCCGGCCGATCCAGCAAGCCGATCATGTTCAGCAGGGTGGATTTACCCGATCCGGAAGGGCCGGTGATCGCCACATACTCACCGGCGTTGATCTGCAGGTCGATCCTGTCCAAGGCCTTGAGCAGGTTGTTGCCGATCGGGTACTGCTTGCTAAGCTGGTACAGGTCGATCAGGGGTGTGGCTGTTGGGCTACTCGCGCTCATTGGCGACCGCCAGCGCACCCGCCTTGGTATCACTGCGACCCAGTGAGGTGACGATCTGATCGCCGGCGGTCAGTCCTGCTAGGATCTCGGTATGGCGCCAGTTGCTCAGCCCCGTCTTGACCTCACGCTGCTCTAAGGGTTTGCCCTTCTGGTAGAGCAGCACAAAGCGCTCGTTTAGTAGTGCTTCGGTGGGAATGCGCAGCGTGTCGGCATGGCCTTGGAGGATGATCTCCAGATCGGCACTGTAGCCGGCCAACAAGCGGAGTGCGGGGCGTTGGCTGAAATCGGCTTCCACCACGACGGTACGGGCCTGCTTTTCACGATCCTGCACATAGGGGGCGATACGGCGCAGGGTGCCGGCAAAGTGTTGTCCCCGGTAGGCATCCAGCGAGATTCGTAGCGGTTGCCCTGGAGTGACTTCGGCGGCATCGACCTCATCTATCGGTGCTTCAACATAATGGCAATCATCGGTCAGTAGATCGATGGCGGGTGGTGTCGCGACGCCAGGTGGTGAGGGGGTCGCATACTCGCCGACTTTAGCGCTCAGTTCGGCGATGATACCTGCAAAGGGTGCTCGAAGCCGGGTACGCTCCAGCGCCGCCTCAGCCATTGCAATGCGCGCCTTGGCCTCTTGCTCTCGGGCTGCAGCGGCGCGACAGCTCAGAGCGCTCGCTTCGGCTTCGGCTTGAGTCTGGTCGGCCTGCTCTTCGGAGGCCATCTTTCTGGCCTGTAAGGTCTTGACTCGCTGGGCATCGCGTTGGGCGTTTTGGGCACGGATACAGATCGCGTCGTGCTCTAGATGAACCGACTGTGCGGCCAATTGGATCTGTTTCAGGCTGGCCTTAAGGTCTGCATTCCAGAGTTCAATAAGCAGTTGATCTTTACTGACAGGGTCGCCCTCGTTGACCGTAAGCAGAGCGATCTGGCCGCCGAGCCCTACGGATAGCTGGGCCCGGCGGCAGGACCTCAGCGTACCCGCACGGGTGTTTACCACCGTGCGCTCGACGAGACCGCGTTCAACTCGAATGGTATCGACAGCGACCGGCTGTGGACGACTGTTCCACCAGACTGCCGTTGCTATAAGTGCCAGTATGGCCATCCAGATAACAGGGGTGACGATCCTCGGCATACCGACTCCTAGAAAACTCCTAGCAAAAGTACTGAGTTAAAGGATAGTGCTATTTCGTGCAGCTAAGGGTTCATTTTGGTGAGCGGGCCCGGGCTATAGGCTGCGCGATCGACAAAGCGGGCGGCCATGCGTAGCTCTGTATAAAAATATCGGGTTATACTGTGGCACTGAATATATGCGCGGCGCTATTTTGGGTGTCATTAGGAGATTTCGATGAAACTGGTTACTGCTGTCATTAAGCCCTTCAAGCTGGACGATGTGCGCGAGGCGCTGTCTGAAATAGGGATTCAAGGGATCACCGTTACCGAGGTTAAGGGTTTCGGGCGTCAAAAGGGCCATACAGAGCTGTATCGCGGTGCGGAATATGTGGTTGATTTTCTTCCTAAAGTGAAGCTAGAAGCGGCGATTGACGATGATTTGGTCGATCAGGTGATCGAAACGATTGCTAAATCAGCCAATACCGGCAAGATCGGCGACGGAAAAATTTTTGTGACCGCGCTGGAACAGATCATCCGGATCCGCACCGGTGAGACCGGTGTCGACGCCATCTAAGCACCTGGCCTTACTACACAACAGGCGGTTCTGGTGATAAATAGGCTGTCTTTTTCAGGTCTACGACCTGAGAGCGTCTATGGATAGTCTGGATTAACGGTCGTTGAGGAAATCGTTATCCTCCTGAAGGAAGAACAGATCACCATCCGTCGTTGAGGTGATCTGCTCCTGGAGCTTGGGGTTGGCTTCGGCCGACAGTTTGATCATCAGTCGTAGATCGTTGGCGGAGTCGGCGTATGCCAGCGCCTCTTCATAGGACACCTCACCCTCTTCGAACAGTTTATAGAGCGCCAGATCGAAGGTCTGCATGCCGATATTGGTCGATTTCTTCATCAGCTCTTTGAGCTCGTGTACCGCACCCTTGCGGATCAGATCGGCGACCAGAGGGGTATTGATCAGCACCTCGACCGCGGCGACCCGACCTTTGCCATTGGCGCGGGGGACTAGCTGCTGAGCGACGATCGCCTTCATGTTCAGCGATAGATCCATCCATACCTGATTGTGATGCTCGGAGGGAAAGAAACTGATGACTCGATCCAGCGCCTGGTTAGCATTATTGGCGTGCAGGGTGGCGAGACAGAGATGGCCGGTTTCGGCAAACTGCAGGCCGTAGCCCATGGTGTCTTGGCTACGGATCTCGCCCATCAGAATCACATCGGGTGCCTGGCGCAAGGTGTTCTTGAGTGCGATTTCGAAGCTGGGGGTATCGATGCCAACTTCGCGTTGGGTGATGATGCATTTTTTATGGTCGTGGATAAATTCGATCGGATCCTCGATGCAGATGATGTGACCCTTGGTATTTTCGTTACGGTAGTCGATCATCGATGCCAGCGAGGTCGTTTTACCGGTGCTGGTGCCTCCAACAAACAGGATCAGACCGCGCTTGGACATCGCTAGGTCTTTGAGAACCGGCGGTAACCGCAGCTCATCCATGCTGGGGATCTCGTTTTTGATCCGTCGCAGTACCATTCCCGGTGAGTTGCGCTGAAAGAAGGCGCTGACCCGGAAGCGGCCTACCCCTGGCGCACTGATGGCGTAGTTGCACTCATGGGTGGATTCGAATTCAGACTGTTGCGCATCGTTCATGGTGCTGTAGGTCAGCGAGCGCGCCTGTCGGGCGCTGAGCGGGTCTCGAGTCAGCGGTTTCACTGAGCCGTCGACCTTAATACTGGGGCGCGCGCCCGCCGTTACAAACAGGTCGGAGGCCTCTCTTTCTACCATGACTTTCAGAAGCTGAGTAAAATCCACGCGTTCACCCCAATTGATTGCTATGTCAGACCGCCTGGCTATCCAGGTCTCTGGTGAGAAAGTCTCTGGCTAGAAGCTTTGCGGCATCTTGGCTTTTTCGCGCGCCGCCTCACGCGAGATTAACCCCTTCTGGAGCATGGCTTGCAGGCACTGATCCATAGTCTGCATCCCGTGTGCCGCCCCAGTCTGAATCGCCGAGTACATCTGCGCCACCTTGTCTTCGCGGATCAGGTTCCGAATCGCCGAGGTGCCGGTCATGATCTCGTGGGCGGCAACCCGTCCGCCCTTGGGTTTTTTGAGCAGCGTCTGCGAGATAACCCCTTCCAGGGATTCGGATAGCATCGAGCGTACCATTGATTTTTCATCGCTGGGAAACACGTCGATGATCCGATCGATAGTTTTGGCAGCAGAGGTGGTGTGCAGGGTGCCGAAGACCAGATGGCCGGTTTCTGCGGCAGTCAGCGCCAGGCGGATGGTCTCCAGGTCGCGCATCTCACCTACCAGGATGATATCCGGATCTTCACGTAGGGCTGAACGCAGCGCTTCGGAGAACCCCAGCGTATCGCGATGCACCTCGCGCTGGTTTACCAGACATTTTTTGCTCTGGTGTACAAATTCAATAGGATCCTCGATGGTCAGAATATGGTCGTTACGGGTGTCATTGACGTAATCGACCATCGCCGCCAGCGTGGTGCTCTTGCCCGAACCGGTGGGGCCGGTAACGAGTACTAGGCCGCGGGGTTTATCCGCCAGGTCTTTGAATACCTTGCCCATGCCGAGGGTCTCCATCGACAGGATGTCGGTGGGGATCGTGCGGAATACAGCGGCGGCGCCACGGTTCTGATTAAAGGCGTTAACCCGGAAGCGGGCCAGGCCGGGTATCTCGAACGAAAAGTCGGTTTCGAGGAACTCTTCGAAGTCCTTGCGTTGCTTGTCGTTCATGATCTCGTAGACCAACGAGTGGACCTGCTTGTGATCTAACGAGGGCATCTTGATGCGTCTTACATCGCCATCGACCCGAATCATCGGGGGCACGCCTGCAGAGATATGTAGGTCAGACGCGTTTTGCTGCACACTGAAGGTTAACAGTTCGGTGATATCCATAGCAGACTCTGGACCCTTGTACGTCAATCAAATAGAGTGAGTTCCTTAGAGCGATCATTATTACTGAAAGAAAAGCCGATGAGTAGCATTGCCGATAATATTAGCGCGACTTTAACCCGTATCCGTGACGCCGAGCAACAGGCCGGGCGGCTCCCTGCCAGTGTGACCCTGCTGGCCGTGAGCAAAACCAAGCCCGCGCAGCAGCTGCGCCAAGCCTATAGTGCGGGTCAGCGCCACTTTGGGGAAAACTATCTTCAGGATGCTTTGCCAAAGATCGAACAGCTGGCCGATCTGGATATCTGCTGGCACTTTATCGGTCCGTTACAATCCAATAAAAGCCGAGCGGTGGCCGAACATTTTGACTGGTTTCACAGCCTGGATCGGTTCAAGATCGCTCAGCGCCTGAGTGAGCAACGGCCGGCGCCCCTTGCGCCTTTAAATGTGTGTATTCAGATCAATATTAGTGCCGAGGCCAGTAAATCCGGAGTCGTTCCAGAACAGGCAGCGGCGCTGGTAAAGCAGGTTCAAGAGCTTCAGGGGCTGTGTCTACGGGGGTTAATGGCGATTCCGGCGGCGAGTTTGGATGCTGCGGGTCAGCATCAGGCCTTTGCTCAGATGCGGGTGCTGTTTGATACGCTGAAGCCTTTGGCGCCGCAGATGGACACGCTGTCGATGGGGATGAGTGATGACCTGGAGGTTGCGGTGGCGCAAGGATCAACGCTGGTGCGGATCGGGACGGCTATTTTTGGCGCGCGGGCGAGTTCAGCGTTGACGTACAATTAATGATTGATGTAAGTAGTTGTCCTCAACGAGTACTCCCAACGACTACCCTCAACGAAGGGTCAACCCAGTCATAGCTTAAAGGATCAGCAGGTGAACAATAGCGTAACAGACCAAGACTATCCGCTGCTCGCTTTTATAGGCGCGGGTAATATGGCGCAAGCGATCATAGGTGGGTTACTCGCTCAAGGCTATCCGCCGACCCGGATCTGGGGAACGGGGCGCGATCAGAGCCGCTTAGATGCGCTACATATGCGCTGGGGCATCCAGGTCAGTACCGATAACCTGCACGTAGTGCAGGCGGCGCAGGTGGTGGTGCTCTCGGTGAAGCCACAGATGATGCAGGCGCTGGCCCGCTCTTTGGCCGAGACGGTGCAGCACTCGAAGCCCTTGGTGATCTCGGTTGCTGCCGGTATTCCTGCTGCCAGCCTGGAGCACTGGCTGGGGGGTGACGTTGCGCTGGTGCGTTGCATGCCCAATACCCCGTCGCTGGTGCGCTGTGGTGCCAGTGGTTTATTTGCTAATTCACAGGTGAGCCCCGCGCAGCGCGAGCAGGCCGAGCAGTTGTTGGCGGCGGTGGGTATCGCGCTCTGGGTTGAGACGGAGACCTTGATCGATGCGGTAACCGCAGTCTCGGGCAGTGGTCCGGCCTACTATTTCATGTTGATGGAATCGATGATCGCTGCCGGTGAAGCGCAGGGCTTGAGTCGCGAGATCAGCACCCAACTCACCCTGCAGACGGCATTGGGCGCGGCCAAGATGGCGCTGGCCAGCGATGTTGAGCCAGCGGAGTTGCGCCGTCGGGTCTGTTCTCCCAATGGAACTACCGAGCAGGCGATACGGCGCTTTGAGCAGGGCGGCTTGCCTGCGCTGGTGGCTGAAGCGATGAGCGCCTGTGCGGATCGTGGGCGGGCGATGGCGGCAGAACTCGGCAGTGATTAGTCGTAATTAATAGTAACTTTGACTGGATGGTGGTCGCCGTCAAGGCTGGCAATGGACCGGCTGGGCCTCTATCATAAAACCTACTAAGCAGATGATTATCTGGGATACCTTGGATGATGCAACCTAAGAGACAGTTTGATGGGCAATGAATCCTTAACGCTGATTATTGGCACTCTCGGCAA
Source organism: Motiliproteus sp. (assembly GCA_041586735.1). Classification (GTDB taxonomy): domain Bacteria; phylum Pseudomonadota; class Gammaproteobacteria; order Pseudomonadales; family Balneatricaceae; genus Motiliproteus. The sequence goes on from JBFGZQ010000011.1 coordinate 105,586, forward strand.
CATTTTTGCGTTGCTGGTGGTGCTGCGGTTTTTGTTGCAGTTGGCACATGCGGATTACTACAATCCGATTTCGCAAGCGATCGCCCGATTTACCAAGACGCCGTTAGCCCCTTTTCAAAAACTGGTTCCCAAGATCGCTGGGCGTGATTTTTCGGCGCTGGTATTGGCATTTATGGTGATGCTGGCGACACTGGTGTTGCTGCAGCTGGTTAATGGCCGCGGTGTCGATCTGCCCACTGTGGTGCTGGTGACGCTGGTGCGGCTGCTGAGTATGATGCTGGATATCTACTTCTATGCGGTGATCGCCTCGGTGATTATTAGCTGGGTGGCTCCCAACAGCTATCACCCCGCCCCGCAATTGATCAACCAGCTGACCGAGCCGCTGTTCAAACTGGCTCGTCGGGTGGTGCCAGCGATGGGTGGCCTGGATCTGTCACCGATACTGATCTTCCTGGCGATACAGGTGGCGCAGTTACAGTTACAGCGCTTGTTGCATTGATCCGGACGCGCGTTTGTTGAGCGCTATCGACGGGCGTGCTGGTGCCTACTGTTAAGATGCCGCTGTAGGGAGGGGCGCTTAACATTTGGAGTAACTATTCAGCGCATTTATTTTCGCTATGTAAATAATTATGGAGCGTTTGTGGAAAGAGTCTCTTTGGCAAGGATGCCAAAGTGAAGTCTACATGGATGTATTTACGGCGTCTCTTGGAGCAAATATACATAATTTCAAATAGATGCGCGTGCTGAATAGTTACCATTGCGCCAATCGAAGACCGCGCTAACGCCCCGTTGATTCAGCTTCTGACCAAAACCTTCGGGGTCACTCAGCGGGATGTTGAGGCTCTGAGCCGCGAGCTTTACCGCTAGTAAGCGGGTGCGGATTCAACAGCTGACCCCAATACCTGATATTATCCGGCAGCTTCACTCACATTAAGATTAAGAGCGCTGCCTTTTTGACCATCGGATACCCTAATGCCTGAACAGATTGCTGCCGATTCCGTCGGTTTGGCGACCCCCCAGACGCTGCTGTTTGATGAACCGCTGCTGCTCCGCAGCGGTCGAACCCTGTCGCAATATCAACTGGTGATCGAGACCTACGGGGAGCTCAACGCCGAGCGCAGTAATGCGGTGCTGATCTGCCATGCCTTGAGTGGACACCATCATGTGGCGGGCTACCACAGTATGGACGATAAGAAACCGGGTTGGTGGGATTCGGCCGTCGGTCCGGGGAAGGTGATCGATACCAACCGTTTTTTTGTGGTGGGGTTGAATAATTTAGGCGGCTGTCATGGCAGTACCGGCCCGCAGAGTATCAATCCGCAAACCGGCACTGAGTACGGCCCGGACTTTCCGTTGTTGACCGTCAGAGACTGGGTACAGAGTCAGGCGCGTCTGGCGGACCGGCTCGGTATCGACATCTGGGCTGCGGTGGTGGGGGGTAGTCTGGGTGGGATGCAGGCGTTGCGTTGGTCTATCGATTACCCAGAGCGCCTGCATCATTGCCTGATGATCGCCTCCGCCGCTAAGCTAACTGCGCAGAATATCGCTTTTAACGAGGTCGCACGCCAGGCGATCAGTAAAGACCCCGAGTTTCATGGTGGCCGTTATAAAGAACATGCCACTATCCCCAAAGACGGCCTGATGTTGGCGCGGATGCTGGGCCATATCACCTACCTCTCCGATGATGCGATGCGCGTGAAGTTTGGACGGGAACTGCGCAGCGGTAAACTCAGCTATAAATACGATGCGGATTTTGAAGTGGAGAGCTACCTGCGCTATCAAGGTGAAAGCTTTTCCGAAGCGTTTGACGCCAATACCTATCTGCTGATGACCAAGGCGTTGGACTATTTTGATCCTAGCGTCGACTTTGAGGGTGATCTGGTAGCCACGCTGCAGGCGGCGCAGTGTCGTTTTTTGTTGATCTCCTTTACTACGGACTGGCGCTTTGCACCCGAACGCTCTCGGGAGGTGGTGGATGCGCTGGTTGCGGCAGGCAAGGATGTCAGTTATGCCGAGATCGAGTCTGCGCATGGTCACGATGCGTTTTTGATTCCTATTCCCCGTTATATGGATGTTTTTGGACGTTATATGAACCGAGTCGCCACCGATCTGGGCCTGGCTCTTGATACGGATACAGTCAGGGTTAAGCAGGAGCGCTCATAATGCGTGCGGATCTGGATATCATAAAAGAGTGGATTCAACCCCGGTCGCGGGTGCTGGATCTGGGATGTGGCGGTGGCGAGTTACTGCACTTCCTGACGCAGGACAAACAGGTCCAGGGCTATGGGATGGAGATCAATGCCGAGGATATCGCCACCTGCATCGATAAAGGGGTTAATGTGATCGAGCAGGATCTGGATCAGGGGTTAACTAACTTCCAGGATAAAAGCTTCGATATGGTGATCATGACCCAGGCGTTGCAAGCGGTTGAACGCCCTGATCTGGTGTTGGATGAGATGCTGCGAGTCGGTAAAGAGACCATCGTCACCTTTCCAAATTTTGGCCATTGGCGGGCACGTTTTTATCTGGCGTTGAAAGGCGAGATGCCAGTATCTAAATTTCTTCCCTATACCTGGTATAACACCCCTAATATCCACTTCTGCACTTTTAAGGATTTTGAGGCGTTGTGTCGCCAAAAAAATATCCATATTGTCAGGCGGACGGTGGTGAATAGTAAGCATCGTGATCATTGGATCACCGCACTTTGGCCTAATATGTTAGGTGAAATCGCGATCTACCACGTGACCACCTAGTGGCTGCTGGGCAAGATTATGGATCAATCATCGAGGAATCGAATATGCGCCGGACTAACTATTTACGGCTATGGGGGCTGTTGCTGACCCTGTTTTCAATCCAGGTAAGCGCCGAGCAGTTTAAGGCGTTCGATCACTATGAGCTGCATTACAATGCCTTTAACAGCACCTTTCTGACCCCGGAGGTGGCCCAGGCCTACGCGATTCAACGCAGCAAGGTACGCGGGCTGATGAATGTCGCCGTGCTGAATACCCAGCGTAATAACGCGCCGGTCAGGGCGCAGGTGACGGGTGAGGTGACCAATCTGGTCGGCCAGGTGCAGGCGCTCAGCTTTAAGCAGGTGCGTGAAGGGGAGGCGGTGTATTACATCTGCGAATTTCGCTTCACCGATGACGAAATTCTTAACTTTGATCTGCAGGTCCAGCCCGATGCCAATAAGCCGGCATACAAGCTCAGTTTCAAACAACATTTTTATGTCGACTAGTTTGTAGTTGGCCTTAGCGATAGCGGTATGTGATGCAACAGATAGTTCTGGCCAGCGGTAATGCGGGCAAGCTCAGAGAGTTTAATCAGGTCTTAGCGGGCTTGGATTTTCAGGTGTTACCCCAGTCGCAGTTTGCGGTCGGCGACGTTGAGGAGACCGGGCTGACGTTCGTCGAGAACGCCATCCTCAAGGCCCGCCATGTCAGTCAGCTGTCTGGTTTGCCGGCGTTGGCAGATGACTCAGGGCTGGAGGTTGATCTCTTAAACGGCGCGCCGGGGATCTATTCGGCGCGTTTTTCGGGTACTGGTGCCACCGATGCGCGCAACAATGCCAAACTGCTGGAGCTGTTGGCCGGCGTACCCGAGGCCGCGCGCACGGCTCGATTTCAATGCCTATTGGTCTATTTGCGTCACCCTCAAGACCCTACACCGCTGATCTGTCAGGGCACCTGGGAGGGGCGCATTCTTGAGGCCCCCCAAGGTGATAATGGCTTTGGCTATGACCCGCTGTTTTGGGTGCCTGAATGCGGCCTCAGTTCGGCGCAGTTGGCGCCCGAGCAGAAAAACCGCTTGAGTCATCGTGGTCAGGCTGTGGCGGAGTTTGTGCGCCAACTGCGCCAGCGTCAGGCGTAATCAGGCCGATGGTCAGTATTGATTCGCCACTGCGGTTACCACCATTGAGTCTTTATGTGCATGTCCCCTGGTGTGTGCGCAAGTGTCCGTATTGCGACTTCAATTCGCACACCCAGCAAGGCGACCTGCCCGAACAGGCTTACCTGCAAGCGCTGCTCGAAGATCTGGATAACGAATTGCCACGGGTGCAGGGGCGGGAGCTGACGTCGATCTTTATCGGTGGCGGTACCCCGAGCCTGATGAGCGCGGCGTTTTATCAGCAATTATTACCCGCTATCGAGCAACGTATCCCTTTTTCGAGCACCATTGAGATCACCTTGGAGGCGAATCCCGGTACCTTCGAGCAGGCCCGCTTTGCGGGTTTTCGTGGCGCGGGGATCAACCGCTTATCGCTGGGGGTACAGAGCTTTGCCGACAGCAGTCTGCAGGCGCTGGGACGTATTCACTCGGGTCGCGATGCGTTCATGGCGATCCAGAATGCGCAGGCGCTGGGATTCGAGCGCATCAATCTGGACCTGATGCACGGTCTGCCGGGGCAGACTCCGGAGATGGCGCTGGCCGATCTGCAGCAGGGACTGTCGCTCGACACCTCGCACCTCTCTTGGTATCAGCTCACCATCGAACCCAACACCGAATTTCATAGTCGGCCGCCCAAGCTGCCTGAAGATGAACAGCTGTGGGCTATCCAAGACCGGGGCCAGGCATTGCTGGCTAGCGCTGGTCTGGCGCAGTACGAGATCTCCGCCTATAGCCGGGCGGGGCAGCAGTGTCGCCATAACCTCAATTACTGGCGCTTCGGGGATTACCTGGGCATCGGGGCGGGCGCGCATGGCAAATTGACCGATCTGCACCAGCAGCAGCTGGTCCGTCACCGCAAACTCCGCCAGCCCAAAGCCTATCTGGCATCCCCCGGCCAGCGGCAGACGCGGCGAGTGGCGGCCGATGAGTTGGGGCTGGAGTTTATGATGAATGCGCTGCGGCTCAATCAGGGCGTCGAGGCCGAACTGTTTGCAGCGGCGACGGGTGTCGCCTTGGCGAAGATTCAGCCGGCGCTGGATAAAGGCCGCATGTTAGGATTGCTGGAGGCCGATCCAGCTCGATTAACGCCGACCCTGCAGGGCCGGCGCTTTCTCAATGACCTGCTGGAGCTGTTTGTATAGACTGCTGCTCTTTGCTCCTACGCGGTATTTAGCTGATGTTCGACCACTTTCTCTGGTTGCCTTTCCTGGCCGCGATTACGGCTCTGACCCTGACGCCTGGGGTCGATACGCTGTTGGTGATGCGCAACGCCACGCGCGGAGGAAGCCGCGATGGCTTGTTAACCAGTCTGGGGATCTGCTTGGGGCTGTTCGTGCACGCGTCGATTTCAGCGGCGGGGTTGTCGGTGATCCTGCTGGGCTCGGCGGAACTGTTCATAGCCCTGAAACTGGCCGGTGCCGCCTATCTGATCTGGCTCGGGGCCCAGAGTCTGCGCAGCGCTCTGCGTCACCGAGGCGTACGGATCGAAGCATCGGCGTCGATCAATGTTGTGCCGGCGCTGACCTCACTGCGAGAAGGCTTGTTATCCAATGTGCTGAATCCCAAGCCGATTATCTTCTATATGGCGTTTCTTCCGCAGTTTATCGATCCCGGCTATTCGGCATTGACCCAGGCGCTGGTGATGGCGGCGATCCATTTTGCCATCGGCACCTTCTGGCAAGGGGCATTGGTGTTGATGGTCGGCCGCGCTCGCCAGTTGTTGCGGCGCCCCAGAGTGGCACAGCTCATGGACAGCCTGACCGGGCTGTTATTGGTGGGCTTTGGGACAAAGCTGGCATTTTCTCAGTAAGATGATGCATCAGGATCCGTATTCACTGAGATGACTGATGTAATGCCTACTATTTTTTACCTACGTTGATGACTATGCCCATAGCCTTAAAATATATCGCCGGCTATTCGCCCGAACTGCAGCAGCAGGTGCAACGGTTGCTGGATCAGGACCGTCTGGGCGCGTTTTTGCTCGAGCGCTATCCTCGGCCGCACAGCATCGTCAATGACAAGGCCCTACGTGGCTATGTGATGGGGCTGAAAGAGCGCTATCTGAGGAAATCGGATCCGCTCAGCAAGATCATTTATGACCCTAAGATCCATGTCATCAATAATGCGTTGGGGCTACACAGCTACGTCTCTCGGGTGCAGGGTGGCAAACTCAAGAGTAAAAATGAGATTCGTATCGGCGTGCTATTTAAAAAGGCGCCGGAAGCGTTCTTGAATATGATCTGCGTACATGAGCTGGCGCACTTGAAAGAGAAGGACCATAACAAGAACTTCTACCAGCTGTGCCTGCATATGCAGCCCCAGTATTACCAGCTGGAGTTTGATATGCGGGTCTACCTGACGCAGTTGGAACTCAGGGGGGCGATCTACCCCTAGTCGTTAGCCGGGCTGATAGCGGCTGATTTTCGCCACTACCTCCCCCAGGCAGTGGGCTTCTAGATCGGGTGCTGGGCCTGCGGGCCAGGGGATCTGGGCCAGATTAACCCAGAGCGTATGCAGGCCACAGCTCTGCGCCCCTAGAATATCGTGTTCGGGATGATCGCCCACATGGATCACCTGCTCGGGGGCGACCTCGGCACGCTGCAGCATCTGTTCAAACATTAGCGGATGCGGTTTGGCCTGGCCGACCTGGTCGGCGTTGAGAGCAAACTCGAAGCGATCGCCTAAACCGACCCGATGAATATCCGCATTACCGTTGCTCAGTGCGATCAGGCGGTAGTGAGCGCTTAGTTCGGTCAGCATCTGCTGGGCGTGCTGAAAAAAATCGACCCGGTTTCTGGCCGCAATAAAGATCTCAAAGGCGGCGTGGGTGAGGCGTTCAGCATCCTCGACGCCATAGCCGCTTTGAGTCAGCCCATGGCGGAGCACTGCTAGGCGGATAGCGGTGACGCTATGGGCGATCTGCGGCTGCTGGCCGAGTACCTCATCGCGGAGTCGATCGAAGTCCTGGAGCTGGTAGTGCGCGCTGAACAGCGGGGCGTTAGTGTCCAGCCAGCGGTACAGGGCTAGATTGGCTTGTTGGATAACGGGCTGAACGGCCCAGAGGGTGTCGTCGAGATCAAAGCTAATCACTTGAATAGTCATGGGTTCACTTCTTGGCTCGTGGATGGGCATGGTCGTAGACTTCGGCCAGATGCTGGAAATCGAGGTGGGTGTAGATCTGGGTCGTGGCGATATCGGCGTGGCCTAGGAGCTCCTGTACTGCACGCAGATCGCCGCTGGACTCGAGCAGATGGCTGGCAAAGGAGTGGCGTAGGCGGTGAGGGTGGAGTTTTCCCTGAGTCTCGGTAACCCGTCCCCAGCGTTTGAGGCGTAGCTGCACCGCGCGCGGACCGAGTCGGGTACCGCGTTGGCTGATAAACAATGCCGCTTGTTCGGGGGCTGCCAGCTGCTCGCGGATCTGCAACCACTGGTCGAGTGCGTTCATGGCCTGATGGCCAATCGGTAGCTGGCGGGTTTTTCGGCCCTTACCCGTGACGCGCAGGCTGGCGCCACGCAGGTCGAGGTGGTTCAGATCCAAGCTGACCAGTTCGGCCAAACGCAGACCTGAGCAGTAAAACAGCTCCAGCATCGCCAGGTCGCGTAGCTCCAGCGGCTCGTGCACCGATCGATTGAGCAGCTCGCTGAGTTGATCGACATCGAGCGGCTTGGGCAGTTTCTTAACGCTTTTAGGGGCGCTGACGGCCAGTGCCGGATTATTTGATAGCCGGCCTTCACGGATCAGGTAGCGGTAAAAGCTGCGGCAGGCGGAGAGTTTGCGCTGCAAGGACTTTCCTGACAGGCCGCGGCTGTGCTGTTGGGCGATATAGCGGCGTAGCAGGCGGGTATCCAGGTCGATCCAGCGGCTCAGTGCCTGTCGACTGCAGTAACTACTGAGCTGGTCAAGATCGCGGCGGTAGTTGCTAAGGGTGTGGTCGGAAAACATCCGCTCAGCCGCCAGGTAATCGATAAAGTCATCGATCCAGTCGACCAGAGGAATCACTCTTTATTCCGCAGAGCGGCTGGTGACGAGCCGGGCCAGCACGCGACTCAGCACTTCACCGACATAGTTGAGAAACAGGGTGCCCATGCTGCTGTGGAAATAGTTGGCTTCAACGCTGCCGATGGCGAGTAGGCCGATGCAGTTGCCTTTAACCAGCGGTACCACGGCGGCAGAGAGTACTTTGTCGGCACGCTCATCGAACAGGAACTGGCGCTGACCTTCGGTCAGGGTGCCGCAGAGCGCCCCGTCATTATCGATCAGTTCGGAAATCTGAGCCTTGGCATCCTGCAGCGCTACCGACTTGAGGTTACCACCACCATTGTCGATCGATTGATCAAAGATCACTAAGCGGGTCAAATCGCCGTTGAAGTCCTGACACAGCCCTTCGTCGATGACGTCGGTGAGCTGGTCCAGGGTTTCCGCTTCGAGCAGGCTGAGGAGCAAACGTTTGGTTTTTTCAAACTGCAGATCGTTGTAGCGTGCTGCATCCAGCAGCTCGTGGAGCTGACTGCGTATGTCGCGGTTTTGCTCACGCAGCATCTCGGTTTGACGCTCGACCAGAGAGATGGCCCCCCCGCGTTGATGCGGGATGCGCAAATTTAGTAATAGCGACTGGTGGCGGGTAAAAAAATCCGGATGGGTCTCAAGAAATTCGACCACCAGCCGCTCATTATCGGTTGGCGCCGGCGTGGTACTGGGCTTAGTGTTATTCATGCTGCTGCAATCTCTCTGTCGCGGGGGGGTCAAATCTGAATCCGACCCTCATAAACCGTGGTGGCGGGCCCGTCCATGATTACAGATGTTCCCTCTCCTTGCCAACAGATGTCGAGATCTCCTCCGGGTAGATGCACGCATACCTGTTGTTCTAATAAACCGAGTCGTTGTCCGGCGACCACAGCGGCACAGGCGCCGGTCCCGCAGGCGAGGGTTTCCCCCGCGCCACGCTCAAAAACACGCAGCCGAATTTCGCTGCGGTTGAGGATCTGCATAAAGCCGATATTAGCGCGCTTGGGGAATCGAGGATGGCCCTCTAGTGCCGGGCCCAATGTTGCCACGGGTGCTGAATCTAGGTTGTCGACCAGCAGCACGCCGTGAGGATTACCCATCGATACGACGCTGATCTCGACGGCTTGACCCGCTACGTCAAGCGTATAGCTTGCTGACATGCTGTCGGCAGTAAAGGGAATCTGTTTGGGCTCCAGTACCGGCGCACCCATATCGACCCTGACGCTATGATTGTCATTGAGGGTTAGATAGAGCGGCCCCTGAGCGGTCTGTACCGCAATATTTCTCTTGCCGGTAAGGCGCCTGCGAGCCACAAAGCGGGCAAAGCAGCGTGCCCCGTTACCGCAGTTCTCGACCTCAGAGCCATCGGCATTGAAGATCCGATATTTGAAATCCATATCCGGATCCGTAGGTGCTTCGACCAGTAACAGTTGGTCGAAGCCGACGCCAAAGTGACGATCGGCGAGCCTGCGCACCCGCTCGGGGGTGAATCGGGCGCGCTGGGTGATCAGATCAACTACCATGAAATCGTTGCCCAGACCCTGCATTTTGGAGAAGCGTATCAGCATCGGTCAGCGCTCATTATTGGGGAGTAGCTGTTCGCCATGGATCTGGTGGGCAAAGGTTTCGCGTTGCCGAATCAGATGCGCCTGCTCACCATCGATCATCACTTCGGCAGCACGATTACGAGAGTTGTAGTTGGAGCTCATGCTGAAACCATAGGCGCCACTAGAGCAGACCGCGAGCAGATCGCCGGGTTCGAGCGCCAGTTGCCGGTCTTTGCCGAGGAAGTCGCCGGTTTCGCATACCGGGCCCACCAGGTCCCAGCGCTGGGTAGGCTGGCCATCCTTGAGCTGCAGCGGAATGATGTCCTGATAGGCGCTGTACAGTGCGGGCCGAAGCAGGTCGTTCATGGCGGCATCGATGATGGCAAAATTCTTATGCTCGGTGGGCTTAAGGAACTCCACCCGGGTGAGTAGCACACCGGCGTTGGCGGCGATCGAGCGGCCCGGCTCCAGAATAAGCGATAACGAACGCTTGCCCAGGCGCTGGCGCACGGCTTCGAGGTATTCGCTGGGCTGTGGCGGGGTTTCATCGGCGTAACAGACGCCCAGGCCACCGCCCAGATCGAGATGCTTGAGCGGGATACCGCGCTCGGCCAGTTGGTCAATGAGTAGCAGCATGCGATCCAGCGCGTCGAGGAACGGGCTGAGTTCGGTGAGCTGCGAGCCGATATGGCAGTCCACCCCTATCACTCGCAGATGCGGCAGGGCAGCGGCCTTGGCGTAGACGTCCAGAGCCTGCTCGATGGCGATGCCAAACTTGTTATCTTTCAAGCCCGTGGATATATAGGGGTGGGTCTTGGCATCGACATCGGGATTGATCCGCAGAGATACCGGCGCCGATAGAGCCATCTCGCCAGCGACCTGATTCAGACGCTCGAGTTCGGCTTCGGACTCGACATTGAAACAGTGGATTCCCAGCGCTAGCGCGCGGCGGATCTCGATAGCCTGCTTGGCGACGCCAGAAAAGACGATCCGCGACGGATCGCCACCCGCATGAATCACCCGTTCCAGCTCACCGATAGAGACAATATCGAAGCCTGCGCCCAGCTGAGCCAAAATATTTAATACGGCGATATTGGAGTTGGCTTTAACGGCATAACAGACCATGCCCGGATGGCCTTGCAGCGCATCGGCGTACGCCAGATAGTGACGTTCGAGGGTTTCCCGCGAGTATACGTAGGTGGGGGTGCCGAACTGTTCAGCGATCTGTGAAAGAGCAACGTCTTCGCCATGCAGCGCGCCGTTGCGGTACTCAAAACTATCCATGACGTATTCTCTCAGGGGAGGTTCAGGGGTGTGCCGGAGTTGCTGGCGCAGCGTTTGGCTGCTCGGCCGGTGGCTGTGCAGCGGGTAATTGCTCAGACAAGGGGGGGTAGTAGAGATCCCCCTTCTGACCGCAGCCACTCAATCCGACACTTATCAGTACAACCGCTATCCAGCGCAGCATCACACCCCCCTCATTAATAAATATGGCGGCGATTATAACGCCTGGCTTGCGGCTTGCCCATTTGTGCGACATCTAATGTTCAGTATACTTAGCGCACATAGCCCCCATTCGAACGCGACCTCTGCCCTGGAGCCAGATTATGATGACCGAGAGTGAATTTAACTTTGTGGTTGACGACACCTTGCTGGCAATCGAGGAGGTGCTGGACGATGCGGCTACGGATCTGGATTCTGAAAACAGTGGTGGGGTGTTAACGCTGACCTGTGAAAGCGGTAGCAAAGTGATCTTTACCCGGCAGGCGCCGGTACGGCAGTTATGGATTGCGACCCCCTTCGGTGGCTTCCATTTTGACCGCCAGGGTAAACAGTGGTTGCGCGATAGCGATCGGCAACCGCTAGCGCACTTTCTTAGTGATACCCTGGCTCAGTTAGCCGATGAGCAACTGAGCTTCGAGAGCGTATAGCAGCTATATAAGAGCCTGTCGCTAGAGCAAGTTGCGGCGCTGGGTTTAAGTCACCTTGCTCAATTTACTGCTCTGCTGTTTCGTCATCCATCTGTATAGCTTAGGGGGCGAAGAGGATCGGCTCTATGCAACCTTTGGGCTGGTTTACCATCCAACCCATGGTTACTACATAAAACTTGAGAATGGAGAATTACCGTATGTTGAATAAGCTGTTGTTGCAGGGCTTTGCGTTGTTGTTACTGCCGTTTTTGGCGCTACCGTTGCAGGCGCAGGAGTTTGTAGAGGGAACGCACTACACCAAGCTAGCTCAGGCGGTAAGAACGCAAGATCCGAGCAAGGTTGAAGTGGTCGAAGTGTTTGGGTACTGGTGTCCACACTGTAGTGATTTCGAGCATTATCTAGGCCCCTGGAAGCAAAAACAATCTGATAGTGTTGATTTTAAGCACCTGCCGGTGGTTTTTAGCCCGAAACAGACCGAATTTGCCAAAGCCTATTATCTCTCTGTCGCCCTGGGGGTGGAACACGAGACCCATCCCGCATTGTTTAGTTTGATTCATCAGCAGCGCAGCTGGATTAACAATAAAGAGCAGTTGGGGGCGTTTTTTGCCGACTTCGGTGTTAATGATGCGAGCTTTAACAATGCCTACGGATCTTTTTCACTCAATACGCAGCTCAGTCTAGGTAAGAAAAAGGCGGCTGAATATCGAATCACGGGGGTGCCCTCGATGGTCGTGAACGGCAAGTATGTCGTGGCGGCAGGCCCGGCAGTTAGCCAGAAAGAGATGCTCGAGGTCGTTGACTACCTCATCGCGCAGGAGCAGACCAAGCTCAACTAGTTGCGGTCTGCCTGAGCCGCTATATACCTCGGCCTACGGCTGCTGGCTGCTGCTCGAATCCTGAGTGACTCCCCGTATTTTGCTCTTGGCAGTGAGGGTTTTGAGGAGATTGCCGGGGTGCGAGAGGGCGGTAAAAGCCTGAAGATCTTTTCCAGCAGGCTGATGACGCCGTTATCAGACTAAACAGCGGGGTCGTAGCTCCGCAGGTATGATTGGGGCTATAATGCCCCTCTTTTGGGTGTCGGCGTATGCTGGTGGGAGTTTTGGATCCACTCTCCTTGTCCGTTTAACCGAAGTCAGATAATAGAAGTCAGAGCCGTTCATGAGCAAGTCGCAAAATACTACTAACGACACGACCCACTTCGGCTACGAGCAAGTCTCTGTTGCCGATAAAGAGCGCAGAGTGGCTGATGTGTTCCATTCCGTTGCCGCTAAATACGATCTGATGAACGACCTGATGTCGATGGGCGTGCATCGGCTTTGGAAGGCGATCGCCATTGAATACAGTGGTGTGCGTACCGGTCAGCGGGTACTCGATATTGCTGGAGGCACAGGGGATTTGACCCAGCGCTTCTCCAAGCTGGTGGGTCCTACAGGACAAGTGGTTCTAGCAGATATCAACGATTCTATGCTCAAAGTGGGTCGAGATAAGCTGCAGGACCACGGAGTCAGCGGTAATGTTCGCTTTGTGCAGGCTAACGCGGAGATGTTGCCGTTTCCTGACAACTATTTCGATTGTATCAGCATCGCATTCGGTTTACGCAATGTTACCGATAAGCAGAAAGCTCTCGAATCGATGGCGCGGGTGCTGAAGCCTGGAGGCCGGTTGTTGGTGCTGGAATTCTCTAAAACCGAGAATCCGCTGCTGACCAAGATCTACGATCTCTACTCGTTTAATCTGCTGCCTAAGATCGGCAAGCTGATCGTCAATGATTCCGAGAGCTATAAATATCTGGCCGAATCGATCCGGATGCATCCCGACCAGGAAACGCTACGCGGCATGATGGAACAGGCAGGGCTGGTGCGTTGTAAGTATTACAACATGACGGGTGGCGTCGTCGCGTTACATAAGGGGATCAAGCCCTGAAGCTTTCTTTATAACCTTCTCGGCTGAGCGAATACAACTTGTATAAACTTCTTCGTATACTGAAAATTGTCAGGGTTGTTGCCCGCTATAGACTCGACAACCTGTTCGACAGTTTGCCGCTACCTTGGTATCTGAAACTCTGTCTGCTGCTAATGCCGTGGCGCTATCTGCATCGCTGTCGGCTACCCCGTGGTGAGCGGATTCGTCTGTCTCTGGAGGAGTTGGGGCCGATATTTGTCAAATTTGGACAGATGCTCTCCACCCGTCAGGATCTACTCCCTGCGGATATCGTCATCGAGTTGAGCAAACTGCAGGATCAGGTGCCGCCATTTTGTGGCGACCAGGCCACGCGGATTGTGGAAAAGGCGTTGCGGGAGTCCGTGAGTACGCTGTTTTGTGAATTTAACAGCACTCCGCTAGCCTCGGCATCGGTAGCTCAGGTTCATGCAGCCAAGTTGCATAGCGGCGAAGAGGTCGTGGTTAAAGTGATCCGGCCAGGCATCAGCCGGGTTATCAAGCAAGATATGGGTTGGCTTTACCTTATTTCCCACCTAATACAGCTCATCTGGGCCGATGGGCGGCGCTTGCGTCCGGTTGAGGTGGTGGCTGAATACGAAAAAACCATCTTCGATGAGTTGGATCTGCGCAAAGAGGCCGGTAATGCCTCGCAACTCAAGCGTAATTTTGCAGGGTCTGAGATCCTCTATGTGCCCGAGGTGTTTTGGGATTATACCCATCGTGATGTGATGGTGATGGAGCGAGTCTACGGGGTGCAGGTCTCTGATATGGACGCGTTATGCGAACAGGGGACCGACTTTAAACTGTTGGCCGAACGTGGTGTCGAGATATTTTTCACCCAGGTGTTTCGCGACAGCTTTTTCCACGCGGATATGCATCCTGGCAATATTTTTGTTTCTCGTGAAACCCCGCAAAATCCGCAATATATCGCCCTAGACTTCGGCATTGTCGGCTCGTTAACACCGAGCGATCAGAGCTACTTGGCACGTAATTTCTTGGCTTTTTTCGAGCGAGATTACAAGCAGGTTGCTCAGCTGCACATCGATTCCGGCTGGGTTCCTGCGGATACTAATGTCAATGATTTTGAAACCGCAATACGTAGTGTCTGTGAGCCGATCTTTGAAAAGCCGCTAAAAGAGATATCGTTCGGCCATGTGTTGCTGGGGCTGTTTCAAACCGCCCGGCGCTTTAATATGGAGGTACAGCCGCAGTTGGTGTTGCTGCAGAAAACCCTGCTCAATATTGAAGGTTTGGGGCGGCAGCTTTATCCAGATCTTGATCTGTGGCAGACCGCTAAGCCGTTTCTGGAAGACTGGATGAAACAGCGGATGGGGGCTAAGGGCTTTTATCGCTCTCTGAAGGCGCGCGCTCCTGAACTGATCGAGCAGTTACCGCAAATGCCTCAACTATTGGCAGATGCGCTGCAGCAACTCAAGCAGCTTGATACGCTGCAGCAGCGTGATATTAAAGAGCGTCAGGCGGCCAGGGATCGGGCAAACCGACGTTGGTGTTTCGATTGGGGGCGTTGTGCGGGTGTTGCGGCGCTGTTGGCGGCTGCCTGGAGTGCCGGCTGGGTGTCGGAAGATATCGTTATCCAGTTGCCCTCCCAGAGTTGGTTGTTGGCTGGAGCTGGAGTGCTGCTGTTATGCAGTGGGCGTAGGAGTTGATTAATGTCTGAGCAGGACGTAGCGGAACAGTGGTTGAATGATATCCGGTGGACGGTCGAGGGTTTGGTGCCTGCTATCGCCCAAGATTACCAGAGCGGTAAGATTTTGATGATGGCATGGATGACTCGAGAGTCTCTAGCGCTAACGGTGCGCGAGCAGCGGGCGATCTATTGGTCCCGCTCTCGAGGAAAGCTTTGGCGCAAGGGCGAAGCATCGGGGCACGTGCAGAAGCTCCATGATATCCGTCTAGATTGTGACAGCGATGTAATTTTACTCCAAGTTGAGCAGTTGGGCGGTATTGCGTGTCATACAGGACGTGAGCACTGTTTTTTTAAGGCGCTCAAAGATGGCCGCTGGCAATCGGTAGAGAAGGTCATTAAAGATCCAGAGTCGATCTATAACGACAATAAAGTAGGAAGTGCTGATGAGTAGCGATATATTGGCCGCGTTGGCTGCCGTGTTGGAGCAGCGTAAACTGGCCTCACCCGAGAGTTCTTATGTTTCGGCCTTGTATGCCAAGGGGCTGAATAAGATTTTAGAGAAGCTGGGTGAAGAGGCGGTCGAAACTATTCTAGCGGCTAAAGACGCAGAGTATAGTGGCGAGACCAAAGAGTTGGTTGGTGAGACGGCAGATTTGTGGTTTCATAGCTTGGTTATGCTGTCTCAGTTAGGCCTTGGGCCGGATGATGTGCTGGCCGAGCTGGATCGGCGATTTGGTCTATCCGGATTGGAAGAAAAGGCATCACGCGAATCCTAGGTCGTTGGTCGTGATCTGTTCAGCTGTATAGAGTGGCGGAGCGCCGCATCCTCTAATAAATCGTATGCAGGAGAGTGAAATGGGTTTTGGTGGAATTAGCATCTGGCAGTTGGTTATTATTTTAGTCATCGTGGTGTTGCTTTTCGGCACCAAAAAGTTCCGCAATATCGGAGGTGACCTGGGTAATGCGGTTAAGGGCTTTAAAAAGGCGATGAACGAAGATGATGGGCCGCAGCAGCAGATAGGCAAAGATGATGCCGAGTTTAAAGACCAGGCTAGCAGCGCCAAGTCTCGTGCTGAAGAATCTAGTACTAAAGAGTCTGCCGCGTCTACGTCTGAAAAACGCTCAGAAAAGTAAGCTCGCCCCGGCAGGTCTTCTCCTATGTTTGATATTGGCTTTAGCGAAATTCTGATCGTTGCTGTCGTGGCGTTGATTGTATTGGGGCCAGAGCGGCTACCGATGGCGCTGCGCACCGGCGGTCTCTGGCTTAGCAAAATAAAACGTTCGATCAGCAGCGTACAGAAGGAGATCTCCGAGGAGTTACGGATAGAAGAGATGCGCCAAAAAGCCAAGCAGCAGCAGGTCGATCTGGAAACTGGGGTGAAAACGCTGACTAAACCGTTTCACGAAACCCTGCGCGAGGACATGCTGTCTCCTGTCTCTCAGTCTAAGGCTGAGGTGGCTGCAACATTAACCGATACTGTTAAGTCAAAGGTCGATTCTGACAAGCCTTTGGTTGAGTAGCCTATGACCGAGCCTCAAGCTAATATCGACAGTGAAGCGGCGGTACAGCCGCTGATCTCGCATTTGATCGAGTTGCGTGACCGATTGCTTCGCAGTCTGCTGATCATCTTGGTCCTGTTTTTACCCCTGTTTTACTTCGCCAACGATCTATATGTCTATCTCTCGGCTCCCTTGACAGCGCTGTTGCCGGAAGGCACCAGCATGATCGCTACCGATGTCACCTCGCCATTCTTTGCGCCCTTTAAGTTGACCTTGGTGCTGGCTATCTTTGTCGCGGTCCCTTTTATCTTGCATCAGATCTGGAGCTTTATTGCTCCCGGACTCTATAGGCATGAAAAGAGGATTGCCGTGCCGCTGCTGGTTTCGAGTATCCTGCTGTTCTATATCGGCATCGCTTTTGCCTACTATGTGGTGTTTCCGCTTATTTTTGGTTTTTTTACCAGCACCGGTCCTGAAGGCGTGGCGATGATGACGGATATCAGCAGCTATCTGGATTTTGTGCTTAAGCTGTTCTTTGCTTTTGGTATCGTATTTGAAATACCGATAGCCACGTTGCTGCTGGTGTTGAGCGGCGCTACCACGGTAGAGAGCTTGAAAGAAAAGCGCGCCTACATGATTGTGTGCTGCTTTATCGTGGGTATGTTCCTAACCCCTCCAGATGTTATTTCGCAAACCTTGTTGGCGATGCCGATGTGGTTGCTGTTTGAGGCGGGAATTGTGTTGGCGCGTATTTTTGTAAAGACGGCTGCCGAGGAGGAATAGCGTCCGCCTGTATAGCGGTGGTTCAGGCTACCGTAGCTGGCTTTGTTCTATCTGTATCTCCTGGATTAAAATAATTCGCAAAAGGCGTTGACGGCAGGATTGGGGTCTGTAGAATGCGCCCCTCGTTACCGCCTAGGCGCAAACGAAGTCAGCGTTCTGGAGTTCTTAAGAGGATTTTGGGACGGGTTTTTAGAAGCGGATGTTTAGATTAAGGCTTCGAAAAACACGCAAAAATAAGCGTTGACTACCCGGAGTTGAGATGTATAATTCGCTCC
>JBFGZQ010000012.1:0-112548 GCA_041586735.1 Motiliproteus sp.
AGTCATTGAGATCACTTTCGGTTTTGATGGTTTTTGCTGCTTCGCGAGCGAAGGCTTCAAGTTGTTCTTTGTTCATGCTGCCTATCCTTAGCCATTACTGGCAATGATGATAGGCAGTTACACAATTTTATCTACAGTCTCGCGGTTAACAGGGGTCCCTTACAACGCAAGCGACATCATAGCCAACCAATTCGGCCCTAGCGAATCATATGGCTATGGCTATGCTGGCAGTATCGAACTAAAGCCTGGATTCCTGAGCTGTTATGGCGAACCGGCACTCACAGTTAAGGTTGACCTGCTAGCCGATAGCTATGTCGACAAAAATGTGCGCTACCCTCTTAGCTCTTTGGGCATGAGCGCGAAAAAAATACGTGGAGGAGGCGTGACGTTAAAGGCGGATATCTATGACGAACAACATCTCCTGGCTTCTATAACGTATGCCAATATCACCAACGTTAATTATTCCACAATTAGTTGCTTTGGCGATATCTATAAGCTAACCAAAGATATAGGCAAGGAATACGCTAAAAAAGAGATGCTCGAGCGACTGAGCATAAGAAACGCCAGGGTATTTAAAAGTGGTCAGGACGTTATTCTCAGCAAAAAACTGAGAATAATGCAGGGAGGATAGGCAGTTACACAATTTTATCTACAGTCTCTGATTCCGTCGACGGTAGTGAACTCCAGCTCATGAACTCGTGCGTCCTTAATCACATAGTCAGTCGCTACAAAGGGAGTGGGATGAAAGGCTATGCTGTTGACAATATAATCAGAACAGCCCACCAGAAAGAGCGGGATTGTCACGATAACTATCCGAAAAAACAGCTTTTTTATAAGCACTCGCACCTCCCTCGACGTTGTGTCGAAGTGATAGTAACCCTGTGTTCATGCCCGCCAAAAAGCGCCGTAACCGTTTTCAACTAAGTATAGCCAAATAGGCCATGGGTACAGCAGGGTGGCCAATAATAATGCCAATCAGCTTAGGGGCTTATCATTGTTTGCTTATGGAGTGCTGCTGTGTAACGGGTTAGAGTACGCTCATCTGTTAGGGAGAGAGTCCATGTCTGCGTATGATTTTGATCTGTTTGTTATGGGTGCCGGCTCCGGCGGTGTGCGGGCGGCGCGTATGGCGGCCGCTAAGGGGGTCCGGGTTGCCGTGGCTGAAGATCGCTATATGGGCGGCACCTGCGTCAATGTGGGCTGTGTACCGAAGAAGTTGTATGTGTACGCCTCACATTATGCTGAGCAGTTTCATGAGGCGGCAGGGTTTGGCTGGCGGCTGGCTACCCCCAGCTTTAACTGGGCGACGCTGCGGGATAATAAAAAAGCTGAAATCCAGCGTCTTAACGGCATCTACAACAAGCTCTTGGATGACTCGGGTGCCCAGGTGATCGACGGTCGAGCGCTGGTCGAGGATATGCATACGGTATCGGTCAACGGTACGCGCTACAGTAGCGAGCGGATTCTGATCGCGACCGGCGGCTGGCCGGTCATTCCGGATGTTGAGGGTGCCGAACATGCGATCACCTCGAATGAGGTTTTTGACCTCGACAGCTTCCCTAAGCGCATATTGATCGTCGGCGGTGGTTATATCGCGGTCGAATTTGCCGGCATCTTTGCCGGCCTAGGTGCCAAGACCACTCAGTTGTATCGCGGCGATCTGTTCCTGCGCGGCTTTGATAATCAGGTCAGGAGGTTTGTTGCCGATGAGATGATCAAGAAGGGTGTCGATCTTAGATTTAATCTTAATGTCACGTCTATTCAAAAGCTTAAAGATGGAAGCCTGCGTGCTTTATTAACTGATGGCAGCGAAATTATTACCGACGCGGTGCTGTACGCCACCGGACGCAAGCCTAATGTGGCGGGTTTGGGGTTGGAGCAGGTTGGCGTCGAACTGGCTGATAACGGTGCGATTAAAGTCGATACCCAGTTTCAGAGCTCTGTGGCCTCCATCTATGCACTCGGTGATGTGATCGATCGGGTGCAGCTGACGCCGGTCGCCCTGGCCGAAGGGATGCAGCTGGTAGAGCATCTCTATGGCGATGGGGCTAAGTCGGTCGATTATGGTTTGATACCGACCGCAGTCTTCAGTCAGCCTAATATCGGCACCGTGGGGCTGAGCGAGCAGCAGGCGCTGGAGCAGTTTGCCAATCTGGATGTCTATGTCTCCGAGTTTCGTGCCATGAAGCATACCCTCAGTGGTAGTCAGGAGCGCACCCTGATGAAGCTACTGGTGGATGTCGACACGGATCGGGTCGTGGGTGTACATATGGTGGGCGCTGATGCGGGAGAGATTATCCAGGGTATAGGTGTTGCGCTAAAGGCGGGTGCGACCAAAGCGGTGTTCGACAACACTATCGGTATTCATCCCACCGCCGCCGAGGAGTTTGTGACGATGCGCACTCCCAGTGCCCGTTACCGTGGCGGCAACGCGATTTGATCGCTGTTGCGGTGATCTTGGTTAGAGAGGGTGGGTTTTGATGTATTGCTGCAGCACCAGTTTCAGTTCTGCAGCATGAAAGAGGTTGTTGTGACGTTGGGCATTACGGATATCATTAATGATGATCTTTCTGATTTTACGCGGTCCATTATGCTGCTGCGCTAAGTGTGCCCCATAGGCCAATGCCAAGATCTGCCCCATATGCTGATGTTCTGAAATCGCATCGACCTCATTCTGATCCAGTGCGCTCCAGTCCAGACAGTCTTTATAAGTCAGCATAGTGGCCTCTATTTGATCGGTTGCTGGATATTGATAATTGTATCGCTATCCAGCAACCATAGAATGATATTTGAGCTTCGGCAAGCGCGTCCACAGATAAAACAACCTCGGCCCTCAGTGTGCGGACGGCTGTCTAAGTGCGTCCTGTGGCTCATCCAGGCTGAGTGCTTGAATCGCGGTCAGAGCGATGGTGAAGACGATATCATCTACCAGCGCGCCACGCGACAGGTCATTCACCGGCTTGCGCATCCCTTGCAGCATCGGACCGATACTGATCACATCGGCGCTGCGCTGGACCGCCTTGTAGGTGGTATTGCCGGTGTTCAGGTCAGGAAATATCAATACGGTGGCGCGACCGGCTACGGCACTGTCGGGGGCCTTGCTGCGGGCCACGCTTTCCATCACCGCGGCATCGTACTGCATCGGCCCGTCGATCAGCAGGTCGGGGCGTTTTTGTTGCGCAATCCGAGTGGCTTCGCGAACCTTTTCCACATCAACCCCCTGGCCTGAGGCACCGGTGCTGTAACTGATCATCGCGACCCGCGGGGGGATACCAAAGGCGCGGGCCGAGTCGGCACTTTGGATGGCGATATCGGCCAGCTCTTCGGCATTCGGATCGGGGTTGATGGCGCAATCGCCATATACCAGCACCTGTTCCGGCAGGCACATGAAGAACACCGAGGACACCAGGTTGCAGCCCGGCGCGGTCTTGATCAGCTGCAGCGGCGGACGAATGGTATTGGCGGTGGTGTGGATCGCGCCGCTGACCAAACCATCCACATGGCCCAGCTCGAGCATCATGGTGCCCAGCACCACGTTATCTTTGAGCGCCTCCTCGGCGAGATGCGGGGTCATGCCGCGATGGTTACGCAACGTTACCAGCCGATCGCTGTAGCGAGGGCGGATCAGCGCCGGGTTGTAGAGCGCTACGCCATTACCCAGTTGAATTCCCAGCCCGCCGGCGATTCGGCGAATCTCTTGCGGATTACCCAGCAGGGTACAGCGGGCGATACCGCGATCAGCGCATATCGCCGCGGCTTTAATGGTGCGCGGTTCTTCGCCTTCAGGCAGGACAATGTGTTTTTGGGCTAACCGGGCCCGTTCGATCAGCTGGTAACGGAACGCTGGGGGCGACAGACGGCGCTCAGCCTGACCTGCGGTAAGGCTGCTCAGCCACAAAGGGTCGATGAAGGATGCGGTGATCCCTTTGATCTTCTCGATCCGCTCCAGGTCATCAGAGGGGACTTCACTATTGAAGTTGGAAATGCTCAGCGCGGTTTTCCAAATATCAGTGGACACACTGAGTACCGGCAGACCGGTCGCGATGGCATCATGACAGAGCTTGAATACCGATGGCTGGGGACGTGTTCCCCCGGTCAGCACCAGTGCTGCCAGGTCGATGCCGTTCAGTGCCGCCAGGCAGACCGCCATAATGATATCGTCACGATCACCGGGGGCGAACACCAGCGTGCCGGGTGTTAGCTCATCGACCATATTGGCGACGGTCTGTGCGCAGAGGGTGATGCGATGCACCCTGCGGCTATCTATCTGCCCTCTGCTGATCACCTCGGCGCGAAGATAGCGACTCATATCGCTAACCCGTGGTGACATCATCCGTTCGCGCCAGGGGATGCAGGCCAGCAGTTTAAAATCATCACCAAATAGCTGGGCGTGCTGTTGGATCTCTACTGCGCTAAGACTCAGGCTGACCGGATTGTTGGGTAGCGTGTCGAGGCACAGCTTGCCGTTTTGATCCACCGGTGCCCCGAGCATGTTGAGCATACAGCCGATCACCTTGGGGTTATGAATACCCCCGTAAGCGCGCGCAGTGATATCGATATGATCCTGCAGGGCCTCGAGGGAATCGTTGCCAGGGGAGCCCACCAAAATAACCTCGGCGTCTAAGGCTTTGGCGACATCGCGGTTGATACGGGTGGCATAGGGCTGGGTACGGGTGAGCACCATCCCTTCGATAATGACGATCTCTTCATCACCGGCACGGTTGCTCTCGTAACGCTTGACCAGCTCTTCCAGCACCTCATCACCTTGGTCAATACGCATCAGCCGTTCGACCTCGCGGATCGCCAGCGGCTCGGCGATGCTGTGGCTACAGGAGTTGCGCAGGATATCCACAGAGCGATCGCTGCTATCGCCAGCGCTACTTTGGGCGATCGGCTTGAAAAAGTGGACCTTGATCCCTTGGCGCTCCAGCGCATGGAATAAACCCAGAACGGCGGTGGTCAGACCGGTACCTTGGCTGGTCGGTACCAGCATCAGTGCGTGTGTCAAAACGAATCCTCGGGCGGGTGATGGTGCTTGGCGACGCTGTTTTCACCGCAGCGTCTGACAGCGCTACCGAGGGTCGGTAAAGTGCCAGGCAGCGGTTACGATACAGGGTCGCGGAACAAGCGGCTAGCCGCGAGAAGAAGGGTTGTGCAGCTTGTCGACCACGCTGGATATTTTGTCACCCATGCTCTGGTGGCGATCCGTGCGGGTTCCTAGGCGCATGCTGCTGGTGATCCGCGGGGCTCCCAGGCTATGGACCACCTCATGGCAACGTTTCACCGCGTTCATTACTGCATCCCATTCACCTTCGATGTTGGTGCCGTAGGCGTGTAGCTGATGCTCGAGTCCCGCCTCTTCAAGCACTTGTTGGCAGGCGGCAATATAGGGTGATACGGATACGCCGACCCCTAGCGGGACGACACATAAATCGATCATAACATGCATTGCGGATTCCTCCGTTTGCGGCTCATTCAGGTGCTGATGCACAGGGTTGTTACCTGAGTAGCTGTTGTTTGGCTTGGTTTATTTTAGCAGCAAGATAGTTGCTACCGCCTCGGTCCGGATGGACTTTTTGCATCATTCGCTTATGCGCCTGAATGATCTGTTGTTCGCTGGCGCCCGGTTTGAGGCCCAAAATTGCGAAAGCTTCGGCGGTACTGATACCGCTGCCGGTATCGTGAGGGTCGTCAGTGGACGACTGTTGCTCGTGACTAGAGGCCTGAACGTGCGGACGATGGCGGGCAATATAGCTATCGAGTAACGCCACTGCTTCGGGATCCTGTCGGCTCGCTTGTCGATAGAGCTGCAGCAATTGCTGATCGCTTAATTCGACTAAATTTTGACCTGCAAAAGGGCCAGCAATGATACGACCCTCGATGCTGCCGCTGTCATGATCGAGAGTCATCGCTAACCAACGCGTTGATACCGTTGATTGCTGGCCTGCTTGTTGTTGTCCGGAACGACTGCGCTGGCGTTTTAGCCGAGGCAGCCAACGCAGTAGTGGCAGTAATAAGGGTAGTAACCTGCTGATAAAGGGTAGCAGGCTGCTGAACAGTGCCAGCAACCAGTGCAGTCGCCCGCTCAGTGCTAACCAGATCCCGAGTAGCGCCAGGCTGATCAGTAGCAGCTGCAGGAGAAAAAACTTGCCGCGTTTGGGTGCTCGTCTGAGAAACCAGCGAATACCCAGGACCGATACCAGCAAGGTCAGCGCTAGAATCAGGATGCTCAAGAGGAGTGGTGCTCCAGTTGTCGGGTGAGTTGTTGTAGGGCTGCGGAGCCGCGTAGTCGGTTCAGGGCGGCGCGGCCTGCTGTGGCATAGACCGCAATAGCGCGCAGGAGTTCGCTCAATACCTCGGGACTATGCAGATCGAAGCGGCAGTGTGCGCCCTTGCTGAGCCTAGCCAACTGTTGGAATCCCTGCTGCGCCTGGCTGTTATGGCCCTCCTGGAACAAAAATAGCGGCAGTCCACGGATCCCGCATTCACCGGCTAGTTGACACAACCTATCCAGCGGCTCTTCGATACAGTCACCGATAAAGACTAGCGCCTGAACCGGTTGTTGGCGGTGGATGCGCAGTGCGTACTCCAGCAAGCGGGTGATCTGGGTTTGGCCGCCCAAACACTGCACCGCCGACATCGCTTTAACCAGGTTGTCGGCACCCTGGTGCCAAGGGCTCGAGCGCAGTTCATCATAGCCGCGGTAGAAACAGAGCTTGACCTGCAGCTGTCCCAGCTCCCGGGTCTGGGTGAACATCTCAGCCTGTAGTCGGCAGGCGGCATCCCAGGTGGGCTGGCGACTGGCGGTGGCATCCAAGGCAAAGATCAACCTGCCGCCGCCGCTGTCGGCGGGTGCGGGATGGCGCTCGATCTGAGCTAGAAATTGCTCGATAGCACTCGCCGCTAGTCGAGGTGGTTTATTGGCATCGCTCATCGACAGGTACCAGAGTTAGGGTAACCTCAGTATAAGACTGTTGCGGGTGAGACCGAAAGTGTGAACGGCTCGTGCGGAGCGATAGTACGGAGAAGACCGTGCCAACAAGAGAGGGCTGCAGCCGCTACGTCCCTGTAGCTGGGCATGATCAGCTGCGTTAGCGGCGTTGAACCTGTGCCAGGTAAACCTTGAATCAGACAGCCAGGTTCACCGCAGCTGGGCGGGTGTGTTGCTGCTGTAAGCGTGCTTCCAAGCTGTTTTTGAGCAGTTTGAACAACTCTATAGAGGCGTCGATCTCCTCCTTGCGGTTGGTCAGGCTCTCGATGTTCAGGCCGACCGGGATTCCCAGCGGCAGGCAGATGTCTAAGATCTGCTCTAGATTACGTTGGCAGAGCTGCACCGACTGCTGCAGCGGATTTGCCGACTGCAGGATCTCAGCACGGCTGTCCTCAGGCACCGCGATCCCCAGCCAATTCATAAACTCCAGCGTCTTGGCGCTGCCACAGG
Source organism: Motiliproteus sp. (assembly GCA_041586735.1). GTDB lineage: Bacteria > Pseudomonadota > Gammaproteobacteria > Pseudomonadales > Balneatricaceae > Motiliproteus. The sequence goes on from JBFGZQ010000012.1 coordinate 7,442, forward strand.
GGGTAAAGGTCAAAATTATCCGGCTGGGTTGGCGGCCTTGCTGCTGGCAGAGCTCGGCGTATTGCTGCAACAATCTAATCGTGGCATCGGCATCGTAGACCGCCTGGGAGATGAAGAAATCACAACCTTTGTTGGATTTATCGACTAAGCGCTGATGCTCGTTGCCTTTACAGGCATGGCGTTCGGCGATGGTGACTCCGCCAAGACTGAAACTGTTCGCACCTTCTGCCAGGGCGCTGTAGGCGTCAGTTAACGAGAGTTGGATGCTGGCAGCTGATGAGGGGCTGCCAACCAGCACCAGGTTGCGCACTCCATAATCATGCCAGGCCTGGTTCAGCCACTGCTCGAAGCTGGCTCGATCGCGCTGGGAGACGCTTTTATAGGTGATCACGCAGTGGTCGCTTTTTTGTGCCAACAGTGCTGAGTATTCACGCGAATCGCGGGTTCCCATAAAGGGGAACGGCCGTGGCTTATCGGTACGGCTGCTTTCATCTTGAATGTCGTAGACGATCAAGCCATCATAATCGACACTGTCCAGCCGCTGTAGCAGCTTGGTGGCGATCTCGTCCATCTGCATGTCATCGGTGCTGCCCTTAGGAGGTGTGGTGCCAAAGAAATAAACACCCTGGGTGGAGGCAGTGAACCGTTGCTGCTGAGCGAGAGTCATGTCAGATTCCTGATGATTGTTAAGGTCGGGTTATTATAAGCGTTAAGGTCTTATATCTGTATTAGTTATATGCGGAAACCTTCTCATGTCGCCATGAGCCAAACTAATACAGTTAAAAAACAGCTATATATTGAGTTACTATGAGCGTCTGGCAGCGAGTGGCTCAGGCATTCGCCAGCGACCATGCCATGACGTGTTCTGCTTTGGCGGTTGGCGTTGCATTTAACTGTAACGTATCGGCCCTGTGCGGCGTCTGTATTGCTGAACAAGGTTCGTGAGCAGGTAATAAGGATTGGCTGTGGCTGATAATTTCATTAACAACTCGGCAACCGCATCTCTGGCGACGGTCGTTTTACTGTTTAAGCGCCCGTTGCTGGGCCAGGGTAAACAGCGTTTGGCTGCCAGCTTGGGTCTTGAACAAACCCTCGCGTTGGCGGAACGCTTTTTAGACTGCGCCCTTGAAGATCTGGCTGGGTGGCCGGGGCCGGTTGTATTGGCGCCAGCGCATCCCGAGGACCGGACCTGGGCTGAACACTTGCTGCCTCGCGCGGTTGTGGCACCCCAGAATGAAGGTGATCTGGGGCAGCGTATTGTTGAGCTGGATCAGCGGCTACGTAGCCAGGGGCACCAGCAGCTGATCTATATCGGTAGCGATGCTCCCGCATTAACCCCTGCGCATTACCGTGCGGCCGGTCAGCAGCTCGGCGCTGTCGATGTGGTGTTGAGCGCCGCCACCGATGGGGGGGTGACGCTGATGGCTTGTGCTCGGCCCTGGCCTGTGGCGCTTATCGAGCTGCCCTGGAGTTCGGATCAGTTGGGAAAAACCCTGGCGGCCTGTTGTCATAATGAAGGCTTAAGCGTGGATTATATAGCGCCGAGTTACGATATCGATATCGAGCAGGATCTGGCGCGTTTAACCCAGGACTTGGCGGATGATGCGCGGCCTGCGCGCCAGGCATTACAGCAGTTATTACGGACCCTTAGCCGATCCGGTGCCTGTGTCAGCGTCTGAGCAGACGCCTAGGGTGCCGCGAACTAGACTCGCTTGGAGAACATGCGTTTGAATAATCTCACTCTAGTCACCGACTCGTTGATTGCTACTCGAAGCGAGGATTGGTTTTTTACCCCCGATCATCAGGCGCGCGGTTATATCGACCCGCAAAGCCTGAAAGAGTTGTGGTTTCATACTGGCACGGCGTGCAATTTAGCCTGTCCGTTTTGTTTGGAAGGCTCTGGCCCCGGAGATACTCGGTTACAGTTGTTGAAGCTTGCCGATATAGTGCCTGTTATTGATGAGGCGCTCGAGCTGGGGGTGGAGCAGTTCTCTTTTACCGGTGGCGAGCCCTTTCTGGCTAAGGATATTGTCAAAATTCTTGGCTATGCCGCAGCGCGTCGTCCCTGTCTGGTGTTAACCAATGGCACCGAGCCGTTATTGCAGCGTTTGCATCAACTCGAGCCGTTGCGTCAGGCGGCCCATCCGCTTAAGTTCCGTATCAGTCTGGATCACTATCAAGCCGAGCAGCACGATGCCGGTCGTGGTGATGGCAGCTTTGCCAAGGCACTGCAGGGCTTGAAGCAGTTACATGAACGCGGCTTTGGCGTGTCGATTGCCCGGCAGATGCAGGCCGATGAACGGCGAGACCTGGTGGACAGTCATTACCGCGCACTCTTTAAGCGTCTGGGCTTGCCGGAGGATCTTAATATCGTCGCTTTCCCGGATTTTGCCGTCCCAGGCAGTCATCCGCAGGTACCTCAAATCACCGAACAGTGCATGACCCGCTATCAGACCCAGACCAGCCGGGCCGAGTTTATGTGTGCATCGAGCAAGATGGTGGTTAAGCAGCAGGGGCGGATGCGGGTCTACGCCTGTACGCTGGTCGATGATGATAGCGAATATGACCTAGGTGGCAGCCTGCGTGAGGCGATGCAGCAGCGGATCAGCATGAAGCACCATCGCTGTTATAGCTGCTTTGCCTTCGGCTCCTCCTGTAGCGAGCGTTGAAATAACCGTCAATTTTACTCATTGAAAGAAGGAATAACCGTGCTAGGGATTATCGGTGGTACCGGCATATACGCGCTCGACGGTCTGGAGATTATCGAGCAACATAGAACCAATACACCTTACGGACCGCCCTCTGGCGCGATTATTCTCGGCCGCTTATCGGGGCAGGAGTTGTGTTTTTTATCGCGTCACGGTCAGGGGCATCAGCTGTTGCCCTCCGAGGTGAATTACCGCGCTAATATCTGGGCATTGAAATCGGTTGGCGTGACCCGAATCCTGGCGGTATCTGCGGTGGGCAGTCTACGTGAAGAGATCGCACCGGGGGAGCTGTCGGTGCCTGATCAGTACTTTGATTTCGTCAAAAATCCGCGGGACAAAAGTTTTTTTGGCGAGGGGCTGGTGGCGCATGTGTCGACCGCCGAACCGACCTGTCGGCATTTGACTGGGCAGTTGCAGCAAGCGGGTATCGCGCTGGATGTGACCGTTCATACCGGCAAGACCTACGGCTGCGTTGATGGTCCGCGCTTGGGCACCCGTGCCGAGAGCTTTTTCCTTCGGGGTGCGGCGGGTTGCGATCTGGTGGGTATGACCAATGTTCCCGAGGTGTTTCTGGCCAGGGAGGCGCAGATCTGTTACGCCACCCTGTGTATCACCACCGATTATGATTGCTGGCTCGATGATCCAGCCCAGCACGTCAGCGTTGCCCAGGTGATTGCGCGCTATGGCGAGAGTCTGGAGCGGGCCAAAACAGTACTGCATCAGTTTATTCGTGATGATAGGCAACGCCTTGAACCATCCCTCTGTGGTTGTCGACAGGCGCTCGATAACGCGGTGATGACCGATCCCGAACATCTGAGTGATGATAAGAGGGCGCTACTGGAGCTGCTTAAACGTTGAATCCTGTCGTAGCAGGCTCCGTAACGGCTGGCGTAGCTATTGCCGAAATCCGATCTGTCACTATGGCGTCCTTGGCGTCAACGCCCATGCTGCTGTCGGTCATCGTGCCCTTGGGGCCGGATGAAACCGAGCTGGGTCGCTTAGCGGCAGATCTGTTGCTGCTACCCATCGATAGCGAAATTTTGCTGGTTTGCTGTCCACAATCAGCGGCACTGCAACAGCCACAACTACCGCCAGGGTTACAGCGTCGTGTGAATTTGCGTTGGCTTGAAGCCCCCGCGGGGCGCGCCTGTCAGCTCAATGTCGGTGCTTGTGCGGCGCGCGGTCAGCATCTCTGGTTTGTCCATGCCGACAGTGGTTTGACCCCCTGGGTCGTTAGTGAACTGTTGGCGGCGATTAACCAGCGTCCCGATGCGCTGCATTTCTTTCGACTGGCATTTGCCCCAGACGGTGTAGGACCGATGGCGATCAATGCGCTAGGCGCTAATTGGCGTTCTGGCTGGCTGGGCGTACCCTTTGGGGATCAAGGTTTTTGTCTGTCAAAAACGCTGTTCATCCGCTTGGGTGGCTACGATGAGAGCGTCGCCTATGGTGAAGATCATCTGCTGCTGTGGCGGGCACGCCGCGCCGGCATCGCGTTAAATTTTTGCCGCGCCCTCATCACCACCAGTGCCCGTAAATACCGCAACCGGGGTTGGGGGGTGCTGACTCTGAGCTATCAGTGGCTGTGGTTAAGACAGGCCCTGCCACAGCTCTGGGCATGGTTACAGGGGCGCTAGGACGCTATCGACAGCCGCTGTAAAGCGGCTTGATTTTTCGATGCTGCGAGCGTTGTAAATGTAAGCCTAGCGAGTTGTCTTTTTTAAAGAGCCCTTCTTTTTAACGGAAAGGGTATTAATAATCCTATCTCTTTGATGCGCTCTCCAATAGTTAATTTACGCCTTGTATATCCACCAAGCATCGTCTATAACTTTGTTTTAACATGTTTTTAACAACGTTCTAATGCTTATTGATAAAGATCACCGGGCATCGCAGGAGAGCACGATATGCGCCTGACTTCTTTGATTATCCCACCACTGTTTTTGGCCTTGAGTCTGTCCCCCTTGAGTGCACAGGCGCTTAATGTGCAGAAAGAACTGCAGAAGCAGGGCTGTCTGAAGTGCCACGCGATCTCTCGCGATAAAAATGGTCCCTCCATTAAGGATACGGCTAAAAAATATCGAGAACTCGATGATGGAATAGCAGCATTGCGTGCCCATCTGGCCAATACCACCGACATCGAGGTGGATGGCGAGAAGGAGCAGCATAAGATGTTCGAGTCTAAATCTGATGGTGATATTGACGACGTCATAGAATGGATTCTGTCGCACTAGGCTCGACCCCCGTCTGCCGTCACTTCGCGATCGCGTATTACCAGCCGGATGGAGAGCGGGCCCCAGAAGACCTTAAGTCAGAGTAACACCCCCCCATGAGTTCCTAACAGCAGGACGGGTTTGCCGTGCGGCGATACCCTAACATATATGGAGAATTCGCATGACCCTGTGGCCACGATTACCGTCTGCGCAAAAGGCTGGTTTATTCGTGCTGTTACTTTCATCTCTAGCGTTACCGCAGTTAACCCAAGCGGCAGCAGATGAACGTGGAGATCTGGTGTTAAATGGTGATGCGCAATGTACCCGCTGTCACGATGAATACGAATTTTATCCGGTATTGTCGATCGGAAAAACCAAGCACGGTACCCGCGCCGACGCGCGCACACCCTCTTGCATCAGCTGTCACGGTGGCAGCGAAGCACACTTGGCAGGGTCTGAAACCGAAGACACCCGGCCTGCGCTAGATATCGTCTTTGGTGTGAAGTCGATGACTCCCGTCACAGAGCAGAACCAAACCTGTTTGAGCTGCCATCAGGGCGGAGAGCGGATTCACTGGCAGCTGGGTGCTCATAACGGTAACGATGTGGCCTGTACCTCCTGTCATCAGATCCACAGCGAACATGACAAAGTGGCTGATCGTTTGACTCAAGCGGCGGTCTGTTTCAGTTGTCATAAGCAACAGCGTATGGATACTCGGAAATTCAGTCGTCACCCTATCGAGGAGGGTAAGGTAGTCTGTTCCGACTGTCATAACGCCCATGGTTCGGCGAGCGTCAACGCGTTGGTGCGCGATTCGCTGGTCGATACCTGTTACCAGTGCCATGCCGAGAAGCGCGGCCCCTTCATCTGGAATCACGAACCGGTCAATGAAGACTGCTCCTTCTGCCACAGTTCACACGGTTCCAATATTGATGCGATGCTGAACACCCGGATGCCGATGCTGTGTCAGAACTGCCATGAGGGCGATGCGCACCGCGGATTACCGCCTTCTGAAACCTCCAGAATGACCACCGGTCGAGGCTGTGTTAATTGCCATACCAATATTCATGGTTCTAATAGTCCCGCCGGAAATGTCGGGTCTCGGTCGCTGCAAAACTAACAGGGAGAAGGACCATGACAGGGTGTAGGTATGCAATGTTGCCTCTTTCTGTATCTGTGCTGAGTTTTACCGTAACAGGGGTGGTAGCCCAGGAAGCGGAGCAAGATGATGGGATGGCGGAGGTGAGGGTGCTCAGTACTCCTGTGAGTCAGCTGTCGGCGGGTCTGGGGTACAGTCATGATGATTTGCCGCTGTTAGGTCGATATAACGGCCGCAGTGATCAAAGCGCTTATCTATTGCTGGATTTCGATATTAACCAGCGTGATGATGACACTGGGACTTGGACGCTGGTGGACGGCCGCCATGTCGGCTTGAGTAATCGTAATCTGCGCTACGAGCGTAACCGCCAAGGCGACTGGAACTATTTTATCGAAGTAGATCAACTGGATAGCCTGAACCCCTATCAGTATCGAACCGATCTCAGTGGCATGGGTACGGACCAGCAAGCCACGGGGGGGAGCGAGTCTGCTCTGCGGCTTGCTCAGCAGCGCCAAAATATCAACATAGGCATGGGCAAGCATCTTAGCAAAGATGTCGATGTCAGCCTCAGTTACCGACGCGAGAATAAAGAGGGCCAGCGCAGTTGGGGGCGGGGGGGCTCTTACGCCTTCGCGGGCTCTTTCGAGCAAACGTTTTTCCTGGTGGAGCCGATTGATTATCGGACGCAGGAGGTTGATGCCAAGCTGAACTACAGCGGTGAGCAGTTGCAACTGCAGGGCGGCTATCTGCTGTCGTTGTTCGATAATCCGACTCAGGCGGTGACTCTGGATATCAGCTCGGCGATACCGAGCGCCTCGCCACAGCTAACGGCTACCGCACCGGATAACCGCTCTCACAACCTGTACCTGAACGCAGGCTACCAGTTGTCTGCTCTGACCCGGGCGACCCTCAAGCTCTCTCAGCAGCAGGATCGCCAGGATGAGCGTTTCTATCAAGCCAACCCGTATAACAGTCGTTCAGATCTGGGTGGGAAAATAGACACCCTGCGATTCCATCTTGGGTTGCACTCACGCCTCACCCCAGCGTTAACCCTGAACGCCAAGTGGCGCTATGAGGATCGCGATGACAAGACCCCTAAAGCCCGCTATATCCCCACCTTTGGCCAATACAACCAGTTGGAAACCCGTACCGTCACCAGCGGCCTGCTGGATGCGACCTATAGAGTCGATTCCGGATTGTCGTTATTGACCGGCCTCGAGCACGAGGTGCTGAAGCGTGGCGCGGTTGACGATGCCAATATGTCGCGCCGTGCACAAACCGATGAGACGAGCTTACGTATCGGCGCGCGTAAGAAACTGTCAGATTCGCTGAATGGTTCCGTCAAGCTCAGCCATAGCCAACGTAAGGGTTCCGCCTGGCTACCCGGCAGCGGCATTTTGGCCGGTACCCTGCTGACAACGCCGATCGCCCATAATTATGTCAATTCGATACAGTTCGCCGACCGTGACCGTGACCAGCTGCGAATGGCATTGGACTGGTACGCCAGCGAGCAACTCTCACTGCAGGGGGTTGTAGAGGCCAGCCAGGATCAATACAGCGGCTTGCCGCTGGGAGTGCGTGACGGTTCTTCTAGGCTAGTCTCGATCGATGCGAGTTATCAGCTGTCGGATGAGTGGTCGTTGTCGGGCTGGGTGTCGAGCTCTCGGCGCCAACTAGAGAGTAGTACTCAGGGCTGGTCTGACCTGGATCTATCCAATTATCTCAGCAACTACAGCGACTCCATGCAGAGCTGGGTAGGGACATCCAAAGATAAGGGCTATGCCCTAGGTCTGGGTATCAAGGGCCAACCGACTGATGAGATCAAACTGGGTGCCAAACTGCAGTACAGCAATGATCGGAATCGGTTCGATATGAGCGCCCTCAGCGCCCCCATCGATCCGCTCTTTGCCGCTAATGGCTCTCTTCCTAGTATCGAGTACCGACTCAGCCAGCTGATACTTTTCGGCGAATACGCGATCGACGCACAGCAGGAGGTGCGCGTCGATTATCGCTATGAACGAATCAGCAATAACGACTGGAGCTGGAACAATCATACCGATTACGCCGCTACCACCGTGACCCAGTTGGCGAAGGACGACCATCATTTTATCGGCATTGCCTATGTCTACCGTGGCTGGTAGCACCCCATAAATAATAATCATGAATAGGAAGGGATTTATAATGACTATTTTAGGCAGGTATGCAGGGCGGAGCTGGCTACCTTGGGTAGCGCTCGCCGCTATTTTAGTTATGGGTGGCTGTAGTGATGATGGCTCCGATGGCGCTACCGGTCCGGCAGGACCTGCCGGGCCTAACTTTATCGTTGCTTCGGAGATTCCTGCCACCGTAGTGGCCTCGATCGACAGCGCGACTGTCGCCAGTAACGGGGTCATGAGTGTCAACTTCAGTATCGAGGACTCGCGGGGTAATGGTTTTGTCGGTTTGAGTCCCAGTCAGATCCGTTTCACGGTCGCCCAGCTGATACCTGCTGGTGCCGATGGTGACGGTGAACCGAGCAAATGGCAGAGCTATATCAATAGAGTAGAAAAGGCGCCCACCGACCCGGCTAAAGGCGCTAGTCCGCTACCGACCGCGGATCAATTTCAAGCCAATTCAGAAACCGCGACCAGCACGGGCTTCACTGACAAGGGTGATGGCAGCTACAGCTATACCCTCGCGACCAATCTGAAGACCGCAGCCGCACCGGCACTGCCCTACGATGCGACCCGTACCCATCGCGTGGCATTCCAGTTGAGCGGTGGTATGCCCGCCACCAATGGGATCTACGATTGGCGGCCCTCCGACAATGCCACCACCGGGATCGAGACGCGTAATCTGGTCTCTAAGGCCGCTTGTAATAACTGTCATGGCGAGCTGGCTATACACGGTGGCAGCCGGGTCGAGACCGGGCTCTGTGTCACCTGTCACAACCCGGGTACGATTGATGCCAACAGCGGTAAGAGCGTTGATTTTACGGTGATGGTGCATAAGATTCACCGCGGCTCTGTTCTGCCCTCGGTGATTGGCGGTGATCCCTATAAGATCTGGGGCTATAGAGATGCTGAGCACGATTGGTCAGCGGTGGTGTTTCCGCAGGATATTCGCAACTGCACGGTCTGTCATGACGAGGCCAATATCAGTACCCCGGAGGCTTCTAACTGGCGCAATGTGGCGACTATCGAAGCCTGTGGTTCCTGTCATGATGACGTCAATTTCGTCAGCGGTGCAGGACATGTGGTTGGGCCAAAAAATAACAGTGAGTGTGCCAGTTGCCATGACGACAACGGTTTCGGACTCTCTACCAAGGCCAACCACCTGGATGTCGTTACCGCTAATGCCGGCCTAGTCACCAAGCTGAGGGTGGTGCCTGAATCTGCGACAGTAACGGGAGCCGATATTGAGGTGAAGGCGCGGATAACCCTGAATGGGGTAGCGGTTGCCTCGCTTGATAATGCCACAGGACAGGGTGGGGTTATCGGTAAGTATAAGTACGGTACCGACAACGGCGCGCTGGCAATCAACTGGGACAACGGCAAGGGCTATCAGGTCAACCACAAGGAGATCGACCTGAATGCTTGTATCGCCGATGGCGCGGGGCTGTTTACCTGCACCCTGACCGGTGTGCTAAGCGGTATCAGTGCGACGGATGTGATCACCGTCACCAGCGTCGATCTGTTCTTGTGTACTAAGAAGGGTGCGCTCACAAACTGTTTGCCTGATGGCAGTGGTAATCCAACGGTGGCGCAGCTGCCGGTGACCCCGACCGTGGCCTTCTTCAATGGCGATGGCACGGCGGCAGTGACCGGCTATGACAAGATCGGTGCCGATATCAGCGCTTGTCGCAGCTGTCACGCCGATAATCAGTTCCACCATGGCGCCAGTGAGCTGATTCAGTGTAAGACCTGTCACAACGCCACCCGTGACAGCAGCCGTACCGTGGGTGATCTGAAACGTCATGTACACCGTTATCACTCCGGTCTCGATGAAGATTCACTGGATGTGGCGGATATACCTCAGGATCTATTCCCTAATAAGGTCGATAACTGTAATGCCTGTCACACCACGGGGCAGATTGATCTGCCGATTCAGCAGAACAACCGGCCATCGGTCGCCCGTAACGGTCTGAAAGATGGTGGTAATAACATCCTGGTCTATATCAGTCCGGCGGCGGTGGTCTGTGGCAGCTGTCATATTCAGACTCGGCTAGGCTATATCGATCCTAACTTCCCCAGTTCCGGGTATGTCAATCCCGCTTTGACCACTGTCGCTCCTATGGCGGCGGCAGAGCAGGAGCGGGTTAATCACATGATTCTAAACGGAGCGGTGTTTGGCGCAACAACGGCGGCAGCTGCGACCGGCAAAGAGGCCTGTTCGGTCTGTCATGCTATCGGCGGTCAGTTTGGGGTCGATGCGGTGCATACCCTGAAATAACAGCGGCTGGCTGAGAAAGCCGAGTGTTCATGGCTCGGTTTTTTTTGCCCGGCGCAGCAGGCAACCCCGGTTTTCTGCAGGTAGCAGGCGTCACCCCGACCGCGGGGAAGGTCGGCTGTTTGGCGAAGCTGTTACGAGTGGGTAATGCTAGGGTCTGAAGGTTCTGAACGCCGCGCCATATGAGCCGAAGGCGAGAGCGACTAAAGGCTAGCTGAAGCTAAGGGCTCATGCAGACGGTCCCGGTATCCTATGCCGCGATGCTGGGGTTAAACGTCTGGGTGTGGAGCTGCATTCAGCCTATGCTGAATCATTGGCCGCAGCCCCCATGCGAGCGCCAGGAAAACCCGCCTATCCGCGCCTGTTTTTTGTGATGTGACGGACAACATAAGTAGGGGATCTATTTGTCCGTCAGCTGAATAATTTGCAGGATAGTTAGATTGTTAAGGGTAGTCGCTCAGTGCGGTGCAGGGTCGGTATGGCTGCAGTGCAACGGGTCTTCGGCGCGAATGTTGATGGCATGAGTGCCTTTGGGGCCTGGTGTTGTTTCAAAACGTACCGGCTGGCCTGCTTTCAGGGTTTTATAGCCGTCCATCTGGATAGCGCTGAAGTGGGCAAAAAGATCTTCGTCGCCCTCTTCAGAAAGAATAAAGCCGTACCCTTTGGCGTTGTTAAACCATTTTACTGTCCCTGACTGCATAGCATTACTCCTATACTACAAAAAACGTATGTAACTTCCATACTACAAAGATCGTATCTAACTTGCTTCCGTTGGCCAATCCTAGCAACGTAGTGTCATCAGATAGGATAGACTCGTTTGCACCATAGCCCATCAATATCGAATTAAAAATAGGTAAAATTCTTAGAATAGGCGTTTAAAAGATATTGTTTCAAATTGATTTTTATCATTCAATGATAGTATTGTGTGTGGAATGTTCGATTATCAGGGGTCTGCTAAGGATGGCTGTCTTACGTTTAAGGGTCGATGTATTATTGAGCTAATCTAATTTATGCAGGCTGACGTGATGATATATGCAGATCCAATCCGTTTTTCCAACAACTCGGAAGAGACAGATGGCGATGCTGGAGTGGCTATTGAGACGGCAAAGCCCGCGTTAAAGCCGCCTTCTATGTATAAGGTAATTTTGCTGAATGATGACTACACTCCAATGGACTTTGTAGTTGATGTGTTGGCACTGTTTTTTACGATGAATCAAGAAAAGGCAACCCAGGTGATGTTGACGATTCATACTCAAGGGCGTGCGGTCTGCGGGATCTATTCGCGCGACATTGCTGAAACTAAAGCCGCCCAAGTGAATCAATATTCTAGAGATAACCAACACCCCTTGCTCTGTGAAGTAGACAAGGCATGATCAAATTCAGAGGTGGTAAAAGTGTTGAATAAAGAGCTAGAACTAACATTAAGCTTGGCTTTTCAGGAAGCTCGCGATAAGCGCCATGAGTTTATGACGGTTGAGCATCTGTTACTGGCGCTGTTGCGGAACCATTCCGCTATCGGCGTGTTACAAGCCTGTGGCGCTGATATAGACAAGTTACGGGGTAACTTGAGTGCCTTTGTTGAATCTACCACGCCTCTAATTCCTATGGAGGACCTGGAGCGCGAGACGCAGCCTACCTTAGGTTTTCAGCGGGTGTTGCAGCGCGCAGTATTTCATGTGCAATCGTCAGGGAAGTCCGAGGTGACCGGCGCTAACGTGCTGGTCGCTATTTTTAGTGAGCAGGAGAGCCAGGCTGTCTACTGTCTTGGGCAGCAGGGCGTGGAGCGGATTGATGTGATCAATTTCATCTCTCATGGTATCTCTAAGGTGCTGGATAATGATCATCGGCTGGAGGAGCGCGAGCATACCGAGGACGATATTGAACGCAAGAATGAAGCCAGCCCGTTGGCGATGTATGCCGTTAATCTTAATGCCCAGGCTGCGCTGGGAAAGATCGATCCTCTGGTGGGGCGTCAGGACGAGGTCGAGCGTGTTATTCAGATTTTGTCGCGGCGGCGTAAGAATAATCCACTGTTGGTGGGGGAGGCAGGTGTTGGCAAGACCGCGATCGCCGAGGGTTTGGCCAAGCTGATCATCGAGGATAAGGTTCCAGAGGTGATCGCTAAAAGCGTGGTGTATTCCTTAGATATGGGGGCCTTGTTGGCCGGTACCAAATATCGGGGTGATTTCGAAAAACGCTTGAAAGGTTTGTTGTCTGAGATTGTGCGTAAGCCAGGAAGCATTCTGTTTATCGATGAGATTCATACCATTATTGGTGCTGGTGCTGCGTCAGGGGGGGCCATGGATGCCTCTAATCTACTCAAGCCGCTATTGAGCTCAGGGGAGCTGCGTTGCCTGGGGTCGACTACGTTTCAAGAGTTCCGGGGGGTCTTCGAAAAAGATCACGCCTTGGCGCGTCGATTCCAGAAGATTGATGTCCTTGAACCCTCGGTAGAGGAGACCTATCAGATCCTGCGTGGGCTACAGTCGCGCTTTGAGGAGCATCATAAGCTCAGTTATACCCAGGAGGCGCTTCGTGCGGCCTCGGAGCTGGCCGACCGTTATATTAATGATCGACATATGCCGGATAAGGCGATTGATGTCGTTGATGAAGCGGGTGCTTATCAGCAGCTTAAGAGTCAAGAAGAGCGCAAGGCGTTGATCGATGTGGTGGATATTGAGGCGATTGTTGCCAAGATCGCCCGCATCCCTCCCAAGAGCGTCTCGGCGTCCGATAAGCAAGCCTTGGCCAAATTAGAAGATAATCTGAAGATGGTGGTGTTTGGTCAGGATAAGGCGATTGATTTGCTGGTTGCGGCAATCAAGCTCTCCCGTGCCGGATTAAAAGAGCCGCAGAAGCCCGTGGGGTCCTTCCTGTTTGCGGGCCCTACCGGTGTGGGTAAGACCGAGGTGACGTCGCAGCTGGCGCGGATTATGGGTATTGAGTTGGTGCGCTTCGATATGTCCGAATATATGGAGCGCCATACCGTATCGCGGTTGATTGGCGCGCCGCCGGGTTATGTGGGTTATGACCAGGGTGGATTGCTGACCGAGGCTATTACCAAAACCCCTCACTGCGTGTTGTTGTTGGATGAGATAGAGAAGGCCCATCCTGATGTGTTCAATCTGTTATTGCAGGTGATGGATAACGGTACGCTGACCGATAACAATGGTCGTAAAGCCGACTTCCGTAATGTGATTTTAGTGATGACCACCAATGCCGGTGCTGAAGATCTGAGCCGTCGCACCATGGGCTTCACCCATCAGGATCATAGTAGTGATGGCATGGAAGCTATTCGGAAGATGTTTACCCCAGAGTTCCGCAATCGCCTGGATGCCGTTATTCAATTTGCCGCGTTGGATACGGAGGTGATCAAAGGCGTCGTGGATAAGTTCCTGATTCAGCTTCAGGCGCAACTCGATGACAAGCGAGTCCATCTGTTGGTTGATGCGCCAGCAAGAGACTGGCTGGTTGCTCGGGGTTACGACGAAAAAATGGGCGCGCGTCCGATGGCTCGCCTGATTCAGGAGCAGATCAAGAGACCGCTCGCGGAGCAGGTACTGTTCGGGGCGTTGATTGAGGGTGGCGAGGTGAGGGTGTCTGTTACAGACGATCACTTGAGCTTTGTCTACGAGGCAGCCAAACAAGCTGCCCCGTCAACGGTCTAGTTACACGCTGTTCAACGGGCGCGATAGACGATGCGCCCCTTGGATAGGTCGTAGGGCGTTAATTCTACTTTGACGGAGTCGCCGGTCAGAATTCGGATGTAATGCTTGCGCATTTTTCCGGAGATGTGAGCGGTGACAACGTGGCCATTTTCTAGCTCTACCCGGAACATAGTGTTCGGCAGAGTGTCGATAATGGTACCTTCCATTTCAATACTTTCTTCTTTGGCCATTACAGGACTTACCTCTGGTACCTAATTAGGTCTTTTGCGGGTGCACTAAGGCGCGGTATTCTGCCGTATTTCTACCTGTGACGCAAAATATTTTCAGGGTTTAATTCCGCTGCCTCTCCTTTGGGAAGCTGAACCCAGTGCCCGGCGATCAGCAGTTGGATGGGATGATAATTCACCTTGTATACCATTTTATGACAACCCTTGACCCAGTATCCCAAGTACAGGTAAGGCAGTCCTTCGCGTTGGGTTAGTTGGATTAGCTGGAGAATAGCCAGTTTTCCCAGACTACGCTGCTGTTGGTCTGGATCAAAAAAGGTGTAGATAGCGGATATTCCCTGTTCGAGGTAATCCACCACGGCGACACCTAGCAGTGCTTGATCTTTACGGAACTCGATAAAGCGGGTGTTGTACTGGCTTTGCACCAGAAATGACTTGAATTGTTCTTTGCTGGTGGGGTGCATGTCGCCATCATGGTGGCGTATACGGATGTAATGTTCATACAGGGCGTAATATTCGTCGTTATAGGCGGGCATCTGCATGCGGGTGCTAATATCCCGGTTGAGATTGAGTACGCGTTTCTGGCTTTTACTTGCGCTAAACCGCTCAACAGGGATTCGTGCCGAGATGCAGGCGCTGCAGCTATTGCAGTGCGGACGGTAGATATGGTTGCCACTGCGCCGAAAACCCAGATCAGACAGGGCGCTGTAGTCTCGTTTGTTTAGATCCGCATCGGGATCGACAAAGATAGTCTTAGCTTGCCGGTTTTCCAGGTAACTACAACTATGTTCCGGCGTGGCGTAAAACTGCAGTTGTTGTAAATCAGTCACGGTATAGACTCATCGGGTCAGCTCCCAAGTATGCGACTGCGGCCGATCAATATTGTTGTTAAGCAATTCGATAAATTCGGATCTGGGCACCTCTTTAGCCCCCAACGAGCTGAGATGCTGGCTATGGATCTGGCAGTCAATGAAAGCATAGTCCCATTGCTGCAGTTGTTCGACTAGGGTCGCAAATCCTACCTTGGAGGCGTTAGATACCCTGCTGAACATCGATTCACCAAAAAAGGTCTTGCCGATGGCCAGGCCATAGAGCCCGCCGACCAGCTTTTGTTGTTGCCATACTTCAACCGAATGCGCCACCCCTTGCTGGTGCAGACGTTGATAGGCCTGTTGCATCGCCGTAGAGATCCAGGTGCCGTTAGCGCCGTGTCTGGGTGCTGCGCAGGCTGAAATGATCGCGCCGAAGTCTTGATCAATACTGACCTGAAAGCGTTGCTGACGTATCAGCTTGCGCAGGCTGCGCGATACTTTTAGCTGCTCGGGTTTGAGGATGCAGCGAGGATCTGGGCTCCACCAGAGGATGGGTTGGGATGGGTCGAACCAGGGGAAAATACCCTTGCGGTAGGCCTGGATTAGCCGACGGGGGCTTAGATCTCCTCCTGCGGCGAGCAGGCCGTTGGGGTCGACCAGTGCCTGTTCAACCGGAGGAAACAGGGTGTTATCAGGATCTAGCCAACTAATTTGGGTCATGGGTCATGGGTCAGGAGCGGGCGGGCAGAGAGAGGCTCTGCCCGCTGATGCTTAGTTGTCGAGGCTGTCTAAGTAGCGTTCGGCATCCAGCGCCGCCATGCAGCCAAAGCCTGCTGAGGTGACCGCTTGCCGGTAGATCTGATCGGCGACATCGCCGGCGGCAAAAACGCCCGGGATGCTGGTTTGGGTGGCGTTACCTTTGAGTCCGCTCTGAATCGCCAGGTAGCCGTTATTCATCTCCAGTTGGCCGGCAAAGATATCGGTGTTGGGTGTGTGACCTATAGCGATAAAGGCTCCCATGGCCTCGAGCTCTTTGCACTCGCCGTTGTTGACGTCTTTGATACGCACACCGCTGACCCCCATCTCGTCTCCAAGAATTTCATCAACGCTATGGTTCCATTCGATACGGATGTTGCCGTTAGCGACTTTTTCCATTAAATGGTCTTGCAAGATCTTCTCGGCGCGAAGGCTGTCGCGGCGGTGAATCAGGGTGACTTCGGCGGCGATGTTGGAGAGGTAGAGCGCCTCTTCAACAGCGGTGTTGCCACCACCGACGACCACCACCTTTTGATTGCGATAGAAGAAGCCGTCACAGGTGGCACAGGCACTGACGCCTTTGCCTTTGTAAGTTTCTTCTGAATCGAGTCCCAGATACATCGCTGAGGCGCCGGTGGCAATGACCAGAGCATCGCAGCTGTAGGTCGCACTGTCGCCGATCAGAGTGAAGGGACGCTCGGTTAGCTTGACAGTGTGGATATGATCGTACTGGATCTGTGTATCAAAACGCTCTGCGTGTTTTTGCATCCGCGCCATCAGTTCTGGTCCCTGTACGCCTTCATGGTCGCCCGGCCAATTATCGACGTCGGTGGTCGTGGTCAATTGACCGCCAGCCTGAATCCCGGTGATGAGTAGGGGCTTAAGGTTGGCACGGGCTGCATAAACAGCGGCGGTATATCCGGCAGGTCCTGATCCCAGTACGATCAGTCGGGCGTGCTTGGTTTCGCTCATGAGCTATCTCTGTGGCTGTTTTCAGGGTGGGTTAAGTAAGTGGCGCTAATCTTAATCGAATTGTTAGCGGTTGTGGAATTAGGCTTGCGATCCGGTAATAAAATTTGGCTCTGAGCTTATTACGTTTAAAAGAGCGTTGAAAAGAGCCTGCTGGAGTAGATGGCAGTCATCACCAGCATCAAAATATGTTACTTTTCCGTTTTTGAAGCAAGGGTAGCAGCAACGGTATGACTGAGCGTCAGGCATTCATGGATTTTATCTCTCGCATCACCAAAGAGGGCGGCCTGATTGTAGTGGTTTTTGGCTGCAGTTTTCTGTTGCTGGCGCTCTGTACCTTTGATCCGCTCGATCCCGGCTGGTCGCACTTGGGGTATAGCGGCTCTATCCGTAACGCGGGTGGAGCGGGTGGCGCCTGGTTGGCAGATTTTGTGTTCTCCATGCTCGGTTATATGGCCTTTGTCTTACCGTTAATGCTGATCTACCGCGTTTGGCGCTTTTTGCGTCGGCCTCAACAGCGTTGGCATGCTGCCTTGCCCTATCTGTTGCTGCGGGCATTGGGGGGCGTTTTGGTCATAGGTGCCGGCGCTGCATTGCTCGCGGTTCATTTGGGTAATCACTGGCTGAATCTGCCTTTTGAAGCCGGTGGGGTGGCGGGCTTGACCTTGGCGAAGATGGCGCTGCTGTCACTAGGATTGACGGGTGCCACACTGGTGCTGCTGGGTGTGTTGTTGCTGGGGATTACCCTTTATACCGATCTATCTTGGGTTAGGCTGACGCAAACGCTTGGCGCAACGCTGCTAACAGGAATGACGAGCCTTGCACAGTTAGGGCGGCTTAAGCATTCTAATATTCAGCAGAGCATTAATGACGCCATGGATGAACGCCGCCAAGCCGCTGTGACGGCCGAGAAGCCTTCTCGAACGTCGATTGCTCCGGCAGCTGCGAACAGTACCTCACGGCTGGCCGCTAAAGTACGAGTGTCGACAGCGCCTCACGCCGATACTCATCCTGTTGTCGATACGGATATCGATAGTGCTGCCAATAGTGCTATCAATAGTGCTGCCGATTCTGCGGTGCTCGCGATGTCTGCCACGGATGCACCCTCGGATGTGGCGGTGCTGGACGAGTTATCATCACTGGATGTGGGCACTAAAAATGGTCAACCATTGGTCAAGCCTAAAGAGCTTAAGATCGTGCCGCTGTCAGAAACGATGCATGCCATCGATGAGTCGGATGCTGATTCTGGGTTCTCGGATGCTCGATCTGCTAAGCCCGGTGCGCTGCTAAAGCAGCTTCCCAGCGTTAATCTGCTTGATCCGCCTGCCGCGAAAACCGCGCAGGGGTATACGGCCGAGCAACTAGAGGAGATGTCGCGGTTGCTGGAGTCGAAGCTCAAAGACTTCGGGGTGATCGCCGAGGTCGTCGAGGTCAATCCGGGGCCGGTGATTACGCGGTTCGAGATCAGCCCCGCGCCCGGTACCAAGGTCAGCAAGATCACTAACTTGTCTAAGGATCTGGCGCGGTCGATGGCGGTGATGAGCGTGCGGGTGGTGGAAGTTATCGCCGGTAAGTCGGTGGTAGGAATTGAAATTCCTAACGAAATAAGAGAGATGGTACGGTTGCGAGAGGTTCTAGATGCGCCCGCTTATGCCCAGGCATCCTCGCGCTTGAGTATGGGGTTGGGTAATGATATTGCCGGTAATCCGGTGGTGGTGAATCTGGCCAAGATGCCTCATCTGCTGGTGGCGGGGACCACTGGATCGGGTAAGTCGGTGGGCGTTAATGCGATGATTCTGAGCCTGTTGTATAAGGCCACGCCTGACGAAGTGCGGCTAATGATGGTCGATCCTAAAATGTTGGAGTTGTCGATCTACGACGGGATCCCGCATCTGTTGACGCCGGTGATCACCGATATGAAGGATGCGGCGACCGGGTTACGCTGGTGCGTGGCGGAGATGGAGCGACGCTATAAGTTGCTATCCAAGATGGGGGTGCGCAATCTGGCGGGCTTCAACGACAAGGTTCGTGCCGCCCAGGCTAAGGGCGAGCCGCTGTTGGATCCGCTGTGGCAGCCTCTGGAGCAGGGGTTTGATGAGCAGGCTCCGGCCCCGGAATTAGATACGCTGCCCTTTATTGTGGTGGTCGTGGATGAATTTGCCGACATGATGATGATCGTGGGCAAAAAAGTGGAAGAGCTGATTGCTCGGATTGCCCAGAAAGCCCGTGCTGCGGGAATTCACCTGATTCTGGCGACGCAGCGGCCTTCGGTCGATGTTATCACCGGGCTGATTAAGGCCAACGTGCCGACCCGAATTGCGTTTCAAGTCTCATCCCGGATCGATTCGCGGACTATTCTTGATCAGGGCGGCGCAGAAAACTTGCTAGGCAACGGCGATATGCTCTATCTGCCTGCAGGCAGTAGCATGCCGGTGCGGGTGCACGGCGCTTTTGTCAGTGATGACGAGGTACACCGCAGCGTCGAAGCTTGGAAAAAGTGGGGTCCGGCCCACTTCGTCGAAGATATTTTAATGGAGTCGGTGGATATGGATAGCACCGCAGGCGGCTCGGGTTCGCAGTTTGAGGATGAGCTAGACCCGCTTTACGATCAGGCCGTGGCGCTGGTCACCCAGAGCAGACGGGCGTCGGTGTCGTCGGTGCAGCGTAAATTTAAGATCGGCTATAACCGCGCATCTCGTATGGTTGAATCGATGGAAGCGGCGGGTGTTGTCAGTGAGGCGAGTCATAATGGCGCTCGCGAAGTGTTGGCGCCACCACCAGTGGGAGTGAATTAATGGGTTTACTAAACACCAGTTTTGTTAGAGTCGGGGTGTTGCTGGCTGTAACTCTACTCAGTAGCAGCCTGCAGGCGGCGGATACGGCGGCCCAAAATTTAAACCGCTTGCTAAGCCAGTTGACGAGCCTGGAGGCGAATTTTGAACAGCTGGTGCTCGATGGCAGTGGCAAGCGGATGCAAGAGGTTCAGGGTGCGATGGTGCTGGCGCGTCCTGGGAAATTTCGCTGGCAAACCGCAGAGCCGTTTCCGCAGCTGCTGGTGTCCGATGGACAGACGCTGTGGCTCTATGATCAGGATCTCGAGCAGGTCACCCAGCAGTCGGTGGACCTGAAGCTGAGTAATACACCGGCGTTATTGCTCAGCGGTAATCTGGATGATCTGGAGACCAGCTTCAGGGTACAGGGGCCGGTTGCGGGCGATTCAGGGGTGTACCGACTCCTGCCGAACAATCCGGATGCGCTCTTTGTGGCGTTGCGGATCCTGTTTGCCGCCGGGGTGCCGACCGAGATGCAGCTCGAGGATAACCTGGGTCAGAAAACCGGTATTCATTTCCGCGATATTCGGGTTAATCCTGAGGTTGATGAGGCGCAATTTACCTTTCAAGTGCCTGCGGGCGTTGATGTACTTACCGAGTAGCGCGATTGATGACTCAGGATCTGTTTCAATCTCAGGAGCAGCAACAGGAGCAGCAACAGGAGCAACAGGGCTATCAGCCCTTGGCGGCGCAGATGCGTCCGCAATGTTTAGATGATTATCTGGGGCAACGGCATATCCTCGGCCCTGGTAAGGCGTTGCGTACCGCGATCGAACTGGATTGTCCCCACTCTATGATCCTCTGGGGGCCGCCTGGGGTGGGTAAGACCACCCTGGCGCGGTTGATTGCAGCGTTGACCGATGCCCATTTCGAATCGCTGTCAGCGGTGCTCTCCGGAGTGAAAGAGATCCGTCTGGCGGTTGAACAGGCCAAGCTGTATCGAGCGCAATCGCAACGTAAAACGATTTTGTTTGTTGATGAGGTGCATCGCTTCAACAAAAGCCAGCAAGACGCGTTTTTACCCTTTGTGGAAGATGGCACGGTGATCTTTATCGGCGCCACGACCGAGAACCCATCGTTTGAATTAAACAGTGCGCTGTTGTCACGCGCCCGAGTCTATCTGTTGCGACCGCTGGATGAAGCGGTGCTGGTTGAATTGCTGGGCAGGGCGTTGACGGAATCGCGCGGCCTTGGCGATAAAAACATCCGCATTGACGCGGAGATGATCGAACGCTTGGCTAGGGCGGCTGATGGTGATGGTCGGCGGGCGCTTAACTTGCTTGAGATTGCGGCCGACTTGGCGCGGGTGGAGGGTCAAACAAGAGTCGTTGATGCCGATGTACTGGAGGAGGTGTTGCAGGCTTCTGGGCGGCGTTATGATAAACAGGGCGATCTGTTTTACGACCAGATATCGGCGTTTCATAAGTCGGTACGCGGCTCCTCTCCCGACGGCGCCCTGTATTGGTATGCGCGAATGCTCGATGGCGGTTGCGATCCGCTGTATATCGCCAGGCGGCTGGTGGCGATCGCCTCGGAAGATATCGGTAATGCCGATCCGCGGGCCCTGCAGATATGCCTCAATGCCTGGGATGCGTTTGTGAGGCTGGGGCCTGCGGAGGGTAATAGGGCGATCGCCCATGCGGCGGTGTTCTGCGCCTGTGCGCCTAAATCTAACGCCATTTATCGAGCTTTCAATCAGGCGATGGCGGACGTGCGCGATGATCCCTCCTACGACGTTCCCGTGCATCTGCGTAATGCGCCAACCGCGCTAATGAAAGAGTTGGGTTACGGTGACGAGTACCGCTATGCTCACGACGAGCCCAATGGCTTTGCAGCGGGCGAAAGTTATCTTCCAGAACCGATTCATCAGCGGCGTTACTATGAACCCGAATCGCGTGGGCTAGAGCAAAAAATTGCTGAGAAACTTAATTATCTGCGAGAACTGGATCGACTCAGCGATCGTAAGCGCTATACCTGAATGAGGCGACGATGCTGCAATTGATCTTGGTGGCGATTGGTGGCGCCTTGGGAGCGGTGGCCCGTTACTGGGTCAGTGGCTATGTGGTTAAAAATACCAGCCACTATCTGCCACTGGGTACGCTGACCGTCAATGTCTTGGGGTCGATGCTGATGGGCGTTTGTTTCGTGCTTATTATGGAAAAATCCCAGTTGCCACCTGCGACGCGGCAGTTACTGATGGTGGGTTTTTTGGGTGCGTTCACGACATTTTCGACCTTCTCCCTGGAAACGCTGACGTTAATCCAGGAGGGTCATATCTTGTCCGCTATGATTTATATATTATTAAGCGTTTTATGCTGCATCGCTGCACTGGCGGCTGGTTTGTGGCTAACCCGTCTATGGGTTTAATTCGATTCACTTCATTTAAAAGGCCATTCTGACCAATGCTCGATCCGAAACTTCTCCGTAGTGACCTTGCCGCTGTCGCCCAGAAGCTCAGCAAGAAGGGTTATCAGTTTGATGCTGATCTATTCACCGAGCTCGACAATACTCGTAAGCAGCTGCAGTCGACGACTGAACAGTTGCAGTCTCAGCGCAAGTCGCTGGCGGCTAAAATCGGCAGGGCCGCGAAGGCGGGTGAAGATATCACCCCGTTAAAAACGTCGGGCGAGCAGATCAATCAGCAGCTGGACAATATTGCCGGGGAATATAAAACGGTTCAGGAGCAACTCGATACGCTGCTATTGGGGGTCCCCAATATCCCAGATGATACTGTACCTGAAGGTACCTCAGAGGAGGATAATATTGAGTTGCGGGTCTGGGGAGAACCGACCCAGTTTGATTTCGAACCCAGAGATCATGTGGATCTGGGAATCGCGGGTGGTGGGCTGGATTTTGAAACGGCGGCCAAGATTACTGGCTCGCGTTTTGCGGTGATGCGCGGCAATCTGGCGCGGCTGCATCGGGCTTTGATCCAGTTTATGCTGGATGTGCAGACCCGTGAGCATGGCTATGAAGAGCTCTATGTCCCTTATCTGGTGAATGCGGAGAGTCTGCGTGGTACCGGACAGCTTCCCAAGTTCGAGCAAGATCTGTTCAAGGTGCCCGGTGACAACGATCTGTACTTGATCCCTACGGCTGAGGTGCCGGTCACCAATATCGCCCGCGATCGAATCTTTGAGGCCAAAGAGTTACCCTGTCGCCTTACCAGTCATACGCCCTGCTTCCGTAGCGAAGCGGGCAGCTACGGGCGCGATACCCGCGGTATGATCCGTCAGCACCAGTTTGAAAAAGTTGAGATGGTGCAGTTGGTCGAGCCGACGCAATCGGCTCAGGCGTTGGAGCAGTTGACCGGCCATGCCGAGGCGATTCTACAGAAGCTGGAACTTCCCTATCGCGTCGTGGTGCTCTGTGGTGGGGATCTGGGATTCTCGGCAACCAAAACCTATGATCTGGAGGTCTGGTTACCGGGGCAGCAGAAATATCGCGAGATCTCGTCGTGCAGTAATATGGGCGATTTTCAGGCGCGCAGGATGCAAGCGCGTTGGCGCAATCCGGCAACCGGTAAGCCTGAGTTGCTGCACACCCTCAATGGTTCGGGTCTGGCGGTCGGACGAACGCTAGTGGCGGTGCTTGAAAACTATCAGACCGAGGATGGCAGGATACGTATTCCTAGGGTGCTGCAGTCTTATATGGGTGGTATGCAAGAGCTCTAGTTTTACTGGGTAGCGCTGATGTCGGCCGGCTATTAGGTTAATGCTGGTCAAAATCGCTAATATAGTAACCTGCGTATCCGTGCAGGAGTGATTTTTAGCAAGGCTGTTCATAAACTCAGGCCGTCGTGCTAGTCTGGCCTTTTTTTTGTCCAATACTGTCTATTATGTGTTGTATTACAAAGGTTTGGTTATGGTGTCTGTGTTGCTGATGGCGAGACTCTAAATGAAATATTGGGCAGCGCTGCCACTGATGTTGACACTGATGTTGCCGGCACAGGCAGATTTTTATGAGGGGCTCGATGCCTATAGACGCGGGGATCATGCCACCGCGCTAAAACTATGGCGCTCTCTGGCTATTCAAGGCAATGCCAGTGCTCAGTATGACTTAGGCTTGGTATACCTCTCCGGTGAGGGGCTTGAAAAAGACCCGATCAAGGCGGCTTACTGGTTGCGTAAAGCCGCCGATCAGAAGCTTCCGACAGCACAAGCGATGCTGGGCACCCTGTATGAGCAGGGCGAAGGTGTGGCGCAAAATTATCTGGTAGCCGCAGGGCTTTATCACAATGCGTCGCAAGAGGGTGATGCGCTGGGGCAGTTTCGGCTCGGCATGCTCTACAAAGACGGCAAGGGCGTGGTTAAAGACCTATCGCAGGCGGTGTTGTGGTTGCGCCACTCTGCCGAGCGCGGCTTAGCTCCCGCGCAGCATAATTTGGGGGTCATGTACTACCGGGGACTGGGTGTTCCGCGTCGCTACAAAGAAGCGTTGAAGTGGCATAGCCGTGCGGCTGAACAAGGCAACCTTGATTCGATTATTACTCTGGGACTGATGCATTTTAAAGGCGAGGGGGTCGATAAGGATTTTAAAGAGGCCTATAGCTGGTGGAGTACTGCAGTCGCCGCCGGTGATGAGCAATCGCTGAGTGCCAGTCAGGCGGTGGCGGCAATGCTCAGTGAGGCCGATCTGGCTGAGGCTAAGCGTATTGCTGAAATTAAGCGTAAGCGTATATTCCCTGGCGTGACTAACTGACTCACCGCTCTCTGCTTGCCCCTTGCGTCCGCTAGTCCGCGTTGATGATCCGAGCGTTCCATTCTGCTCTGAGCGTTATCCTCAATCCCGTCGTAACCGATCTGACATCGCAATCGGCGAGGGGAAGTTGAAAATCACGATATAAGAGGACACTAAAAAGGTCAGTATCGCTGTCGCTTGAATCAGATGCGAGGCTTCTTGACCGATCAGTAGGGTGCTGGTTGCTAGGTAGGCAATCAGTAGCGAAAACTCACTGGTTTGACCCAGTCGAAAACCGACCTCCCAACCCATCTGGCTGCTTTCACTGATCCGCTGTAATAGGAGTTTGAATACCACCGGTTTCAGGGCCAGTACCAGGGCTGCCAGCATGGCCGCGGGCAGGATTACATCGTCGAGCAGGGTTAGGTTAAAACTGGCTCCGATCGAGAAGAAGAACAGGATTAGGAAAAAATCCCGGAGTGGTTTCAGGCTGTCGGCGATATAGAGCGCGATAGGGCTGGTTGCCAGGCTGACGCCTGCGATAAAAGCCCCCATCTCCGCCGACAAGCCGATAGCCTGAGCGGCTTCGGCAAGCCCTAGGCACCAGCCAATAGCGACCAGGAAAATATACTCATGGAAGCGATCGAAGCGCTGAATGAGTTTGAGCAGAATATATTTAACGAAGATAAATGCCGAGCCGATCAGTAGCGGAAAGGCGAGTAGCGTCTTAATGTAGGCCATAGGATCGGCGTTTCCAGAGCTCGAGCTGTCTATCGCCAGCAGTGAGATAATAGCGATGACATCTTGCAGTAGCAGTAATCCTACAACGAGCTCTCCGGTATGCTTATGATGCAGTACGGTCGTAGGCAGTAGCTTGATGCCGATAATGGTGCTGGAGAACATCAATGAAATACCGATAATGACACTTTCGGTTTGGGTGTAGCCGAATAACTTTCCGGTACCGTAACCTATGCCTGCAAAGACCAGAGAACTCAGTAAGGCTACCAGCGTTGCCTTTTTAAGCATGTGAAGCAGGTGGCTGGGTTGCATATCGAGTCCCAGCAAGAACAGCAAGAAGATGATACCTATCTCGGCGATATCCGATAGCAGATGCGTATCTGCGATCAGCCCGACCCCATAAGGACCAAGCAATGCACCGAGTACGATATAGGCCACCAGCAGCGGTTGGCGAGTATAGAGGGCTAGTGAGGCGACGACTGCGGCACCGGTAAATATAAGAAAAAATGAAAAAACTACCGATTGTTCCATGAAGAGCGGATCCGAATGCTGAGAGTGGGTTGTCGTTACGTTGCAGGCTTAGATTAACACAGCGTATTAAGCATGGCGTCCGGAAAACAAACCTGAGTCCAGCTGTTAGAAGCTATCTTGGGGCGTGCCGGCTATCTTGAAACAAACTGGCGATCTGTGAATCTATACTCGAATAGTAACCCAGCGTTTTTTTGACCATAGGTAGCCAAATAGCAGCGAAGACAGGCTTCGGTGCAGTAACTGTACTAGCCATATTGCGGTTAGGCCACCGCCAAGTGTGGGGCCAACTAACCAGGCGAGAGGGAGGTAAAAGCCCCATTGCCCCAGAGTGGTAATCCACATGACGGTACGGTTTGCGCCCGCCCCTAGCAGCGCCTGAGTAAAGACAATAGCCACCACGTCGGCGCAGATAGCCAGGCAGGTGATCCGTAGCGGTAGGATCGCCTGCTGAATCAGCTGCTGTTCGTGGATAAACAGCGACAAGATCTGTTGGGGGAATAGCCAGAGAGGGGTGCTGAGAAAAATCAGCATCCAGGTTGCGATCTTTACCGTATCCCAGCCCCACTGACAGGCCTGTTCAGGTTCTTTGCGTCCCAAGGCGTTGCTGACCAACGTGGTGGCGGCCATTCCCAGTCCCACAGCGGGCAAAATAAGTAGCAGCGATAGGTGGGTCAGGACATGGGCGATGGCTAGCTCTTGGGTGCTCATTTGGGCGATGATCCAGAATAGCAGGGTGATCCCCGAAGCGAACATGAACTGTTGCAGCGAATGCGGTATCGACAGGCGCATCAGCAGGCTGATGGTCTTACGGTCGGGTAGTTGTTTAAGAAAGCCGCGCGATCGGGCGTGCTTGAAGGTCATCAGGGCGTAGATAACGGATCCCAAGAGCAGCGACAGGCTGGTACCTAGGCCTGCGCCAGGTGCGCCCAGTTCCGGAAGGCCAAGGATGCCGTAGATAAGCCCGTAGCTGATGACGACGTTAAACAGGTGTACCAGTATTAATATCCGTAGGTAGGCCAGTGACTGGTTGATACCGTTCCAGTAACCGCGGAACGACAAATTAAAGCCCACGGCCAGTATCGCCAGCACCCGATAATCGAAATAGGGCTCGGCAATGGCAAGGACAGCGGGATCATCACTGATCAAGCTGACAATATTATGAGAATAGTACAGGCAGAATACGGTTAGCGGTACAGCAAACAACAGTGCTAGCAGTAGGCCGCCGTTCAGTGGCACGGCTTTGACAGCGATGCGTCCCTGGCCGTTACGGCGAGCGACCATCGTTTGCACGCCCGATGACAGTCCGATGATGAGCGCGACCGCCATGAAGTTAGCGTAGCCGCCGATGCCGACCCCTGCCAAGGCTTCTCGGCCCAGAGCGCCGACCATCGCCGTATCGATCAGATTTAGCAGGCTCTGTGACAGCATTCCGCCAATGATCGGTAATCCGAGCGCTAAAATAGTCTGAAGACGTTGTTTGTTAAGCTGTAATAGCAACGTAGCGAGCCGCTTGATAGAGGGATAGGGGCGCAATTCTAGCAGATTCAGGCGCTAAGGTATGGCTGATAATAACCAACTAAAAAAGTAGGGTTCATAATTGGCTGTTAATGGCTTAGAATAGATTCAGTTTGTCACTGAGTGGGTAGTTAATTTCGATGCAAAATTACAATATTACGATCACCGACAGCGCCCAGGACTATCTGGCAGAGCTGTTAGCCAAGCAGACTGTTACCGGTATCAGTGTGCGTATATTCATTACCCAGCCAGGTACTCCCTATGCTGAGACCTGTTTGGCGTATTGTCGCCCGGACGAGGTTCAGGAGGAGGATGTGGTCATGCCGCTCGAGCAGTTCAAGGTGTATCTCGAGCCGAATAGCTTGCCTTATTTGGAAGAGTCCGTGGTTGATTATGCGTCGGACCGTATGGGCGGGCAGCTGACCATTAAGGCACCGAACGCCAAGGCGCCCAAGGTCGACGCCGACAGTCCGATAGAGGACCAGATTAAATACGTGCTCTATAACGACGTTAATCCGGGTTTGGCATCCCACGGTGGTGAGGTTTCATTGGTCGAAGTGGTCAGCGAAGCGCAGGGAAATGTTGCAGTGCTAAGATTTGGTGGCGGCTGCCAGGGCTGTAGTGCGGTCGATTTAACGCTTAAAAGTGGGGTTGAGGCCACCTTGATTGACAAGGTTGCCGGGTTGGCTGGAGTGCGTGATGTGACCGATCATTCGATCACTACCAATGCTTATCAATAACTTGTAACACGTTGTTGATGTGAATAAAAAGGCTCCTAAGGAGCCTTTTTTCACTTTAGCGGCGCGCCGGCAATATCGGCTTGAGTTTTTGCTGCATCTTTCTGAGTGCCGTCTCGGTCGTGTCCCAGTCGATACAGGCGTCGGTGACCGAGACGCCGTAGGTCAGCTGGCTCAGGTCTGTAGGGATCGGCTGGTTGCCAAACTCCAGATTACTTTCGATCATCAGCCCGACAATGGTTTTGTTGCCCTCAAGAATCTGATTGGCCACGTTGTCCATGACTAGCGGTTGTAATGAAGCGTCTTTGCTGGAGTTGGCGTGGCTGCAATCGACCATGATATTGGTGCTGATGCCGGCTTTCTCGAGCGCTTGCTCGCACAGTTGAACACTGACTGAGTCATAGTTGCTGCCGCCGCTGCCGCCGCGTAGCACTACGTGACCGTAGGGGTTACCACGGGTCTGAATGATCGACACCTGGCCCTGACCGTTGATGCCCAGGAAGTTGTGCGAATGGCTGACCGATTGCAGGGCGTTGATCGCTACCGTTAAGCCGCCGTCGGTACCATTCTTAAAACCCACCGCGCTGGACAGGCCGCTGGCCATCTCTCTATGGGTCTGGGATTCGGTGGTCCGCGCGCCGATCGCAGACCAGGCGATCAGGTCTTGTATATATTGCGGCGAGATCGGATCCAGCGCCTCGGTGGACAGCGGCAGACCTATATCAGCGAGGTCGATCAGTAGTTGACGACCGATCTGCAGGCCCTCTTCAATCTTGAAAGAGTCATTCATATGGGGGTCGTTAATCAACCCCTTCCAGCCGACGGTGGTGCGGGGTTTTTCAAAATAGACCCGCATCACGATATAGAGGGTATCGCTGAGTTCGTCGGCGAGTTTTTTCAGGCGGCGGCCATATTCAAGGGCGGCCACCGGATCGTGGATCGAGCAGGGGCCCACCACGATAAACAATCGGTGATCCTTACCATCGAGGATATTGCGGACAACCTGGCGGCCTTCGAGTACGGAGCGGCGAGCAGCGTCGGTCAGGGGTACCCTTAGCTTCAGCTCATCGGGAGTGATCAGTACGGATTGGGATGCAACGTTTAGGTCATCAACGCGAAGATCTGTCATTTCGGGTTCCTGTTAACGGGTTCCGGGGTTGTTTAGGTGGCGGTGATTCAGCCAGGTTATAAACAGTTGGCGGGCGCTTATCGCCGCTGCTGCTGTTTTTACCATATCTGGCTGCATTGCACCATTGGCAAGCGGGCACATAGGGTGCAGCCATTATCGACTTGCCGGTCGTAGCCAGGTTCTGGCTATAGCATCTCCGTATCAATCAACCATATTAGCGGTTTAATCTGAGTGGCTGGGGCTGTTATAATCTGCTGCTTTTGTGACTCAGTCGTGCTGGTATTAGGAACGGTCTTATATGCGTAACTTTTTGTTAATTATCGGTTTGTTGTTGTCTGTTGGGGTGGGTGCTGCGGAGTACCATGTCAGCGATGAGGTGTCTGTGTTTATGCATAGTGGACCGAGTAATCAGTATCGGATCATCTCTAATGTTCCCAGCGGTACCATGCTCGATCTGTTGGCCAAAGACGGCAGTACCGGCTATGCCAAGGTGCGGCTCGAGAAAGGCACCGAAGGTTGGGTCCAGGGCAAGTATCTAAGCAAGGGGCAGAGTCTAGCCTCGCGCTTGCCCGAGCTGGAAAAGGCGCTCGCGTACAGTCATCGGCTTACCGAGGAGCAAAGCGAGGCGTTGGCAGGGCTGGAATCCGATCTGGCCAAGGCGAATAATCAGCAGGCGCAGTATACGGCAGAGGTCTCTCAGCTGCAGAATGAGGTGGAGCGGCTGAAATTGGAGATCGGCGCTATGGATGAAACGCTGCTGATGGGTTGGTTCCTGCGGGGTGGTGCGTTGCTATTGGGTGGCTTGTTTATCGGTTTGATCGTTCCCCATCTGCCCAAACGCCGGCAGCGTAACAATGACTGGTTCTAAGTGTTTGCTAATGGAACTTCCCGGGATGCTCATCGGTCTACCAGGCTCAAATTCGCCTCTTTGTCTGTGCATGGGAACAACTCGCTGATGCCTGCTTTTTTTAACTGTATTCGTTTACCCCTGTGGTTTGCTGGCGCCTGGCTGCTGTTTTCGCTGAGCGGTCTGCTGCAGGCCTCGGTGTTTGATAAGCTGATCGCTGCAAACGATGGGCCTCTAGCGGTCGATCAGGCTTATCAATTAAGTTCTAAGCCGCTGGGTCAGGGGCTGTATCGCCTGCACTGGTTAATCGAAGCGGATTACTACCTGTATCGCGACAAAATAAAACTCAAACCCAGCGAAGGTATCGAGGTGGTCGAGGTTCGCTATCCCGCATCGACTCAAAAACAGGATCCGCTGTTTGGTGATGTGGCGGTTTATTACCATCAGCTGGAGTTGCTGGTGCGGTTGCAGACGACCGCTACGGCGGCGTTGGACGGCAGTATTCAGGTCGAGTATCAAGGCTGTTGGAATGGTGGTATCTGCTATCCCCCCGTTAAAAAAACAGTGCCCGTGATTCAGGTGCCGCAGCAAGCCGCAGCGTTTCCTGTTCTGGGTGCATCGTTGGTTGCTCCGCTGCAGCAGGGTTTCGAGTTGTCACTGACCGATCCCAAGCAGTTTATTAATCAGTTGGCCAGCGGCAATCTATGGCTGACCCTCGGGTTGTTCTTTTTGGCAGGGTTGGCGTTATCGCTGACACCCTGCGTGTTCCCGATGGTACCCATCCTGGCGGGGGTGATTGCAGGTCAAGGTGAGCATGTGACGACGCGTAAGGCTTTTATGTTGTCGCTGGTGTATGTCTTGTCGATGAGCCTGACTTATACCGTTATCGGCGTGCTGGCAGGACTCTTCGGCGGCAATCTACAGGCTAGTTTTCAGAATCCTTGGGTCATCTCGCTATTCAGTGGCTTGTTCGTAGTGCTGTCGTTGTCGATGTTTGGCTTTTACCAGTTACAGGTGCCCATCTCGTTTCAGAATGCGTTAAATAGGGCAAGTCGCAGTCAGCAGGGTGGGCATCTGCTTGGGGTTGCCATTATGGGCTTGCTGTCGGCGTTGATTGTCGGTCCTTGTGTTGCCGCGCCGCTGGCCGGTGCGCTGGTGTATATCGGTCAGACGGGTGATCCGCTGCTGGGCGGTTTGGCACTGTTTACTCTGAGTATGGGGATGGGGTTGCCGTTAATATTGATCGGCAGCTCGGCGGGTAAGTTGTTGCCGAAAGCAGGCGCCTGGATGAATGTGGTCAAGCAGGTGTTTGGGGTGGGGCTATTGTTGTTGGCGGTCTGGATGCTGGATCGGGTCGTGCCTGGCGTGGTTACCCAGATCCTGCTCGCCGTGGTGTTGCTTGGCTGTGCCGTATTTATGGGGGCTCTGGAGCGGCTGGAGCAGGGCGTCGGTGCCCTGTTTAGACTGAGCAAAGCGCTTGGGGTGTTGCTGTTGCTCTATGCAGTCATGCTGCTGGTGGGTGTTGCTACCGGACAGGGCTCTATATTGAGACCATTACAGGGCTTGGCGGGTGGTGGCGCGGTGACGACGGCTAACGCGGTCACCTTTACCGATGTGACCTCTTTGGAGCAACTGGAGCCATTGCTGGAACAAGCCAGGCTCCAGGCAAGCCCGGTTATGTTGGATTTTTATGCTGACTGGTGTGTGTCCTGCAAAGAGCTGGAGGTGTATACCTTTGCTGATCCTAGGGTGGCCAAGGCGTTGTTAGGGTTTGTTACCATCAGAGTTGATGTCACGGCAAATGATGACGCGGCGAAAGCGCTTTATCAGCGCTATGGCATCATTGGACCACCCGCACTGGTGTTTTACGATCGTGCGGGGGCGCTGCAGGACGCGGCTATGCTGGTAGGGGTTCCTGATCCACAATCCTTTGTGCAGCACTTAAACTCAATCAACTAAGTGTTTGATCTGTTTGTGCATGTGCTCCGTGGGTGCAGAGACCGGTTAGGGTCTCTTTTGGGTAGTAGCGGATACTGTTTAGCGTAGGTAATTTTTGCTGATGGTCTTGAAGCTTTCCGTACCTGATTTTTCCAGCCATTCGAAAGCCACCATCTCTCGGCTGACAATCTGAATTTGCAGCTGCTGTAGCCGTGCAATAGCGAGCTGTTTATCGCTGTCGTTGCGAGACGAGATCAGATCGCCGATCACGAACACCTCGAATCCCTGTTGTTGCAAGCCGATCGCTGTTTGTAATACGCAGACATGGGCTTCCATGCCGCAGATGACGATCTGCTTGCGCTGTTGTTGCTGTATCGTCTCGATACAGCTGGGATCGGCTGCACAGGAGAAATGCAGTTTCTCGATAATCTGCTCAGGAGTCACTAGGCATACCAGTTCCGGAACAGTATGCCCAAGCCCTTGCGGGTATTGTTCGGACAGCAGTACCGGGACATCGAGTAACGCAGCGATCTCCATCAGCCAACGGGTTTGCTTGATGAGTTGTTGTGGCTGGCAGACTGCGGGTACCAGTTTTTCTTGGATATCAATGACTAGTAATAATGCCTTGTTGGGTGATATCAGCATGAGGCGTTCCTGAGGACTGGCGTCGTTTAGTTTTTAGAGTCGACCATTAGGGTCGCGCTGCCGCTGGCGACAGTTTTTCCGCCTACGGTGCAGGTCGTGTTTAATTTCACGCGGCGGCGTGCCCTGTTGATCTCGGTGACGATGGCTGTTGCAGTCAGGGTGTCACCAATTTTGACCGGGGCTTTGAATTTAATATTTTGGTCGATGTAGATGGAGCCGGGTCCAGGGAGCTTGGTGCCTAGTACAGTAGAGATCAATCCGGCGCTGAACATGCCGTGGACGATACGCTCTTTGAACAGCGTCTTGGCGGCGTACTCTGCATTGATGTGGATGGGGTTATGGTCGCCGGTGATCCCGGCGAAGGTGTAAACATCCGACTCGGAGATGGTTTTGGCGAATGAGGCGGTCATGCCCTCTTCGAGATCTTCGATATAATAGCCGTGTAGGTCGTCCATGGTCGCTTCTCCAGATAACTAAAATGATATTTCAACGCGGCTAGAGTAGCCTATGACACTTAATAGGCCAAATCAAAGAGTGGCTTGGGGTGAAATATTTTTAGCCCATACCTTGTTAATAGCGAAAAATCAGGATGTAGATGTGAGTGTGAAGCTTATTATTTTCGACTGGGATGGCACCTTGATCGATTCGGCCGAGCGGATAATCCGCTGTATGCAGAAGGCCTCCGTGGATGCGGAGCTGCCTATGCCTAGCGCAGCTGCGGTGCGTAACATTATCGGTCTGGGCTTGCCTGAGGTCTTCGAGCAGCTATTTGGGGGGTTGAGTGCTGCTAAAGAGCAGCAGATGCGGGCGCGATATGGCTATTACTATATCGAGCAGGATGATACGCCAACCGAATTTTTCCCTGGGGTTCGGGAGGGTCTGCTGCGTTTGCGGCAAGCAGGCTATCGTTTGGCCGTGGCGACGGGTAAGAGTCGTATGGGGCTTGATAGGGTGTTTGCCGAGACCGGGCTCGGAGCGGCGTTCGATCATAGTCGCTGTGCCGATGAAACCCGTTCCAAGCCCCATCCGTTGATGCTGGATCAGCTGCTGGCCGAGAGTGGCTATGACGTTGATGAGGCAGTAATGGTCGGTGATACCGAGTACGATCTGGCTATGGCGGTTGCCGCGGGGATGAACTCTATCGGTGTCTCCTATGGTGCGCATCACCCTGAGCGGCTGCTAAAGCATGCTCCGCAGCGTATTATCGATAATTTTAGCGAGCTCGAGCAGTGGCTTGAGGCTCGATCTCAGTAATCTAATACGATTTCAACAGGATAACTACGTGAGTGACAATCTCTGGGGTTCTGACCCTGACTCTCAATCTCAACCCCAGCCTCAATCAAGACCCGATCAGACCGAAAAACCGGATTCCGGGTCGCGCCAGGATCTGAGCTCTGATTCTAAAGAGTGGCGACTGATTGAAAAGATGGTGAAGAGTCTGTCGGTTGAGCATCGCCGCTCAAGGCGCTGGGGTATTTTCTTTAAGTCGCTAACCTTTCTTTATCTGTTTGCGGCGCTCTATTTGATTGTTGATAGCAGTTGGACCGAGAAAATATCCAGTAAAGAGTCACATACTGCGCTGGTCGACATCAGTGGTGTGATTGCCGCAGATGCCGAGGCCAATGCTGATAGTGTGGCTTATAGTCTGCGCGCTGCCTTTGAGGATAAGAATACCCGTGGGGTGATTTTGCGTATCAATAGTCCGGGTGGTAGTCCGGTCCAGTCCGGTTATGTCTACGATGAGATTAAGCGCTTACGCCTGCTGCACCCTAATACCAAACTTTACAGTGTGATAGGGGATATAGGTGCATCGGGTGGCTACTATATTGCCGCAGCAGGCGATGAGATCTATGCCGACAAGGCCAGTCTGGTGGGCTCGATCGGGGTGGTCTCTTCCAGTTTTGGTTTTGTGGGGGTGTTGGAGAAGCTGGGGATTGAGCGACGCTTGGTCACGGCTGGAGAGCATAAGGCATTTTTGGATCCCTTTACACCGTTGAAGCCCAGTGAGGAGGCGTTTTGGAAAGGCGTGCTTAAGACCACGCATCTGCAGTTTATCGAGCAGGTTAAAAAAGGTCGGGGGGATCGGCTTAGCTCATCGGATGAGTTGTTCAGTGGTCTGATCTGGACGGGTGAGCAAGCGCTTGAGTTGGGGCTTATTGATGGCTTAGGGAGTGCCGGCTATGTGGCTCGAGAGATCATAGGCGAAGCCAATATCGTCAACTTTACCCCATCACTGTCGGCGCTGGAGAAGCTGGCTGAGCGGATGGGGGTGATATTCGCTAAAACACTGTCGACCCAGTTGGGGTTGGACGGGGCTGGATTGCGTTAATCGCTCAAGGGATCTCAATACCCTGACGCTGCAGTAGCTCGACGAGGCGGATCAGCGGCAGCCCTACCAGTGTGTTGGGGTCGTCGCCCTCCAGTTTGTTAAACAAGCTGATGCCTAGGCCTTCCGATTTAAAGCTGCCCGCGCATTGGTAGGGCTGTTCGCGTACCAGGTAGCGTTCGATTTGCGCATCGTTAAGCACTCTGAAATGTACCCTGAAAAGATCGCAGAGGGTCTCGGAGTGGTCCGTTGCTGTGTTGTACAGGCACAGGCCGGTATAGAAGGTGATGCTCTGGCCGCTGGAGGCGCGAAGCTGGGCGGTTGCGCGTTGATGGTTTAACGGTTTGCCAATGATGCGGCCGTTGAGGACCGCAACCTGATCTGAACCGATGATCAGGGTGTTGGGGTTGTCGTCACCGATGGATTGCGCTTTGTGCTGGGCCAGGCGTTGCACGAGCGCTTCGGCAGGCTCGCCGCCGCGCGGTGTTTCATCGGTTTTGGGTGCTTGGCAGGTAAAGGGTAGCTGCAGCTTTTCAAGCACTGATTTCCTGAATACGGAGGTTGAGGCTAGAATGAGTCGGTGCATGTCGGCAGTCCAGAGTTGCGGTGTTGCAGAGCACAGATCTTACACGAATCTTTTTCTTAGGGATCCCTTTACACTAACGTCCTGGATCCCTATTATGTCGCGCTTATGTTGAAGGCATCATTACCACTCACAATTGATTCACGCCAGGCTGCCGATCAGGGTAGAATTCTGGACGGCATTGTAAAGTTGGTAAAGCTAGAGCGATTGAGTAGCTATCTTGTCGATAGTGAAGGACTTGTTAGCGTTAGTATGATTTTTGGTGTGGATGAAGAGCGTATTCGTTATATCAAGGGTCAGGCTAACGCGACGGTTAAAATGCTTTGTCAGCGTTGTCTGGAGCCAGTCACGCTTGAGCTTGAAGCCGAGATAAATGTGGGTATCGTCGCTGATGATGAAGCCGCTAAGCAGCTTCCTCGTCACTACGACCCTTATATTGTCAATGAGCCTAAGCAAAATCTTTATCTTCTTGTAGAAGAAGAGTTGATATTGACGTTGCCGCTTATCGCTCAGCATCAAGATTGTGTCGTTAAGACAGAGTACGGTGAAGCAGCCGTGCCGTCTGGTGACAACGATAGGAAAAACCCATTTAACGTATTGGCCCAACTTAAGGTCAAAAAACATTAGTCCAGGAGCTGCGTAGTCATGGCTGTTCAGAAGAGTAAAGTTACCCGTTCGCGCCGTGGTCAGCGTCGTTCACACGATGCATTGACTGCACCCACGTTGTCACAAGACAGCACCACCGGTGAAGTTCATCGTCGTCACCATGTGACTGAAGATGGTTTTTACCGTGGTCGTCAGGTTATCGCTAAAGACGCTGAGTAACCATTGGTCGCTCGCTGCATCCTTGCAGTCGATGTGATGAGCGGGGACTTAGGTCCCCGCATAGCTGTTCCCGCAGCTGTAGAATTTTCTAATGCCCATCCTGGTGCTCAGCTAATTCTAGTCGGTGATTCGGACCAGATCGAATCCTTGCTACCTGTCCCGTATTCCGATCAGATCTCTATCGAAGCGACCCTGTCTGTAGTCACGATGGCAGATAAGCCTTCGGTTGCGTTGCGTAAGCGTAAAGATTCGTCAATGTACCACGCGGTCAAGTTGGTGGCCGAAGGGCGTGCTGATGCCTGTGTTTGCGCGGGTAACACCGGGGCGTTAATGGCGATGGGGCATTATTTGTTGCATATGCACCCGGGTATTGATCGTCCGGCTATCGCGACAGCGATCCCTACCTGTACTGGGCATAGCTATATGCTCGATCTGGGGGCTAATGTGGATTGCAGCGCCGAGCATCTGTTGCAGTTTGCGTTGATGGGATCGGCGTTGTCAGAGGCTGTAGATGGTCTTGAGGCCCCGCGTGTTGCACTGCTTAATGTGGGCGTAGAGGCTTTTAAAGGCAATGAGCAGGTCAAGTTGGCGTCCGGATTGCTGCAGGCGCATGCTGCGCTGAACTATATCGGCTATATCGAGGGTAATGATATTTACTCCGGTAGTGCTGATGTGGTGGTTTGTGATGGCTTTGTCGGAAATGTCGTATTAAAAAGTAGCGAGGGGCTGGCGCGCTTTATTGCTCAGCAATTAAAGCAATCATTTGCCAGTAGTTGGTATCGACACGCTGTGGCGCTGCTGGCGATGCCGGTGTTGAACCAGCTTAAGCAGCAGCTTAATCCTTCGCGTCGTAATGGTGCTAGTTTATTGGGCCTGCAAGGCATTGTTATTAAAAGTCATGGCTCGGCTACCCAGGAGTGTTTCGTTCATGCTCTCGCTCAGGCGCAAATGGCCGTTCAGCGCAATGTCCCCGGGCTGATCAGTGCTAAGCTGGGGCAGATTCTATAGCGGTTAAACCGCATCGGTATTTTCGCTCAACGGCTATTAGCTCGAATACAGTAACATTGGCTAAGTTACATGAATGGCGGGGGTTCCTGCCGCGTTGTTATATATGAGGATGTCATGAATCAAACTCTAGCGTTTGTGTTTCCGGGTCAGGGCTCGCAGCAGTTGGCGATGCTGTCTGAGTTGGCTCAGCAATACCCCCTGATCGAGCAGACTTTTGCCGAGGCCAGTACGGCGCTCGGCTATGATCTGTGGTCTTTGACGCAGCAGGGGCCGGAAGCGGAGCTCAATAGCACCGCTAAGACCCAGCCCGCACTGTTAACCGCAGGCGTGGCGATCTGGCGTTTGTGGGAACAGCAGGGGGGTGAGCAGCCTGGTGTTTTGGCGGGCCATAGCCTGGGTGAGTATACGGCGCTGGTGTGTGCGGGAGTGATGTCGCTGGCTGAGGCTGTTGTGCTGGTGGAAAAACGCGGCCAGTTTATGCAGGCTGCTGTGCCTGAGGGTGTGGGTGCGATGGCGGCGATTCTGGGTCTAGATGATGCACTTATCGAGCAGGCCTGTGCCGATGCCGCTCAGGGTGCAGTGGTCTCGGCGGTTAATTATAATTCGCCGGGGCAGGTCGTTATAGCCGGAGAGGCAGAGGCTGTTGCTCGGGCGATAGTGCTCTGTAAGGCTGCGGGTGCCAAGCGAGCTGTCGAGCTTCCGGTCAGTGTGCCTTCGCACTGTGCGCTGATGCAGCCTGCTGCGGCACAGTTGGCTGCTGTGTTAGAGTCGATTGAGTTTAAAGCGCCACGAATTCCGGTGATCCAGAATGTCACGGCGAGTGTTGCCGGGTCGCTGGATGAGATTAAGCAGAATCTGGTTACTCAGCTGCATAGCCCGGTGCTTTGGACTGCTACAGTGAATGCCAT
This sequence comes from Motiliproteus sp., assembly GCA_041586735.1. Lineage (GTDB taxonomy): Bacteria > Pseudomonadota > Gammaproteobacteria > Pseudomonadales > Balneatricaceae > Motiliproteus. The sequence goes on from JBFGZQ010000012.1 coordinate 45,560, forward strand.
GACGGAGCAAGGGGTGCTGACGCTGATCGAGTGTGGTCCAGGCAAGGTGTTGTCCGGCTTGAATAAACGTATTCAACGCAGCCTGTCGGTTGCTGCGATAAATGATGTTGCTGGGCTGGATGTGGCGCTAGGGCGCTAAAGGTCCCTGCAGAGTTAAATGGCGGAGCGTAATATGAGTATTGAAGGAAAAGTAGCCTTGGTTACTGGAGCGACTCGCGGGATAGGCAAGGCTATTTCGCTGGAGTTGGGTCGTCAGGGCGTCGTGGTTGTGGGTACGGCGACCAGCGAGCGTGGTGCTGCGGCTATCTCTGAGCATCTTGCTGAGGCAGGTGTTAGTGGCAAAGGGGTGGTGTTGGATGTGGCCTCGCAGGCGTCTGTAGATGCTACGCTTGAGGCGGTACAGGCCGAATTTGGCGCCATTGCCATTGTGGTTAACAACGCGGGTATTACCCGTGACAATATCCTTATGCGTATGAAAGCCGACGAGTGGGATGCGGTGCTTAATACCAATTTGACCTCGATCTATCGGGTGGTTAAGGGTTGCTTGCGCGGCATGACCAAAGCACGTTGGGGGCGGGTTATTAATGTCAGCTCTGTTGTGGCTTCTATGGGTAATGGTGGGCAGTGTAACTATGCGGCCGCCAAGGCCGGTGTCGAGGGTTTCAGCCGGGCATTGGCTAGAGAGGTGGCTTCGCGTAATATTACCGTCAATTCTGTGGCGCCCGGTTTTATCGATACCGATATGACCAGTGGCTTAGCGGAAGAGCACAAGGAAAAGCTCAAAAGTCAGATTCCGTTAAACCGGCTGGGAGCACCCGAAGAGGTGGCTGCAGTTGTTGGATTTTTGGCCAGTGAGGCTGGAGGATATGTCACTGGTGATACAATTCACGTCAATGGTGGCATGTACATGGCTTAATTCCTTAACAGGAATTGTTTTTTGGCCGAATATGTTGATAATGTCCCCATCATCCAGCCTGTAGGCGGAGAGGTGACCAATTTAACTCGGTAATATTGGATCTAGAGTTGTCTACCGATATTGCTGAATAAGTCGTTCATAACAAGCAGGAACAAATATGAGTACTATTGAAGAGCGCGTAAAAAAGATTGTTGCCGAGCAGCTGGGCGTCAAAGTAGAAGAAGTAACCAATGAAGCCTCTTTTGTTGAAGATCTGGGCGCTGATTCACTCGACACGGTTGAGCTTGTTATGGCTTTGGAAGAGGAGTTCGAAACTGAAATTCCTGATGAAGAAGCCGAGAAAATTACTACGGTTAAACTGGCCATCGCTTATGTTGAAGCTAACCAGTAATTAAGATCTAAGCTGTTCCAGAAAGCCGCGGCTATGGTTACATAGCGCGGCTTTTTATTTGCCTATAATAAATAGTTGATGGAGGTTGGGATGTCTCGGAGAAGAGTGGTTGTTACCGGCATGGGGTTATTAACTCCTGTTGGAAACACGGTCAAAGAGACGTGGGCTGGTATCGTTAACGGCAATAGTGGTATCGGGGCTATCGAGCACTTTGATGTGTCGGCATACAGTACGACCTTCGGTGGTTCGATCAAAAACTTTGACGCGGCTCAGTATATGGATCCTAAAGATGCCCGCAAAATGGATTTTTTTATCCAGTACGGTATGGCTGCAGGCATTCAGGCGATAGAAGATTCTGGTTTGCAGGTCACCGAAGCCAATGCTGATCGTATTGGTGTTGCCGTGGGTTCCGGTATCGGTGGTTTACCTCTGATTGAAAAAAATCACACGATTTTAGAAAATGGAGGCCCGCGTAAGATCTCTCCTTTCTTTGTTCCGGGTAGCATCATCAACATGATCGCCGGTAATCTGTCGATCCGCTATGGCTTCAAAGGTCCTAATATTGCCATCGTTACCGCCTGTACCACGGGTACCCATAATATTGGTTCTGCTGCGCGGATGATCGCTTACGGTGATGCGGATGCCATGATTGCCGGTGGGGCCGAGATGGCAACAACCCCTCTGGGTTTGGGGGGGTTTGCTGCAGCTCGGGCGTTGTCCAAGCGCAATGATGATCCTCAGGCGGCCAGTCGTCCTTGGGATCGTGATCGGGATGGTTTTGTACTCAGCGATGGTGCTGGAATCATGGTGTTGGAAGAGTACGAACACGCTAAAAGTCGCGGCGCTCAGATCTATGCAGAACTGGTCGGCTTTGGCATGAGCGGTGATGCCTACCATATCACCTCGCCGCCCGAGGACGGCAGTGGTGCGGCAGCATCGATGGCCAATGCGATAAAAGACAGCGGTCTTAATCCGGATCAAGTCGATTATATCAATGCCCATGGCACCTCGACACCGGCAGGTGATGTGGCCGAATCCAATGCCGTTAAGCGGGTGTTGGGACATAGCGCGTCCCAGGTCAGGATGAGTTCTACTAAATCGATGATAGGGCACTTGCTGGGCGCTGCCGGTGCGGTGGAAGCGATTTTTTGTGTGCTGGCGATCCGAGATCAACTGGCACCGCCAACGATCAATCTGGATAATCCGTCAGCAGGTTGTGATCTGAACTATGTCGCGCACACGGCTCAAGAAGCAACCATCGACGTGGCGATGTCCAACTCGTTTGGCTTTGGGGGCACCAACGGTACCCTGGTCTTTAAACGTCTTACCTGAGGTATGCGGGCTTGTTTAGCAAGCCCGTTTCTTTAGCCGCATGAATAACACCCTGGTTAATGGTCAGCCCTGTTCGCAAATCAGCCTGTTTGATCGTGGTCTTAGCTACGGCGATGGGGTGTTTGAAACGCTGCTGATTGAGGCGGCTCGGCCGCTATTGCTGCAGCGTCATCTCGAGCGCCTGGGTGTCGGTTTGCAACGCCTCAATATCTCTTGCACGCCCGCGTTTATGGAGGCGGTCTGTGCAGACATCGAACGGCTGTGTCAACATCAGCCGCGCGCGTTTGTAAAGCTGATTATTACCCGAGGGGCAGGCGGCCGTGGTTACCGGGCTGCTGCAGATCTGCAGCCCAATCGCATCCTAATCCGCGCTGCCGCACCTGCTTACCCTGCACCCTGGTATCAACACGGCTGTGACCTTTACCGGTGTCGAACAAGACTGGGGCTCAATCCGTTGCTCGCCGGTATTAAGCACTTAAACCGCCTGGAGCAGGTGTTGGCTCGCAATGAGTGGCAGGAGCAGTTTCCAGAGGGCTTGGTCTGTGATATTAACGATCGTTTGATCGAGGGCACGATGAGCAATCTGTTTTTGATCCGCGGAGAGCAGCTGCTGACACCGCTGCTAGACCAATGTGGCGTGGCGGGCGTGGTGCGTTCGGTCATTATCGATGCAGCGCAACGCCATGCGGTCGAGGTGGTCCAGCAGCGCCTGTGCATCGAAGATCTATTCCAGGCCGATGGCGCATTTATCACCAATACCGGGTTTGGGGTGTTGCCGGTGCGCAGTTGTGACGGTCAAGTTATACCGTTATCTTCATTGACGCAATCTGCTGGACAATGGCTAGCCCAAGCGCGCCAATGCGAGTATTAAAACAGCTGTTGCTCAGTGCGCTGCTGATCGGTCTGGTCGTGGCTGTAGCCGCCTATGTTGGGCTGTCTAAGGTAGCAACACTGAGCCAGCAACCGATACTGCTGACCGAGCCACAACAGCTGTGGGTCAAGCCGGGTAGTAGTTTTCGAGCGGTGCTAGCCGAGCTGGTTGAGCGCGGTATTATCGATCAACCCCTGCTGCTGCGGTTCTACGCCCATCAACATCGGCTAGCCCAGAGAATCCAGGCGGGTGAATACCTGTTAGAACCAGGCCTGAGCCATGCTGCCATGCTGCAGAGATTAGTGGAGGGCCGAGTCATTAGCTATCAGGTCACTCTTGTTGAAGGGCAGACGGTGCGAGAACTGGTTGCTGTGCTCCAGGCCCATCCGCAGCTGCTGACTACCCTAGAGCAAACTGATCCTCTCGCTATTGCTGAGTCGCTGGGTATGAGTGGCTCTGCAGAAGGCTGGATCTACCCTGATACCTATCAGTTTACTCGGGGAACTTCGGATCTGCAGATTCTGCAGCGTGCCTATCGAGCTATGCAGGGGGTGCTCGAACAGGAGTGGGGCGAACGGGCAGCTAAGTTACCGTTACAGAGCGCGTATGAGGCGTTGATCTTGGCCTCTATCGTTGAAAAGGAGACCGGCGTCGCAGTTGAGCGGCCCGCTATCGCTGGGGTGTTCAGCCGTCGGTTACAACAGGGGATGCGTTTGCAGACCGATCCGACAGTGATCTACGGTATGGGGGAGCGCTATAAGGGTAATATCCGCCGGGCTGACCTGCTCCGAGAGACGCCCTATAATACCTATCGAATTAAAGGCCTGCCGCCGACGCCGATCGCCAACCCTGGGCGTGCCGCTATCCATGCTGTGCTTCATCCTGAATCGGGTACTGCGTTGTATTTTGTCGCCAAAGGCGATGGTAGCCACCAGTTTTCTGCCACGCTGTCACAACACAACAGAGCCGTGTCGCATTTTCAGCGCCATAAGCGATCTCAGCATTACCGCTCCTCTCCAGCGCTGAACGCTGATGTTGCAACCCCCGCCACCGAGGACAACCATTGATGTCTATGCTAGGAAAATTCATCACCCTCGAGGGGGGGGAGGGTGTCGGAAAAAGCACCAACATCGAGTACTTGCGTAGCTTGCTGAGAGCGCAACAGATCCGCTTTATCGAAACCCGCGAGCCGGGCGGCACGCCATTGGCCGAAGAGATCCGCACACTGCTGTTGGCCGAGCGCGAGGAGCCGGTCAGCAGCGATTGTGAATTGCTGTTGATGTTTGCCGCTCGTGCCCAGCATCTTGCACAGCTGATAAAGCCGGCACTGACACGGGGAGACTGGGTGCTTTGTGATCGTTTTACCGACGCTACCTTTGCCTATCAGGGCGGGGGAAGGCAGCTCGATGGGCAGCGCATCGCGCAGCTTGAACAGTTGGTTCAGGGGGCGCTGCGCCCAGATTTGACCCTGTTGCTGGATGTGCCGGTCGATGTGGGCATGGCACGCGCAAGGCAACGCGGCGAGCTGGACCGGTTTGAACGGCAGCAATTAGATTTTTTCGAGCGTGTACGCCAAGCCTATCTACAGCGCGCCACTGCCGAACCGGATCGCTTTAGAATCATTGATGCAGCGCAGCCATTAACGCAGGTTCAGCAGCAGATCGGCCAGGTGATGCAGGAGTTTTTTAGCCGTGGACACTGAATCAGAGTCGCAACTGCTGTCTGTGCTGCCTTGGCAGTATAGGCTCTGGCAGCGCGTGACCGGACAGCATCAACAGCAGCGTTTGCCTCATGCGTTGTTACTCTGCGGCGAACCAGGATTGGGCAAGGCGCAGTTTTCCAAAGCGCTGGGGCAGTATCTGCTCTGCCAGCAACCTCAGCAGCACGAGTCGTTGTTACGCAGCTGTGGCGGCTGTAAAAGCTGTCTGCTTAACCAACAGGGCAGTCACCCGGACTTGGTCGAAATTACCCCCGAGGCTCAAGGCAAGCCCATCAAGGTTGACCAGATTCGTGAGCTGGTCGCCACCATCAACCTGTCAGCACAACAGGGCGGTTACCGTATTGTCGTCCTGGGGCCTGCCGAGGCGATGAATGTTAACGCCGCCAACGCGCTGCTAAAAGTGCTTGAAGAACCCGGTGATCGCACCCTGTTCGTGCTCTATAGTCATCTTCCTGGGCGTATCGTGGCGACGATCCGCAGTCGCTGCCAGACGTTATATCTGCCGCCGCCAGATCGGGATCAGGCACTCGCATGGCTGCAGCAACAGCCGGGTATTGATGCTGAGGTGACGGAAGTGTTGAATCTGGCGGGTGGGGCGCCATTAGCGGCCTTGGCATTAGCGCAGCATGGCAGTGCTGAACAGCGTAAAAACTTGTACCAGGCGTTAAAGTTAGTGGTGACGGGTGAGGGCAGTAGCAGCCAGGCTGCAGAGAAATTGGCCAAGATCCGATTGTTAGATCTGCTTGATTGGTGGTCGGCTCTGGTGCACGACCTGATTCGCTTCCAGGCGACCCAGGATCCCGCCTGTATTCACAGTTTAATGGCCCAGAAAATGGTTATGGCTCTGAGTCAGCGGCTATTGGCACAACAGATGTTTGAGTTCGCTGATAGAATACAGCAATATCGGCAGTATCTGATGAGTCGAAATAATCCCAACGAGCGGCTATTGTTGGAAGACTTGCTGATCGATTGGCAAATCCTGTTCCAATCCAGATAACCCTTAACAGATAATAGAGAACTAGCGATGTCAGCCAGCCCTCGTGCGAGCCACGGAATTCTTTCCCTGACAATCAAAACCAAAGACGAGTTGTATCGCAGTTATATGCCGTTTATCAAAAACGGTGGCCTGTTCGTGGCGACCCAGCGTGACTATCAGTTGGGTGAAGAGGTGTTTATGCTGTTAGACCTGATGGAAGAGTCTGATAAGATCCCGGTGAGTGGCAAAGTGGTCTGGGTGACACCGCGTGGTGCGCAAGGTGGCAAGCAGGCGGGTATCGGTATCCAGTTAAGTGCGGATGACAACACCCTTGTCGGAAAAATAGAGACCTACTTGGCCGGAACCCTGAGTTCAGGACGGCTCACACATTCCATGTAAAGATGATCCGTTCCATCGCTATAAACCCCTCTTCTCAACTCTCGTTGTAACCTACTTATGCTTATTGACTCACATTGCCATCTGGATCGTTTGGATCTCAGCCCCTACGCGGGTCAACTGCAAGCGGTTATCGATCGCGCTACTGAGCAGGGGGTTACCCGGCTGCTCTGCGTCGGTACCGATATGGCTCGCTGGGCCTCGATGTTAGCGCTGATTGAGCCCTATCCGCAGGTGCAAGTCTCCGTCGGTGTGCATCCATTGAGCGAGGAGATTGAACAGTTTCAACTTGCATCCCTGCTTGAGGTTGCCGGCCATCCACGGCTAGTGGCGATCGGAGAGACGGGGTTGGATTACCATTATGGGCTCGAGTCCGCTGTGGCGCAGCAGCGCTGCTTTGCGCTACATTTGCAGGCCGCGCAGCAGCTCAACAAACCGGTGATTATCCATACCCGTGCGGCTCAGGAGGACACCCTGAGGATCTTGAGCCAGGAGTTACCTAGCGCCGGCGGCGTATTGCACTGTTTTACCGAAAGTTGGGAGATGGCCGAGCAGGCGCTAGAGCTCGGTATGTATATCTCCTTCTCAGGGATTATCACCTTTCGCAACGCCGCGCCCTTACGCGAGGTCGTTAGCCGCGTGCCGTTAGAGCGGATCCTGGTCGAAACCGATGCCCCTTATCTAACCCCGGTGCCTCACCGGGGCCGTCCCAACGAGCCCTGTTATGTGCGCGATGTCGCCGCGGCTGTCGCCCAGATTAAAGGACTCAGTTTAGAACAGGTCGCTGAAACCACTAGCGCTAATGTTGAGCGGCTGTTTGGCGCGATCTGAGCGGTATTAACCGACAATCTGATCATTGCCCTCTTAAGCCTTGTCGGCATTCTGTTCGGCTGCCAGCACCTGAATCGGAAAAGGCGTGGTCTGACTGCCGACATACAGGGTTCGGTGAGGGAAGGGGATCTCAATATCGGCGGCCTCAAAAGCGATTTTTATCTCTGCCTGCAGGGTGTTTTTTAATTCAAGAAATTTCTCTTTGGTGGCCCAGACTGAAAACCGCAGATTAATGGCGGAATCGCCAAACCCCATAAATACCATCATCGGCTCGGGTTCTTCCAGAGAGAGCGGATTGGCATTGGCCACCGCTTTTAGAACCTCGCCAACCCTTTGTACATCCTCCTTGTAGGCGATGCCGATCTCCAGATCAAGGCGCCGTATCGGAAATCGGGTCAGGTTGGTGACTTCTGATTTGATCAGGGTTTCATTGGGGATACGTACATACAGGTTATCGAAAGTGCGTAGTTTGGCCGATAGCAGATCGATCGATAGCACCTCCCCAGTGGTGGTTCCGACCCGGATAACATCGCCTACGGAAAAAGGTCGCTCGCCGATCAAAAATAGACCGCTGATAATATTAGACGCCGAGGTCTGCGAGGCAAAGCCGACCGCCACACTTAAAATACCGGCGGCACCGAGCAGTACGCTGAGCTGAAAGCCGAGTTCTCGAAGTGCCGAAACACTGAACATACCGACAATAAGATAAAAGCAGATCCGCTTGACCAGAATAATATGATGCAGGCTGAGACGTTTGGCTACCAGGCTGTGCAGACCTTTGCTGGCCAGTTTACCCAGCAGCAAGCCCAAGCCCAGTAGCAGTGCCGCACGACCACCGGCAAACAGCGGTTCCAGCAGTTTCCAGTCTGCTAGGGGTAACCAAAAATCATTCATCAACGTCGATCCTTATCCGAAAATGGCTCCCAGTGCTCTGATGAGTACACCACGATCAGCAGGGGTTCTAGGCGGTGCCAGTAGCTGCGCAGTCCGGACTGTGGCAGGAGCACCTTTGCCCAGGATTAGGTGTGCAGAACGCATATCCTCGTTGCAGAGTATCGATAGCTCTTCAGTCCAGAAACGGCCGTCTGCGGCTGAAAAAATAGACAGTTGCGGGATGGGAAGCAGCAGCCGTTCCAGCAACAGGGGCTCTTCACCTTGATTGGAGATGTTTACCGGGGTGATCGCTCGAAAGGGGTGAAAGGGTACCGCATCCAGGTTTAAGATCGCTCGGGTGCGGGCCGCAAAACAGACCTCTCCTTCACGCGTAGACTGGCCAAACCAGGTGTCTGAGGGGCGTTGAATCGGAATATCCAGCAACAGCGGACCCGATGGATAGGCATGTACCTGTAACCAGACCGTGGTGCCGACATAGAGCACCACATCCTGACCTGGATAGAGATTAAAGGGCGTCAGCGGGCGGGTAACGACAGGGCGATTCGCTAAGGCGGGCAGGATCTGTAGCGGTTGAGAGTTATGGCTTAGCACATGACGGTGGCATTTCGCCGCTGCCGCCAGCGGCTCAGCGTCGAGGCTGATCTCAAAGGAATCGAGCTCCTCACTGTCGCTGCCGCTATTGAGGTGGCAGATATGCCACTCTGACGTTTGGCGTTGCACGCTGACTGTTAATGCACCGACGCGCCAGCGTCCTAGTTGTCCGGTCTCTAAGGTAAAGGTTCCCCACCAGGGTGACGTCGTCGAGGCTGGGCTCTGGTTCACGCATGAACTCCATTAAGGGATAGCTGCGGGCTCAGTGTAGCCTGTTGCGGAGCGGTTTCAATAGCTTTGTGTGGGTTCTGCGACCATGCTATTTTTATAAGGATTGTTCTCTTGGATACGGATCATCTGGGTCAGTCGTGCGCTGTTTATCCTGATGGCGGCTGAAAACTGGTTGTTACGCCGCTACAGTAGTATAGATAGGGCAGGATCTTGATCGGAGTTCCAGTCGTACAGATGGCAGACCTACAGATAGCCTAGTGAGATGGGGTTAGCGAGTATGGGTAATGCAATGGAAACCTTGAGTCAGCTGCAGCAGCTGCTGGGTAACAGCCTAGCGGATGTTGTTCAAACGCTGACAGCCTATCTACCCCGCTTAGTGATCGCCGTGCTGCTCGTGCTGATCGGCTGGGTTCTGGCACGGTTGATGCGAAGCCTTATTCAGCGTTTCGGGCGCAGTATCGATCAGTTAACCGCCTGGATGCATCACCAGACGGTGCCCACGGCGCAACCACTCACAACCCCCCCTTCTGCATTATTAGCCAAGGTGGTTTATTGGCTGGTGTTGTTATTGTTCGCGACTGCAGCAGCCGAGTCGCTGGGATTGCCTGGGCTGGCCGACTGGGTCAGTCGCTTTATGCAGTATCTCCCCAATGTGATGGCCAGTCTCATTATTATGTTGCTGGGGTTCTTTATTGCCGGGCTGGTGCAGTCTGTTGTGTCCAGTATGCCGTTGTTGATATCACTGGGCTCGGCGCAGATGCTAGGGCGCATTGTTCAAATATTACTGATCACCATCGCCGTACTGCTCGGCATTGACCAGCTGGGTGTAGATATCAGTCTGCTGGTCAACCTGATAACGCTTGCCGCCGCGTCTGTATTAGGCGGTTTGGGTCTGGCCTTTGGTTTGGGGGCTCGTCAGCAGGTCAGTAATATCATCGCGGCGCAGAGTTTGCAGAGGCTGTATCAGCCCGGCCAGCGGATCCGTATTCAGGGAATAGAAGGGGAGATCGTTGAGCTGACCTCCAAAGCTGTGATTGTTAGCACCTCAGAGGGCCGAGCTGCGATCCCGGCCATGCTATTTAGCGAACAGGTATCGCTGTTGATGAGTGAGGACGATCTAGATGGTTGATCTGCTGGTTTCTACGCTCATGAGTCATTACCCTGCAGATGCGGCCTTGGCATTGGAGTCTCAGGATTCTGTGGAGGTTGCCGAGCTATTAAATACCTATCCCGAGCGGATAGCCGCAAACGTGCTGGTCTCTCTATCCGTGCCCAAACAGGCCGAATGCGTCAAGAGCCTTGCGGATACTAAGGTACTGGCGCTGTTGACCCATCTGCCGATCGGTAGCAGCTCGCAACTGCTGCTGCATCTGAGCCGGGAGCGGCGAAAAAAACTACTGCCGTTACTGCCCTTGTCGATGACCCTGGCGTTGAAAGTTCTGCACCGTTTTCCAGAAGGAACGGCGGGCGCGGCGATGGACCCCTTAACGCCAACCCTGCCCTTGGGGGTTACTGTCGAGGAGGCGTTGAAGCGTCTACGAACCCTGACACAGATGGTTCCCCATCAGCTCTTTATTGTGAATGACTGCCGACGACTGCTAGGCAGGGTGAGTACCAGTGACCTGTTTTTGGCACCGCGAAAGAGCCGTATCGATGACCTGCTGAATACCAAGGGGCCGGTATTTTCGGCGCATGCCCGACTCGAGGCCTACGAACAGCACCCTGCCTGGATCAACGAAACTTTGGTGCCGGTGGTCGATAGTAAAGGCCAGCTGCTCGGCGGCTTGAGCCAGAGTGCGTTGATGGCAGGGTTGCATCCGTCTAGCGAGCTGTCGAGCAGCGTGGCAGCGGACCGGGGTAGCAGTGGCTGGGTCGACATAGCCGATCTGCTCTGGGCCTTACTGGGCTTGCTGCTTAACCCGTCAACAAAGGATAGCAAGCCGCCGTCGGGGACCGCGCATGAGCACTGAAACCAGTCTGGCTGTTAAGGCACTCCAAGCAGAGCTATTGGACAAGTATCCCAAAGAAGCGACTCGGTTATTGGAAAAATTACCGGCCGCTCAGATAGCGTCCATTCTATCGCAGCAGCCTCTCACGTTGAGTTTGAAGGTGTGGGAGCGTCTGGTCGCTGATATTGCCATGCGCGTGCTCGAGCATCTAAATGTTAACCAGCGGGCCGAGTTGCTGGCCCGAGTAGATCCTGCGCGTACCGTTTCCTGGCTAGTGATCTGCAGCCCCGAGCTGCGCGCCCAGTATTTAGCCGAACTACCCGAAGAGCTGGCGGCTGAACAGCACAGCTTGCTCGCCTTTCCAGCGAACTCTGCGGGCTCGTTGATGGACCCGCGGGTGTTGATATTCCGGCCATCGATGACCGTCAAAGAGGGGCTGCAGCGCTTGCGTAATAGTGGCCGGCGCAATGTACGCAGTGTGTTTATGGTTAATGACGAGGGCCGGCTAGTGGGCTCTGTTACCGTGCAGGCACTGGCCTTGGAGGCCCCCTCAGAACGGTTGTCGGCATTGATGCAACCCGTGGTCGCGTATGTGGATAGCGTGGCCTCAAGAGAGGAGGTGGTGTCCAAACTACAGGATCATAAACTCACCGATCTGCCGGTTGTCGATATTGCAGGTCAGTTGATCGGGGTGGTGCGCCCGCATGCACTGGTGACAGCGGTGGAAAATGAAGCCAGTGCCAAACTGCAAACGATGGTAGGTGTGAGCAAGGATGAGCGTGCGCTCTCCAAGGTGTCCTTCTCGGTTAGTAAGCGTCTTCCCTGGTTGCAGATAAACCTGTTGACCGCCTTTTTAGCCGCCGCAGTGGTGGGTGTGTTTGAGAGTACTATCGCGCAATTTACGGCGTTAGCGGTGTTGCTTCCAGTGGTGGCTGGACAATCCGGTAATACCGGTGCCCAGGCGTTGGCGGTGACGATGCGCGGTCTGGCGCTAAGAGAGGTGCGCATCAGTCACTGGCGGCGGCTGTTGCTAAAAGAGGCCTATGTGGGCTTTGTCAACGGAATTGCGGTGGCGTTGGTGACCGGCTTAGGGGTGTGGATCTGGAATGGCTCGATCACCCTGGCGCTGGTGATCTGTGTGTCGATGGTGGTGTCGATGGTTATCGCTAGCGTATCGGGAGCCGCTATCCCTATAGTGTTGACCAGGATAGGCCAGGATCCGGCGCAATCCTCGAGTATCTTTTTGACCACGGTAACCGATGTTGCAGGCTTCTTCAGTTTTCTGGGTATCGCTACATTGTTGATCAACCAGCTCTGATCTTTACGGGAAAGCGGCTAGGTTAGGTTCGTGGTTCGCCATATCCTAGGGGAGCAGTTATGCCCATATTCGTCGCGGTGATCGCTGACGAATATGGGCAATCAGATTGTGATTTGCTGAACTGTAGGTGAGACTCGTACGTATGAGGTTGTGCGCGGAGTGAGCGGGAGAGGCGCTGATGCCTCACCCTATTCCTGTTGCACTGTCACTGTGGCGCAGAGGACCCCGTTAGATCGCTTGCGCCTGGGCTACGGCGTTACCGATGTAGTTGTGCGGTGTCATCTCACGGATCGCCTGCTTGGCCTCTTCCGGTAGATCCAGCGGCTCGACAAAGGCGGCCAGAATCTCTTTGGTAATGGTTTGACCGCGGGTCAGGGCCTTGAGTTTCTCGTAGGGCTCGTCGATACCGTAGCGGCGCATGATGGTCTGAATCGGTTCGGCCAGCACTTCCCAGCTGTTATCCAGATCGGCGTTGATGCGCTCGGCATTGAGCTGCAGCTTGCTGATCCCTTTAAGTGTGGCCTGGTAAGCGATCAGACTCTGACCGAAGCCGACACCCAGATTACGCAGTACGGTGGAATCGGTCAGATCGCGCTGCCAGCGTGAGATCGGCAATTTAGTGGCCAGGTGAGCCATGATGGCGTTAGCGATACCGAGGTTGCCCTCGGAGTTCTCGAAATCGATAGGGTTGACCTTGTGCGGCATGGTCGAGGAGCCGACTTCACCGGCGATGGTGCGCTGCTTGAAGTACCCCAGAGAGATATAGCCCCAAATATCGCGATCGAAATCGATCAGGATGGTGTTAAAACGCGCCACCGCGTCAAACAGCTCGGCGATGTAATCGTGCGGCTCGATCTGGGTGGTGTAGGGGTTCCAGGTCAGTCCCAAACTGGTGACAAACTGCTCGGCATTCGCTTGCCAGTCGATAGCCGGATACGCCGACAGGTGTGCGTTATAGTTACCCACCGCGCCGTTGATCTTACCCAGCAGTTCAACCTGGTTTACCTGCAGCAGTTGCCTCCGCAACCGCGCCACCACGTTGGCCATCTCTTTACCGACGGTGGTCGGAGAAGCTGTTTGGCCGTGGGTCCGTGATAGCATCGGCTGATCGGCGAAAGCGTGTGCCAACTGGGTGATGGCATCGATCACCTGTTGCATCTGTACGCCAACCACCTCGTCCCGAGCGGTTCGCAGCATCAGCGCATGAGACAGGTTGTTAATATCTTCAGAGGTACAGGCGAAGTGCACAAACTCACTGATGGCATTGAGTTCGGCGTTGCTTTTGAGTTGTTCCTTGATGAAATACTCAACCGCTTTAACATCATGATTAGTCGTGCTTTCAATGGTCTTAACGCGCAGGGCATCGGCTTCGCTGAAATCGCTAACGATGCTGTCAAGTACGCGGTTGGCTGCAGCACTAAATGCCGGTACTTCGACAATCTGCGGGTTGTTAGCGAGCTGTTGTAACCAGCGGATCTCTACCTCGACACGGAAACGGATCAGCCCGTATTCGCTGACGATCGGACGCAGGGAGGCGGTTTTGCTGCCGTAACGGCCATCAACCGGAGACAGGGCGGTAAGGGCTGAAAGCTCCATGGACACACTCTCGTAAATTGGAAGGAATTTGATCAGAAAAAACGAGCGAAAATTATACATGATGCAGACTGTTTAGGCAGCTTATTAGCGGCATCGTGTTAGCGGCATCGCCTGTGCAGAGGTCCTGTTTTATGAGAATCAAGACAAGTCGGAGCGCTAATTACCCCATACTCGAATTCTAGAAACGGCAAATGCTCGGTTTCTGGGTATAGCAATGGCTCCAAGCACCTATAATGAGGTTCTGAGAGTCCCTCTGATAAGACGGTATTTATGCACTGGAATCGACCTGCAACACCAGTACAGCTGAGAAGGTTCTTGGCTGATTTCTATCTCTGCGCGGGGCTGTTGTTGTCCATCCTCTGTAGTTCGATACGGGCCGAAGATCAGCTCCAATTGATCGGCGCGGAGCTTGCGCCCTTCGCGTATCAAGATCGGGGGCAAGGGCCGATCGAAGGACTTGGGGTTGAGATGATGCAAGAGATCGGTCGACGGCTCGGTCATTCCGGCGCTGTCAGCCTGATGCCTTACAAGCGCGCTTTTCAGTATACTTTGACGCAATCGAATGTGCTGCTGACACCTGTGGCTCGAGTCGCCTCTAGAGAGGGGCAGGTGCAGTGGGTGATCCACTACCTTAATGATCCCTTTTTTTACGTCAGTCGCGCTGGCAGTGGTAAGTTGACTCATGAGCTTGCCCGACAGGGAGGGACGTTCGGAGTGTTGGCAGGCTCAGCACCGCTGGCTCAGTTGCAACAGGGTGGGGTCCATAATTACTTGGAACAGACTCGGGATACGGCCAATATCAATATGCTCAGAGTAGGCAGAATAGAGGGCTGGTTTACGTCGGCGATCCTGCTCAGTGCGGCATTCAAAGCCAATCCGGAGCTCGATCCAGCTGATTTTGTGATTGGCGATGTACAGAGCAGTCATTGTGTCTATATCGTGGCATCTAACACCACCTCGCAGGCGGTGCTTCGGCTTTGGCAGCAGGCATTCGCAGCCATGCAGGCTGACGGCACGGCTGCTGAGATTGTGAACCGTTATCTGGATCTGGAACTACAGGCTAGGCTGGATATTGGCGCGCGACCGACTGGCGGCTGCGGCTATCTGTAAAGGGTCTAGGTTAGAGGGCAAGATGTAGCACTGCTCCTCACCGGATTCAGCAGCCCGTAATGGGCTACCGAGGTGAGGAGCTGATCTAACAGTCGGTAGTGCAGATCAATCGAGTACGCGAACCACGGCTTGGCATAGGCGGTCGAGGTTGCCATGAGTCATGCCAGCCACGTTGATCCGACCCGAGCCAACAATATAGATCGCATCATCGGTTTGCAGCCGTTTCACCTGCTCGGGGTTGAGTCCGGAGAAGGAGAACATACCGCGCTGCGCGGCGATGAAGCTAAAGTCCTTCTTTGCCCCCGAATCAGCCAGCATCTGGGTGAACAGCAGGCGCATCTCTAAAATACGACTGCGCATGTCGGTCAGCTCCTGCTGCCACTGTGCGCTGAGCTCCGGGCTGTTGAGAATCTGGGTGACGATCCCTGCGCCATGGTTAGGCGGCATGGAATAGTTACCACGGATACAGTAATTGATCTGGCTGAAGGCCGCTTGAGCATCACGCTCAGTCGCCGCCACCACTGTCAGAGCACCTATGCGTTCGTTATAGAGGCCAAAATTCTTGGAGCAGGAGCTGGCGATCAGCATGTCGGGGCAGTATTCAGCCAGGATGTTGATCCCTTTGGCATCCTCGTCCAGGCCCTCGGCAAATCCCAGGTAGGCGCTGTCGACAAAGGGCATCACTCCGCGCTCTTTGAGCAGGGCGCCGACCTGGTGCCACTGTTCGGCATTGAGATCCAGTCCGGTGGGGTTGTGGCAGCAGGCGTGCAGCAAGACGACATCGCCGGCGGGTACTGTCTGCAGGGTCTCCAGCATCCCGGCAAAGTCCAGGCTCTGGTTGCTGGCGTCGTAGTAGGGGTACTCACCTACGCGTAGGCCTGCAGATTCAAAGATGTTGAAGTGGTTGGCCCAGGTGGGGTTGCTGACCCAGATCTTTGCTTGGGGCAGGGCGCGATGGATAAAATCGGCGCCTACACGAAGCGCCCCTGTGCCGCCAGTGGATTGCGCTGTGGCTACGCGGCCGCTGGCCAGTAGTTGCTGGCTGGCAGGGTAGGCCTGGGGAAACAGCAGCTGCTCGATCGCCTTGGCAAATGCCGGGGCGCCCGAGGGACCGATGTAGGTCTTGGTGGTCTGGGTTTCCAACAGATAGGCTTCGGCTTGCTTGACCGAGGCCAAAATGGGGGTGTGCCCCGCTTCATCCTTATAGACACCCACGCCTAGGTCGATCTTGTCAGCGCGTGAGTCGGCTTTAAATGCGGTCATCAAAGCCAGCAGGGGATCCCCGGCTGTCGGTTGAAGTGTTGCAAACATGTTGAGGTTCCTTGGTCGTGAGACGGTTAAAGCGTCAGGCGGGAGTCGCCTTGTTAACGCTTGTTAGTGCTATTGATAGTGCTGTTAATAGTACGGTTCAGTTACAGGGGCCATTCGGTTGTCCGAATAGCACATTAGTGGGTTTGCGCCGATTGTAAAATACGTTTGGCCGATTCGCCAACCCGTGAACGAAAGAACAGCAGGTGCCAGCGTCGACCGCCGACCTGATGCCACAAAATAGCTGAACGGATGCCCGCCAGCAGCAGCGCGCGAATTTTTTCGGCGTTGTCGGTGTTTTGCAGATGTCGCGGCTCGCCCGTCACCTGGATTCTGAAGCTAAAGGTGCTCAGGGTCTCCTGGTACAGTGCCGCGATATTAGCCACTACGGTACCCCTGGCATAGTTCAGTGGTCTCTCCCGAGGATCCGCAGGTGTTGACTGATCGCTACCAGCGCTGTCCTTGGAGTTGTAAAATGCCGCTTGCTGGCCAATCTGATCCAGGCGTTTGCCGACCTGCTCTAGCATCTTCGGGTGCTTGCGCAACCGACTTTCCAGGTGCAGTAGCCCCATGGCATAACGGGTCACATCTTTGTTGACCGAGGCACCTTTGTCGCTGAGGTCCTGCGCCATTTTTAGACCAGTCTGCAGGTTGAAAGGCAGCTCGCGAACGCCGCCAAAGACATCCTCGGTGGCGTCGGGCGAGGTGACAAAAATACTGTTGATACTGGCTTCGAAACTGTTTTGCGGGATCATTCCACGCTTGGCGATCTGATCCACTAGGCTAGCAGCCTGAAAAATGCCAGCCAGCGCGATTGTTTGTTGATCTAGGGTGCGTGACATGGACGGGCCCTGCGTTGTTTATATAAAAGTTATATAGAAAGTTTATCGGTGACTGATCATCGCTAAAAGCATACCGCGTATCAATCCAGGGTGGTTTCGATAACGCCACCACCCAAGCACCATTCCTGCTGATAAAATACCACCGATTGTCCCGGGGTGACGGCGCGTTGCGGCTGGTCAAAATTCACCCGATATCCCGGGCTGCCATCGTCGTTTAGCTGCGCGATGATGGTACAGCTTTGATCATCCTGACGATAACGAGTTTTAGCCGTACAGGAGTAGGGCAGTTGCGGGCCCTGGCCATCGACCCAGTCGATATGGCTGGCGGTTAAGGATTGGCTGAACAGCAACGGGTGTTGCCCGCCTTGCACCGCTACCAGCACGTTGCGTATCAGGTCCTTCTGGGCGACGAACCAGGGCTCGTCGGGGAACTGACTCAAGCCACCGATTCCCAGGCCCTGACGCTGGCCGATGGTGTGGTACATCAGCCCCTGGTGACGACCGATGTTGACCCCATCGGGGGTTTCGATATCGCCCGGTTGTGCCGGCAGGTATTGCTGCAAAAAATCGCGGAACCGACGTTCACCGATAAAGCAGATCCCGGTACTGTCCTTTTTGTTGTGGGTGACCAGCTGGTGTTGCTCGGCTATCCGGCGGACCTCGGGTTTCTCCAGTTCACCGACCGGGAACAGGGTTTGCGCGAGTTCGGTTTCACCTACCGCGTTAAGAAAGTAACTCTGGTCCTTGTTGCTGTCCAAGCCGCGCAGTAGCTGGACGTGCCCCTCGAGATCACGACGGCGGACGTAGTGGCCGGTGGCGATATAGTCGGCGCCCAGCTGCTTGGCATAATCCAGAAAGGCTCTAAATTTAATCTCTTTATTGCACAGGATATCCGGATTAGGGGTTCGTCCAGCCTGGTATTCACTGAGAAAATGCTCGAACACGTTGTCCCAGTATTCCGCCGCAAAGTTAGCGGTATGCAGGACTATTCCCAGTTTGTCAGAGACCGCCTGGGCATCGGCCAGGTCATCCATCGCGGTGCAGTATTCGGAGCCGTCGTCCTCGTCCCAGTTTTTCATAAACAGGCCTTCGACGCTATAACCCTGCTGCTGCAGTAACAGCGCGGCAACAGACGAATCGACACCCCCCGACATCCCGACGATCACCTTGGCTGGGCTACGGGCGGCTGAGCGACAAGGGCTGCTAGCAGGCGTGTTAGCAGGGGGACTAGATGGGGTGTTAGACGTAACGGACATGGCGATAACAATACTCGGCTAAAAACAAGCGGCTATTGTACTGATCAAGGGCCAGCGGTGATAGCGACAGCGGCTAGCAAACTTCCGATCAGTAGGTCGAGGACTGCTCGCATAATAGCGTTAATGGATAGCGTTTGCCCGCAAGGTAATCCTCAACCGCCTGCAGCACCATTGGACTTCTTAAGCGTGCTTGGCGTTGGCGGATCGTATCGGCATCTAACCAGACCGCCTGCAAAATACCGCTGTCCAGCGCCCGTTCTGGTCGGTGCTGTAGGGGCTTGGCGATAAAGCACCAGCGGTGGTAGCAGACCTGATTACGGGGTGATATGTAGCTGTAAAACCCCAGCAGATCGGTGATCTCAACCTGCCAGGCGGTCTCTTCTAGGGCTTCACGTACGGCGGCTTGAAGCAGGGTTTCCTGTGGCTCGAGATGGCCGGCGGGTTGGTTGAGCACCCGCTGGCCATCGATCAACTCCTCGACCAATAAAAACTGGCCCTGCTGCTCAATGACACAGGCAACGGTAACATGGGGCGTCCAGCGCATGTTAAGACTCTTCCAAGATAAAGCTGATAGTGTAATCTAAACGCCACCGGCCGCCAATTTTGCAGGCGTGAAGCCGGTGATGCATAAATCCAATTAACCACGAGGGCTGATCTGTTGCTAGAATGGTGCTATCCATTACCCCGATATCCCCAGTAGAGAACTCCGTTTTGAATCAGTCCGCTCCAACCCCATGCACCTATATTCATGTTCAAGAGTCCGTCTTTGATGTCGCCGAGGAGTTTGAGCGCTTACGCGATCATCAAGGTCAGGTGGGGGCCGTGGTATTTTTTACCGGGCTGGTCAGGGATCTGGCAGGCGATCCGCTACAGGAGATGGTGCTGGAGCATTATCCGGGTATGACCGAGAGCTGCCTTGCCGATATCGTTGTCCAAGCACGGCAGCGCTGGCCTTTGCACCATGTCAGTGTTATTCACCGGGTCGGCTCACTTAAGCCTAGCGATCTGATTGTCTATGTGGGTGTAAGTAGCGCACATCGCACGGATGCTTTTGCCGCCTGTGAGTTTGTCATGGATTATCTTAAGAAAGACGCACCGTTCTGGAAAAAGGAGTGTAGCCAAACCCAGCAGCGCTGGGTGGAGCAGAAAGACAGCGATCTTAGCGCCGCCGAGCGCTGGAACAAACCTTGATAGCAGTAGTGTGTTATTCGCTCAGCTTATCGTTAGCTCTACACTAGCCGTTCAAGTATCACCCGCTAGATTCAAAACCCGCCGCCTAGAGCGGCGGGATCGCCATTCGTTAAAATATGTTACAGGAGTCATTCATGGCACAGGTTGTCTTTGTGCCCGGCCAGCGCTGGATTAGTCACGGTGAATCAGAACTGGGCCTGGGCCTGGTTACCGAACAGCTTGCCCGACAGGTGCAGCTGTTTTTTCCCGCGGCGGAAGAGTATCGAACCTACGCTATCGCGGATGCTCCCCTTAGCCGTTACAGTCTTGAGGCTGGGATGCGCTGTAAAGATATCTTCGGACTGGAATACGACATCGAAGCGGTAGAGAGTGTCGGCGGCTTGCTCCGCTATGGCGTGGGTGCCGATGAGACTGCTGACAGCGATCTGGTGTGGATCGAGGAGATGGATCTAGATCCCTTTGTCGAATTGAATCGTCCTCAGGACCGTTTTTTTGCCGGGCAGATCGATGGCCGTAAGGCGTTTGAGCTGCGCCGTAGTGCTCGTCATCACCAGCACCGGCTGCTGCAGTCCGAAGCGCAGGGGTTGTTGGGGCCTCGGGTCCAGCTGCTGCCGCATCAGTTTTATATCGCCTCCCAGGTATCGCGTCGCCATGCGCCCCGAGTATTGCTGGCCGATGAGGTGGGGCTAGGCAAAACCATCGAGGCGGGCTTGATTATTCACCAGCAGGTGATCAGCGGGCGCGCCGAACGGGTGATGGTGGTCGTGCCTGACTCGCTGATTCATCAGTGGCTGGTGGAGATGCTGCGCCGATTTAACCTGCGTTTCAGCATCATGAACGCTGAGCAATATGGCGCGTTGTTGGAGTCTGCGCAGCCCGATATCTTCGCCAATAATCCGTTTGATACCTGCCAGCTGGTGATCTGCCCACAATCGCTGCTCATCGACGAGCCACACTACCACGAGCTGGCAGCCGCTTGCCGCTGGGACCTGTTGGTCGTTGACGAAGCCCACCACCTGCACTGGACCGAGCAACAGGTCAGCGAGGAGTATCGTCGCATCGAAATTCTGGCGGCGCAGGCCCGGGGCTTGTTGCTACTGACCGCGACCCCCGAGCAGCTGGGTGTCGAGGGCCATTTTGCCCGGTTGCGGTTGATCGATCCGGATCGCTACTACGATCTGCAGCGCTTTGTGGCTGAAGAGCAGGATTATCTGCCGGTCCGTCAGCTGGTTGAACAGCTGTTAGCGAGTCAGGAGCTGGGGGTGTTGCTGGCGGATACTGCCTTTATAAAAGCGTTTCAGCCCTATACAGACTCTAATGATTACAATGCGTTAATGGATAAAGCTCAACAGGCAGATGATCAAGAGGGGGTGCGTAATGAACTGATTGATCAGCTGCTGGATCATCATGGTACCGGCCGAGTGCTGTTTCGAAACACCCGCGAACAGGTCAAGGGTTTTCCCGGACGCGAGCTGATTCCGCACCTGCTGGAGATGCCAGAGGCTATTGCCCAGACCCTACAGCAGGGATCGTTGCGTGAGCAACTGCACCCTGAGACCCTGTTAGGCGGGCACTGGCTGAATCTTGATCCGCGCGTCCAGTGGCTGCAACGCTGGCTGCTGGCAGAGTCCCAGGATAAGGTGCTGTTGATCTGTGCCGATATGGTCACCGCCCAGCAGCTCGAAGAGCACCTGCGCCTGCGCGTGGGGTTGCGCACCGCGGTGTTCCATGAGCAGTTGAGCCTGGTCAATCGGGATAGAGCCGCGGCCTATTTCGCCGACCCAGAGTATGGCGCCCAGGTACTGGTCTGTTCCGAGATCGGTAGCGAAGGGCGTAACTTCCAGTTCGCCCATCAGCTGGTGATGTTCGACCTGCCGCTCAATCCTGATCTGCTGGAACAGCGCATCGGTCGCCTTGACCGTATCGGCCAGACCGAGCGGGTCGAGATCCATCTGCCGCTGTGCCAGAATAGCCCAGGCCATCATCTGATGCGCTGGCTGCACCAGGGGCTGGATGCATTCCTGAGCCCCTGTCCGTTTGGGCATCAGCTGCTGGAGCAGCAGCGCGCAGAGCTGGAGGCCCTATTGCTAGAGCCCGATGAATCGGTGTTCGCAGCGTTTATCGCCGAGACCCGCCGTCGCGCAGACGCACTGCAACAGCACCAGCATCAAGGACGCGACCGCTTGCTCGAACTGAACTCCTGTCGCGAACAACCGGCCCAGCAACTGTTGGCGCTGTTAGCAGACAGCGAACAGCAAACCGAGTTGCGGCAGTTCCTGGATGGCTGCTTCGATCATTTTGGCGTCGATCAACAGCCGGATACCGAGCACAGCGTAATCCTCTATCCCGGCGATCACATGCGTTGCAGTTTTCCTGGTCTGCCCGAGGATGGCCTGACCGGCAGTTTTAACCGTCAGCAGGCGCTGGAGCGCGAAGATATGGCGTTCTTGAACTGGGAGCATCCGCTGGTGCAGGGCGCTTTCGATCTGATCACCGAGACCGATGTCGGCAATACCGCCATCTGTACTCTAAAACTCCCCGGCATCAACGCCGGTACCCTGCTGCTGGAGTGCCTGTTCCAACTCCATTGTCCCTCCCCCAAGGCGCTGCAGATCCCGCGTTATCTGCCCAGTGGTGGCTACCGGTTACTGTTAACCGCCGATGCCAAGGATTGCAGCGCCCTGATCAGCGCCGAGCAGCTCAGCGCGCTGGCCAAACATCTGCCTTATTCGGCAGCTAAAAACCTGATCAAGCCGTTGCGCGAACCGGTCACCCAGTTGCTGGCGCTGGCGGAGCAAAAAGCCGAACAGCAGTTGCCGAGTTTGATTCAACAGGCACAGGCGCGGATGAACGCCTTGCAACAACCACAACTCGAGCGCTTGCAAACGCTTGCCCTGGTCAATCCCTCGATTCGCAATGTCGAGATAGAGCAGCAACGGCAGTTGATCGACGAGTTACAGCACAGCATCGATCGCAGCTTGTTGAAGCTCGATGCGATTCAGGTGTTGGTGACCAGCTGATCGCTATAGCGCACATGCCGGCCCGGTCGGGCAAAACCGATCACCTGGACTCCGGCTTGTGCGGCGAGCTGGATCGCCATGGCGGTGGGTGCGGAAACCGCCACCAGATTACCGATGTCGACGCTGGCCGCTTTGTGGACGATCTCATAGCTGGCTCGGCTCGACATCAGTAGAAAGCCGGTCTGGCGATCGATGTTATGGCCCACTAGGGCACCGATCAATTTATCCAGGGCGTTATGGCGGCCGACATCTTCGCGCAGCAGTTGAATGTCACCCTCCAGGTTGCACCAAGCGGCACCGTGGACCGCTCCGGTAATCCCTTGCAGGGGTTGGTTGGCATCGAGTTGGCTGATGGCACGCTGCACGGCGGCATCGCTGAGGTGGGGCGCCTGGTTGACACGATTGACGGGGCGAATCGCCGTTTGTAACGAGTCGCTGCCGCAGAGCCCGCAACCGGTGCGGCCGGTCAGATTGCGGGTGCGTTGTTGTAAGGCCTGTTGCTGGCGCGCGGCTACCAACAGGTTAATCTCGATCCCTCCGGCGCGCGGGGCGATCTCGACGCTGTACAGCTGTTGCGGCCGCTCTAGAATCCCTTCGCTGAGACTAAAGCCCAGCGCTAACTCTTCCAGATCGCAGGGTGAGGCCATCATCACCACATGGCTGATGCCGTTGTAACAGAGTGCGATCGGGGTCTCTTCGGCCAGCGTATCCTGAGCTTGGGAGCAGCTGCCGCGGTGCCAGCGATTGACGCGCACCGCAGCGCTGGTCGGGGGCGGCAGCCCGGTGCCCGGACCATCCTGCTTGCATTCGACCACGCTTACGACTCCTTGGATTTTCCTGCGGGGGTGCGCTGCTGCAGCAGCTCACGCTGACGATCATTGAACTTCTTAAAGTTCTGCTGCCATAGCGAAGGCTGGCTGACTTTCTCAACCTGCACGGCGGTCACCTTGTACTCGGGGCAGTTGGTGGCCCAGTCGGAGTTATCGGTGGTGATGACGTTGGCACCGCTTTCTGGGTGATGGAAAGTGGTATAAACCACCCCTGGCTGCATCCGTTGGCTGATCTTGGCGCGCAGCACGGTCTGTCCGGCGCGACTGGAGATGCCTAGCCAGTCACCATCCTGGATGCCGCGATCTTCGGCATCCTGGGCATGAATCTCCAGCCGGTCCTCGTGGTGCCAGACCTGGTTGTCGGTGCGCCGAGTTTGAGCGCCAACATTGTACTGTGACAGCACTCGACCTGTGGTCAGAATCAACGGGAATTTGCGACTGACCTTTTCGGTGGTGGCAACGAATTCGGTCACCGCGAAGTGGCCGCCACCGGGTGGAAAAGAGTGCTGATGCATGATCGGCATCCCTTCAGGATATTCGTCATTACAGGGCCATTGGATGCTGCCCAGACGTTCCAGCTTGGCGTAACTGACACCGGTAAAGGAGGGCGTCAGGCTAGCGATCTCATCCATGATCTCTGAGGGGTGGTTGTAGTGCATCGGGTAGCCCAATGCCGTGGAGAGCGCCATGGTGACCTCCCAGTCGGCTTTGCCTGCCAGGGGCGCGACCACTCTGCGTACCCGATTGATACGGCGCTCGGCGTTGGTAAAGGTGCCGTCCTTCTCCAGAAAGGTGGAGCCAGGCAGCAATACGTGGGCAAACTTGGCTGTTTCGTTGATAAACAGGTCCTGAACCACCAGTAGCTCCAGCGATCGCAACGCGGCTTCGACATGCAGGGTGTTGGGGTCAGACTGGGCGATATCTTCGCCCTGGACATACATCCCTTTATAACTGCCATGGATAGCGGCATCGAACATGTTCGGTATCCGCAGTCCTGGCTCGCTATCTAGGGTCACACCCCAGACCTGTTCGAAGCGCTGGCGGATCTGGTCATCACCGACCGGCTGGTAGCCGGGCAGTTCGTGGGGGAAGGAGCCCATATCACAGGAGCCCTGCACGTTGTTTTGGCCTCGTAACGGGTTAACGCCCACCCCGGAACGTCCCAGATTTCCGGTCGCCATCGCCAGATTGGCGATCCCCATCACCATGGTGGAGCCCTGGCTGTGTTCGGTGACCCCCAGTCCGTAGTAGATGGCGCCGTTGCCGGCCTGGGCGTATATCCGTGCAGCCTGGCGAATAAGATCGGCGGGGACGCCGGTGATGGCGGTGACCGCCTCGGGCGCATGCTCAATACCGCTGATAAAGGCACGCCACTGCTGATAGGTTTCAGCGTCGCAGCGCTGTTCGATAAAGGCGTGATCCTCCAGACCTTCGCAGATCACCACATGCGCTAGGGCGTTGATCAGCGCTACATTGGTGCCTGGACGCAACGGCAGGTGCAGGGCCTCTTGAAGATGCGGGCTGTGGAGCAGGTCGATCTTACGCGGATCGGCAACGATCAGCTTGGCTCCCTGACGCAGACGCTTACGTAGCATCGAGCCGAACACCGGATGAGCATCGGTGGGGTTGGCGCCGATCACCAGCACCACATCGGCATCTTTGATCGATGCGAAGGTTTGGGTACCGGCCGACTCCCCCAGTGTTTGCCGCAGGCCATAACCGGTGGGGCTGTGGCAGACCCGGGCGCAGGTATCGGTGTTGTTATTGCCAAAGGCGCCGCGGACCATTTTCTGCACCAGATAGGTCTCTTCGTTGGTACAGCGTGAGGAGGTGATGCCGCCGATGCTGGTTCGTCCGTGTTGTGCCTGTATCTCTTTGAAGCGCCGGGCGGTATAGCTGATCGCCTGCTCCCAGCTGACCTCTTGCCAAGGTTGATCGATACTGTCGCGGATCATCGGGGTCTTGATCCGGTCTTTGTGGGTAGCATAGCCAAAGGCAAAGCGCCCCTTGACGCAGGCATGACCCTGGTTGGCGGCACCGCCCTTGTAGGGAACCATACGTACCAGCTGATCACCCTTGAGTTCGGCTTTAAAGGAGCAGCCGACGCCGCAGTAGGCGCAGGTGGTGATGACACTGCGCTCGGGCTGCCCCATTGCTATAACACTTTTTTCGGACAGGGTCGCGGTAGGGCAGGTTTGCACACAGGCGCCGCAGGAGACACAGTCAGAATCCATAAAGTTACGGGTACCGGTGCTGACCTTGGAGTCAAAACCTCGCCCGGTGATGGTCAGTGCGAAACTGCCCTGCACCTCTTCGCACGCCCGCACGCAACGTGAACAGACGATGCATTTGCTGGGGTCGAAACTGAAATAGGGGTTGGAGTCGTCGGTAGGCGCATCTAGGTGGTTGCTGCCATCGAGACCGTAACGTACCTCGCGCAGGCCGACCGCACCGGCCATATCCTGGAGTTCACAGTTGCCGTTGCTGGGGCAGGTGAGGCAATCCAGCGGGTGGTCGGAGATATACAGCTCCATGATGTTGCGACGTAGCCGAGCCAGTTGGTCATTCTGGGTGGTGATGCGCATGCCCGCTTCGGCCGGGGTGGTGCAGGAGGCGGGGTAGCCACGCCGCCCTTCGACCTGCACCGCACAGAGGCGGCAGGAGCCAAAAGCTTCTAGATTGTCGCTGGCACACAGCTTGGGAATAGTGATGCCGGCCAGGGCCGCGGCGCGCAGCAGCGAGGTCCCCTGAGGGACCGTTATCGCCATGCCGTCGATCTCGAGGCAGACCAGAGTGTCAGAGTCCGGCGCAGGGGTGCCTAGGTCTCTGTCGAATTGGGCGGGATCAAAATACTCAAGCATGGTCGTTCTCCCCGCTCAGCCGTGGTGCGCTAGCCGGCGATTTAGGTAAAAAATCTTCTGGGAAATAGCTCAGGGCGCTGCGTACCGGGTTGGGGGTCATGCCGCCCATGGCACAGAGCGAACCCAGTTCCAGGGTGTCACAAAGATCGGTCAACAATAATAGATTAGCATCGCGACTCTGTTCGCAACTCTGATCTTGAATCAGCTTGTCGATCACCTCTACGCCACGAGTGGAGCCGATCCGGCACGGGGTGCATTTGCCGCAGGATTCTACAGCACAGAACTCCATCGCAAAGCGGGCCTGTTGGGCCATATCAACACTGGCATCAAATGCGACGATGCCGCCGTGTCCGAGCACCGCGCCCACCGCGGCGAAGGCCTCATAATCCAGCGCGGTATCCCACTGACTCTCGGGCAGGTAAGCGCCCAGCGGGCCGCCAACCTGAACTGCACGCAGCGGCTGGCCCGTGGCACTGCCGTCGCCGTACTCCTCTAGCAGCGTTCGCAGGCTGGTGCCGAACGCCAGCTCGATCAGACCGCCGCGGGCGATATTGCCAGCCAGCTGAAACGCCAGGGTGCCGCGTGAACGGCCCATGCCATAGTTGGCGTAGGCTTCGCCACCCTCGGCTAGAATGTAGGGGATAGCTGCCAACGACAGCACGTTATTGACCACGGTAGGGCGTCCAAATAGTCCAACCAGCGCCGGTAGCGGTGGTTTGGCGCGTACCAGGCCGCGCTTGCCCTCGAGACTCTCCAGCAGTGAAGTCTCCTCCCCGCAGATGTAAGCGCCGGCGCCGAGTCGCACTTCCAGCTGAAAACACTGGCCGCTGCCGCACAGGTTATCACCGAGATAACCGGCTTGGGTTGCCAGCTCAATTGCCTGGTTGAGGATCTGCTGCGCCATCGGGTATTCCGAGCGCAGGTAGATATAGCCCTGGGTGGCACCGACCGCTAAACCGGCAATGCACATCCCTTCGATCAGCATGTAAGGATCGGCTTCCATGACTAGACGATCGGCGAAGGTCCCCGAATCTCCCTCATCGGCGTTGCAAACAATATATTTTTGACCGTCGGCGCCATTAGCCGGGGCGGCGCTAGTTGGAGCATCGAGAACCGTTTGCCACTTGATTCCGGTAGGGAAGGCGGCGCCACCACGGCCACGCAGCCCGGAGGTTTTTACGGTATCGACAATCGCTTGCGGGCTGCTGTGCAGCGCTTTATGCAGGCCTTTAAAACCCGCATGGGCCAGATAATCATCGATCGACAAGGGGTCGGTGATTCCGGCCCGGGCGAAGGTCAAGCGTTGCTGGTTTTTAAGATAGGGGATCGCTTCGGTTAGCCCCTGGCACAGCGGGTGCTGCTGCGAACCCTTGAGCATCCCAGCTTGCAACAGCGCCGGAAGATCATCGACGCATACCGGCCCATACGCGACGCGCCCCTGGTCGGTCTGCACTTCGAGCAGAGGTTCGAGCCAAAACAACCCGCGCGAACCGTTACGCACGATCTTTATAGCAGCGCCTTGATCCTGAGCCAGGCTCTCGAGTTGGGCTGCAATCTGGTTGGCGCCCAGCGCTAAGGCGGTGGTGTCGCGAGGTATAAAGACGGTTACCGACATCAGTTACTCTCCAGTGGCAGGGTCGCGAGTTGTTTGAGCAGTTGGTCAAAGCGCTGTGGATCGACCTTGCCGAGAATCTCATCACCCACACGCACCGAGGGGCCGCAGGCACAGTTACCCAAGCAGTACACCGGCTCCAGGCTATATTCCAGGTCCAGGGTGGTCTGGTGGTAACCGATCCCTAGTCTGGCTTGGGCGTGTTGTTCCAGCGCGTTAGCACCGCGTGCCTGGCAGGCCTCAGCGCGGCAGATCTGCAGTTGATGGCGACCTGGGGGGCTGGTGCGAAAGTGGTGATAGAAGCTGATCACCCCCTCGATTTCTGCGCGGGTCTGTCTCAGTGCGGCGGCAATAATCGGGGTGGCGGCGGTGGGGATATAGCCCAGCTGCTCCTGAATGCCATGCAGAATGGGGAGTAGGGCACCGGGTTGCCGCTTCAGCCGCTCGACCTGAGTGCTGATGACGCTGTGCTCCGCTGCAGAGATACCGCTCATGTTCGCTACCTGTTTGTTGTTCAGCTACGCTAGCCGCTGGTGTGGAATAGGTGGGGTTGTCTATGACCGCCTACCGGGATCCCTTAAGGCTAGCACGATTGCAGGGATTTCGGTCGTAGCTAATTCCCAGAGCCATGCAGTTAAGCGCCTAGGTATTTGAGTATGGCTTGGCGCAAGATTTGCGTCGCGTTTTCATAATCAAAATACGATACCTATTGAAATCGGTTATCAATAACAGGCTGCCGATTGTAATAAATATTCATATCTATTTGATAAAAAATAAAAATTAACTATTGGCACGCTTGTTGAAAATATTTGGCTGTGAGAAAGCTGTACCCAATATAAATACGATTAAACGTTAATCCTAGAGGTTTATGATATGAGCGCAATCAAGCATGCAAATGTTCAGAAAAACCAGCGTGGTTTCGTCATGACATCGGAATTGGTTCTTATTACCACGACGATGATCATTGGCCTGACGACCGGGCTGATCACCATGAGAGATGCCGTTAATGCCGAGATGGAAGATGTCGCTGAAGCAATTGGCCATCTCGATCAGACTTACGCATTCGACGGTATCGTCAATGCGCAGAAAACGGCAGCAATCGAAGGGTCCGTTTACGGCGATGCCACCGATACCAATGCCGGTGACGATGCGGAGTTTACCTTTGTAGCCGCGACTGCGCTTGAGGGGGGCGCAACGGCTGCAAGCCTCGGCTCAAGCGCTGCGGCAAATACCGGCACCGTTAACGCACCCTAATCTCTGACAGGCCGGTTTATCAGCAGGGGTGGCCCGGCGTAAGACGGTCGGGGCCGCCCATTCCTGTCTAGATGGAGTAAACCATAAGGGGGTTAGCATGAGACGCAAACATACCGGTAGTACGATAGTCGCTATGGCGATGTTCCTGGTGTCCGGGGTGCTGGTTAGTGTATTGGGCATCCGTCAAGCTGAGAGCTACACGACCCAAGAGGCCTGGGGAATGAGAGGCGACTGGCCAGCAGGTGTATTGGTAAAGCCCGAAATGTTGCGCAAGATTCGGGTCGATGCGGAGGTGCCCTACATGAGTGATCTACATCAGTTGCTGGGCAAACTATTAGTGAAAGACAAGCGGGATGGGGATGCGTTGCTGCAAACCGAGTTGACAGTACCGCCCCGTTCCTGGCTTGCGCAACAGGTGCCGGAGAGCAAGGTACTCTATACCCTGACGCCACACCGCAGCGCTATACCTCATACCCAGATGCGTAATGGCGATAGTTTTGATGTGGTCGTGACCGGTCGTAAGGGTGTGCGCACGGTGGCCAGTAACGCCCAGCTTATAGGTGTGCTCTCGGAAGGCCGCCAGGCACCGGTCAACAAAGCCAATCTGGGTAGTCTGGTGCTACCCAATCGCGACAACATCAAGCCGATGTCGAAGAAACACCTGGTGATTGCCGTAGCGCCGGAAGAGGTTTATCCACTGGCGAGCATTGACAGCAAGGATAAAGTCAGCATTGTTCTGCATCGAGCGGGTATTTCGGATGGAGGCGTGCGCGCGTCCATTCGCCCTGAACCCAGGCAGCGCTATGTTGAGCTGGTCTCGGGTGTAAATCGCCGCGAGGTGGTGGTTGATCTTTAAGCCTCGCCAAGCGCACCGTTGACTCGACGCCAGCGAACGGCTGATCAAGATCAGCCACCAGGCTATCCGCCTTAAACCAGCCGATATTCAGGGGGGAATCAGGATGAAAATAGTTATCCAGGTAGCGGTGCTGTTAGTGGTGGGCTGTGCTGAACAACGATCGATACCGCACTTCTCGCCATCACCCGTAGGGGATAAAAGGGTACCGCAGGCACTCGCTGTCGCCACCTCTCCCGCTTTCGCCCATGACCAGTCAACGCGTGCCAAACCGTTGATCAGCAGCGGCCAGGCAACCCCCTGTACTGATCTGACCGCGGCATCCTATCCGTCGACAAGGATATCCAGTGGTTATCGACCGATTGCGCAGATCGGCCCCTTTCCCCACGACCAATCCAGTCTAGATAGACGGGCTCGGCAGCGCCTGGGAACGATCGCAAATTACTTAAGCAGCCAAGATGCGGCGGCCAATCCTTTGATTCTGGTGGTAGGCCACAGCGATAGCGTCGGTGATGCCGGCTATAACCTGCGCCTGTCGCGGGCGCGTGCCGACAGCGTTGCGTACCAACTGATCGCACGTGGCGTAGAACGGAGCTGGATACGTACCCTCGGGATGGGAGAACAGGCCCCGCTATCGGTTGACTGGCCCAACGAGGACGTAGCCGGCAACAGGCGGGTGGATATTCTCATTCGTACCCGTGCCGATGCCGGCTCGATACGCTCACATTGCCATGAATACTCCGGCGGCCGGCAGGGCATGATGCCGCTGCTGACCACACAGGAGATTGAACGATGAATTCGAGTCGAGGATACCATTTTCTGGCCCTGACGGCGGCCCTGATGCTGGGGCTTCTCGTGTCGATCGAGATCAAGGCCGACCTGAAATATGTGGAGAATGCCAACGGTCGTAAATCCGCCGATTTTCGTGAGGTCATTCAATGGACACACAGTCGACTGATATTCGACAAGGAGTTGAAACGTGTCGCCGTTGGACAGGATAAAACCCTGGAAGTCGAGATATTGAGCGGTCAGGAGTTGCTGATGCTGGCCAAAAACGTGGGGCGCACCAGCCTGATCGTCTGGTATCAAGATGGTACCAGTGACACCTATCTGTTCAGTGTCACCGAGGATCTCTCGGTTCTACGTCGCGCCTTAAGCGATATACATCGCGGCATTCGATTACAGACCGCACCGGACCGTCCAGCCCTGGTGTTGCGTGGCAAGGTGCCGACTGTTGACTACAAGGTGGCCGCCGAATCGGCCGCACGCCACTACCTGGGGGTGCAAAATACCACCCATAACCGAGCCGGGGTCTCACCCAACAACAGCCAGCAGCTGGCTGCGGTGTTGCAGAGGGTGATGTCAGCACAGACTCAGTCGACGACCCGGTTCAAGGAGGCGTTTCGCCTGAATTCTCAGACTCCGGCGGCCAACCCTCGCGTAGCCGTGATCAATCTGATTCAAGTTGAACAACTACCGAAAACCCTGGAAACCAAGATCCTCGATGCGATTCGGTCCCTGGGTGGAGATGGCGTCCGGGTACGCCGGATCATGCAGGGCGATGTTGCCAACGACCTGGCCGATACCCTGTTGCTTGAGGGTAAAGTCAAGAACCAGGTCACCTTGACGCGAATGCTGAATGTCGCTTCACGGCTGCTGCTAGGCGATAGCAGCACTGACGGTCTGTCAGGTATGAAGGTGGTTACCGATGAGGCCGGTGCCGCTGTTGGACAGGGTGGGGCTAACGTCGGTTCCGGTCTGCTGAGTGGGGCTTTCGGCGGCACGGGACAAAGCCAGGGGTTAGGCAATAATATTCGCGCCAATATAGGCCGTGCGAAACTGATCTCGATGGTGAATGGCCGCCTGCTCTCTGTGGTCGAGGTCGAGGACCTGCCGCAGGTGCGCGTGGCGGTGCAGATCCATGAGATCAACCGCAACCGCCTCAAAAGCTGGCGGCCGGATCTGAGTCTGGTGTCATCGGGCTATAACGGGGATGGGCTGTTTGCTCTTGGTGGGCTTAATCAGGTACGGCCGGAGAGTTCCACCCTGGAGAATGCGTTGCAGATTCTGGGTGGGACGCTGACCAACAACCTGCAGATCGGCGGCAGCCGGATCGCGTTTGATCTGCTGTTTTCAATGATGGAACGGGAGGGGATATCGAAAACGCTCTCGCGTCCGACCCTGATGGTGCTCTCTGGCGAGTCGGCGCTGTTTAGTGTCGGCGGCGAGATCCCGGTGCCAACCGCCTTTGCTCCGACCGGCTTGAAAACCGGTGACGAGGTGGGCAGCAACACCGCCGGGGTGTTCAGCGGCACCCGCTTCAGGTCCTTTGGTGTGCAGTTGAAAGTACGCGCCATGGTGGATGAAAACGACAGGATTACGCTTGATGTCAACCCGGAAGTGTCATCGCCGGATACGCTACTGACTCAGCTGATCTCCGAGAGTACCGGCGGTAGCCTGAACAGTACCGCCTTCAATACCCGCAGCATCCGCACTACGACCCGCTTGCAGGATGGCCAGCCGCTGGTGCTGGGGGGGTTGGTTTCCAGCGATCAATCGTCGCTGGAGGACGGCGCGCCGGGGGTGCGTGACATCCCTTTGTTTGGGCGGCTGGCCGAATCATCCAGTGACAGCGGGCAGGATCGCGAGCTGGTGATCATCGTCACGCCAACCCTGGTGCGTGAAGTCAACAGCGATGTTCATCTGTGGGCATTTCCCGCCCCACTGGATCTGGCGCAACAAGCACTTTTCCCTGCCGCCACGCTGAACGAGGAGTTTTAAAATGATGTGGAAACAGTATTTGATCCTGACCATAGCCCTGCTGAGCGGCTGCGGTGCGATGCAACAAACGCGCACCGAGGCAACCGAGAATCCGAGGCTGCGAGTCGATCAGGCGCTGGCTCACTATCAGAGGACGCTGGCGACCGGTAACAGCTGCCACACCGCAACCCGCGGCTGGCAGGACCCGGTCGACTGCGAAGGATTATTGCGGGAGGTGCTGGCGCTGCATGCGGCTTACCCCTATAACGAGCGCGTCGCGATGCTGGCCGCGTTGGTCGCCTATCAGGCCGGTCGTGCCGAGCAATCAAGCTATCTGTTGGATCAGTTGCTGTGGGGGCAGCGACCGCGTCCCGAAGCGGCGATGCTGCGCAGCCGGATCGCGATGGAGGAGGGCAATCTCAATGTTGCGCACACCCTGCTGCAGACCCAATTACGCCTCAACCCGCGCCACCCAGGGTTACACGAAACCCTGGCCGCTGTGCATTACCTGGAGCGAAACGCCAGTGCCGCCTTGGACCAACTGGTGCTGGCCGAGCAACTCGGCTCGCCGAACTGGCAGGTCGCCTACCACCGTGGCCTGGTGCTGGAGCAGCAGAGCCGACGGGATGACGCCTGTCGTCAGTACCTCCATGCCGTCACCCTGCGGCCAGATTTTAGCGCAGCCCAGAGTCGCCTGATGGGGATGCTGGACCTGCCACCGTGCCGCGCTGAATCAGTCCGGGGAGGTTGATCATGCTGAAACAGCCAATGGAGCTGTCCGCACCCGATTTCCGCCGTTTGCGCCGACATCTTCACCAACAGCTGATCGCATCACTGGAGCAGGAAGATGAGCACCGCTTCGATGATATCGAGGCGTTGCGGGCGCGCATCAATGAGCTGATCAGTGAGACGGAAGCGGAGCTGGAGCGGCCACTGGCACCTGCCCAGCGTATCGCGCTGGCTGATGAAATCCTGCATGAGGTGGAAGGATTAGGGCCTTTAGCGGCACTGATGATCGACCCCTCGGTCTCCGACATCCTGATCAACGGGCCTCAGGAGCTATGGGTTGACCGGGCTGGATCGCTGCAAAAGACCGAACTGAGCTTTGACAACGAGGCGCATCTACGCCGCTTTCTCGACCGCCTGATTGCCGCCCAGGGCAAACATCTGGACACCAGTTGTCCAGCGGTCGATGCGCGTCTCGCGGACGGCAGCCGGTTGCACGCGATGATCGCGCCCCTGTGCGCGCAGGGACCGGTGGTGTCCATTCGCCGTTTCGTGTTGACGGATGCCGACCCCCAGACGCTGTTAGAAGGAGGCATGCTCTCTACGGCGATGCTGGAGCTGTTGCAGTTCGGCGTCGACGCCGGTCTCAATATTCTGGTTGCCGGCGGCGCCGCGGCCGGAAAAACCACGCTGTTGAATGCTATCTCCGAGTTTATCCCAACCCATGCACGGGTGATCACCATCGAGGAGTCCGCCGAACTACAGCTACGCCACCCCCACGTGGTGACCCTCGAAGCGCGTCAAGGCAACAGCGAGGGGCGCGGCCAGTTTGACCTGCGTGCCCTGTTGCGCAACGCCCTGCGCATGCGTGCCGATCGTATCATCGTCGGCGAGGTGCGTGGCACCGAGGTTTTCGAGATGTTGCAGGCGATGAATGTCGGCCATGATGGCAGCCTCTCGACTCTGCACGCCAATAGCCCTTGCGATGTTCTCAAGCGACTGGAATCCCTGGCGCTGCTGGCCGATGTCGGCCTGCCGCGTGAAGCGATTCGCGACATGATCGGCTCGGCGATCCAGTTGATCGTACAGGTGGCTCGGTTTCGTGATGGTAGTCGCTGCGTCACCAGTATCGGTGAGGTGATAGCACATAACGGCAGTGTCGAGGTGCATGAGATTTTTCGATTCGTACCGGCGGCGGATCTGGATGACAATATCCCCACCGGCAAGGCGTTGAATCGATGCGGTGAGCATCGTCACAGCGGTTATGTCCCCAGCTTCCTGCAGCGCTTACGTCAGCGCGGTTACCGGTTGCCATCGGGGCTGGCCGGTTGGCTCGAGACCCGCAGCTGCACAGGGAGATCGAACCATGAGTGAGCTTTCGCTAGGACTGCTGGCGTTGACTCTGGCAATCGCTGCAGTATTGCTGCTATTAGGTCAACGCCAGGAATCTCCGGCCGAGGTCGATGAGCTGGCGCCGCTGCTCCAGCACCCTTCGCGTGGCTGGATGACGGCATTTGACGCGCGTCTGCGCAGTCTCAACCGGCACTTGCGTCTGCCGGTGCTGCTAGCCGCCTTGACGCTGGTCAGTGTGCTGGTCTGGATGCTGTTTTCCATGCTCCTTCCCACCCAGCCGCTCGTACCCGTGCTGGCCGGCGTTGTGGTGCTGCCGGTGAGTGTACTGGTGATCAAGGACCTGGCGGCCTGGCAAACCCGTCGTTTCGAAACGGCGCTGGTGGATGTCGTCGACCTAGTGTACGCCGCCAGCAGCGATGGTACCCCGCCGTTGCTGGCACTGGAGGTGGCCGCTAAAGCCTCTCCGCGCTTGATTCGCGTGGCGTTGGCCGACCTGGTCCGGCGAATCCGGTTGGGATCCTCTATCGAGGTCGCAACGGCTCCGCTACTGCAGCGTTATCCCAGCGAGGGGGCAGGGCTGTTTATCAATATGTTGCGTTCACACTGGTACGCGGGGGCTGAGTTTAAGGGCTTGCTGGGGGCACTGGGCCATATCCTGCGCGAGCGGCGCAGCTTTCGCCAGACACTCCAGGGCAAACTGTCCGGTGCCCGCTATGCGCTGATATTTGCCGCTTTTTTTCCCTACATCATGATCCCGTTTTTTCTGTGGAAGGAGCCCCGCTGGTTGCTGCCACTGACCCAGCATGCCCAGGGACCCACCTTGATGTTCCTGGCGTTGATGGCCCAGGTGGTCGGCTTTTTATGGATGCGTCGCATCCTGAGGATGCGGTGAACGATGAACGCTTTCTGGTTGGATGTGATCCTGAACGCTGCGTTGATATTCAGTCTGACGCTAGTGGTTCTGCTGCATCGCTACGGGGTGATCACCGACCGCTCCGTTCTCGATCGGGTAACGGAGCGTACCGACCAGGCCTGGAGGCAATGGGTCTATCCGAGCCAGCTGATGCGCCAGGCAGGCATCATGCCTGATGCCATGTTGCCGTTCTATTGGCCTGGCAAGGTGATACCGAGCCTGTTGGCGCCGCTGGCGCTGCTGGAATGGCAGGGGCTGCAGCAAATTTGGCCGTTGTTGCTACTCAGTGTTGTGGTGGGATTTTTTCTCATTGATCTGTGGCTGCTGCGAAGGCGCAATCGGCGTCGCAGTCGGATTCTCTATTCCTTGAGTTTTTTTGTCGACCTGCTGCGTGCTTACCTGTCGACTGGGTTTCCGGTCGCTGAAGCGCTCGACTGTAGTGCTCGCTTTGGTTTGCGCGCCAGTCATCCACTGGCGCGGGAGGTGGCACTGGCCTGTGCCGAACTCCATGCTGGCCAATCGCTACGGCAAGCGCTCAGAACCATGGAGCGGCGCTGTGGTGTCAAGGAGCTGCAGCAGCTGGCTGCCGTGCTGGAGGTCGGAACCCAGGCGGGCGCCCCTATCCTGGAAACACTCGACAAGCAGTCGCGGGTATTACGTGAAAAGCAACGGACCTTAGTGGTTCAACTGATGAACCGTAAGAGTATGGAGATGCTCTTGCCCCTAGGATTGGTCAGTATGCCGATGTTTTTTGTATTGGTGATCTTTCCCGCCGGTGCCCAGCTGTACGACACCCTTCAGTTGATCAAGCAGTTGCTGTGAATCGCAGGTCCGCTAGGCAAGCCGCAGAATGATAAAGAGTTAAGAATGGAACAGGAGTGCAACAACAATGTCGAGGTTGAAGCGTCGGGATCAGGGCGGATTTATCATCACCATCGAGCTGTTGCTGGTGATCACCATCCTCGGGATAGGGTCGTTGGTCGGCTTGGTTGCCATTCGTGATGCGCTGTTTAAACGCTACGTTACCAACCAGTCACACAGCGCCATCGTCGTGGACAGTCAAAACCTGGCGCTGGGCGAGGCGGTCGACTACGATGAGCACGACGCCCCGCGGCTGTTCTATATCGATCGCTCCCAGGCGCGGAATTACCGCGTGCTGATCGGTATCCGTGATGACCGTTTTAGCAGTCGTGAACCGCTCTATTATGCGGGTAACAGCTGTCAAGGCACGCCCTGCATCAAAACCACCAGTGACGAAGTGGCCGATAACAAGGGGGCCGATGGCATCTCGGGCAGCGGCTCGGTCAGCTATTTTAATGCCCTGCAGGGGCAACCCAACTATGCCGTGGGCCGTGGCGAGTTCGGTTTACCCGGCGCGCTGTATCGCGAGAGTCCTCAGCAGTGCCCGCTGGAGTCTGCCGCCATCGGCTCACGCTGGGCCTCGCAGAAGGTGGTTCGCGGGACGCCCTGTGAACCGTTCAGTCTCAGCGAAGACAGTACCGAACCCGCCTACACTCAGTGCCTGATCAACAGCCTGGAGCCTTGTGAATGTCCCGCCGGGTACACCGATGAAGGCGATGTATTGGCTGGATATCTGCCTCAAATCAACAACCAGATCACCAGTCTATTAGCGCAAATAAACCCTGCTTTATGGGTGACGGGGGTGCAGATCGACAGCATCGAAATAGGTACACTCTGCTGCCCCGAATTGATGGCGGTGCAGGAGGCTGAGCTGGTCGATGCGATCACCTATGTCGCCATTGAACGAACCCTAATCAGCACGGGACTCTACGATATCCCGTCGGTACGCAGCCAGGTAGAGCCGATACTGGCGCCGCTCGAACAGGAAATTCTCTGCGCCGAGTCGATACAGCTCAAGGCGGCGATTTCTGTGCCCGCCGCTGACGATCCCGCCCGCAACGCCCTAGAAGTATTCGTGCCGCCGTTTCAGGTCAATCTGCCCGCGGATGCAGGTTCCGATAGCTGGTCTCATACAGCTCCGCGCGGCGAGGGAGGATCAGGCTATTGAATAGCCCATTGCTCACCTCTGTTTGCTGAGAGCCCTAGTGCATCCCGTTCACTCTGGCATCGCATTATGCAACGCATAATGCTTATTGTGACGATTCAGGCTCACTCCCAAGCAGCTGGCCGCATAAAATTCAACAATATTAGTATGATATCGATTTTTTACGTTTGTGTACGTAACTTGCATAGTCTCATTACCCCTAACGGAGATACCGAGTCTCTCCCGATTGAGAATCGACAAGATGAGCACACAGAATCGATTGATATGCCATTTTTTCCTGTTGCTGCTGACGTCCATGTCATGTGGGTTGGTTCAAGCAACAGAAGACACCCCCGCCCCAGCTCCCTTGGTCGTCGGTGTCGTACCGCAGCAAAGTGCGGTGAAGCTGGCGCGTGATTGGGCTCCTCTACTAAACATGCTATCCAAACGCTCGGGCTTAAATCTGGTTTTCGCCACCGCGCCGAATATTCCCGTGTTCGAACAAAGAGTCAGAGAGGGCGCCTACGATCTGGCTTACATGAACCCCTACCACTACACTGTGTTTCACAATTCAATGGGATACACTGCTTTGGTACGGGCTCAGGACTCTCAAATCGAAGGTATCTATGTGGTGCGCCGGGACTCACTGTTACAAACGCTTGAACAACTCTCTGGATTGGAACTGGCCTATCCGGCACCGGCCGCATTTGCCGCCAGTATCGTCACGCAGGCCAATTTGGCAAAGGTTGGCGAGCTTGGACCCGCGGCCTATGTCCTTTCTCATGATGCGGTGTATAGAGCTGTCGCGGCAAATCGTTATGCCGCCGGTGGGGGGATCATACGGACCTTCAACACCGCCGATCCTCAGGTACGTTCTCAGCTGCGGATTCTCTGGGTTTCGCCAGGCTACACGCCGCATCCGATCGCATCTCACCCGCGGGTTAGCCAAGCGCAGCGGCAGCGGCTGCTGCAAGCACTCACAGAGCTGGCTCTCGATTCCGAAGGTCGGGCGTTGCTGGAGCCTCTGGGTATCCAAGGTTTTGTCAGGGCCGAGGACAGCGATTGGGACGATGTGCGAGCATTGAAACTTCATCGACTGAACTAATTATTCAGCACGGCTGGATCAGGGTTGAAATACGGCAGGAGGCGCAGATGTCATTCAGACTTAAAACCGTCATTGGAATCATACTGGTACAAGCCTGCGTGTTGATTCTGCTGGTATGGTTGGCACTTTATTATTTGAACAGCTGGAGCCTAGAAACGCTGAAACAGCGCGCCGATGAAACCAGTCAGCTGTTTGCAACACTGGCTAAGGACGCCGTGATATCAACCGATCTGGCCTCCCTGGAAGAGATGGTAAAACAGGTCAGCGCCCTCCCCGAAATCGCCTACATCCGCATATCGGATCCCCGTGGGCTGCTGGCCAGCCACGGCGACGATGCCCACGGTGGCTCGGCTGTCGGCTTAGAAACAGCTTTTACTGATGATGCGCTGTTGCGGAAAGCCGTTGCTGAAGTCCGTGAGGGTAGCTTTGTATTCGGACAGATTCAGATCGGCTACTACCGCGAGGGGATCCTCGAGCGCCTGCAAGAGGCTGGCGTTTGGCTGGTAATGATCGCACTGGCGGGGCTGTTGCTGTTGACGTTCGCCTCCTGGTGGTTGGGCTGGCACCTGACATCCCGACTCGGGATCCTCCAGCGGCATGCCCTGGCCGTGGCATCGGGACAGGCCAGTGCCAGCTTGACCGTGCACGGTCAGGATGAACTAGCGGTCACCGCCCGGGCGTTCAATAGCATGCAGGAAGCGTTGCAGAGTAAGCAACGCAGTCTGCACGAACGCATGAACGACTTGCGTGAACTCAACGAACGGAACGCCCGCAGCGAACTCTACCTGCGCACCGTGCTGGAATCAGCGTCCGATGGCATCATTACTATCGATTGTCGAGGCCATATCAGTCGTATCAATCCGGCGGGAGAACAGCTGTTCGGTTACAGCCAAGACGAACTGGTGGGACAGAATATCGGCGTGTTGATGCCTGAGCATGATCGTCAGCACCATGACCAATATATGAGTGCCTACCTTGAAGGCGGTGCACCGCGCATCATCGGCGTCGGCCGTGAGGTGATGGGGCTCAAGCAAGATGGCAGTCAGTTTCCTCTTGACCTGTCGGTATCGGAGATGAACATCGAAGGGCAGCGCCACTTTGTCGGCCTGGTACGAGACTTGACCGCGAGCCGCGAGCTGCAAGCCGAAATCCGCCGTTCCGAGAAGATTAAGTCGATGATCACCGATGCCAGTCTCGACGCACTGGTCACCATCGATATCGATGGCATCATTGTTGAGTACAATCGTTCTGCCGAGCTTCTGTTCGGTTGGTCCCGTGAGCAGATGCTCGGCGAGCTGATGGAGCACTACCTGATCCCCCCTGATCTGCGTGACGCTCATCGACAGGGAATGGATCGCTTTCGTGACAATGGGCAGGGACCGTTGATTGGTGGTCGCGTGGAGATCGAAGCGATGTGTGCCGATGGCACGCGGATTCCGGTGGAGCTATCGCTGGTGGCAACCGAGATTGATGGCGTGCGCCTTGCTACGGCGTTCCTGAGGGATATACGCACGCGCAAGGAGGCGGAGCAGCAGCTCATTGATGCCAAAGAATCCGCCGAGTACGCCTCGCAGGCCAAATCCCGCTTTCTGTCCCATATGAGTCATGAGATCCGTTCACCGCTCAACGCGGTCCTGGCATCGGTCAATTTGATTGCGGAGCGGGTCACCGACAGTGACCAGAAACGGCTGCTGGAGACGGCCCAATCCAGTGGTCAAACCCTGTTGGCGGTCGTCAATGAGGTGCTCGATTTCTCGCGTATAGAGGCGGGCTACCTGGAGATCAGCAACGCCGAGCAACCGATTGAGCCGGTGATCAACGAGGTGCTCAATGCAGCTCAGGCGCGCCTCGACAATTCGGCCCTTGATTTGATTTGTCACGTGACCCCGGAAGCGTCCGGCCAGATACTGTTTGACCCGCTCAGATTACGCCAAGTGATCAATATCCTGGTCGACAATGCCATCAAATTTACCCACCAGGGCATTATCGCCGTTATCGCCGAACGGATTGAGCGGAGCGGCCAGTCGCACTTGAAAATCAGCGTCCGCGATACCGGCGTCGGTATACCTCAGGCGCAGCAGCTTGCCATCTTTGATGAGTTTGAGCAGGTCGATGCCACTCGCGATACCGGCTACGGCGGCACCGGACTAGGACTGACCATCGCCCGACGTCTGGTAGTGCTCATGGGAGGGCATATTACCGTGGACAGCGAGGTGGGGCAGGGTAGCTGCTTTCACTTCGCCCTGCCAACAGTATTCGGTGAATTCGACCTACCTAGACTACAGCCTCTCGACCTGGAGTCGGTCTTGCTGGTGAGCGACAATAAAGCTCTACGGGCCCTGTTTGCGACCAAGCTGACCGCACTGGGCATCGCCTGCCATGACTTCGGCAGCTTGGAGGAGCAGCACCGGTGGCGTCAAGTCCAGGCAGTCAACACGGCTTCCAGTCGGCTGTTGATCGATGAGTCGGCATTGCTTGCCGAGCAGCCCGATCCTGCATGGCTACAACCCTGGCAGGGA
The DNA here is from genome assembly GCA_041586735.1 of Motiliproteus sp. Lineage (GTDB taxonomy): Bacteria > Pseudomonadota > Gammaproteobacteria > Pseudomonadales > Balneatricaceae > Motiliproteus. Next base: position 87,090 of record JBFGZQ010000012.1, read on the forward strand.
CGGATGGCTGTTCTCGGCCGAGTTCAATCGGATCGACCAACGGCACGGTTAGGTGCCCAGATGCTGACTAAGCCGTTGAGTTGCACGGCGCTGTTCCGCTTTTTGAGTGGTGAACTGCCCGTCGTACCCCAGCTAGCGGAGCAGGCCGTCTCATTGCCCGACAGACCGCGTGGCCGAGTATTGCTGGTGGAGGATGTTGCCGCCAATCGCCTGGTAGCGGGGGAGCTGTTGCGACGGCGAGGTTTTGCTGTAGAGGAGGCTGTTGATGGTGTCGATGCACTGGAAAAGGCGGCAGCGATGGCATTCGATGTCATCCTGATGGATGTTCGAATGCCACGAATGAACGGCATCGATGCCGTTCTGGAACTGCGTTCCGGTTCGGGACTCAACGCCCGCACGCCGGTGGTTGCTCTGACGGCGAATGCTGAGCCGACGGAGATCAATCGTTGCCGGGAGGCCGGGATGGATGCGTTTATCAGCAAGCCTTTCGATAGCCGACGCCTGCTTGACAAGGTCGACGGCTACTGTCGCAGTGTCACGTCCGCTGAACCAACACCTGTCTCCCCTGCAAAAACCGGGGTATCGGATTCGCAACCCCTGCTGGTTGATACCGTGCTCGAGCAGCTGATTCAGGACACCTCTGTAGAAATTATACCCCAGATGATAACGGTCTTTGTCGAGGAGCTGCGACAACGTGTTGAGCCGCTAAGACTGATGCCACGTCCACTGGACGCCCATGCGCTAGCGGAAACCGCCCATGCGCTGAAAAGCAGTGCTGGCACCTTCGGCGCTGCCCGCTTGCACCTGTGCGCCGGTGAGCTGGAGCGGATCGGCCGCCAGCCCGCTGCGGCAGATGTGCTGGAGCGCGCAACGGGAGAACTTCTGGAAATACTGCAACTGACCCTGATGGTCTATCAGCAATTCGTTGACGATAATCGCGCGAATAGGTTGACCTCGGATGAAGGCTACTCAAAGGAGTGCAAATGAATAAGGAACTGAACCCACTACATATTCTCCTGATAGAGGACAGCACCTCTACCGCGCAGGTGTATTGTAGTTACCTCGAGTCGGATTATCAGGTCACCCTGGCCCATAGCGAGGCTGAGGCACGACAGTGCCTCGATATGCAAAATTTTGACCTGCTGCTGGTGGATGTGCGGCTACCGGACGGCTCAGGGCTCGATATTCTCAAGCAGCTACGGCATAAAGACCGGGTGACCCCGGTCATCATCATGACCTCGCATGGCTCGATCGATGCGGCCGTCGAGGCGATGCGTCTCGGTGCCAGTGACTTTCTAACCAAGCCGTTCGACCGTGCCCGCCTGCGGGTAACTCTCGCTAACGTATTGAAAGAAAGACGTTTAAGCAGGATTGTTGATCAGTACGAAAAAAGCTGCAACCGTGATCATTTTTACCGCATGGTGGGCGCATCTCTGCCGATGCAGAGTGTCTATCATATTATCGAGAGTGCGGCTGACAGCCGTGCCACGGTTTTTATCACCGGAGAGAGCGGCACCGGCAAGGAGCTCTGTGCCGAGGCGATCCATGCCCAGAGCAACCGCGCCGACAAACCCTATGTGGCCCTGAACTGTGCCGCCATTCCCCGCGATCTTCTCGAGAGCGAAATATTCGGTCATATCAAGGGCGCTTTCACGGGTGCCAACAGCACGCGGGAGGGGGCCGCTTCGAGAGCTTCTGGAGGCACCCTGTTTCTTGATGAGATTGGTGAGATGCCCTTGGAACTGCAGAGTAAGCTACTGCGGTTTATCCAGTCCGGAACCTATACGCCGGTAGGCGGCAGCCAGGAGATCAAAGTCGATCTGCGCTTTATCTGTGCCACCAACCGCGATCCGCTGGAAGAGGTCCGCAAGGGCCGCTTCCGCGAAGATCTGTACTACCGCCTGCATGTAATCCCGGTGCCGATGCCCGCATTGCGGGAGCGGGGTCCGGACTGCCTGTTGATCGCACGAAAAATGCTGGCTGAGTACGCCGCCGATGAACAGCGAACCTTCACCGGCTTCTCCGCTGACGTAGAAGCGCTATTTCAGCGCTACCCTTGGCCTGGGAATGTCCGCGAGCTGAGTAATGTGGTGCGCAACATCGTCGTCCTGAATGATGCCGAGCAGGTCGAACTGTCGATGCTGCCCGCGCCGCTCGATCAGCTCAGGACTGGATCCGGAGAGGCGGAGGCGCTACTCTCACCTTGCCCCCCCACGCCATCGTTCCAGATCCCACTCCGGCCGGACTGCGTCTCGATAGAGCCGCTCTGGCTGGAGGAGAAACGGGTCATCGAACGGGCTATTGAGCATTGCCAGGGCAACGTGCCGCGTGCTGCGGCCTTTCTCGAGGTCAGCCCCTCGACCATCTACCGCAAAAAGCAGCAGTGGGATAAAGCGGCTGACCTGGCTGCACTGGCCGAGGTTTGACCAGGGCTGCCGGCTCTTCCATGTATTCAGCCACGCAAGTTGCTTTGCAGGTTGCAAACAGTCTGCTAAGCAGACTCTTATATTTACTAATTACATAGTAAAATCAACTAGATAATATCTGGCGTAAAAATGGCATAGCAAAGGTTGTCTTAACCCAACAGCACTGACTGAGGATGACCGAGATGCGGACCCGTCTACTGGAATATGCCCATAAAACGCCCCCTGCTTCGACCACAGCACTGAACCTGTTGGTGGTAGATGATGATCATCTCCAACGAATGACGGCGCGTGAGGTGCTGACCCATGCTGGACATCGGGTCAGCGAGCAGGACTCCGGCGAGCTGGCGCTAGAGTGGCTGGAAACCTCAGGTTGTGATGCGGTGCTGCTTGATGCTTGTATGCCCGGTCTGAACGGTTTCGATACCTGCCGCCGGATCCGAGAGGAGCTGTGTTTATCGGGCCTGCCCGTGATTATTGCCACAGGACTGGAGGACGAGGGATCCATCGAAAAAGCCTTTGCCTCCGGTGCCTCGGACTACATCATCAAACCGATTAACTGGAAGCTACTGCATCACCGCCTGCACGCGCTGGTCGAAACGGAGCGGGTCGGGCGGCGGGTCAACGATATCCATGCGACCTCCCAATCGCTGCTTGAGGGGTCTCCCGACACCCTGCTTCGACTCGATTCGGAGGCTGTTATCACCGAATGCCGCGGTAGCGAAGGTCTTCCGCGCGCCATTGCGCCCTATTTTCGTGACGGATACCGCCTGTTCGACACATTACCGGAAGCTGCTGTTGACGCGGCACGCAACGCCTGGAACAGATTGTATCAAAACCATACTCGGCAGAGTTTTCTTATATCAGAGCGTAGCTCCGATGCGTCCTATTTTATCAAGGCATGGCTGCTACCCGGGCGCTCAGGTCAGGTGCTTTGCATTCTGCGTGATTACACCGAGCTGCATCTCGCAGAGCAAAGAATTCTTGACCTGTCTTGCTTTGACCCGATCACCGGTTTGGCCAATACTGAAAAAGTGACCGCTACTCTTGAGGCGAAAATCAGACAGCCCTCTGCTGCTAAACACAAGTCCGGTGTCATACGTTGTGTTATCGAGAATTACCGCACCTTGAGCCGGCGCCTAAGTCTTGATGGCATGCAACAACTGGCCATACAGCTGGCACAGCGTCTGTTACGGCCGCAGCAGGACAGCTGCGGCTGTCAAATCACGGTAGGTCGACTCTCGGACAACGAGTACGTATTGCTGGTTTTCGGTCTCAAGGATATGATCGAATTACATCAACTCGCCGTACAGCTGCATACCAGATTGAGCAGCGTTTACCCTGTCAATGACTGCAATCTGCTGCTGACCTTCAGCATCGGCCTGGCGACGACGGACGAGGTTGGCAAAAACGCGGGCCGGTTGCTGGATGCTGCCGCTTATGCCTGCAATGATGAAAGCACTGGTGTCGAAATCCGCTGCTACTCGGACCAGATACGTCGGGATGTGATGAAGCATAATGCTATGGAGCGTCTTCTACTCCGTGACATCGAAGCGGGCCGCCTGAGCATTCAGTATCAGCCGAAATATTCCCTCGATGGCCTCGCGTTGATGGGTATGGAAGCGCTGGTACGCTGGCAATCCGACGAGCTCGGATCTGTCTCTCCGGAACAGTTTATCCCCCTAGCAGAGAAGAGCGGTCTGATGCAACCGCTGACTGACTTGGTGATAGCGGCGGTGCTTGATCAAGCCCAGCAATGGCAGCAGCAAGGGTTTGCCTGCGTCCCTATCTCGATTAACGTTCCCGGACCTCAGCTTGCGCATCAAAGTTTTGTGAAGCAACTCAACGGTGCGATCGTCAAGCGTCATCTGTCGACAGGCTGGGTGGAATTAGAGGTAACAGAAAGTATCTTGATTACTTCCGACAGCTCGGCCATTGCCAACCTTCGTGAATTCCAGAAGCTTGGTATACGGATCGCGATCGATGATTTCGGCACCGGCTACTCCTCCTTCAGTTACTTGAAGGAGCTGCCTGTAGAGGTGCTGAAGATCGACATGAGCTTCATCCACACCATCCATACCGATGACGCCGCCGCAGCCATTGTCAGGGCAATCATCACCGTTGGCCATGATCTGGGGCTAATAGTGGTGGCCGAAGGCGTCGAGCACCGGCAGCAACTGGAGCGATTGCGTGAACTTGGCTGCGACGCAGTACAAGGCTATTACACTGGACGCCCGCAACCTGCAGAGCAGATCATCTTAGCTCCCTCTAATTGAGGGTTGTACAGCATAAAGCGATACGCCATCTCTTACGACAAGGGTAGCCATATCAAATTATAAGGATCGAGCTATTGTGATGCCAGCAGACCACATGCTGCAACGCCGACTGCTACCGGTGGCTGTTTCGGTGGTCTAAAGTTAGATTCTAGATTGTGTTTCATCTGCGACTATAATCTGAAACAGCGTACGCTGCAGTGGTTGTCTGTGCGGGCCTATGACTCGGTTAACGTTCTGATTTTATATATATTTAAAGCAAGGAGATACTATGGCGAATCGAGGCGACTTCACGTTAGGCAGTTTTGTGCTGCGCTATCTGTTTGCAATGCTACTGGTTTTTGTCACCTATAATCCCAGTGGTATGTCCTGGGTACATTGGCTCAATGCGGATGCCGCCATGGTCTACAAAGTAGGGCTGGGGGTGGTGTTGCTGATTGGTTTTATCGTTTACCTACGCGCAACCTGGAACTCCTTGGGGCTGCTGGGCATGATTCTGACGTTGGGTTTTTTTGCGGTGCTGATCTGGCTGTTGATGGAGTGGGGGGTGCTGAGCCTGGCTAACACCTCGGTGCTGGTTTGGGTGATTGAGTTGGTATTGAGTGGTGTGTTGGCGGTGGGGATGTCCTGGTCACACCTCCGTCGGAAAATGTCCGGCCAGTACGATACCGATGAGATTGAGGGTTAGCAGCCGTAAGCTGAGATACAGGAGGCGGAGATGATCGATCTGTATTACTGGACCACCCCGAACGGCCATAAAATTACCATGATGCTGGAAGAGACGGGACTTGAGTACCGCATCATTGCTGTGGACATCGGTAAGGGGGCGCAGTTTGCCGCAGATTTTCTGAAAATTGCCCCCAATAATCGTATCCCCGCGATCGTCGATCACCGGCCTGTGGATGCTGGTGGCCCTCTGTCGCTGTTTGAATCCGGTGCTATCTTGCAATACCTGGCCGACAAGAGCGGCATGCTAGCCGGAGCAACGCTGCGCGAGCGCTGGGATATCAACCAGTGGCTGATGTGGCAGATGGGCGGATTAGGGCCGATGTGCGGGCAAAATCACCACTTTGTGACCTATGCGCCCGAACGGATCCCCTATGCGATGGAGCGCTATATCAATGAAACAGCCCGTCTCTATGCGGTCATCAACAGGCGTCTGCAGGATCGAGAGTTCCTAGCGGGACGCTACTCCATTGCCGATATCGCCTGTTATCCCTGGATTGTTCCCCACGAACGCCAGCACCAGGATCTCCATGATTTCCCGCATCTTCAACGTTGGTTTGAGGCAATTAAAGCCCGTCCGGCCACGGTGGCTGCGTATGAACGCGCGCGTTCTATTAACGATACGTCCACGATCAATGATGATAACGCCCGGCGCGTCCTGTTTAATCAAAATGCCGCTACAATTAAAAACTAGTCAAACGCCTTACTCCATCCTTGAGCCATTGCTAAAGAGCAGCTAACCATGAAATTAATCGGTTCTACCACCTCTCCGTATGCGCGCCGTTTGCGTTTATGGCTGGCGGATATCAATTATGAGTTTGTGGCGTTGAATATTTTTGAAGCAGAGGGGCGCGCGACCCTGAAAAGTCAAAATCCTGCGCTTAAGGTGCCTATGCTGCTCAATGGCGAGCAGCGGGTCTACGACTCCCGAGTAATCTTTCGCTACCTCAGTCATAAGTTGGGGCGGCCTAAACTATCCTGGGATCAGGAGAACAGTCTGACGCTTATCGATGCCGCCAATGATACGTTTGTATCCTTATTACTGTTAGCGCGCAGCGGGGTCGATACGGATCAGCAGACCCTGTTTTTCACCCTGCAGCACGAACGGATTGACAGGGTCATGGCCGAGCTGGATGAGCAGGCGGGTAAGGGTGGATTCAAGAACTGGGATTATCCTGGCATCTGCCTGTTCTGTTTGGTTGACTGGGTGATGTTTCGTAACCTGTTTGATGTTAATCGTTATCCGCACCTGCAACGCTTTCACAGCCAGCATCAGCTTGAGGACGGCGTGCAAGAGAGCGATCCCCGTAACGGTTAACGGTTCTGCTTTTGTGATCAAAGCTTCGGCAGCCACGCTGATTGGGTGCGCAAGGTCTCGCCGTGATGAGGCAGACGTTACCGAGTACAGAGGTTATAGAGGATTCAGGGGTTATGCGTATGAGTATTAAATGGAACAAGTATGATACCAAGAATCTGTTTGATGAGCTGATCGATGCCAAGGGAGCGCCTAGGCCGTCGGCGTTTAGGTTGATAGAGCATCTGCAGTCACTGGATGATAGCGAGCTGGAGGCGCGTCGCCAGCTGGCCGAGGTAACTATTCAGGAGATGGGGGTCAGCTTTACCGTGTATACCGAGGAGGGCAATATTGACCGTGCATGGCCCTTCGACATCATACCGCGGACGATCTCGGCACAACACTGGAGCAAGATTGCTGCTGGACTTAAGCAGCGTCTTAAAGCGTTAAACCTGTTTATCGGTGACCTATACGATCAACAGCGGATCATCAAAGATGGCGTCATTCCTGAACACATCATCAGTAAATCTAAAAACTTCCGTCCGGAATGTATCGGTATTAAACCGGCGTACGGTGTCTGGGCGCATATCTGTGGTACCGATCTGGTGCGCGATGTAGACGGTGAATTTTACGTTCTTGAAGATAATCTTCGGGTGCCTTCAGGCGTGGCCTATATGCTGGAAAACAGGGCGATTACCAAGCGCGTATTACCCGAGCTGTTTGAGAAAAAAGATATCAAAGCGGTGGATGATTATCCGGATCGGTTGTTTGATACGCTGGTCTCGCTGTCTCCTCGGAAGATCAAACGTCCCGAAATCGTGGTGTTAACACCAGGGATTTTTAACTCTGCCTATTTTGAACATGCCTATCTTGCTCAGCAGATGGGTACCGAGCTGGTCGAAGGCAGCGATCTGCTAGTCGCGGAGGATGATTGTGTTTATATGCGCACCATCGCCGGGCTTGAACGGGTTGATGTGATCTATCGCCGTATCGATGATCTGTTTTTGGATCCCGACGTGTTTATCAAAGATTCGGTACTCGGAGTGCCCGGGCTGATGCGTGCTTGGCGGGCGGGTAATGTTTCGCTGGCCAATGCACCGGGGGCCGGTGTTGCGGACGATAAAGTGGTCTACGCCTATGTACCGGATATTATCCGTTACTACCTCAAAGAAGAGCCGCTGCTGGCCAACGTCAAAACCTATCTCTGTGAGGATCCGCAGCAACGCCAGTATGTCCTCGATCATCTCGATGAGCTGGTGGTTAAACCGGCCAATGAATCGGGTGGCTACGGCATGCTGATCGGTCCACATTCCACGAAGAAAGAGCAGGCCCAGTTTGCTGCGTTGATCAAAGCCGACCCACGCAACTACATTGCTCAGCCGACGCTGAGCCTCTCCACAGCACCCACGCTGGTGGGCAAGGGCTGCCTAGAGCCGCGTCATCTCGATCTGCGACCGTTTATCCTGCAAGCTAAAAAGAGCTACGTCACTACCGGTGGTTTGACCCGCGTAGCCATGAAAAAAGGTTCGTTGATCGTTAACTCGTCCCAGGGCGGTGGCAGTAAAGATACCTGGATTGTTGATGGGGAGGAGCGCTGATGCTATCCAAGCTTGCTGAAAGACTGTATTGGACTGCCCGCTATATCGAGCGGGTTGAGAACACCGCCCGACTGGTTAGCGTTTATGATAACTTGTTGTTTGATCTGCCGCGTGAGATCGATATTAGCTGGTATAACTTGATCTCTCTTAATAGTGCCGAGCAGTTGTTTGAGGAGCGCTATAAAGTCTGCGATGAGCATAATGTGCTTAAATTTTTGCTGGCGGATGATACCAACCCCTCGTCAATGTTGTCGGCATTGCGGGCGTTGCGCGAGAATGTGCGCACCTCCCGAGACGTGCTCCCGCAAGAGACCTGGGAGCTGGTCAATGAACTGCATATCTTTGCCAAAGAGAATATCCAGCAAGGCATCAATCGTAGTAATCGACATCGATTTTTGGAGCAGATGGTTAAAGGCTGTCAGCAAATTAATGGGCTGATCGTCGGCACCATGAGTCGTGATGCGCCTTGGCAGTTTCTCTGTTTAGGTCGCAATCTTGAACGTGCCGATATGCTCACCCGATTACTCGACGCCGGTGCTGCGGCTCTGCTACAAACAGAAGAGGATACCGACCTGAATGTCAGTCAGGTGGTGTGGGGCAATGTGCTGCGTTCTAGTAGCGCAGATATGAGCTATCGACGAACGATGCGCAGTGCGGTTCTTGATCGAGACGTCGCGGCTTTTTTGCTGGATGATCCGCACTTCCCACGCAGCTTGACCTACTGTCTGAGCCAGATTCGCGGCGCCGCCGAGCTGCTTCCTAACGGCGGCGATGTGCTGGAACATATCGATAAATCGCTGGCCCGGCGCTATGATCTGCAAGCCCCAGATGCCTTAGGTATCACTTTTCGTGATTACCTTAATCAACTGCAGGTTGAGCTCGGTGAGCTGCATAACTGCTTCGATCAGAGTTGGTTTTCTCTCAACCTACGGGGTAACGTATGACCATACGCACAGCCATCCATCACGTTACCGAGTACCGTTTCGATCGTGCCGTCAAGATGTCGCCGCATACCATCCGGCTGCGGCCCGCTGCCCATAGCCGGACGCCGATCAAAGGTTATTCGTTAAAAATCAGTCCTAAAAATCATTTTATCAATTGGCAGCAGGATCCGTTTGGCAATTTTTTAGCCCGGATCGTATTTCCTGAAAAAAGTGATCACCTGCGGGTAGAGGTGGAGGTGATCGCCGATATGACGGTGATCAATCCCTTTGATTTTTTCCTCGAAGAGTCGGCAGCAACCTTTCCATTTAACTATGATAAAAGTCTGCTCAAAGAGCTCAAGCCCTACTTAGAGGTCGTGGATAAAGGTCCGCTGATATGCGAATGGGTGCAGTCGGTACCCCGTGAATCGATGCCCACCAATGATTTTCTGGTCTACCTCAATCAGCGCCTGCAGCAGGATATTGGCTATAACGTGCGCATGGAACCAGGCGTACAGAACAGCGATCAGACCCTCGATCTGAAGCTGGGTTCCTGTCGCGATACCGGGTGGCTGCTAGTGCAGATCCTGCGACATCTCGGCTTGGCCTCGCGCTTTGTATCGGGTTATCTGGTGCAGTTAGTGGCCGATGTCAAAGCACTGGACGGGCCGTCGGGGCCGAGCGAAGACTTTACCGACCTGCATGCTTGGTGCGAGGTCTATATCCCCGGTGCGGGTTGGGTAGGACTCGATCCGACCTCGGGGTTGTTCGCAGGTGAGGGGCACATTCCTCTGGCCTGTACGCCATCACCGCAGTCGGCCGCGGCGATCTCGGGTGGTATCGACAAGTGTGAGGTAGAGTTTTCATACACCAATGAGGTGACCCGGATTCATGAAGATCCGCGGGTCACTAAACCCTATACCGAGCAGCAGTGGCAGTGTATCGATGCCCTGGGTGCGGCGATCGATCAGCAGTTAGAGGCGCAGGATGTGCGCTTGACGATGGGCGGTGAACCTACCTTCGTGTCTATCGATGATATGGATTCTGCCCAGTGGAATACTGAGGCGTTGGGGCAGGATAAATTAAGCCTGGCTAAAGATCTGTTGTTACGCCTGCATGCCAAGTTTGCCCCAGGTGGGGTGCTGCAATATGGCCAAGGGAAATGGTACCCTGGTGAGGAGGTCCCGCGCTGGGCGCTGGGGTGTTTCTGGCGCAAGGATGGTCAACCCTTGTGGCGCAATCCCAGCTTGTTAGCACAGGTCGATAACAACTACCAGGTTACCCGTAAAAACGCCGAGATATTTGCTGATCTTCTGGCGCAGAAGGCCGGTTTGAAAACTACTAATGTGCTGCCTGCCTATGAAGATGCACTCTATTATTTATGGAAAGAGCAGACTCTACCTGCCAATGTTGATCCGCTTAAAGTGGATCTCAAGGATAGTCTGGAAAGAAAGAAACTAGCGCAGCTACTGTCGGCAGGCCTGCACCTGCCGGTCGGGTTCTGTCTGCCGTTGGGGTGGAACTATGCGGCGCAACAATGGCGCACCAGTCCCTGGCCGTTGCGTCGCGATACCCTGACCCTGATTCCCGGTGATTCACCGATCGGCCTGCGCTTGCCGCTGGATTCGCTGCCGCAGATGGCCGAAGAGCAGCGCGAGATCGAATCACCACGCGACCCCTTTGAATCTGCAGCGCCCCTGCCCCTGGCCGGGCAGAGTTCGCTGCTGGCGCGCCGCGAAGAGGGCGGTGCGGTGGATGGCGGCAACGAGACGCAGCGCGCAGCGGCACTCGAGAGTGAGCGCATTGCAGCCGAGACGGTCAAACAGAGCGCATCGGTCTGGGTGGATGTGGTACGGACCTCCTTGTGCATCGAGCCTCGCAACGGTTGTCTCTACCTGTTTTTGCCGCCTTTGGAGCGGCTGGAGCACTATGTCGCGCTGATCGAGCTGATCGAGGATACCGCCGCCGAGCTGGAGTTGCCGGTGGTGATTGAGGGTTATGATCCACCCAGGGATGATCGGATGCTCAGTTTCAAGGTGACCCCCGATCCGGGAGTCATCGAGGTCAATATTCATCCGGCGACCCACTGGCGCGACCTGGCCGATAATACTCAGATGCTCTATGAAGAGGCGCGGCTGTCGCGGCTCTGTGCCGAGAAGTTTATGCTCGACGGTCGTCATACCGGTACCGGTGGCGGCAACCATATCACTCTGGGTGCCGCGACCGCTGCGGATAGCCCCTTCCTGCGCAGGCCCGACCTGTTGCGCAGTTTTGTGACCTATTGGCAGCACCATCCAGGACTCTCCTACCTGTTCTCGGGCATGTTTATCGGTCCGACCAGCCAGGCACCGCGGGTGGATGAGGGCCGCGAAGAGATGCTCTACGAGCTGGAAGTGGCCTTTAGCCTGATGCCCGAGGGCGTGATCGATCAACCTTGGTTGATCGATAGGTTGATGCGCAACCTGTTGGTGGACATTACCGGTAATGCCCACCGTTCAGAATTTTGCATCGATAAACTGTACTCGGCGGGTCTGGCATCGGGACGCCAAGGGCTACTGGAATTACGTGGCTTTGAAATGCCGCCACATCCGCACATGGCGTTGGTGCAAGCACTGCTGATCCGCTGTCTGGTGGCGCGGTTCTGGCGGGATCCTTACAAGAAGCCCTTGGTACGCTGGGGTACCGAACTGCACGATCGCTTCATGCTGCCGCACTATGTCTGGAGTGATATGCGTGAGGTGGTTAAAGACCTGCAGGATCACGGTATTGCTTTCCAGCTTGAATGGCTGGCACCCTTCGAGGAGTTCCGTTTTCCGCATTACGGTAGCGTTAACATTGATGATGTGCGCATCGAACTGCGCTGGGCCATAGAGCCCTGGCATGTACTGGGCGAAGAGGTGGGTAGCTTTGGTACGGCGCGTTATGTGGATTCGTCCGTTGAACGGTTGCAGATCAAGATTGAAGGCTTGACTCCCGAGCGCTATGTGCTGGCCTGTAATGGTCGGCGCATTCCGCTGCGCTCAACCTCGCGTCATGGCGAGTATGTAGCTGGTGTACGTTACAAAGCCTGGCAGCCGCAGTCGGCGCTGCACCCGACGATAGGGGTACACTCACCGCTGGTGTTTGATCTGATCGATACCTGGAATGGCCAGACGATCGGCGGCTGCACCTACCATGTCACCCATCCGGGAGGCCGTAGTTACGAGACTTTGCCGGTCAACGCCTTCGAGGCCGAATCGCGGCGGATTAATCGCTTCTGGGATATCGACCACACGCCGAGCACTAAGACCAGCATGCCGGAGTTCGATAGTTTTCGAGAGTTTTTCGTCAATAACATGCCACCTAGGCCGATGGCTCCGCCGCTTGAACAGCCCAATGACGAGTACCCGTATACCCTGGATCTGCGTCGGCAGATAGATAGCTGATATCCCCATGACATACAATAGCGCTCATTTTAACTTTGGTGTATCTGACTGATGGACATCCATACCCCTGAACTGCAGTATGCGCGCCATGCGGCTGGCTACGATGAGGTTTATGCAGATCAGCCTCAGATGCAAAAGCACTGGCAATACCTGCTTGACGGTTTAAAAGCCCTGGGGGTTACGGGTATTCAGGAGCGTCAGCGTAAGGCGGAACGGATTCTGCGTGACGATGGTGCCACCTACAATGTCGGTGCTAAAGCCAGCTCGCAAACCTGGCAGCTGGACCCGGTGCCTATCCTGTTGGAGAGCGAAGAGTGGGGCACGATAGAATCTGGGCTGCTGGAGCGCGCCGAGCTATTCAACCTGCTTCTTAAAGATATCTACGGTGATCGCGAGCTGATTCGCCATGGTGTCTTACCACCGGAATTGGTGTTCAGCCACGGTGGTTTTCTGCGTGCCTGTCAGGGGTTGTCGCTCCCAGGTGAGCAACAATTGGTGCTCCATGCTAGCGACATGGTGCGTGAACGTAACGGTCAGATGCTGGTTATCGGTGATCGTACTCAGGCGCCGAGTGGCGCGGGTTATGCGTTAGAGAACCGCACCGTGATGTCGCGGGTGTTGCCCTCACTGTTTCGTGATAGTCACGTGCACCGGTTGTCGCAATTCTTCCAAGCACTGCGTCTTAAGCTCAATAATCTAGGTAGCCAGATCACCGCAGAACAGCCGCGGATCGTGATCTTGACTCCGGGTGCCTATAACGAGACCTATTTCGAACACGCCTATTTAGCCAACTATTTAGGTTATCCGTTGGTGCAGGGTAGTGACCTGAGGGTCAGTAATGGCCAGCTATGGATGAAATCTATGGCTGGGCTAGAGCGCGTCGATGTGGTATTGCGCCGCGTGGATGACTTTTATTGCGATCCGGTCGAACTCAAGAGTGATTCACGCCTGGGGGTGCCGGGATTACTGGAGGTGGTCCGTTCCGGCAAGGTGCTGGTCGTTAACCCGATGGGCTCCGGTTTCCTGGAAAACCCCGCACTGCTGCGTTACTTACCAAAAATTGCGCAGCATTTTCTGGGTCGTGAGCTGCGTTTAGGCTCGGTGAAAACTTATTGGTGTGGTGATCCTCAAGATCTCGCCTATGTGCTGGATCATCTGGACCGTTTGGTGATTAAAACCAGTTTTAGAAGTGTAGAGATACCGAGAGTGTTCGGTGCGCAACTCAACCCACAACAGCGCCAAGAGTTAGCCCATAAAATCAAACAGAGTCCGCTACAGATCGTGGCTCAAGAGTATATTTCGCCCTCCACCACACCCTCCTGGACGCAGAATCAATTGATGCCGCGGCCGGCTATATTGCGCAGTTTTGCGGTGGCGAATAACACCTCCTATAGCGTTATGCCGGGTGGCCTAACCCGGATTGGCAGTGAACTGGGCAGTCTGAATCTGAGTAACCAGCAGGGCGCGCTGAGCAAAGACACCTGGATTCTGGCTTCTGAAGCGCAAAAGCAGCCTCCTCTTAGTGAAGTTCGAGTATTACCCGTCTCTGCTGCGGCAAAACCCCGAGCGGCCTTTCCCTGCCGGGTGGTCGAAAACTTATATTGGATGGGGCGTTATGCGGAGCGTACCGAAGCGGCACTACGGCTACTGCGTACGGTGTTGGTACAGCTCAACAGTACCTACCATATGCCCGAGCAGACGCAGCAATTACTGTTACGAAGCGTGACCCAATTAACCGCTACCTTTCCCGGTTTCATGGTATCGAACCCGGCCGTCAAGGTTCAGCCGGAGGCCGAACTGTTGGCGGTTATTCTTGACGAGCAGCGCCGGGGCAGCGTCAGCGCTAACCTGAACGCCTTTCTGGCGTGTTCAGACCAGGTACGCGAGATGCTATCGGCCGATACCCAGCGGGTGATTAACGATCTGCGTGATGAGTTAGCGAGCTTGGCGGGGGCGCTGGAGCAGGGACTTAATGCCGCCCCTGAAGAGGCGCTGGATCCGCTGGTGACGACGCTGCTGGCGCTGGCTGGACTTTGGCATGAGAGCATGATCCGGGGCCTAGGCTGGCGCTTTATGGATATGGGTCGCAGGGTTGAAAAAGCCCTGCAGACTGTCGGCTTGATCCGTGCAGCGCTGGTACCGGTGCTGCCGGAAGCGGATCAGCTGCAGGTTCTCGAAGCGGTATTATTAACCTCCGAAGCGCTGATCACTTTCCGTCGGCGCCACTATACGGGTAGCGATATGGCGCAGGGGCTGGAGTTGTTGCTGCATGACAACAGCAATCCTCGCTCGGTGTTCTACCAGATTGAGCTCCTAAGAGAACATATCGCTGCGCTGCCGACGGCGACCCATGGACCCGGACTCGCCGCCGAAGACCGTTATCTGTTGGAAGCCTCTTCGGCGATCCAGCTCAGTACCATGGAGCAATTGCTGGCCGAAGATACCGCAGGCGCCTCTCGCAGCGGGCTCGATCAACTGTTGGTGCGCCTAGAAGAGCTGTTGCAGGGTACATCCACCCAGATCAGCAACAAGTACTTTGATCATATCAAAGTGCATCAACAGTTAGTGCGTACCGACTGGGACGAAGAGTTATGATCTACCGTATTCGCCACATTACTCATTATGAGTACGACAAACCGGTCACCCTCTGTTACAACCGTGCTTATCTGTTGCCGCGCGATACCGATTATCAAACCTGCCTGAGTAGTAGTATTCAGGTGTTACCGGTACCTGTCCAAGGCCAGCAGCGGCTGGATTATTTCAACAATAAGGCCTACTACTTTTCGCTGGAGCAGCCGCATCAGGAGCTGCAGATCGATGTCACGACTGAGATCCGGGTGCATGATGAGAAATACGCCCGAGAGCGTGATCTGAATCTCGATTTTGGTACGACCTGTGGTCAGGCACTGATCCAATTGCAGCAGAGCAAGGCGCTGGATGTGCTGGAGGCGAGGGAGTTTATCCTGGATTCGCCGATGGTCAAAACGGCCGCCGCCTTGCGTGAGTACGCCCGCGCGTCCTTTAATCGTGACCGACCGCTGTTGTCAGCGGTACGCGAATTGACCCACAGAATTTTCACCGAATTCACCTACGATCCGCAGTCCACCAATATCTCCACACCGCTGGCCGAGGTGCTCAGCAATAAACGCGGTGTGTGCCAGGATTTTGCCCACCTGGCCATCGGCTGTTTACGCTCGTTTGGATTTCCGGCCCGTTATGTCAGTGGTTATCTCGAAACCCTGCCTCCCCCAGGGCAAGAGAAGCTGGTCGGCAGCGATGCTTCTCACGCCTGGTTTGCGGTCTATTCTCCGGGAGAGGGCTGGTTTGAATTTGATCCGACCAATAATAATATGCCCGCAGAAAACCATATTACTACCGCTTGGGGGCGTGATTATGGCGATGTGTCACCCTTAAAAGGGGTGTTCTTTGACGGCGGAAAAAGTCAGAAGTTGAAGGTTTCCGTCGATGTGAGTCGACTCCAGGCTCCGTCTTAACGCGCTACAACGACTTTGTTGACTTGTACCTGCGGCGTTAGCGCTGTTAGACCGTCAATTAGGTTCGCACTTTTTCTAAGGGGCGTCGCATGTTGCTACAGACGAGTTGTGATTTAAGCTTTGATATTGAGGTGCCGACGCCCTTCGTGCTAATGCTACGGCCGCATACCGGTGCGCCGCAATGGGTACGCCGCGAGGAGTATAGGGTCGTCCCGAGCGTACCCATATCCGAATTTACCGATGACTACGGTAATCAGTGTCAGCGACTGGTGGCGCCGGCGGGATTTTTCTCTGTGCATACGTCCGCCCAAGTGCAGACCCCCGATATGGTGGTGAGAGCGCCAGGGGCACCCTATGTGGAGGTCCAACATCTACCGGCCAAGATGCTCCGCTATCTGTTGCCGAGCCGTTACTCTGAGGCCGATAACTTTGGGCAGATGGCAACGGACATTACCGCGGGGCAGCGGGCGGGTTATGATCAGGTTGCGGCCATCGAAACCTGGCTACGCATGACGATTCGCTATGAACCGGAGAGCAGCTGGATGCCGCTATCCGCACAGGAGGTCAACATGCGGCCATCGGGTAGCTGTCGCGATATGGCGCATCTGGGGATCGCGCTGTGCCGTAGCCTCTGCATCCCTACGCGGATGGTGGTGGGTTATCTGCGAGGGCTCGAACCCATGGATCTGCATGCCTGGTTTGAAGCCTATATCGACGGGCGCTGGTATACCTTCGATGCCACCCAGACTGAATTAAGGGCTGGCTATGTGATCATCGGTTATGGCCGTGATGCCGCCGATGTCGCTATCTATAACCAGTTCGGTCCCGGAGTTTGTCCCATCGAGCAACGGGTGAGCGTCAGCTGCCTGGATGCGGAAGACGGCTAATATAGACCTACCTCAGCATGGCTGACGAACAAACTAGACTGTTCGAGGGTCAAATGTAGTCAGGGGCTAGTTGTAATAACCCTGTCAGACAGGGAGTTGGGGATGGGTATAAAAAAATCTACACTATTGTTGTTGACCATTGCCGTGGCCCTTATTTCCAGCATTGGTCTCAACCTGTGGGATATGACTAGATCACAGGCGTTCAGGCAGGTTAAAAAGATAGCGGCGGCTACGGATAACCATTTGCTAGCTATTGAGACCCATATTCGTAACAGCCCAAGGCCGAATGAGACATTCAAGTTTCCTATTAACATAGGTGAACAGGGTCCCTCAAAGAGCTTATATTCAGGACCATCGCAATACCCTTTTTATTGTATGTCGCTGGATTCCAAGTTAGGCCAACCCTTGATCGATAATCAACAAGGTGAGGGTGTGCCAGTGTATGCGTCGCTTGATAACTTGGATCATATTATTGGCTACAGTAAAGATTGTGCCATTGCCACCAGGTTGAGTTATTACAGCATCTCTGCAGACGACATCATTAGTAAACTGGCCGATCATCTGTTATCCAACCCCGTTGCATTAAAGAGTATCGATGGCGCGTTGTTTAGTGTCGAGCAGGGAACCATTAATCGCTTTATTTACACCCTGGTGGTGCCTGTTTCAATGGATGAGATAGGTAGCCGCATAGCCCAGCAGAAATGGAATAAGCGATTGATCTATCAGTTTAATGGCGGCTCTGGGCTGGGTTTTCGACAGGGCCGGCAGCTGCCTGAGAAAATCATGGCGCTACAGCTCCAGCAGTTGAGAGATGGGTATGCGGTTATCAGTTCCAGCGGCAACCGAACTAGCTACGGCTATAATATGCTGCTGGCGGAGGATACCGCCAGGCGGGTAAAAAGGCAATTTACCAGCCTGTACGGAGAGCCTCTCTATACCATTGGTATTGGGGGGTCTGGTGGCGGTTTAGCTCAGTATGTTATCGGCCAAAACAGTACCGGTATTCTCGATGGTCTAATCCCGCTGTACTCTTATCCGGATATGATTACCCAGGCCACCTATGCTTTGGACTGCGATCTGTTTAATAATTATTTCACCTTTCGCGCGCATAACAAGCGTCACTGGAAAGACTGGCGCAAAAGACGATTACTGGAAGGGATGAACGCATTAAATGACTTTCCGCAGCGTATACCCTATCTGCTTCCTGTTAATCAGATTATGGCTGGTTTTGCACCCTCGTTACCCTCAGGCAACAGTGAGTGTATCAATGGCTATTTTGGATTATCAAGCTTTCTGAACAACCCCAAACAAGGATTCCTAAGAGATTTCTTTCATCCGGATGTGGTCGATCGGGTTAACTGGAGTTATTGGCAGGATTTAGTCAATATTCTCGGAGCTGACAGCCAAGGCTTCGGTTTGTCTACCTGGGACAACGTGGGTGTACAGTACGGACTGGCGGCGCTACTGGATAAAAAATTAGCTATTGCAGATTTCATTGATTTAAATAGAAACATTGGCGGATGGAAGCCACAGGCAGAGATGCAAAAAGAGCTCATCATCACCCCGTTTGGGCGCAAGATACCGCTATGGCTATCCTTATGGGGTAGTCAAAATATCTCTGAAATATCAAATAATGTCGCACCACGACAAGCCGGTTCCATACCGGCAATGCAGTCCGCATACCGTACTGGGCAGGTGTTTGCCGGTAAGCTATCACTACCCATTATTGATGTGCGCCATTATCTGGAAGATGATCTCGATATGCACCATGTATCGGCCTCATTTTATAGTCGCTTGAGACTTATACAAGCGAACGGCCATGCTGATAATCAAGTGATTTGGATATCTCACAAAGACTATAGCCCTGTCAATGATGCTTTTTTAATGATGGATCAGTGGCTGCTGAATAAAAAAACCTCACCACAGGCGAGCAGCGTTGATGCCAAGCCTGCGATCTTACAAGACAGTTGTTTTGCAGCCGATGGTAGTCTGATCCATCGGGGAGAGGGGGTATGGGATGGCGAATGGAACAATAAAAACGACGGGGCCTGTCAAGAGATATATCCGATGTACAGCAATAGCAGAATCCAGGCGGGAGGGCCTTGGGCAGGTGATCTGTTGAAATGCCAGCTAATACCCGTTCAGCAGGCTATATCTCAAGGGGTTTACGGTAGCGTTGATATATTCAGCTACCAACAGCAGCTTGAGACCATTTTTCCTGAGGGTGTCTGCGATTATACAAAAACCGATCTGGGAAGGCCTGGCGATCTTTTTGCCGATAAAAGCCCCATAATCGCGAGCCCCATACAGCCATGAGAAGTCGTTGTTTTCAGCGGGAACCTCGCGTTTTGCTAGTCCAGAGCGCTACTAAGGCGCGCTTTGTGCTGTAGGTGCTGTAGGTGCTGTAGGTGCTACAGGTGCCGTGGTATCGATCACTTTTAACGCGCTCTGATAACAACCTGCCGCATGCCTCAGGGTAAAGGCGAGCCAGCCGAAATCGGCGAGTAATACCAAGGCTGCCACGGGTCGCAGTACAGGGAAGACAATGGCAACATAGAGCAAGGCGAGGGCCAAGCTATGAAGGTAAAACTGCTTGCGGGATTGGTCGCTAGAAATAATGGTTTTCATCGTAGGAAGAGACATCATCGCTGCCGGGTTAGAGACGCAGTTGCGCTGCAGGTGCATATACACTAAAAACGGCACGATCTTCTGCAGCATCCCCACCATTATCGAGACGATGAACCCTAGGCCAAATCCCAGGCCGATGAATAACTCTAGAGCGCCAGTTAGCGATGCGGATTCCGTAAACAGATATAGCGGGATCACAGCCGCAGTCACCAGTAGGTGAGCTAATCCCAGTCGCCAGAACTGTACCGTCCAGTCGACCAATTTGCGTTTGCGTCGATCTAGTACCTTTAAAGCGATGACAGCAAACACCGCAGCGGCAAGGGCAATACCGATAATGGCCGTCGTATGCAGTAATGGCCCAACCCCAAGACTGAGCAGGATCAACAAGGAAAACAGCAGGGGCGCGAGGATTCGCGCTACCCAGCGGGGAAAGGAGGGGGTGACATGAAACATCGGGATCACCTGAATAGCAACGGCGATAATTAACCCCAACGACCAGCCAAAACCTCCCCAGGCCGCGTGCAGGTTGGTGCGCGCAGGATGATACAGCCCCCCTTCGGGCCAATAATGGTAGCTGAGCTGTAAGGCACCAATAAGTCCCGTGACCAATAACGACAGCGCCGCCAGGCGCAAACAAAAGGCCGAGTCGCCTGCGGGACGTACCTGTATGAGCGCCCAGCCAAAGGCTCCGAGGAATGTTATCAAGCTAGCTAACAGTAACAGTGAGGCGAACAGGTGCAGCAGTGCAATCCCTGACAAAAAACCACCTGCCAACAGTAGCGTGCCGCACACCAACGTCCAACGAACCAGCGCTGCAAACCAGCGGCTTTGGGGTAAGATTTGTCCGGTGACCACCGGCATCACCTGGAACAGTGCGCCGATCATCAGTGTGGCTCCGAAGCCTAGCGTTAGCAGGTGGGTAAACGCCAGTAACGCGGGCTGCCAGCGACTGCTCAAGGCTTCGGGGTACCCCAGCAGCACCAGGGCCGCAAGCATCCCCAGCAGGGGTGCGGTTTGAAAGTACCGCAATGGCACCTGCAAGGGTGGGATGTTGTCGAACGATAGGCCTTTGAGGTTCATAACAATTGCTCCGAGCGTATGTCATCGACACAGAGCGTTTCAAGTGGCTGCTGGTCGGATCTCCAGATGTAGAGCCGATAGTCATCCTCGGCTAACATCCAGCATCGGTGGTCATAACCCATGTCATCGAGAATGGGATACAGCGGAAAAGGCTCACGCCGATGCAGTACCTTGAGCGCCTGGGTGACGGCCATTCGTTCGAGAGTGGTTAAAATGCTGGTCAGCGGTTCAGGAGGCTCTAGTTCTCTGACGTCGAGGAGCTGTATGACCGCTGAGTTGATCACGAAATTTTGGTCTGCATCGTTTTGATCAGCTGCTCAGTATCTCCTAGCTCCTGGTCAGACATGGGGTAGAGCATTTGCTCCTCTTTCATGTTGTGCTGCGAGATCAGTACTTGCAGGGTATCGGTTCCGCCAAGAAACTCGTCTTGATTCTGGTTGGCCACCGCAGTCGTCAATCTGTGGATCAGCGCTCGCATTTGAATGTGCTCCTCGCGCATAACCGAAGTTGGGCCCTGGGTATGACCTGTCTGAGCTTCAAAGGCGGGAAACAAAAATAGTTCTTCGCGCTGCAGGTGCTTTTCCAGCTCTTGGCAAAACTTTTCCCATTCTGAAGTGGCTGTAGTCCAGTCGTTATCGGCAACGGCATTCTCTGCCTCGGCAAACAGGTCATCGCAGTGGCGGTGTTCTTCGGTCATAGATTCAGTGATTGAACTCATCTTAATATCCTTTAATGCGGTGAGTGATAATTTTTATTATGATTACCAGGGTTATTATGATTATCAGGGGTGTTCCTGCCTTGACCTATGTCAGTTATATCGGTTTTATCCGCAAGCGGTAACGGAGGCGGCAGCCAGTGAGTTGTTTAGGATCGAGCTATACGGATCCTACACGCAGGTTTTGATTGTCAGTGAGCGTAACGTTATACGCTCCAAAAAGCGCCTTAGTTGATGAGCAGTTCGGTACCGCAGCTGAACGCTCTGGGTTGGTGGCTGACAGGATCAATAAAACGCAACTCTTTTGCCAGAAGTTGCAATGGTTTATTATAGTTATCAGCCTCTTGTGCTTGTAATGTCGGGTAATATCTATCATTGATGATCGGCCAGCCCAGGGTCTGCATATGCACCCGTAGCTGGTGTGTTTTTCCGGTGATGGGTGATAATTCGAACAGAGCTTTATCGACAGTCTGCTGCACACAACGAATCACCGAATGACTATTGGGGATCCCCTTGCTCACCCGCATCAAAAAGCGCGGCTCGGATGCCTCAAGACGATTGCGGACCTGCCACTCTCTACCCACTAATGATCCACTACCTGCCCATAATTCGGCCACCTCGGTGTTGCCCGCATCCTGGGTATTGATGTGGGCGATCGCCTGATAGGTTTTGTCTATTTGCCCTGTAGCAAACAGCTGATGGTAGCGCGCGCAGGTCTCTGGGTTGACTGAAAACATCACCAAGCCGGTGGTCGCTCGATCTAAGCGGTGTAGAGCCCTGAGTTCCGCGATGCCGGTTGCTTCCCGCAACCGATGTTGCAGGCACTCATTGACATAGCGCCCTCCGGGAGTGACTGGCAGAAAAGGGGGCTTGTAGGCAATTAACAGCTGCTCATCCTGAAACAAAATCTGTTCTTGAAACGGAATGCAGGGTTCGCAGTCGACTTCACGGTAGTAATAGACGCGTAGCTGGGGCTGGTAGGGTGACTGGGCGGTAATTAAAGAGCCGTCGTGACGGTGCAGCTTGCCATCGACGGCGCGTTGCTGCCAAATCTGCGGGGCAATCGCCGGAAACTTGGCGATCAGATACTCCAGCACCGTAGCAACGCCCGGATTGACCTGCGGCAAGGAGAGCTTGGATGGATACTGGGATAGAGCCATGACTGGATCCAGATGGGCGATGAGAACCCTTGTTGTTGAGAACCCTTGTTGTTGAGAACGGGTATAGATCGCAGCTTGCTGGGTTAGAGCAAGATCAGCGTACCTAAACCCAGGAATGCCAGAAAGCCGACTACATCGGTGGCCGTGGTTAATACCACACCGCCCGCCAGCGCCGGATCTATCCCGATCTGCTTGAGGGAGATAGGAATCACCGCGCCGGCCAGCGCGCCGGTGATCATGGCCACCAGCAGCGCCATACCAAAGACCAGCCCGAGCAGCCAATCAGAAAACCACCAGTAGGCGATGGCGGCGACGACCAACGCCCAAAAGATACCGTTCAGCACCCCTATACCCAACTCATGGTACAGCAACCGCCAAAAGTTACTTTGGCCTATCTGCTCCAGGGCGATGCCGCGGGTGACGAGCGTCAGGGTCTGACTGCCGGCAATCCCGCCCATGCTGGCCACGACCGGCATCAGTACCGCCAGGGCGACGATCTGTTCGATTGTAGAGCCGAACAGGCCTATAACCCCGGCGGCTAAAAACGCGGTGATCAAATTAACACCCAGCCACAAGGCCCGCCGCAACGAGCTACGCAGTACCGGAGCAAACATATCCTCATGTGGATCCAGACCGGCACGACCCAGCAGCTCTCGGTCACTCTCTTCGCGCAGTACATCAATCACATCATCGACCGTTATCCGGCCGAGCAGATGCTGGTCGTCATCGATCACCGGTGCGGACAGCAGATCTTTGTCGGCAAACATTCTGGCAACATCCTTGGCTGCTTGGAGTGGCTTAAAACTGATCACGTTTTCGATCATCACATCGGCGACTTTGGCATCGGGCGCACAGGACACCAGCGTGCTCAGCGGCAGGAAGCCGCGCAGGCGATTGACGCGGTCGACCACCATCAGACTGTCGAGGTGTTCGGCCAGCTCGCCTTCGCGGCTGCGCAGACGGCGGAGAAAACGCAGCACCGCCTTGAGGGTGACATCGGCGCGGATGGCAGTGGCATCCACATCCATCAGCCCCCCGGCGGTATCATCGGGGTAGTCTTTGACCAGGGTGTAGCGCTTTTTGCGCTGATCATCCATCGCCGCTACCATGGCATTGACGATCGAGATGGGTAGATCATCATCCAGGTCGGCCAGCTCGTCCATCTGTACCGCAGAGAGGCACTCGAGCAACCGCTCAGGTTCGGTATTGCGGATCAGCTTGCGCCGGGCATTGCCGTGTGTTTCCAGCAATACCTGGGCCATCTTTTCCAGTGCCACCTGCTGCCACAGCGGAATACGCAATGGGCTCGGCAGCGACTCGATAATACGCGCCAGTTCGGGAGCAGAGAGCGGGGCGATCAGGTGGCTCACATCGTTATCGCTATCGCTATCGGTATCTTTTTCAAGAATATCCGTCAGGATACTGACTAGCTCGTGTAACTTGGTACTATTGGGCATACAGATGCTCCGTTTCTCTACAGCCGTGTTTTACAGCGATCTGTACAGTACATTTCGATGGTGCGACAGGGCGCACGGATGGCTAACAGCCGATCATACCCTATCCTACGTCCATCAGATTCTACCTGGAATAGTTAAACAGCCCATGAGTGCAGAACCCCTAGCGCCTAAAATTGGCAAGCCTATGATGATCATCGCCTGGATCATCGGGATGGCATTGCTGACCTGGGTGTTGGGTGATTGGCAAGAAGCCCGGATTAATCCGAACAGCTCGCCCCTTACTGAGACCGCAGCGGGAGTCGCTCAGGTGACGCTACTGCGTAATCGCCAAGGCCATTATCTGACCGCTGGCACCATCAACCACCAGAATGTGCAGTTTTTAATCGATACCGGCGCCACCAGGGTCGCCATCCCCGGTGGGCTGCAACAAACGCTGGGGTTGAACCGCGGAGAGCTGCACTATGCACTGACCGCCAATGGCCGAACTCAAGCTTACTCCACGCTAATCAAACAACTATCTATCGGCGATATCCAGCTCTTCGATGTACGAGCTTCTATTTTACCCAATATGCCCGGTCAGCAGATCCTGCTGGGGATGAGTGCCTTGCAACACATCGAATTTACTCAAAAAGGCGACCGTTTGACCCTGCGTCAGCTACTGCCTTGACAAGCAAGAGCGGCGCTAACACCCTGTATCAGGGTTTGATCTGGCTCCGCACCCAGCGGACGATATCTGTCTGATTCATCGCACCCGCCTGCCGCGCGACCTCTCGACCCTTCTGGAACAGTAGCAATGAGGGGATGCTTCTGATACCGAACTGAGCGCTGAGTGCGGACTCAGCTTCGGTATTGAGTTTCGCCAGCCGGATATTAGGTTCCAGCGTCTGCGCAGCGGCTTGAAACGCCGGTCCCATCATCTTACAAGGGCCGCACCAGGGTGCCCAAAAATCGACCAACACCGGAAGGTCACTCTGCTGAACCTGTTTGTGGAAATTAGCGCCGCTGAGTTCAACCGGCTTGGCTTGAAACAAGGGCTGATGACAGCGGCCGCATTTTGGCTGGTCGCCCAGTCGGGATTCCGGAATACGATTGAGGCCATCGCAGCTAGGGCAGGGGATATACAAAGAATCGGTCATGATCGATCTCTACAGGTGAAAGACGATCATGGTGCCAGTCTGGCAAGTGTTTGACTACCTATCCGCATACATCTCCGTACCAAGTTGCTTGAGAAACAGGTTGACATCCTCCCCGCCCTGAAGGGCGGGGATTCCTACGAAAGACGGCTATGCCCAGCCGCGACCAGAGACCTACGACCCGCTGCTAAAATATTCATAGCAGCGTTCGTATCACGATCATGCGAGCTTCCACACTCGCAA